>NZ_JH414800.1:38137-40948 GCF_000238715.1 Klebsiella sp. 4_1_44FAA
GTTACTGGCCCGGTGAATATGCAGACCGTAACCGTGCAGTGGCTAATCAGCGAATGACCGGGAGTAATGCGCGGTGGAAATGGACAACAGATTACAACCGTCGCTCGATAGCGGAAACGGCGATGTACCGGGTAAAACAGCTGTTCGGGGGTTCACTGACGCTGCGTGACTACGATGGTCAGGTTGCGGAGGCTATGGCCCTGGTACGAGCGCTGAACAAAATGACGAAAGCAGGTATGCCTGAAAGCGTGCGTATTGCCTGAAAACACAACCCGCTACGGGGGAGACTTACCCGAAATCTGATTTATTCAACAAAGCCGTAAATCTTCAAAAGCAGCTTAACTACAACCCAGATCACTTAGAAGCTCTGCGAACAACAAAGGGAGTTATCCCTGCTCCTGCTCCTGCTCCTGCTCCTGCTCCTGCAATAGTTTTGAAAACCGCTGAGAGAAAGGAAAGTATCGGTAAAAAAATTGCAGAACTGGAACTACGGCTCAGAGAAGACAAACGGAACGAAATCGTAGAAAAGATCCTTCAAAAGAATGCAGCCAAACAGCAAAAGCATCTCAGGCTCACCGGCTGGATTCCCTTTTTACAACGGCTCATAGAGCTTCTCAGAAAATATGGAAAGAGCATCCTCCACAATGTTCCTACAAACTTCTCAGAAGTCTATTCAACACATCATCTGAAACCTACAAGAAAAATTCGTTTATAGACAGCTAGTTGTAAACACCTTTCGTAACCTAACTCAATTGCTTAGTAATAAATTTGTGTTTAGTCAAGAAAATATTGATCGTTATTACAGATCGATAATCTATCTATGATAGACAATAACTATCAAGTAACAATCATCGATCGGTACAAGCAATTTTACTAAAGCGAGTCGGTCATCGAGAATCCCTACAAACAGCAGTAAATCTTCCACCCTGGGGTTGCTATGAAAAACGAAACAATTAAGTGCCCGTTCTGCTTTCAGGAGAGTCCGTTTGGTGTCCGTGTCTGCACTGGCTGTCATTCAACTATTAGATATGGAGCCGTTTCAGCCTGGTTAGCTTTACTAATAGGAATTGTGCTGTTAGCGATTGCTTTTCTTATATTCGCTATCAGTCAAAATTTTATATTAACTGTCGTTATCTATTTTGCGTCAGCAATTTCTTTAAGATTTTTTTTACGTAAGAAATTTGCACACAGAGCCGTTTTCACACATAAAAGCTAACCCTGTCCAAATATAATAAGGAAGATAAAATGAATAAATTTATTGTTACATCATTTTTTATTGCAATATTTTCAATTTCTGGCTGTTCTACATCCGGCAACCAAAAAATCAAAAATGAAACGGCACAGAGTCTACAATCAAAAATAATTAAAAACAAAACAACTAAGGCAGAGCTAGTTGCTCAACTTGGTGAGCCTGATACCAGAACGACTCTTGACGATGGCAACGAGCAATGGAGATATTTCATGTATAACAATCAGTTCAATGCCTCGACTTTTATCCCTGTTGTTGGTTTGCTAACTGGCGGTTCCCAGACTCAGTCTAAAACTCTCGAAATCGACTTCAATGGAGAAACCGTAAGCAAATGGACATTCTCTACTGATAATAACAATACAAAATCTGGCATTCTTAATTAATCGTTTCCTGGACAAGAAAATGAAAACATACTCAATTCTCGCAGTTATCCTTTCTACTTTTCTATTAACAGCCTGTAATTCAGAACCTTCTGAAAAAGATATATTTAATGTTTTTAAAAGTGTTGTAGACAGGTCAAATGCAAGTATGAAAGCTCTGAACTCAAGTATTCCCGAAAAAGATCTTTTAAGAATCGATTATGTGAAGAAAGTAAGTTGCACAGAAGAAGCAAACAATGTTTATAACTGCATTGTCGATGCCTCGATTAGCAATATGAAACAGACAAAGCCTGTTAAGCTTGTGAAAGCTGATGGTATCTGGAAAGAAATACAACAATAGAAAGCCATATTGCTTTAAAGCCCCTAATAGTAGGGGCTTTTATTTGAATATTCATTAAATATTTAGCTGTTTATTATAATTGTTACAGAAACCTTGTGCATCTTCAAGTGTAGTGTATTGAGTCGCTTCTGGACCATCATAAACATCATTAGTCCCTTCATAGTAGATAAAAATGACTTTTTTACCTTCGACTTCTTTTATCTCTGCGGTAAGTCTTTTTTGAGAGGTTTTAAAATCACCTGTTGGGAGTGGTGATTTTGAGAAGGGATTTTTTCCATAAGCCATGAGGTTGTTCTCTTATAAACCAAATGAGCTATAAGTATGATGCTATCCGTTGGGAAAATCAAACAAAAATTAGATTACTTAACAATATACAATTCTGGTTTCATTAATCGAAGTCTTTCAATCATTTCCTGGCTTTGTTGAATAAATCGAACTTTTGCTGAGTTGAAGGATCAGATCACGTATCTTCCCGACAACGCAGACCGTTCCGTGGCAAAGCAAAAGTTCAAAATCACCAACTGGCCCACCTACAATAAAGCCCTCATCAACCGTGGCTCCATAACTTTCTGGCTGGATGATGAAGCTATTCAGGCCTGGTATGAGTCAGCAACACCTTCTTCACGAGGCAGACCTCAGCGCTATTCTGACCTTGCCATCACGACTGTGCTGGTCATTAAACGCGTGTTCAGGTTGACCCTGCGGGCTGCACAGGGTTTTATTGATTCCATTTTTACACTGATGAATGTTCCGTTGCGCTGCCCGGATTACACCAGTGTCAGCAAGCGCGCAAAAGTCGGTTAAATGTCAGTTTCAAAACGTTCACCCGGGGTGAAATCGCC
>NZ_JH414800.1:41175-43965 GCF_000238715.1 Klebsiella sp. 4_1_44FAA
ACCGGCTATGTCACGATGAACTGCGGCGTAAGAAAATCAGCGCGCTTATCCCTCCCCGAAAAGGTGCGGGTTACTGGCCCGGTGAATATGCAGACCGTAACCGTGCAGTGGCTAATCAGCGAATGACCGGGAGTAATGCGCGGTGGAAATGGACAACAGATTACAACCGTCGCTCGATAGCGGAAACGGCGATGTACCGGGTAAAACAGCTGTTCGGGGGTTCACTGACGCTGCGTGACTACGATGGTCAGGTTGCGGAGGCTATGGCCCTGGTACGAGCGCTGAACAAAATGACGAAAGCAGGTATGCCTGAAAGCGTGCGTATTACCTGAAAACACAACCCGCTACGGGGGAGACTTACCCGAAATCTGATTTATTCAACAAAGCCTAGGAGTAATTACTGTCAAAGGGAGTCAATACCCACAAATGAATTGACAATTGATTTTGATAACCTTAATCAAGGTGCAATACACTTAACTGAATTTGGTTACTGTGTACATAACTATTTAATCAAGCCTTGTACAAAAATTAATCATCTTATTGAATGTGATAATGAAACACCGGACTTTAACTCAGTAGATAGAATTAGGCTGCAATCTGTCCGAGAGAAAGTAATGCAATTAAAGAGAATAACTCAGATCGCTTATGAAAATGGTGATTATGGTGCAGACAAATGGTTGCAACACCATGAAAAAAATTTGGAAAGAATTAATAAGCTTTTGAATAATTAAAACAGGAGATACTTATGGCAAAACATTTGAACAGGAGTGAAATAAAAGCAATTAAACACATTATACTGACTTGGGACGGTAAAATCACATGGAGTGATTTATGTGAATCAGTGTATAAGAATCTAAACAGAACTATCACAAGGCAATCTTTAAGTGCTCATGATGAAGTTGTTGAAGCATATAGAATAAAGAAAAGTTTGTCCAATTTGAAAAAATCTGGTCTAAAGAAACCAGCTAACTTAACTATTGCGGCACAACAAATAATAAACCTTAAAGCCGAAAACGAAATGTTGAAAAAACAGAACAATAGATACAAAGAGCAATTTAGCTATTGGCAGTATAATGCTTACAGACATGGTCTCACTATGGAACAATTGAATAGACCATTTAATAAAAAATAATAGTTGATAGGTTACACCTATTGACAAGTTAAATAAATGAGATAAATATAAACATATGGTCAGGAAGACTATTTCATTATGCAAGGATGCATTTTATGGACAAAAACATCATCAATCTAGAGTTTACTCTAGAAGAGCAACTTATCATTATTGTCGATAAGTATATCTCAAAAAGATACCAGCCAGGCGATAAAAGTTTCTCATACCAGCTATACCTGCTTTTTGTTGGCTATCATTTAAAGTATTTCTACCCAAGACAGCTATACATTCGCTCTAATCGTAACATAGACAACATTATGACGATGTTCAGTTCTGTATACAAATGCCTTACAAGTACTTTGTTGCAGCGATTGAACAATAAGGAGGCTGTTATCAGAGAGCTAAACTCTCTCGTGAACTATATTGACAACAATCAAGAAAAAGCAGAAGAAATCTATACAATTTTTAAAGCTCAGTATGAAATGAGAGTTATAGAGAAAGAAATTACTCACGAAGTTGTAAAAGTTAGAAATTTGCGGCTTTAATTATTATAAATATAAATCTGTAATTTATTTGAATATTATCTTTTTTCGCGCTAAATAAAAGAAAACGATAATATTTTTGCAGGATTAATTATGATAAGAACAGAATGGTTAGAGTTAGAGCCAGAGGTTTTACCACTTTCTACACATAGGGGGATGCTTGACCAGACTCTTTTATTTGAAGCTACAAGCGTTGATGAAGTGAACTGGTTGATTAAAAATGGTGTTGATATCAACCACCGAAATTTCGTTGGTAAAACCGCACTGTGGAAATCGGGTTATTATGATTATGAAATTGAAATAATAGATCGATTGTTTGAAGCAGGTATTAATCCAGATCTTTTAAATTTTGAAGGTGAGCATGTTTTATCGGGAATGGGTTATTTTGGACATCCTGAAATATTTATGAAGCACAGGGGCAAAATAAAGTCTACTGACATTCATATCAGGGATATACATTTATCCCACATTGATAAAATGAAACGAGGTATTGAAATACTTCTGGGAAATGGCTTTCAGGTGCATTATCCCCGCTATATGAATATTGAGGACATTACTCTCTGGGATGAAGAGCAGGCATGGTATCGAACAGAGCAAGAGAATATTAACATGAAAATATACTATATGAAAAAACGAAATGATTACATCAAATTTTTAGAGTATCTGGACAAACAAAAAAGAGCTATAAGATTAGTTAGTGTCAGAGCGAATAGCAAGGACATTACTCTCTTTGATATTAAGGAAATGAGGCTTTGTTGAATAAATCAGATTTCGGGTAAGTCTCCCCCGTAGCGGGTTGTGTTTTCAGGTAATACGCACGCTTTCAGGCATACCTGCTTTCGTCATTTTGTTCAGCGCTCGTACCAGGGCCATAGCCTCCGCAACCTGACCATCGTAGTCACGCAGCGTCAGTGAACCCCCGAACAGCTGTTTTACCCGGTACATCGCCGTTTCCGCTATCGAGCGACGGTTGTAATCTGTTGTCCATTTCCACCGCGCATTACTCCCGGTCATTCGCTGATTAGCCACTGCACGGTTACGGTCTGCATATTCACCGGGCCAGTAACCCGCACCTTTTCGGGGAGGGATAAGCGCGCTGATTTTCTTACGCCGCAGTTCATCGTGACATAGCCGGGT
>NZ_JH414800.1:44756-181694 GCF_000238715.1 Klebsiella sp. 4_1_44FAA
CACGCGTTTAATGACCAGCACAGTCGTGATGGCAAGGTCAGAATAGCGCTGAGGTCTGCCTCGTGAAGAAGGTGTTGCTGACTCATACCAGGCCTGAATAGCTTCATCATCCAGCCAGAAAGTTATGGAGCCACGGTTGATGAGGGCTTTATTGTAGGTGGGCCAGTTGGTGATTTTGAACTTTTGCTTTGCCACGGAACGGTCTGCGTTGTCGGGAAGATACGTGATCTGATCCTTCAACTCAGCAAAAGTTCGATTTATTCAACAAAGCCGATCTGATCCTTCAACTCAGCAAAAGTTCGATTTATTCAACAAAGCCATGGTTATTTTGAGTAAAAAAAATACCGCAACCCGAATGGATTGCGGACTGAGGATCGGTCAGAAATGAGATGGACTTCAGAACAGGCCCAGCGGCGCGGTGCCGTAGCTCACCAGCAGGTTTTTGGTTTGCTGATAGGCATCCAGCGCCATCTTGTGCGTTTCCCGCCCGACGCCGGACTGTTTATAGCCGCCGAACGCCGCATGCGCCGGGTAGACATGATAGCAGTTGGTCCACACGCGACCGGCTTTAATGCCGCGACCCATGCGATAGGCGAGGTTGGTATCCCGCGTCCACACCCCGGCGCCGAGACCAAACTGGGTCTCATTGGCGATAGCCAGCGCTTCCGCTTCGTCCTTAAAGGTGGTCACCCCGATCACCGGCCCAAAGATCTCCTCCTGGAAGGAGCGCATATCGTTGCGACCTTTAATCAGCGTGGGCTGAATATAAAAACCATTATCCAGCGCCGGCGCGATAGCCGCCCGCTCGCCTCCGGTCAGAATTTGCCCACCCTCTTCCCGGGCAATCTGAATATAGGAGAGGATCTTGTCGAACTGCTGGCGGGAAGCCTGAGCGCCGATCATGGTGTCGGTATCTAACGGATCGCCGCGGCGGATCTGCGCCACCTTCTCCATGACCCGTGCCATAAAGGGCTCATAGATGGATTCATGGATCAGCGCCCGCGACGGGCAGGTACAGACCTCACCCTGGTTGAAGAAGCCGAGCACCAGCCCCTCCACCGCCTTCTCGATAAATTCCTCTTCTCCGTCCATCACGTCGGCGAAGTAGATGTTGGGCGATTTCCCCCCCAGCTCGACGGTGCAGGGGATAATATTTTCCGCCGCGCAGGCGAGAATATGCCGCCCGACCGGCGTGGAGCCGGTAAACGCCAGCTTGGCGATACGCTTGCTGGTGGCCAGCGCCTCGCCCGCCTCTTTGCCGAAACCCTGCACCACGTTAAGCACCCCGGCCGGGAACAGATCGCCGATCAGCTCCAGCAGCAGGGTAATGCTTAGCGGCGTCTGTTCCGCCGGTTTGAGCACCACGCAGTTCCCCGCCGCCAGGGCCGGGGCCAGCTTCCACGCGGCCATCAGCAGCGGGAAGTTCCACGGGATAATCTGCCCGACCACCCCCAGCGGTTCATGGAAATGATAGGCCACCGTGGTTTCGTCAATCTCGGCGGTGCTTCCCTCCTGAGCGCGCAGGCAGCCGGCGAAGTAGCGAAAATGATCCACCGCCAGCGGCAGGTCAGCATTCAGGGTTTCGCGGATCGGTTTCCCATTGTCCCAGCTCTCCGCCACCGCCAGATATTCCAGATGCTGTTCAATACGATCGGCGACCTGTAGCAGCAGCCTGGAGCGCTGTTGCACTGAGGTTTTACCCCACGCCGGCGCCGCGCGATGGGCGGCGTCGAGGGCGAAGTCAATGTCTCTGGCATCCGAGCGGGGAAACTGCGCAATGTTGCTGCCGTCGACCGGCGAAGTATTCATAAAGAATTCACCGCTCAGCGGCTCGACAAATCTACCGTCAATAAAGTTGCCGTAAGCCGATTTAAATGAAACCACGGCGCCGGGCTGGCCAGGATGTGCATAACGCATCGCAAATCTCCTTCTGTAGGGTTGAGACGCAGCGGCATATTGATTTTTTAAATTTGCCGCCGAACGCTTCTCACTGTGCAGGGGTTATGCCAGTTTTTTATTTTCTTTAAATATTTTTATTTATTAATACGTTGCCTTCACTAACCGAGCAGATGGTCAGCCACTGTCGCACGGGTTTCCACTTATGTGTTGCAAATCGCAACACCAAATAAACCAAATGGCTACAATATTGCAACACAGCAACATCGACCCAGAGGTGCCCTGTGGCAGGCAATCCCTTTCTTCTCGCACCAGAGGTTAATGCGAATCCCCTGCTGAGCGATTCGTGGTCTCGCTGCCAGCGCTACGGGCTGGATCCCGCCACCGAGGATTTTCCCCGCCTCGGCGCCGGCGAGCTGGCGGACCGGCTCGCCAGCCACCGCGGCCTGCAGCAGCTGGCGCAGCCGGTGGTGGAAGCCCTGTCGCGCCAGGTCGCAGACCTGCAGTCGGTGGTGATCCTTTCCGACCCCGACGGCCTGGTGCTGCATACTCTCGGCGATACCCAGGCGCTGCAAAAGGCCCAGCGCGTGGCGCTGGCTCCCGGCAATCTGTGGAGTGAAAGCGGGCGCGGGACCAACGCCATCGGCACCGCGCTGGCGATTGACGATGGCTGCGAGATCGATGGCCGTCAGCACTTTCTTACCCGCAACCAGAATCTGTACTGCGCGGCGATGCCGCTCCAGCGACCGGACGGAAGCATCGCCGGGGTGCTGGATATCTCCGGCCCGGCGAATTTTCCCCACCAGCACACCTTTGGCTGGGTAAAAGCGGCGGCAAAGCAAATTGAATATCTGTGGGTGAAACAGAGTCTGCATCCTGAGCAGTGGCTGATGAGCCTGCACCGGCAGGTGGACAAACTCGACAGCGTCGAGGAGCTGCTGCTGGTCTTTTCCGACAACGTCCTCACCGCCGGCAACCGGCTGGCGATGCGCGAGTTCGGCCTGAGCGCGGCGCAGTTTGGCCAGCTCACCTTTGCCTCGCTTTTTCCGACGCTGACGCAAACGGCGGTCAGCGTCCCGCTGCCGCTGACCACGCCGCAGGGCCGCTACCACTATCGCCTGCGGGAGCCCACCCGCCGCCGGGTGGCGGTAAGCGCCCCGCCGGCCATGCATCTCCCCTTTACCAGTCCGCGCGAAGGCGAAAAGCTGCTGCGGCTGCTCAACGCCGGCATCGCCCTGTGCATTGAAGGAGAAACCGGCAGCGGCAAAGAGTATGTCAGCCGCACGTTGCACCGGCACAGCCGCTGGCGCAGCGGTAAATTTGTCGCCATTAACTGCGCCGCCATTCCGGAATCGCTGATCGAATCCGAGCTCTTCGGCTACCAGCCGGGGGCGTTTACCGGCGCCAGCAAAAATGGCTATATCGGTAAAATCCGCGAGGCTGACGGCGGGGTGCTGTTTCTTGATGAGATCGGCGATATGCCGCTGGCGCTGCAGACCCGCCTCCTGCGCGTCCTGCAGGAGAAAGAGGTCGCTCCGCTGGGCGCCAGCCGCAGCGTGCCGGTGAATTTCGCCTTGATCTGCGCCACCCACCGCAACCTGACCCAGCGGGTCAGCGCCGGAGAATTCCGTGAAGATCTGCTGTGGCGCCTCCGGGAATACGCCCTGGCGCTGCCTCCGCTGCGCGAGTGGCCGGCGCTGGAAACCTTTATCGCCACCCTGTGGCACGACCTGGGCGGTGCTTCACGCCGGGTGACGCTTTCAAACGCGCTGCTGGTTCACCTCAGCCAGCTGCCGTGGCCGGGAAACGTACGCCAGCTGCAGAGCGTCCTGAAGGTAATGCTGGCTCTCGCCGATGAGGGCGACACGCTGACGCCCGACGCGCTGCCGGAGGCGTATCGCGCCGCGCCTGCGCCGTTGCCGCGCGGGGGATTGCAGGCCCATGATGAGCAGTTGATTGTCGATACCCTGGCCAGGGTCAACGGCAACGTCAGCCGGGCGGCGCAGATACTGGGTATCGCCCGCAGCACGTTGTACCGCCGTGCCGCCCGTGCCGGACGGCCTCGTCGCTGAGGCTATGGCGTAAAGCGCGCCGGTAGCTTGCACGCTGTCGGAAAACCTCCGCCGCCATAGATGGCGGTTATTTCTCTCTGCGCTAACCAGGTGTTGCGGTAAGAGGTAGCCCTTCCCGCAGGGCATCGATCGCCGCCCGCGTTTTTTGCGGCAGCCACGGCCCCTCCGGCCATACCGCGTGGATGGCGAAACGCACCTGAGCGCTGGGCGCCAACACCTGCTGCAATGTCCCATCGGCAAGCGCCTGCGCCACCAGCCAGTCCGGCAGCCAGGCGATGCCCATCCCCTGCTGCACTGCCGCCGCGATGGCGGCAAAATCATCCTGTATCAGCCACGTCTGCGGACTGAAGCGCACTTCGCCCTGCTGCGGGTCATACAGTTGCCATTTTTGCAGCTGGCCGTTGTGCAGATAGCCGAGGGTACGGTGCTCGTTCAACCCGGCAATAGTCTGCGGCGCTGGCTGCTGGCGCAGGTACTCCGCCGCCGCGCACAGCACCATGCCGTGCTCTCCCAGCGCCCGGGCCCGCAGCGACCCGGTATCGGCCAGGCTCCCGATACGCACCGCAAGATCAAACCCCTCCTCCAGCAGATTGACCTGCCGGTCGCTGTAGTGGAGCTCGAGCTTCAGTAACGGATAGCGCTGGCTGAGGCGGAACAGCAGCGGTGCCACGCAGCGCTGGCCAAACAGCACCGGCAGCGACACCCGCAGCCGCCCCTGCACCTCATCTTTGCCGCGCTGCAGCGTCTCTTCGGCCTCGCGGATGCGCTCCAGCGCTTCCCGGCACTGGAGATAGAATTGCTCCCCCTCTTCCGTCAGCAGTTGCCGTCGGGTGGTACGCTGGAATAACGCCACGCCGAGACGCGCTTCCAGCCGGGCAATGGTTT
Source organism: Klebsiella sp. 4_1_44FAA (assembly GCF_000238715.1). Classification (NCBI taxonomy): domain Bacteria; kingdom Pseudomonadati; phylum Pseudomonadota; class Gammaproteobacteria; order Enterobacterales; family Enterobacteriaceae; genus Klebsiella; species Klebsiella sp. 4_1_44FAA. The sequence continues at coordinate 49,610 of NZ_JH414800.1, forward strand.
TTCCCACCGCCGAACGCGTCACATGGAGGATCGCCGCCGCGCTGGCAAAGTTGCCGCTCTCGACCACGGTGACAAATACCGGGATCGCATTCAGATCGTCGCGCACAGATTGGTTCCTTACGGGATACAATAGGGAAAAATAATGTCACTCCTGAGACAAAAAAGACAGTGTTAGTCTTTGCTTCTATCTTTCATTTGAGGCACTCATCATGGCTAACGTTCTGGTTTTAAAATCCAGCATTAATGGCGAAACATCCCTGACCAATCAGTTGATTAACGAATTTCTCGCGGCGCGCCAGGCGGCGGGACACGGTGATCGGCTCACCGAACACGATCTCAGCGCCATGGCGCTGCCAACGCTGGATCGCCCCCTGTTCGCCGCCCTGCGCGGGGCAGTGGATCCGCAGCCTGCTATCCGCGAGGCGGTCGCCCTCTCCGACCAGCTTATCGCCGAGTTAAAGGCCAGCGACCTGCTGGTGATTGGCGCGCCGATGTATAACCTCAACGTCCCGACCGATCTAAAAAAATGGTTCGACCTCGTGGCGCGGGCGCGGGAAACCTTTCGCTACACCGAGAGCTGGCCGCAGGGGCTGGTGGAGGGCGTCCGGGCGGTGGTCGTCAGCAGCCGCGGCGGTATTCACCAGGGAGAAACTACCGACGCCGTCACGCCCTATCTGCGCGCGGTACTGGGGCTGATGGGGATCCAGGAGGTGGAATTTATCTATGCCGAAGGGCTGGACAATCGCCCGCATGGTCGCGACGCCGGGATCGCCAGCGCCCGGGCGCAGATTGCCCGGCTCGCCGTTCCGGCCTGAGTCGTGGAGAAATTGTGCTGGCGCTGGCGGCCTTTTTATTTTAGAGTTATCTAAATTTAGACAAAGATAAAATAAATGACCACACCTGAAGACCTGCAGGCCCGCGCCGGAGAAGCCGCCGCGCTGATGAAAGCGATGAGCAATCCTCACCGATTGCTGATCCTGTGCATGCTGTGCGATGCGCCCAGGGCCAGCGCCGGCGAACTCGCCCGGGCTACAGGGCTGAGCCCCTCCGCCACCTCGCAACACCTCGCGCGGATGCGTGACGAGGGGCTGATCGACAGCGAGCGCGACGCCCAGCGTATCCACTATTCCATCACCCACCCTGCGGTACAGCAGGTGATCAATACGCTGAAAACGCTCTATTGCCCGTGAGGATCCTATGACCATCGCCACCTTAACTCCCGCCGAGGCCCAGGCGCAGATTGCCCAGGGCGCCAGACTGATTGATATCCGCGATGCGGATGAATATGCGCGCGAACATATCCCCGATGCCGAGCTGGTGCCGCTCGCCACTCTGACCAGCGGTGCGCCCCTCAATGCCCGGGCCGGAGAGACGGTCATCTTTCACTGCCAGGCGGGTTCCCGGACGCAGAATAATGCGATTCGTCTGGCCGCGGCCGCCGCGCCGGCGCAGGCCTGCCTGCTGGCAGGAGGAATTCAGGCGTGGAAAGCCGCGGGGTTGCCGGTAGTGGAAGATTCATCACAGCCGCTGCCGCTGATGCGCCAGGTGCAAATTGCCGCTGGCACCCTGATTTTACTGGGGGTGCTGCTGGGCTATACCGTTAACGGCGGCTTTTTCCTGCTCAGCGGCGCGGTCGGCGCCGGGCTCACCTTCGCCGGCGTAACCGGCTTTTGCGGCATGGCGCGTCTGCTGGCGACCATGCCGTGGAACCGGCGCCAGGGGGTTAAAACGCGCTCCAGATAAGCCAGGCAATGCCGCCGAAGAGCAGCCATTTGACGATGTAATAGACCGTCTTATTCCATTTTTTCAACCGCTTACCAACAATACGGATCTGGTAAATATAGCGAAACGCCCGGTTAATCCCGCCGGTGCGATCGCCGATATCGTTGGGCGCCGAAGCGGCGCTCATCAGATGGCGTCCCAGCCAGTGGTTAACTTTCTGCGCCCAGCGGTAGCGCATCGGCCGTTCAATATCGCAGAACAGAATCAGGCGATTCTCACCACTGGTATTTTCCGCATAGTGGATATAGGTCTCGTCAAACAGCACGCCTTCTCCATCGCGCCAACTGTAACGCTGGCCATCCACCTCGATAAAGCAGCGGTCATCGTTCGGCGTTGCCAGGCCCAGATGAAAGCGTAGCGAGCCGGCGTAGGGGTCACGATGGCGCGGCAGACGGCTACCGTCCGGCAGAGTGGCAAACATGGCCGCTTTCACCGACGGGATATCGCGCAGCAGCGCGGTAGTTTGCGGACAGAGCTGGCTGGCGGAAGGATGGGCATCCTCATACCATTTCAGATAAAAGCGTTTCCAGCCGGTTTTGAAAAATGAGTTAAACCCGGCATCGTTATATTTATCGGCCGCTTTAATCTGCTCCAGCTGCTGAAGGTGGAGACCTTCGTCGCGAATAACCTGCCAGTTTTGCTGCAATATCGCCAGCTCGGGAAACATCTCCGGCCGCAGATAAGGCGTATTCGGCACGCGGGAAAATAAATACATAAATCCATTCAGCGGCGCGGTAAATGTGGAATGGTCGGAGAGCTGCCGCCAGAAACGATAGCGCACCCGTCCGCGGTAATGGACATACAGTACAGCAATAACAATGATCAACAGAATGATATACTTCATGGTGTCTTTCCTGACCTGATTGGTGGTAACCCTACCCTCGCCGTCCCCCTTTCTCAGCAGCGGTATGGCGCCAGCAAAACATTAACAATGTTAATACATATAACTCCAAATTGTTTTAACAAAAAACAGCACGCCCGGTGTTCAGTGAGCGGGCGTTGAGCTATGGTTTAGGTTTATCCATGGTGTTAACAGTGAGGAGTGAATTATGTTTGCTGTCGGCGATCTGGTACAACCCCGAGCGGGCGGACCAAAACTGAAAGTGGTGGAAGTGCAAGGGGAGCAACTGGTGGTGGTTCAGGCCGCACAGGAGCAGGGAGAGCGCTATTCGCTGAAGTCGGACGAGGTCACGCCGTATCAGGAAGAGGGAGACTTCGGCGTCTGCTAAAGCCCCTCGCTTAAAGTCATAAGGCCAGGCCGGTGGGTCTCTCACCACCGGCCTGGCGCTGGCCCGAAGGCGTTAAATTAAAAAGCTATCCAGCGATTTACCCTGGGCGACAGCCTCGGCAATCGGCTTCGGCATTCTTCCCTGTCCGGTCCAGGTTTTCTCTGCGCCAGTATGATCGGTATAACGATATTTCGCCGGGCGCGGTTGACGCTTTTTGCCTCCCGCCTTTGGCGGCTGAATATCGGCCACCAGCTCGTCAGGAGAAATACCGTCGGCGCGCATCAGTTCAAGCCAGGTATTCACTTTCTCCTGATATTCAGCCTGCTGCTGAGCTGCCTGCTGCTGTTGCGTACGTTTTTCTTCAGTGACGATCCTGAGCTTTTCCAGCATCTCTTCAAGCACGTCAATGGAGAATTCACGGGACAGGGCACGCAGTGAACGGATATTATTCAGTTTGTGTAACATTGAAGACATAAAATTAAAAAATTCCAAATAGCAAATTAAAAGATACAACGCGGCAAGTGTAATAGAAACGTTTATTTATTTCCAGCCTTCGGTTGTCCAGATAAATATATAAGGTGGATATTAGCGGTTATCCCCTGGAACTATATTGGCAAATACCTGAGCCTTTTTCATAAGCACAGGCAAAAAAGAGAGTGAATAAATAAAAAAGGCAGAATGACGGGAAAAACCACCGTTCTCGCCAGGAATATTAGCTTTATGGTCAGCGGGTTACCTGCTGTTCATACGTGGACGCACTGATACATACCTTTGGCCACAGTGAATAGTTAATCAGAAAATGGGAATAAAACAACAATTCGCAATTCAGAATTTTTCACCATAAAAACGCGACTTACGGCATAAAAAATCCTAAAAGAGAGCGGAATCACACACTCGCGTGATGTTGCGCCATGGTTGGCTATCAGGCGCCGTTCCCTCGGCCAGTCTCGATTTCGCAATCAAGAGTAACACATTGATAAATATTGATATTTTCAAAAACAGGAATAAAAGTAGCGTAACGAACAAAAAACAAACCAGCGCAGAGTATTTTATCGACAAAAAGGCGATAAATAAAAATTTATAGCTAGTTGCCACTTTTAATGCAGAGATATACTCTACGCACATCAAAACAGGCAGCCCAAAAACGCTATACCAACGCGCATTTTTCGGCGTTAATGACTTCATTTTCGAGGAGCACTCCGATGTTCTCTGCGCACTCCCGCTTGCGGCATGCGGTTGCAGACACCTTTGCGATGGTGGTTTACTGCACCGTCGTCAACATGATGATCGAAATTTTTCTCTCTGGTATGACGTTTGAGCAGTCGTTATCGTCGCGTCTGGTGGCGATCCCGGTCAACATTATTATTGCCGTACCCTATGGGATTTATCGCGATTTCGCCATGCGTCAGGCCCGGCGCATCAGCCCGGCCAGGTGGATGAAAAATATGGCCGACGTGCTGGCCTACGTCACCTTTCAGTCGCCGGTGTATGTCGCTATTCTGTGGAGCGTGGGTGCTGACTGGCACCAGATTGTCGCCGCGGTGAGCTCGAACCTGGCGGTATCGATGATGATGGGCGCCGCCTACGGCTACTTCCTCGACTATTGCCGCCGCCTGTTCCGCGTGGCGCCCTATCAGCAGGCGAAGGCCTGACCAACGCGTTAGCAGCGACTGGCTCTGCCAGTCGCCTCTTCCCGCCAGCCCGCCTCGCCTGGATCCTTAAATGCCTATCGCCGTATTAATTCGTCGACATTGCCGGCTGGGCTTCGCCAAATAGCCCATTCAGAAAACGCTCAAGCGCCATGCGTGAGCTAAATCCATGCGGAATACCATAATGTTGTTGCGCATCCCCGGCTAAATACAGCGGAAACTGTTCATAATGATCACAGGTTTTGATATCTGAAGCCGGTTCGGCCAGCATATTGCTGCGCTCTTTTAACGCCGGATGAATAACTAACGCTGTTCGCCCCATGCGCGCTTCGCGGTTCACATAAACATAATTATCGCCGCGGCGATAGCCGTACGCTTTTTGCGTCACAACATCCATGGTGAAGCCGGCTTTTTCAAGAACACGCGCCACCTCATCGGGTCTTAAATACATACTGATTCCTCGTTATCTTTTACCGCACATTGACCTTACCTTATTCATTAAGGACAGTGCTTTCGGAAAATTCCAGAAACCACAACAGTAAGCATAATTCAAAATCTTGTCCTACACTTACTCACTCGATGGAATTAAGGGAGATAACGATGGCTAACCATGTGAACCGCAACAATTTTGACGAGAACGCCGAAGATATTCATAACGATGTCAGCCAATTAGCGGATACGCTGGAAGAGGTGCTGAAATCATGGGGCAGTGACGCCAAAGAGGAAGCGGAAGCGGCGCGTGTCAAAGCGCAGTCGCTGTTAAAAGAGACTCGTGCCCGCCTTAATGGCCACAACCGGGTGCAGCAGGCGGCGCTGGATGCGCGCCAGGCAGCGTGCGATGCGCTGGGCTGTGCCGATACCTACGTGCGCAATAAACCGTGGCACAGTGTGGGCGCCGCCGCCGCCGTCGGGGTATTTATTGGCGTATTGCTCAATTTACGTCGATAATAGCTTAAGCGTCGGCTGCCGCCGCGCGATTGGCGCGCGGTAGCCCGCGAGCTTTACGGAAGGCAATGAAGATAACAAATACGCGTCAGCCCCTGCGCGCCTCTGGCCGCAGGGGTTTTTCTGCTTCCCCGACTTAAGCGCCATCAAATCGCAATCGCCTCTCTCAGCCGTCGGGCAAGTCCGTCAGCCATCGCCGGCGAACGTATATTGGTAAAACTCATCAGTAATCCCCCCTCGCCCGCGTGGCGAATCCGCCAGTCGCTCAGCGCCTGCACCGCCAGCCCGGCCACAACCGCCCGCCGCGCGAGCAGCCGATCGTCGCCGCTGACCGACATAACCAGTTGAATTCCCCCCAGCTGCGGCGTGACCTGAAAGCCCTGCGCCTGCAGAGCCGACTCCAGCCACTGTCTACGCTGGCTATAGCTGGCACGCATTTTCTTCAAATGACGCCAAAAATGTCCCTGCTGGATAAAATCCGCCAGCGTCTGCTGCCACAGGGTGGGAACGGTGCAGGACTGGCGCTCCGCGGTCTGGTGAAAACGCGCCACCAGCGGGGTCGGCACCACCAGCCAGGCGGTGCGCAGCGCCGGGAACATCGACTTACTGAAGGTGCCCGCGTAGATGACCCTCTGCGGCGCATCAAGGCTTTTCAGCGGCGGCAGCGGTTTGCCGTGATAGCGAAACTCGCTATCGTAATCGTCCTCAATGATCCACGCGTCGCGCTCCGCGGCCCACGCCAGCAGCTGGCGGCGTCGGGGAAGCGACAGCGCGACCCCCAGCGGACTCTGATGGGCTGGTGTGAGCAGGGCAAATCGCGCCTGCGGGTGATGACGCTGGCCCCAGCCGACGTCCATCCCTTCGTCGTCCACGGGAATCGCATCCACCGCCAGCTGCCCAGCCTCGACGACCGGCCGGATAAAGGGATACCCCGGATCTTCCATCCACATATGCTGTCCCGGCTGCGCCAGGGTACGCAGGATAAGGTTCATGGAGGCGGCATAGCCGCCGGTGATCAACACCTGATCCGGCTGACAGTCGATACTACGCGACAGGCGTAGATAATCGACGATAGCCTGGCGCAGAAGCGGATCGCCGCCGGGATCGCCGGGTGCAAGATCGAACCGCGACTGCGTCCGCAGCCGACGCCCCATCACCCGCGCCCACTGCCCGCGCGGAAAGAGATCCAGCGCCGGCAGCCCCATCTGAAACGGCAGCGGCTCCGTCGGCGCGGCCGGTTGCACTGGCGGTACCGGCGCCAGCTGGCGCGGGCTGAGCCGCTCGCTGACAAAGGTCCCCGCCTGCCCACGCCGCTCGAGCCATCCCTGGGCGACCAGCTCTCCCCAGGCGTTTTCGATGGTCGCCCGGGAGACGCCCTGCTCCTGAGCGTACACCCGGCTGGCGGGCAAACGGCTGCCCGGGGTCAGTTCGCCACGTTCAATCGCCGATTTCAACTGGCGGGCGATACGCTGATAAAGCGGGAGGTTAATTGCTTCCATTATGGTCTGCTTTTTTCATCAGAATATGGCTATCTTTTGCAGTCCATTATAGTGCTATTTTGGCTGCCGTCTTAGAGAGGAGAACACCATGAACCAATTACGTCAGCCATTCAGTGAACTGAGCCCGGAAGTCTATAAAGGGCTGGTACAGGCCAGCATCGCGCTGGAGAAAAGCGAGCTGGGCAACGCCCTGGTAGAGCTGGTTTATTTACGCGTCTCGCAGATCAACGGCTGCGCCTTCTGTCTTGAGAAACATAGCCAGGCGCTGCGCAAAGGCGGCATGGCGCAAAGCAAACTGGATGCCCTTGCGGGCTGGCGGGTAAGCGCCCACTTTACTCCGGCCGAACGCGCGGCGCTGGCTTGGGCCGAGTCGGTCACCGACATTGCCACCAGCCATGCGGAAGATGAGGTTTACCAGCCGCTGCGCGAACATTTTACCCCGCGTCAGATAAGCGATCTGACCTTCGCCGTCAGTCTGATGAACGCCTTTAACCGCCTCGCCGTGGCCATGCGCCTGTAGTTCCGCACAGCCTCCCCCCTCCTCCGCCGATCTATCCCGGCGGGGGACTCGCTTGCCAAAAACGCTATATATTGAGTGGTTGAAGTTTTAAATAACTACATCTAGTATTTCCTTATCGAATGGCCCACTACGTTCGACGCTATGTTTAGCGCCGTGCTGTTATCTTAAATGGAAATACGAATCATGCGCATTATTATTTACACTCGAAATGACTGCGTGCAGTGCCATGCCACCCGGCGAGCCATGGAGAGCCGGGGACTGGCCTTTGAAATGGTCAACGTCGACCAGCAGCCGGATGCCGCCGACACCCTGCGCGAGCAGGGATTTCGCCAGCTGCCGGTGGTGATCGCCGGTGAGCTGCGCTGGAGCGGCTTCCGCCCGGATATGATCAATCGCCTGCGCCCCTCCTTTACGGCGGCCAGCGCATGAGCCTCATCGTCTACTTCTCCAGCCGTTCGGAGAATACCCATCGCTTTGTGCAGCGCCTGGGGCTGCCGGCGGTGCGCATCCCGCTGAACGAGCGTGAACATCTGCGGGTAGACGAGCCCTATATTCTCATCGTTCCCAGCTATGGCGGCGGCGGCACCGCCGGCGCGGTACCGCGTCAGGCGATCCGCTTTTTAAACGACGTGCATAACCGCCAGCTGATCCGCGGAGTGATTGCCGCCGGCAATCGCAACTTTGGCGACGGCTGGGGGCGTGCCGGAGATGTCATCGCGCAAAAATGCGCCGTGCCCTATCTCTACCGCTTCGAGCTGATGGGAACCCCCGACGATATCAACACCGTGCGTAAAGGAGTCAGCGAATTTTGGCAACGACAACCGCAGAACGTATAACCGCCGCCGTGGATTTTCACGCCCTCAACGCGATGCTGAATTTGTACGACAGCGAGGGCCGCATCCCGTTTGAAAAAGATCGCCAGGCGGTTGAGGCCTTTATGGCGACCCAGGTTCAGCCCAACGCCCTCACCTTCCCCAGCCAGGAGGATAAGCTCAGCTGGCTCGTCAGCGAGGGCTATTACGATCCGCAGGTGCTGGCCGGCTATGACCGCGGGTTTGTGCTGGCGTTGTTCGCCCATGCCCGGCGCGCTCCGTTTCGCTTTCAGACCTTCCTCGGCGCCTGGAAGTTCTATACCAGCTATGCGCTGAAGACCTTTGACGGCAAGCACTACCTCGAGGATTTCGCCGAACGCAGCGTGATGGTGGCCCTGACGCTGGCCCGGGGCGATGAACAGCAGGCGCGGCAGCTGACGGAGGAGATACTCAACGGCCGCTTTCAGCCCGCCACACCGACCTTCCTTAACGCTGGCAAACAGCAGCGCGGGGAGCTGATCTCCTGCTTCCTGCTGCGTATTGAGGATAATATGGAGTCCATCGGCCGGGCGGTGAACTCGGCGCTACAGCTGTCGAAGCGCGGCGGCGGGGTGGCCTTTTTACTCTCCAACCTGCGCGAGGCCGGGGCGCCGATCAAGCGCATCGAAAACCAGTCTTCTGGGGTGGTGCCGGTGATGAAGATGCTGGAGGACGCCTTCTCCTATGCCAATCAGCTCGGCGCCCGCCAGGGGGCGGGTGCGGTCTGGCTGCATGTTCACCATCCCGATATTTTACGCTTTCTTGATACCCGGCGTGAAAATGCCGATGAGAAAATCCGCATCAAAACCTTGTCGCTGGGGGTGGTGATCCCTGATATCACCTTCCAGCTGGCGAAAGAAGATGCGCAGATGGCCCTGTTCTCGCCTTATGACGTCGAACGGCTGTACGGCAAACCTTTCGCCGATTGCGCCATCGGCGACCTCTATCCGCAGCTGGTGGCCGACGAGCGGGTCCGCAAGCGCTGGATCCGCGCCCGCGACCTGTTCCAGCGCCTGGCGGAGATCCAGTTTGAATCCGGCTACCCGTACATCATGTTTGAAGACACCGTGAACCGCGCCAGTCCGGTGGCCGGGCGGGTCACCATGAGCAATCTGTGTTCGGAGATCCTGCAGGTCAGTACGCCGTCCGCCTATAGTGAAGACCTCAGCTATGCCCATATCGGGGAAGATATCTCCTGCAACCTCGGCTCGCTGAACATCGCCCATACCATGGACTCGCCGGATTTCGGCCGCACAATCGCCACCGCGGTGCGCGCCCTGACCGCCGTGTCCGACATGAGCGATATTCAGTCGGTTCCCTCGGTGGCGGCCGGCAACGCGGCCTCCCACGCCATCGGCCTGGGGCAGATGAATCTGCACGGTTACCTGGCGCGGGAAGGCATTGCCTACGGCAGCCCGGAGGGGCTGGACTTCACCAATATCTACTTCTACACCGTGACCTGGCACGCGCTGCACACCTCGATGCAGCTGGCCCGCGAGCGCGGCCAGCGCTTCGCCGGCTTCGAGCAGTCGCGCTACGCCAGCGGGGCGTACTTCGACAAATATCTGCAGGAGGAGTGGCAGCCGAAAACCGAACGGGTGCGCACGCTGTTCGCCCGCGCCGGCATCTCTCTGCCCGACCGGGAAAGCTGGCGCCAGCTGCGCGACGATGTCATGCGCTATGGCATCTACAATCGCTATCTGCAGGCGGTGCCGCCCACCGGCTCGATCTCGTACATCAACCATGCCACCTCCAGCATTCACCCGATCGTCTCGAAGATTGAGATCCGCAAAGAGGGGAAAACCGGACGGGTGTACTACCCCGCGCCATTTATGAATAACGACAATCTGGCCCTCTACCAGGATGCGTATGAGATAGGGCCGGAGAAGATCATTGACACTTACGCCGAGGCGACGCGCCACGTCGACCAGGGGCTGTCGCTGACCCTGTTCTTCCCCGATACCGCCACCACCCGCGATATCAACAAGGCGCAAATTTACGCCTGGAAGAAAGGCATCAAGACGCTCTACTACATCCGTCTGCGCCAGCTGGCGCTGGAAGGCACTGAAATTGAAGGCTGCGTGTCCTGCGCGCTGTAAGGAGAACAGGATGACCCATTTAACGCGCGTCAGCGCAATCAACTGGAACCGCATTGATGACGATAAAGATCTTGAGGTCTGGAACCGTCTCACCAGCAACTTCTGGCTGCCGGAGAAAGTGCCGCTGTCGAACGACATTCCCGCCTGGCAAACCCTCAGCGCGGCGGAGCAGCAGTTGACCATTCGCGTCTTTACCGGATTGACCCTGCTTGACACCATTCAGAACACCGTCGGCGCCCCGGCGCTAATGGCGGACGCCTTAACCCCGCATGAGGAGGCGGTGCTGTCGAACATCAGCTTTATGGAGGCGGTTCATGCCCGCTCTTACAGCTCCATCTTTTCCACGCTGTGCCACAGCAAGGAGGTGGATGCCGCCTTCGCCTGGAGCGAAAGCTGCGATCCCCTGCAGCGCAAGGCGCAGCTGATGCTGGGTTACTATCAGGCCGACGAGCCGCTGAAGAAAAAAATCGCCAGCGTGTTCCTCGAATCCTTTCTCTTCTACTCCGGCTTCTGGCTGCCGATGTACTTCTCCAGCCGGGGAAAGCTGACCAACACTGCGGATCTGATCCGCCTGATCATTCGCGATGAAGCGGTGCATGGCTATTACATCGGCTACAAGTACCAGAAAGGACTGGAGATCGTCAGCCCCGGCAAGCGCGAAGAATTGAAAAATTTCGCCCTCGATCTGCTGATGGATCTTTACGACAACGAACTGGCCTACAGCCGGGAGCTGTACGGCGAGAGCGGCTGGTTCGACGACGTCAGCGCTTTCCTGTGCTACAACGCCAACAAAGCGCTGATGAACCTCGGCTACGAGGCGCTGTTCCCGGCGGAGATGGCGGCGGTCAATCCGGCAATCCTCGCAGCGCTGTCGCCCAACGCCGACGAAAACCATGACTTTTTCTCCGGTTCCGGCTCCTCCTACGTGATAGGAAAAATGGAAGAGACCGCCGACGACGATTGGGACTTTTAACCGTACTTTCACCAGGAATATCGCAGGCGGATTCCTGGTGATTAATTTCAAAAAATAGCGTTTAATCCACCAAATATTCTCTCCATGACCTAACCGTCATCACTTCGTCATATTTAGCAGAAAACCGGTCCATTTCAGTCGAATTATCCAAAGATAATCAAAAAATATTACCAACAACAAATTACCGCCCAGCCCTTATATCACGGGGGCTTAGCCACAGTTGTCCCCATCTGATTTTGCCGAGAGTTTGCCATTGAGGGTTGTCACAGAATCTGAGTATGTTAGGGTGTAAAAAGATCATAATCACCATCGGGTATCATATCGCAATAAACAAATAACAGGAACTTCTCTATTGCATGGCAATTAAATTAGAAATCAAAAATCTTTATAAGATATTTGGCGAGCATCCACACCGTGCTTTCAAATATATTGAGAAAGGACTCAACAAAGCGCAAATACTGGAAAAAACGGGGCTGTCGCTTGGCGTCAAAGACGCCAGTCTGGCCATTGAAGAAGGCGAGATATTCGTCATCATGGGGCTCTCCGGCTCGGGGAAATCCACCATGGTTCGCCTTCTCAATCGCCTGATTGAACCCACCCGCGGCCAGGTGCTGATTGACGGGGTCGATATCGCCAAAATGTCGGATGCCGAGCTGCGCGAGGTGCGTCGCAAGAAAATTGCGATGGTTTTTCAGTCCTTTGCGCTGATGCCGCACATGAGCGTGCTCGACAACACGGCGTTTGGCATGGCGCTTGCCGGCGTTCCCGCCGCCGAACGAGAGCAAAAAGCCCGGGAGGCGCTGCGTCAGGTGGGGCTGGAGAATTATGCCCACGCCTGGCCGGATGAACTCTCCGGCGGCATGCGCCAGCGCGTCGGTTTAGCTCGCGCCCTGGCGATTAATCCCGATATTCTGTTAATGGATGAAGCCTTCTCTGCGCTCGATCCGCTCATTCGTACCGAAATGCAGGATGAGCTCATCAAATTACAGGCGAAGCATCAACGCACTATCGTCTTTATTTCCCATGACCTTGATGAAGCCATGCGAATTGGCGATCGTATCGCCATTATGCAAAATGGCGAAGTGGTCCAGGTCGGCACTCCGGATGAAATATTAAATAATCCGGCCAATGATTATGTGCGCACCTTCTTCCGCGGCGTGGATATTAGCCAGGTATTCAGCGCGAAAGATATTGCCCGCCGCAGCCCGGTTGGCCTGATTCGTAAAACGCCTGGTTTTGGCCCCCGTTCGGCGCTGAAATTATTACAGGATGAAGACCGGGAATATGGCTATGTCATAGAGCGCGGTAATCGCTTTGTCGGGATTGTCTCGATTGATTCTCTGAAAACAGCCCTCAGCGCCGGGCAGGGGATCGAGGCGGCGCTGATTGACGCCCCGCTGGCGGTGGAAGCGCAAACCCCGCTCAGCGATCTGCTCTCCCACGTCGGCCACGCTCCGTGCGCCGTGCCGGTAGTGGATGAAGAACAACAATATATTGGCATCATTTCCAAACGGATGTTGCTCCAGGCTTTAGATCGCGAGGGGGTGAATCATGGCTGATCAGACCAATCCATGGGGCAGCGCCCCGTCAACCGACAGCGCCGCGCAGGCTGCCGACGCCTGGGGTGGCGCCTCTACTGCCGCGCCGGCTAATGGCGGCGGCGCCGACTGGCTGCACAGCGCCCCGGCGCCGCAACCGGAACAGTTCAATATCATGGATCCGTTCCATAAGACCCTGATCCCGCTCGACAGCTGGGTGACCCACGCCATCGACTGGATCGTGCTGCACTTCCGTCCGCTGTTCCAGGGGATCCGCGTGCCGATCGACTACATCCTCAGCGCCTTCCAGCAGCTGCTGTTGGGGATGCCGGCGCCGGTGGCGATTATCGTCTTCGCGCTAATCGCCTGGCAGATCTCCAGCCTCGGCATGGGGGTCGCCACTCTGGTATCGCTGATTGCCATCGGCGCCATCGGCGCGTGGTCGCAAGCCATGGTCACTCTGGCGCTGGTCCTCACCGCCCTGCTGTTCTGCATGGTTATCGGCTTGCCGCTGGGGATCTGGCTAGCGCGCAGCCCGCGGGCGGCGAAAATCATCCGCCCGCTGTTGGATGCCATGCAGACCACGCCGGCGTTCGTCTATCTGGTGCCGATCGTGATGCTGTTCGGCATCGGCAACGTACCGGGCGTGGTGGTGACGATTATCTTCGCCCTGCCGCCGATCGTCCGTCTGACCATCCTCGGGATAAACCAGGTGCCTGCGGATCTGATCGAAGCGTCGCGCTCATTTGGCGCCAGCCCGCGCCAGCTGCTGTTTAAGGTGCAGCTGCCGCTGGCCATGCCCACCATTATGGCCGGGGTTAACCAGACCCTGATGCTGGCCCTGTCGATGGTAGTGATCGCCTCGATGATCGCCGTCGGCGGCCTCGGCCAGATGGTGCTGCGCGGTATCGGTCGCCTGGATATGGGCCTGGCGACCGTCGGCGGGGTGGGGATCGTGATCCTGGCGATTATTCTTGACCGCCTCACCCAGGCCGTCGGTCGCGACGCCCGCAGTCGCGGCAACCGCCGCTGGTACACCACCGGCCCGCTGGGGCTTATCACTCGCCCTTTCTGTCGATAAGTCGATAACAGCGCCGCTCCCCGACACCAGCCGATGCCCGGGAGCGGCCCTTCCCGTTAAACAATAAGAGGAACCACCATGCGACATAGTACGATGTTGGCCACCGCCGCCTTTGCCACCCTGCTCGCCACCAGCGCCTTCGCCGCCGACCTGCCGGGTAAAGGGATTACGGTGAAGCCCGCTCAGAGCACTATCTCCGAAGAGAGCTTCCAGACCCTGCTGGTCAGTCGCGCGCTGGAGAAGCTGGGCTACACCGTCGAGAAACCCAGCGAAGTGGACTATAACGTTGCCTATACGTCGATTGCCGCCGGAGATACCACCTTTATCGCCACCAACTGGCAACCGCTGCACGATGACATGTACGCCGCGGCGGGCGGTGATAACAAATTCTATCGCAAAGGAGTGTACGTCTCAGGCGCCGCCCAGGGCTATTTGATCGACAAAAAAACCGCTGAGCAGTACCACATCACCTCCATCGATCAGCTCAAAGATCCGCAGATCGCCAAACTGTTTGATACCAACAATGACGGTAAAGCGGATCTCACCGGCTGTACCCCAGGATGGGGCTGCGAAGCAGTGATTAACCATCAGATTGACGCCTATGGCCTGAGCAAAACCGTCACCCATAACCAGGGCAACTACGCGGCGATGATGGCCGACACCATTGCCCGGTATAAAGAGGGTAAACCGGTGCTCTACTACACCTGGACGCCGTACTGGGTTAGCGACGTGCTGAAGCCTGGCAAGGACGTCGTCTGGCTGCAGGTGCCGTTCTCCTCCCTGCCGGGCGAACAGAAAAACATCGACACCAAACTGGCCAACGGCGCCAACTATGGCTTCCCGGTGAACACCATGCACATCGTCGCTAACAAAGCCTGGGCGGAGAAAAATCCGGCCGCCGCCACTCTGTTTAGCGTCATGAAGCTGCCGATCGCCGACATCAACGCCGAGAATGCGATGATGCACGAAGGCCATGCTTCCGAAGCCGACATTAACGGCCACGTTGATGGCTGGATCAAAGCCCACCAGCCGCTGTTCGACAGCTGGGTGAAAACCGCCCTCGCCGCGCAGCAGTAAACCCGCTCACGGATAAGGCCCAGCGCCTTATCCGGCCCCCTTGCCCCCTTTCTCGTGGCCAGGTCATAGAAACGCGATTCCAGGAATTTCCATAGTGTTAAGGCGCATCGCGCTCTGTTAAGGTGGAGACATCGGTCAAATTGCCATCTTCACATGGATCCAGCGATAAGTTATTCATATGGAAAACCCCGCACCCTTAACCTGTGCCTTACCTGAACGCGTCGCCACCGTCGGCGAAGGCGTCAAAGACAGTCTCCCCATCGTCATCAGCTACCTTCCGGTGGCATTCGCCTTCGGACTCAATGCCACCCGGCTGGGCTTCACCCCGCTGGAAAGCCTGTTCTTCTCCTGCATTATTTACGCTGGCGCCAGCCAGTTTGTGATCACCGCCATGTTGGCCGCCGGCAGTTCGCTGTGGGTCGCCGCCCTGACGGTAATGGCGATGGATGTCCGCCACGTGCTGTATGGCCCCTCATTGCGCAGCCGCATTCGCTCAGCGCTGGATAAAAAGAAAACCGCCCTCTGGGCCTTCGGCCTGACCGATGAGGTTTTCGCCGCCGCTACCGCCAGGCTGGTTCGCGATAACCGCCGCTGGAGCGAAAACTGGATGCTTGGTCTCGCTTTTACCTCGTGGGCATCGTGGGTGTGCGGCACGCTGGCCGGCGCCTGGTCCGGCAACGGCCTGCTGGTGGATTATCCGGCGGTGGAAGCCGCCCTCGGCTTTATGCTGCCGGCGCTGTTTATGAGCTTCCTGCTGGCCTCTTTCCAGCGTCAGCAGTCACTCTGCGTCACGGCGGCGCTGGCGGGCGCGCTGGGCGGCATTCTGTTATTTTCCATTCCGGCGGCGATCCTCGCCGGAATTGTCTGCGGGTGTCTGACGGCGCTGCTTCAGGCCATGCTCAAGGGGATGCCGGATGAACAGTGAAGTCCTTCTGCTCGGGGTGATAGTCGGCGGCGTCAACTATCTCTTTCGCTATCTTCCTCTGCGTTTGCGCGTCGGCCACGCCCGTCCTGCCCGCCGCGGCCCGGTCAGCGTGCTGCTGGATACCATTGGCATCGCCTCGATTTGCGCGCTGCTGGTGGTCTCCAGCGTGCCGGAGATCCTCGCCGATGCCCATCGTCTGGCGCCGACGCTGACCGGCTTCCTGGTGCTGGGCGCCGCCTTCTGGAAAACCCGCAGCATCATTGTCCCGACCCTGCTGTCGGCGTTTGCCTATGGTCTGGCATGGAAAATCACCAACGGGCTCTAAGCTTTACGTATCAATTTTGGTCAATAATTCATTTGATTTATTTGTCACAATAGTTATTATATCGGCTGTAATTAATGAGGTCATACCCAAATGGATAGTTCGTTTACTCCCATTGAGCAAATGCTCAAGTTCCGCGCCAGCCGCCATGAAGATTTCCCGTTTCAGGAGATCCTGTTAACTCGTCTTTGCATGCATATGCAAGGTAAGCTGCTGGAAAATCGCAATAAAATGCTCAAAGCGCAGGGAATTAACGAGACATTATTTATGGCGCTGATTACGCTGGAGTCACAGGAAAACCACAGCATCCAGCCGTCCGAGCTGAGCTGTGCGCTGGGCTCGTCACGTACCAACGCCACCCGTATCGCTGATGAACTGGAAAAACGCGGCTGGATTGAGCGCCGCGAGAGCGATAACGATCGTCGCTGTTTGCATCTGCAACTGACCGAAAAGGGCCATCAGTTTTTGCGTGAAGTCCTGCCGCCGCAGCATAACTGCCTGCATCAGCTGTGGTCTTCACTTAGCACCAGCGAAAAAGATCAGCTCGAACACATCACCCGCAAACTCCTGAGCCGCCTTGATCAGATGGAAGAAGAAGGCGTGCTAGCGGACTCTCTACGCTAAGGGCGGCGTCGCTCAGCCCATTTTTACGTTGCAAGGAAAACAGCCAGGCCAGCAGATCTCTGCTGGCCTTTCTGATAAACAGGTCGGCTCAGCCGATGTGAAATAATAAGATCGTGGAGAATAACATGAGTGCAAATGCGGAGAGCCAAACCCCGCAGCAACCAGGCAGCAAAAAAGGAAAGCGTAAAGGCGCCCTTCTGTTGCTGACATTGCTCTTCATTATTATTGCCGTGGCATATGGGATTTACTGGTTTCTGGTACTGCGTCACTACGAAGAGACCGACGATGCCTACGTGGCAGGGAATCAGGTACAAATTATGGCTCAGGTCGCGGGCAGCGTGACCAAAGTCTGGGCTGACAACACGGACTACGTGCAGAAAGGCGATCCGCTGGTCACTCTCGATCGGACCGATGCCCAACAGGCGTTTGAAAAGGCTAAGACCCAACTGGCCGCCAGCGTCCGTCAGACCCGCCAGCAGATGATCAACAGCAAGCAGCTGCAGGCAAATATCGACGTCAAAAAAACCGCCCTCTCCCAGGCGCAGGCTGACCTGAACCGCCGCATCCCGCTGGGCGCCGCGAACCTCATTGGCCGCGAAGAGCTGCAGCACGCCCGCGATACCGTCGCCAGCGCACAGGCCGAACTCGACGTGGCAATCCAGCAGTACAACGCCAACCAGGCGATCGTGCTGGGCACCAGGCTGGAACAGCAGCCGGCGGTGCTCCAGGCGGCCACTGAAGTGCGTAACGCCTGGCTGGCCCTGCAGCGTACGCAGATCGTCAGCCCGATTAGCGGCTACGTTTCCCGTCGCTCGGTACAGCCTGGCGCGCAGATCGGCACCACCACGCCGCTGATGGCGGTGGTCCCGGCGACCAACCTGTGGATCGATGCTAACTTTAAAGAGACTCAGCTGGCGCATATGCGTATCGGCCAGCCGGCCACCGTGATCAGCGATATCTATGGCGATGACGTGAAATACACCGGTAAAGTGGTCGGTCTGGATATGGGTACCGGCAGCGCCTTCTCCCTGCTGCCGGCGCAGAATGCCACCGGCAACTGGATCAAAGTGGTACAGCGCCTGCCGGTTCGTATCGAGCTGGATGAAAAACAACTAGCGGAACACCCGCTGCGCATCGGCCTCTCGACGCTGGTGGAAGTCAACACCACCGATCGCGATGGTGAAATGCTGGCCAGCCAGGTGCGGAGCTCCCCGGTTTACGAGAGCAATGCCCGCGAAATCGCTCTCGATCCGGTTAATAAGCTGATAGACGAGATCATTCAGGCCAACGCCGGATAATTCGGGGTGAGTGTAATGCAACAGCAAAAACCGCTGGAAGGCGCGCAGCTGGTCATTATGACCATTGCGCTGTCGCTCGCGACGTTCATGCAGGTGCTGGATTCCACTATCGCCAACGTGGCGATCCCGACCATTGCCGGCAACCTTGGCTCGTCGCTGAGCCAGGGGACCTGGGTCATCACCTCGTTCGGGGTCGCTAACGCCATCTCCATCCCGATCACCGGCTGGCTGGCCAAGCGCGTCGGCGAGGTGAAGCTGTTCCTGTGGTCAACCACCGCCTTCGCCATTGCCTCCTGGGCCTGCGGCGTCTCCAACAGCCTGACGATGCTGATTTTCTTCCGCGTCATTCAGGGGATCGTCGCCGGACCGCTGATCCCGCTGTCGCAAAGTCTGCTGCTCAGCAACTATCCCCCGGCGAAGCGCTCTATCGCTCTGGCGCTGTGGTCAATGACGGTGATTGTCGCGCCCATCTGCGGTCCGATCCTCGGCGGCTATATCAGCGATAACTATCACTGGGGCTGGATCTTCTTTATCAACGTGCCCATTGGCGTGGCGGTGGTGCTGATGACCCTGCAGACCCTGCGCAACCGGGAAACCAAAACCGAACAGCGGCGGATCGACGGTGTCGGTCTGGCGCTGCTGATCATCGGTATCGGTAGCCTGCAGGTGATGCTGGACCGGGGTAAAGAGCTGGACTGGTTCTCCTCCAATGAGATTATCATTCTGACCATCGTGGCGGTGGTGGCGATAAGCTTCCTGATCGTCTGGGAGCTAACCGACGATAACCCGATTGTCGATCTATCGCTATTTAAGTCGCGCAACTTCACCATCGGCTGCCTCTGTATCAGTCTGGCCTATATGCTCTACTTCGGCGCCATCGTGCTGCTGCCGCAGCTGTTGCAGGAGGTCTACGGCTACACCGCGACCTGGGCCGGCCTGGCGTCGGCGCCGGTGGGAGTGATCCCGGTCATTCTGTCGCCGATTATCGGCCGCTTCGCGCATAAGCTCGACATGCGGCGGCTGGTCACCTTCAGCTTTATTATGTACGCGGTCTGCTTCTACTGGCGCGCCTGGACCTTCGAACCGGGGATGGACTTTGGCGCCTCGGCGTGGCCACAGTTTATCCAGGGCTTCGCGGTGGCCTGCTTCTTCATGCCGTTGACCACCATCACCCTCTCCGGCCTGCCGCCGGAGCGGCTGGCGGCGGCGTCGAGCCTGTCGAACTTCACCCGTACCCTTGCCGGCTCCATCGGGACCTCGATCACCACCACCCTGTGGACCAACCGCGAGGCGCTGCATCATGCGCAGCTCACCGAATCGGTGACCCCCTTTAACCCCAACGCGCAGCAGATATACGATCAGCTGCAGGGCATGGGAATGACGCAGCAGCAGGCGTCCGGCTGGATAGCGCAGCAGATAACCAACCAGGGGCTGATTATCTCCGCCAACGAAATCTTCTGGATTTCTGCGGCTATTTTCATCCTGCTGTTGGGGCTGGTGTGGTTCGCCAGACCACCGTTCAGCGCCGGCGGAGGCGGCGGCGGCGCGCACTAAGCCTCACATAAAGGGACCTCCGGGTCCCTTTTTTACGGCGTCAGGTTGTCCAGTTCTCGCTAGTTTCTGTCTCGTTTGCGAAAGCCCGTCACCCTGCGCTCGGGCAGGATAAAGGCTGACCATTAAGGAGAACACTATGCTGAGCCATCCTGCTGAAAAGTACCGTCCCTATCCGCCGATCGCCCTGCCTGACCGCCGCTGGCCAGACCGGCAAATCAGTCACGCCCCGCGCTGGCTCTCGACTGACCTGCGCGACGGCAACCAGGCGCTGGCGGAGCCCATGGACAGCGCCCGCAAACTGCAGTTCTGGGATCTGCTGCTGGAGTGCGGCTTTAAAGAGATTGAAGTCGCCTTCCCTTCCGCCTCACAAACCGATTTCAACTTTGTCCGCCAGCTGATTGACGAACAGCGCATCCCGGAGGATGTCACCATCCAGGTGCTGACCCAGGCGCGAGACCCGCTGATCCTGCGCACCTTTGAGGCGCTGCGCGGCGCCCGCCGGGCTACCGTCCACCTCTACAATGCCACCGCGCCGCTGTTCCGCGAGCTGGTTTTCGGCATGGACAAGGCCGAGGTGATCGCCCTCGCGACCCGCGCCACCCGGCTTATCCGTCAGCAGTGCGAACAGCAGCCGGAGACCCGCTGGCAATATGAATATTCGCCTGAAACCTTCTGCTTCACCGAGCCCGAGTTTGCGCTTGAGATTTGCGAAGCGGTGGCGGATGTCTGGCAGCCCTGCGCCGAGCGACCGATGATCGTCAATCTGCCGGCGACGGTGGAAGTCAACACCCCCAACGTCTATGCCGATCAGATCGAGTATTTTTGCCGCCACTTCTCCCGCCGCAGCGAGGTCTGCATCAGCGTGCACCCGCATAACGATCGCGGCACCGGCGTCGCCAGCGCCGAGCTGGCGGTGATGGCCGGCGCCGATCGGGTAGAAGGCTGCCTGTTTGGCAACGGCGAACGCACCGGCAACGTCTGTCTGGTGACTTTGGCGATGAACCTCTACAGCCAGGGCATCGACCCTGAGCTTCGCTTCGAGCAGATGAACCGGGTGGTGGAGGTGGTGGAAAACTGCAACCAGATCCCCGTTCACCCGCGCCACCCGTGGGCGGGAAGTCTGGCTTACACCGCCTTCTCCGGCTCCCATCAGGATGCGATCAAAAAAGGGTTTGATGCCCGTCAGCCTGGCGATCCGTGGCAGATGCCCTACCTGCCCATTGACCCGCAGGATATAGGCTGCAGCTATGAGGCGGTGATCCGCGTCAACAGCCAGTCGGGGAAGAGCGGCAGCGCCTGGCTTATCGAACAAAATCATGGTCTGAAACTGCCCCGCGGGCTGCAGCAGGACTTCAGCCAGCACGTTCAGCAGGCCACCGATAGCGACGGCAAAGAGATGACCCACCATGCGCTGTGGCAGCTGTTCCGCACGCGCTACGGGCTGCAGGCGCAGCCGGCGCTGACGCTGCTCGATTATCAGAGCGCCAGCCAGCAGGATGGCCAGCTTTCCCTGCAGGCAACGCTGCGTCACCACGGCGAAACCCGACGCCTGCAGGGCCAGGGCAACGGCCTGCTCTCCGCCGCAGCCAGCGGGCTCAGCGCGCTGTTTCGGCAGCCGTTTATGATCAAGGACTATCATGAGCATACCCTCGGCGCGCGCAGCGACAGCCGGTCGGTGGCCTATATCCGCTGCGTTTTTCCGCAAGGAGAAAGCTACTGGGGCGTGGGTATCGATAATGACGTGGCGCGCGCCTCGCTGCAGGCGCTGTGCAATGCGCTCAGCGCCGCCGATCAGGCCGGGGGACGAAAATAGTCGCTGGGGGCGACGCCCATCACCCGACGAAACATGGCGCTGAAGGCGCTGTGGCTACCGTAGCCCAGCTCCAGCGCCACCCGCAGCACGGAGTGGCCCTGCGCCAGGCGCACCAGCGCTTCCATTAGCTTCGCCCGGCGCACCCACTCGCTCCACGTCAGGCTAGTCTGCTGCTGAAAATGGCGGTTTAGGGTTCGCTCGCTCATGCTGCACGCCTTCGCCGCCTGGCCGCTGCTCCAGGCCTCGCCCGGCGCCTCGCGTACCTGCTGGCACAGCCGACGCAGCGTTTCGCTTTGCGGCTCCGGCAGGCCAAACGGCAGGATCGCCATCCCGCGGATCTCATCGAGGATCAGTTCATAAATTCTTTCGTCGCGGCTGGCGGGGGCATAGCGTTCCGCCAGCGCCAGGGATGACACGATCAGTTCCCGCAGCAGCGGCGTGATCTGTACGATCTGGCAGCCCGCCGGAAGATCGGCGCGCGCCAGCGGATCGATAAACAGGGTGCGCGCCGCCACGTTGCCGGTCATGCGCAGCGCGTGCGGCGTTCCCGCCGGCAGCCAGACGCCGCGCCCGGGCGGCACCACCCAGTAGCCTACCGGCGTCGCGACCCGCACCACGCCGCTTAGTATATGCAGCAGCTGGGCGCAGTCATGCTGATGCCAGTCTTCCTGGTCACCGTGGGCATAATCATGGGCAAAGGGCACCAGTGGGCGGTGCTGAAAGGAGAAGGAAAGCGTCGTCGTCATCGCGGCGTCAGAAGAGCGGCCCGGCGACAGGCGTCGGGCCGTGGCGGAAGCACTAGATGTGCAGTTCCTGCAGTTTTTCTTTCGGCAACGCCAGTTCGTCGTTGCTGTTGATGCGCACATCGCGCTCAATGATATGGCGAGCGATGTCCTGGGCCTCTTCCAGCGAGTGCATGGTGTAGGTTCCGCACTGGTAGACGTTGAGCTCCGGGATCTGGTTCTGATCTTTCACCTTCAGCACATCGGCCATCGCCGCTTTCCAGGCGTCAGCGACGCGCTGCTCGTCCGGCGTACCAATCAGGCTCATATAGAAGCCGGTGCGGCAGCCCATTGGCGAAATGTCGATAATTTCCACGCCATTCCCGTTCAGATGATCGCGCATAAAGCCCGCGAACAGATGCTCCAGGGTGTGGATACCGCGTTCCGGCATCACTTCCTGGTTCGGTACGCAGAAGCGCAGATCGAAAACGGTGATTTCATCGCCATGCGGCGTGTTCATTTTCTTCGCGACACGCACCGCTGGGGCTTCCATTCGGGTATGGTCGACTGTGAAACTATCTAACAACGGCATTCGTCACCTCCGGGAGTGAATTTTTTTAAAATAAAATGTACTCTTTGTTCAGCTGCGAGTCTCAGTATATGAAAGACGCGCATTTATTATCATCATCATCCCTGAATCAGAGATGAAAGTTTGGCCACAGTGATGTGGCCTTTTTCTTTTCCAGCGCTACGCGTGCCGCGCCAGCAGCGCCTCAAACGGCTCGCTGTCTTCAGCTTCCACTTTCTTTTGTCGCGCCACCGACGCGTCGCGCTCGGCGATAAAATCGTCTTCGCTCAGGATCTCCAGCGGCTCTTCGCGCAGCTGCGTCCGGTAACGATCGGCAAGCGCACGGCCGGTACCGCCAATGCCTTCTTCAATCATAGAACGCAGAATGCGGGCTGAGAAGGTTAATTCCGGATCGTCAAAGCAGGCCAGCAGCTCGTCGCAGACCTGCTGATATGCCTGGCCACCGTGGATACTGTCCAGGGTCTGCGCCACGCGGCGTAAATCGCGGAACAGATCTTTGCCCACCTGAGCCAGCGGGAACTGCGCGCTTTCGCAGCCAATCCCCAGCGTTAAGCCCGGCTTACGCCCTTCCAGAATCACCCGATTCCAGTTGGTGCGGGTGCACAGCAGCTCATCGCTGCTCATCTCCGGCGCGTCGGCCAGCGCGCACCAGACCATAAACAGGTCGAGGAAACGCACCTGCTGGGCGTCAACGCCGATCGGCGAGAACGGATTGATATCCAGCGAACGCACTTCGATATACTCAATACCACCGCGCAACAGCGCATCGGACGGGGTTTCGCCCCGACGGGTGACGCGTTTCGGGCGGATCGGCGCATAAAGTTCATTTTCAATCTGCAGAATGTTGCTGTTGATCTGCAGATACTTGCCGTCTTTCTGCAGCCCGATTTTGGCGTACTCTTCCGACGGCGTTTTAATCGCCCGCTTCAATCCTGCCACATACTCGTGCAGATCGTTAAACGTAATTCCGAGATTGCTTTGCGACTTATTGGTATAACCAAGGTCGCTGAGGCGCAGCGAGGTGGCATACGGCAGGTAATACATGCCGTTGCCCGTTTCCTCAAAGGGCAGCGTTGTCGGTTTGCCTTGCAGGAATGAGGAGCAAATCGCCGGCGAGGCGCCAAACAGATAGGGGATCACCCAGCCAAAGCGATAGTAGTTACGAATTGAGCGGAAATAGCCCGCCGAAATGGCCTCTTTACCACTCTCGGCATCTTCCACACCACATTTTGCCTGCCAGAAGGCCATCGGTAGGGAGAAGTTATAGTGCACGCCGGAGATAGTCTGCATCAGCGCGCCATAGCGATTCTTCAGCCCCTCGCGATATAGCGTTTTCAGGCGCCCCACGTTAGAGGTGCCGTACTGCGCCAGCTCAATATCCTGACCGGGGGCGATATAGCATGGCATGCTCAGCGGCCACATCCGCTCGTCGCCAAGCTGACGAGCGGTATAGCGATGGACATCGCGCATAAAGGTCAGCATATGCTCAATATCGCCATCTACTGGCGTAATGAACTCAAGTAAAGCTTCGGCAAAATCGGTGGTAATCCATTTATGCGTTAGCGCTGAGCCTAACGCCGGAGGGTGACCGGTCGTTGCAAGGGTGCCGTCTGCGTTCACGCGCAGCGTTTCCCGCTCCAGACCACGTTGAATACCCTGCAGAGCCTGCGGATGTTTTTCCAGCCAGGCCAGCGCCTGTGATACGTCCGGGATCAATTTGACCTCCCGCCTGTCGAAATCGTTTGAATAAGCATAATTGTAATGGATGAACTGTCAGTCCAATTAGTGCCACCACGTCATGCCCTGAAGCGTCGCTGCCGCAATAGCGATATAGCGCAGCGCCTTACCAAGGCATAAGAAAAAGAGTACCGGTCCCCAGGAAATGCGCATCCATCCCGCCAGCAAACACAGTAAATCGCCGACAACCGGCGCCCAGCTCAGTAAGAGCGTGACCGCGCCGTAGCGCTTAAGCCAGCCGGCCGCCCGCTCCTGCCAGCGCGAGGTTTTGCGCAGCGGAAACAAGCGCCCCAGAATAACGTTAGTTACCCCTCCAAGGCTATTGCCGATTGTTGCTATTAATACTAACCACCACGGATGACTGACCCCCGCAAGTAGCATAGCCACCAGCACAACCTCCGAATTGCCGGGGAGCAGCGTGGCGCTTAAAAAGCTACTGGCAAACAGCGAGGTGAGTGACAGCGCGTCGCTCACAGCAAACGCACGTCAACTGCGTCCATTCCCGCGCGCTTCGCCGCCTGCAGACCAAAGTCGGCATCTTCGAAGACGACGCATTTTTCCGGCGCGACGCCCATGCGCTCGGCGCACAGCAGGAAGGTATCGGGCGCGGGTTTATGGTTGACCACATGATCGGCCGCCACCACCGCGGAGAAGTAATGACGCAGCCCCAGGTGCGCCAGCAGCGCTTCGGCGACGGCGCTCTCGCTGCCGGTTCCCACCGACATCGGGAGACGGCCGTGCCATGCCTTAACCACCTCAATCAGCGGCAACGGGCGTACGCTGTCCAGCAGCATCGCTTTGACGGCCTGGGTTTTTTCCTGCGCCAGGCGATGTGGATCGAGATCGGCCTGATTGAGTTCGATAATCGCCTGGGCGATTCGCCAGGTTGGTGAGCCATTGAGCGCGACCATCGCCTGTTCGTCGAAACGCATACCGTAGCGGCCCAACACCTCGTTCCATGCCTGCCGATGGGTCGGCTCGGTATCGAGAATGGTGCCATCCATATCAAAGATCAGTCCTGCGTAACCTTCGTACATTGTCTTCTCACCAACCGGTTTGGGAATGATTACTGTAACGCAAAAGCCCGCCGTTGTCGCGGCCAGCGGCGCAGACGACAAAGGCGCCCTCAGGCGCCCCCAAACATTAGGCCGGATAACCAGCCTTATTTAATACGCAGATCGTTCTCGACCATTCGCACGCCCTGCACTCGGCGTGTGACTTCTACGGCTCGTTTAGCGCTCTCCGCGGAGGAGACAAATCCGCTCAGCTGGACGCGGCCTTTAAAGGTCTGGACGCTAATTTCTGAGGACTTAATGTCTTTATCGTTAAAGAGCGCCGTTTTCACCTTGGTGGTCACCACGGTATCGTCAATATAGCCGCCCGTACTCTCCTTTGTAGCCGATCCCGCACAGCCAGCGAGGGCCGTCGTTACCAGCAGCGTCGCGCAAAAAGCAGGTATTGCTTTGAACCATTTCATGGATTTCTCTCCTTGCATTTATCTCAGCCTGATAACGCTGATATACAAGGATAAATTATAGTGGAAAGCGCGTCTTGCCAATAAAAAAGTCAGGATGAAGCCAGTGATGGAAAACGAGGTAATCGGGATGGTGAGAGAAGAGTGAAGATTATGCATTCAGAACGGGTGCGGCGATAATTTCGCAGCCTACGCAACAACATCGTCGCTGTTATTAAGGAGAATATGGTGCATCCGGGAGGATGAGTCGGCTACGCCTTGCCCTTCGGGCCGTTGCTTACGCAACGTTATCCCCCCTGGTGCTGGCGATGATTTCGCAGACCATAAAACAACGTCGTCGCTGTTATTAAGGAGAATATGGTGCATCCGGGAGGATTCGAACCTCCGACCGCTCGGTTCGTAGCCGAGTACTCTATCCAGCTGAGCTACGGATGCATCGGGAAAGCTATTTTACTGCGGGGTTACTCTCCTGGCACTTACGATGGTTTCGCAAACCAAATAACAACAATGTTGCTGTTACTAAGGAGAATATGGTGCATCCGGGAGGATTACTCGGCTGCGCCTCGCCCTACGGGCCGTTGCTTACGCAACGTTATCCTCCCTGGTGCTGGCGATAATTTCGCAGACCATAAAACAACATCGTCGCTGTTATCAAGGAGAATATGGTGCATCCGGGAGGATTCGAACCTCCGACCGCTCGGTTCGTAGCCGAGTACTCTATCCAGCTGAGCTACGGATGCATCGGGATTACTGCTGTAATTCTGATATCAAATTTCGCGATTTGCTATTCTTATTAAAGAATGGTGCATCCGGGAGGATTCGAACCTCCGACCGCTCGGTTCGTAGCCGAGTACTCTATCCAGCTGAGCTACGGATGCATCGGGAAACTTGCTTTACTACGCGTCAGTGTCACAACTAACACATGCCACACTGAGTATGATGGCCTAATCGGTAGAGTGACTCGATTATGCCTCGCACTGCGGGCCGCTGCTTTCACAGCGCTCTTCTCTCTTAATTCAGAAAGAAGATGGTGCATCCGGGAGGATTCGAACCTCCGACCGCTCGGTTCGTAGCCGAGTACTCTATCCAGCTGAGCTACGGATGCAAAATGGCGGTGAGGCGGGGATTCGAACCCCGGATGCAGCTTTTGACCGCATACTCCCTTAGCAGGGGAGCGCCTTCAGCCTCTCGGCCACCTCACCACACACGCCTCTTTCGAGTGCTTCGAAGAACTTGTTTCTGCTCTTCGTCGCTGCGATGGCGCACATATTACTTTCTGGTACTTATAAGTCAAACACTTTTTCGAGACCTTTTTTCGTTTGCACACTTCGCACGCAATTCGCGTGCAAAAACGGCAAAAAGGGCAATTTATCAACAGGAAATCAGCCCTGACGCTGGCATAACGCCAAACGACCAAAGCGGCAAAGGGTAATGAAAAGCGTTATGGCGCAGGGGGAAAAAACAGAAAAAGGGAAAAAGCGGCGGTAAGTGATGCGCCTCACTGCACAGCGAGGCGCGGAAACCTTAGTAACTGGACTGCTGGGATTTTTCAGCCTGAATACGCTGGTAGATCTCTTCACGGTGAACAGACACTTCTTTAGGGGCGTTTACGCCAATACGAACCTGGTTACCCTTCACCCCTAAAACTGTCACAGTGACCTCATCTCCAATCATGAGGGTCTCACCAACTCGACGAGTCAGAATCAGCATTCTTTGCTCCTTGAAAGATTAAAAGAGTCGGGTCTCTCGTATCCCGGCATTATCCATCATATAACGCCAAAAAGTAAGCGATGACAAATACCTTAGGGTATAAGCAGTCATGGCATCACATTCTGTTAAACCTAAGTTTAGCCGATATACACAATTTCAACCCGACTTTATCGTTATCAGTGTTTCTGACGCAAGGTGCCATAACCCTCTGGTTATGGCACCTATACCCCTCATACTTAAAGTTGCATGCGTGTTGGCTTTCCTCGCTCACCCCAGTCACTTACTTGAGTAAGCTCCTGGGGATTCGCTGCGTCGCCGCCTTCCTGCAACTCGAATTATTTAGGGTAAATGCGTTTATAGTTATTACAGTTTTGCGCTGACCCAGCCTTTCACACTGGCTAACGCTGCAGGGAGAGCAGACGCATCGGTACCACCGGCCTGCGCCATATCCGGACGACCGCCCCCTTTACCGCCCACCTGCTGAGCGACCATACCAACCAGCTCCCCTGCTTTCACGCGGTCTGTCACATCCTTAGACACACCTGCAATCAGAGAAACCTTACCATCCGCTACCGTAGCTAATACAACGATCGTCGAACCGAGCTGGTTCTTCAGATCGTCAACCATGGTACGCAGCATTTTCGGCTCAACGCCGGTCAGTTCGCTGACCAGCAGCTTAACGCCGTTAATCTCTTCCGCTTTGCTGGAGAGGTTTGCGCTCTCCTGCGCCGCAGCCTGCTCTTTCAGCTGCTGCAGCTCTTTTTCCAGCTGGCGGGTACGCTCCAGCGCGGCGCGAACCTTCTCGCCGAGATTGTGGCTGTCACCCTTCAGCAGCTGAGCGATATCATTGAGCTGATCGCTCTGCGCATGCAGGATGGCCATCGCGCCTTCGCCAGTCACCGCTTCGATACGGCGCACGCCAGCAGCGGTGCCAGACTCTGACGTGATGCGGAACAGGCCGATATCGCCGGTACGCGCCGCGTGAGTCCCGCCGCACAGTTCCGTGGAGAAATCGCCCATCCGCAGAACGCGCACGCGATCGTCGTATTTCTCGCCAAACAGCGCCATGGCGCCGGATGCGCGCGCGGCATCGATATCCATAATGTTGGTTTCGATAGCCAGGTTACGACGGATCTGCGCGTTGACCAGGTCTTCCACCGCACGAATTTCTTCCGGCTTCATCGCTTCAAAATGCGAGAAGTCAAAGCGCAGCGCTTTATCATTGACCAGCGAACCTTTCTGCGCCACATGGGTGCCGAGCACCTGGCGCAGCGCCGCGTGCATCAGGTGCGTCGCGGAGTGGTTGAGACGGATACGCTGACGGCGAGCCTCATCTACGTCGGCCTGCACCGCGTCACCCACTTTCAGTGAGCCGCTGGCGACTTTACCGATATGACCAATAGCCTGGCCGTACTTCTGCGTGTCGCTAACTGCGAAAGAGAAGCCCGCGCCTTTTAATTCGCCTTTATCGCCCACCTGGCCGCCGGACTCCGCATAGAACGGGGTCTGGTCAAGGATCACCACCGCTTCCTGGCCAGCGCTAACGCTATCCACCGCTTTGCCGTCGATAAACAGGGCGGTAACCTTGCCGTTCAGCTCCAGATGATCGTAGCCTTTAAATTCAGAGGCGCCGTCAACGCGTATCATCGCATTATAGTCGGCGCCGAAACCACTGGACTCGCGCGCGCGGCGGCGCTGCTCTTCCATCGCGGCTTCAAAACCAGCTTCATCAACCTTGATGTTGCGCTCGCGGCACACATCGGCGGTCAGGTCGACCGGGAAGCCGTAGGTGTCGTACAGACGGAAGGCGGTTTCGCCGTCCAGGGTGTCGCCTTTCAGCTTCGACAGCTCCTCATCCAGCAGCGCCAGGCCGCGTTCGAGGGTGCGGGCAAACTGCTCTTCTTCGGTTTTCAGCACCTGCTCAACCTGAGCCTGCTGCTGCTTCAGCTCGTCGCCGGCGGAGCCCATCACATCGATCAGCGGGGCAACCAGTTTCCAGAAGAAGGTGTCCTTCGCGCCCAGCATGTTGCCGTGACGGATCGCGCGGCGAATGATACGACGCAGCACGTAGCCGCGGTTTTCATTCGACGGGATCACGCCGTCGGCAACCAGGAAGGCGCAGGAGCGAATGTGGTCGGCGATAACGCGCAGCGACTTGTTCGTCAGATCGGTCGCGCCGGTGACTTTCGCCACGCTGGCGATCAGATCGCGGAACAGGTCGATGTCATAGTTGGAGTTAACGTGCTGCAGCACCGCGGCAATACGCTCCAGACCCATACCGGTGTCGACGGACGGCTTCGGCAGCGGCTCCATGGTACCGTCAGCCTGACGGTTGAACTGCATGAAGACGATGTTCCAAATCTCAATGTAACGGTCGCCATCTTCTTCCGGGCTTCCCGGAGGGCCGCCCCAGATATGATCGCCGTGGTCAAAGAAGATTTCGGTGCACGGGCCGCACGGACCGGTGTCGCCCATCTGCCAGAAGTTGTCAGAAGCAAACGGCGCGCCTTTGTTGTCGCCGATGCGGATAATACGCTCGCGCGGAACGCCTACTTCATTGGCCCAGATGTCGAAAGCTTCGTCATCGGTCTCGTAAACGGTAACCCACAGTTTTTCTTTCGGCAGCGCGAACCAGTTCTCACCGGTCAGCAGTTCCCACGCGTATTTGATGGCATCCTGCTTGAAGTAATCGCCAAAGCTGAAGTTGCCCAGCATTTCAAAAAAGGTGTGGTGACGCGCGGTGTAACCGACGTTTTCCAGATCGTTGTGTTTACCACCCGCACGCACGCAACGCTGTGCGGTGGTCGCACGCGAATAATTACGTTTGTCGAGACCAAGGAAGACATCCTTGAACTGGTTCATCCCCGCATTGGTAAACAGCAGGGTCGGATCGTTGTGCGGCACCAGGGAGCTGCTGGCAACTACCTGATGTCCCTTGCTATGGAAAAAGTCGAGAAACGCCTGACGGATCTCAGCGGTGCTCTTGCTCATAATTATCCTGAAATCAAGCTACACGTCATCCTTCAAGTCGCCTCTGTCCTGGCTGCGCTTGCTCTTCCGGCACCGAACTGACGTACGTTGCGAAAGAGAGTCTCTCTTGCCGCCCTGATGCAGCTTGAATGATTTTGTGTAAAGGAATAATCGCCCAGGCCGCTGCCTGCACAGTCACAACCAGCGGCCCGACGGAATAAAGTGGGAATAAGATAAGTTTTCTTTACGGCGAAGTAAAATCCCGGATGGGTCAATCTGCAAAATTTCGCCAGATTTCCTGGATATCTTCCATCAGGTAGCCGCGGTAAAGCAGGAATCGCTGAACTTTCACTTTTTCAGTAAAGGCGGAAGGTAACGGTTCGCCGTATTTACGCTGTGCCTGCTCCCTGGCAAGGCTCACCCAGTCGATATCGCATTCGCGCATCGCCTGGTCAACGACCTGGCGCGCAATGCCTTTCTGGCTGAGCTCCTGGCGAATGCGCGCCGGACCATAGCCTTTGCGGCTCCGGCTGGCGATGAACTGGCCGACGAAGCGGTTGTCGTCAAGGTAGCGGTTTTCGATACACCAGGCGACAACCTGCTCCAGCTCGTCGGGGGTGGCGTCCAGCGCCTCAGGACCGTTTTTGCTCATCACCGGAGCGACCAGCTTGCGTCGCAGCTCCTGCTCGCTGTGGTCGCGCATCGCCAGAATGCGGATAGCACGGTCCAGCAGGCGGGCGTAGCCGGAGCGGCGTGATGAAGGTTCAGTCACAGGCACCTCGATAATCTCACAAAGCAAAAGGGCTGCCTAAGCAGCCCTGTCAGTCTTGCAGACGATATCAGAAATCCTGTTCGGTTTCTTCTGCGTCGTTGCCGTCAACAACGAAGTCTGGCTTCGCATCCTGATTGTTGAGCAGCAGTTCGCGCACTTTCTTCTCAATCTCTTTCGCCGCCGCCGGGTTCTCTTTCAGCCAGGTGATCGCGTTCGCTTTACCCTGACCGATTTTGTCGCCGTTGTAGCTATACCAGGCACCCGCTTTCTCAATCAGCTTCTCTTTCACGCCGAGGTCTACCAGCTCGCCGTAGAAGTTGATGCCTTCGCCGTAGAGGATCTGGAATTCGGCCTGTTTAAACGGCGCGGCGATCTTGTTTTTCACCACTTTGACGCGGGTTTCGCTGCCGACGACATTGTCGCCCTCTTTCACCGCGCCGATGCGGCGAATGTCCAGACGCACAGAGGCGTAGAACTTCAGCGCGTTACCACCGGTAGTGGTTTCCGGGTTACCGAACATCACGCCAATTTTCATACGGATCTGGTTGATAAAGATCAGCAGCGTGTTGGACTGCTTCAGGTTACCCGCCAGCTTACGCATCGCCTGGCTCATCATACGCGCCGCAAGGCCCATGTGAGAGTCGCCGATTTCGCCTTCGATTTCCGCTTTCGGCGTCAACGCCGCGACGGAGTCGACGACGATAACATCAACCGCACCAGAGCGCGCCAGCGCGTCACAGATCTCCAGCGCCTGCTCGCCGGTGTCCGGCTGAGAACACAGCAGGTTGTCGATATCGACGCCCAGTTTGCGTGCATAGACAGGATCCAGCGCATGTTCAGCATCGATGAACGCACAGGTTTTACCTTCGCGCTGCGCTGCGGCGATAACCTGCAGCGTCAGGGTGGTTTTACCGGAGGATTCCGGACCGTAGATCTCGACGATACGGCCCATTGGCAGACCGCCGGCGCCCAGCGCGATATCCAGAGAAAGCGAGCCGGTGGAGATGGTTTCCACATCCATGGTGCGGTCTTCACCCAGGCGCATGATGGAGCCTTTACCGAATTGCTTTTCGATCTGGCCCAGTGCAGCCGCCAACGCTTTCTGTTTGTTTTCGTCGATCGCCATTGTTACTCCTAATCATGCAGGGTAAAGCGTGTTCGCTTCGCCGTTAATATTTGTTCAGTTGAGGCAATTATACTGTATGGTCATACAGTATCAAGTGTTTTGTAGAAATTGTTGCCAGAGCAGATTTAGCGCATAGGCCGTCGCCTGACGACGCACCGCTTCGCGGTCTCCGGCAAAGCATTCCCGCCGCGTCACCCCTTGCCCGCTCACGCTGGCGACGCCGAACCATACCGTGCCGACCGGCTTTTCGACGCTGCCGCCATCCGGCCCGGCGACGCCGCTAACGGAGATGGCATAATCCGCACGCGCCGCGCGCAGCGCGCCAATCGCCATCTCCACCACCACCGGTTCGCTTACCGCGCCGTTGTCGCGCAGCGTCGCTTCGCTGACGCCGATCATTTGCGATTTAGCTTCGTTGCTGTAGGTGACAAAGCCGCGTTCAAACCACGCCGAGCTGCCGGCAATATCGGTGATCGCTTTCGCAATCCAGCCGCCGGTACAGGATTCCGCCGTGGTCACCGTCGCCCCACGCGCCTTCAGCGCCCGGCCAATCTTCTCGCTTAGCTGCATTAATTCTGAATCGGTCATTATCGCCCCGCTTTGCTCTGGATAAAGAGGCCATCAAAGATAGCACTTTCGACAGAGATATGGGGATGAAGTGGCGATTTTACGAGGGGGGATCCAGAAATGGGTCGTCCTGTGATAACCAGGACGACCAGACAACCTGTTACTTCATGCTGTTAGCGATAAGCTCAACGTTGTGACGCATCATTTTGACGTAACTATCGGCGACGCCGCCCGGCTTAGATAGCGCTTCCGGATAGAGTTCGCCCCCCGGCTGCGCGCCGGTGGCGCTGGCAATCTGCTTCACCAGCCGCGGGTCAAGCTGGTTCTCCATAAACCAGGTATGGACGCCATCCGCTTTGATTTGCTTAATCAGCGCCGCCACCTGCGCCGCGCTGGCCTCGCTCTCTGAAGAGAGCCCCTGTGGCGCGAGGAAGGTCACGTGGTAAGCCCGGCCAAAATAGCCGAAAGCGTCATGGCTGGTCAGGACCTTGCGCTTGGCCAGCGGAATGGCGCTGAACTGCGCTTTCGCCCAGCCGTCGAGAGACGTCAGCTGGTCGATATAGCGCTTGCCGCTGCTGGTCAACGCTGCTTTATCTTCAGGGTCGGCTTTCACCAGACCATCGAGGATATTCTGCGCATACAATGCGCCGTTCGCTGCGCTGTTCCAGGCGTGGGGATCGGTCACCGTTTTACCCTCTTCATCAAGGGTATGGGTCTTGACGCCTTTCGATGCCACCACCAGCTCGCCCTTAAAACCAGAGGCCTTAATCAGGCGATCCAGCCACCCTTCCAGCCCCAGGCCGTTAACCACCACCACGTCGGCCTTGCTGAGCAGCGCGCTATCCTTCGGAGACGGTTCGAAGGTGTGCGGATCGCCGTCCGGGCCGACCAGGGTATCCACATGGACATGCTCCCCGCCGACCTGCTGCGCTATATCACCCAACACCGAAAAACTGCTTACCACATTCAGCGTTTTCGCCATGGCCCCCTGCGCCATCAGGCCGAGGGCCAGCGCGACCA
This sequence comes from Klebsiella sp. 4_1_44FAA, assembly GCF_000238715.1. NCBI lineage: Bacteria > Pseudomonadati > Pseudomonadota > Gammaproteobacteria > Enterobacterales > Enterobacteriaceae > Klebsiella > Klebsiella sp. 4_1_44FAA. The sequence goes on from NZ_JH414800.1 coordinate 84,076, forward strand.
CTATTGCACTACGTTTCATCATTTCCTTACCCCATCAATGTGCGCCAACCGACCAGCAGCCGGCTGCGCGTGCCAAAAAATAGCGAAACAAAAAACAGTGCGCTGGCGGTCAGCACAATAGCGGGCCCGGCGGGAAGACTAATCGCCCAGGAGAGGCTTAATCCCAGCCAGGCGCAGAGCGCGCCCATTCCCGCCGCCAGCAGCAGAATGCCCGGCAGCGTGCGCGCCCAGCAGCGCGCGGCGACCGCCGGGAGCATCATTACCCCTACCGCCATCAGCGTGCCGAGCACCTGAAACCCGGCCACCAGATTAAGCACCAGCAGCGCCAGAAAAAGCCCATGCAGCAGCGCAGGCAGCCGCCGGTGATTCACCTGCAGCCAGGCGCTGTCGAACGCCTCGCTGACCAGACCGCGGTAGCACAGCGCAATGCACAATAGCGTCAGGCTGGCGACGCCGCTGACAAACAGCGCCGCATCGCGGTCGACCGCCAGAATGGAGCCAAACAGCAGATGCAGGAGGTCCACGCTGGAGCCGCGCAGCGACACCAGGGTGACGCCCAGGGCCAGCGAGCCCAGATAAAATCCGGCAAAACTGGCGTCCTCTTTTAACGGTGTCCGCCGGCTCACCCACCCGGCCACCAGGGCAACCACGATACCGGCGATGAAGCCGCCGAGGGTCATGGCCAGCAGCGACATGCCGCTCAGCAGATACCCCACCGCCACGCCGGGGAGAATGGCGTGCGACAGCGCATCGCCCATCAGGCTCATGCGCCGCAGCAGCAGGAAGACGCCCAGCATGGTGGTGCTCAGCGACAGCGCCAGACACACCACGAGGGCCCGACGCATAAAGCCGAATTCAATGAAAGGCTGAAAGAAGGTGTGCCAGATCATGCCGACCTCACATGACTGAAGGCCGGGAGCACCGCCCGGGTAGCGCCCCAGCAGGCGCGCTGGGGAGTCAGCAGCAGCGTCTCGGGGAAAAAGTCGGCCACCCGCTGGTTATCATGCAGCACCGCCAGGATGGTCTGTCCCTGCCGGTGCATCTCGAGGATCAAATCCATTAGTTCGCGACTGGTCGCTTCGTCGATACCGGTGAAGGGCTCGTCGAGCATCACCAGCGGCGCCTGCTGCACCATCACCCGGGCAAATAGCATGCGCTGAAACTGGCCGCCGGAGAGCGCTTCGATCGGCGTTTTCGCCAGGCCCGCCAGCCCGACCCGCTCCAGCACCGCGCCGATGCGTCGCCGGGTGCCGCCCCCCAGACCGCGCAGCAGCGACACGCCAGGCCATGCGCCCTGGCTTACCACATCCTGCACGTTGAGAGGAAACTGCGACTCGAGGGCATGGCGCTGCGCCAGCCAGCCGATCACCGGCCGTTTTCCCTGCCAGCGCAGGCGGCCACTGACCGGCGGAAGAAACCCGGCGAGGGTTTTCAGCAGCGTTGATTTTCCGCAGCCATTGAGGCCAACAATTGCCGTCAGGCTGCCGGGGCATATCATCCCGCTCAGCGGAGGGGTGATCGCTACCCCGTCATAGCCGGCGACCAACTGCTCCAGTTCAATCATGGCAGCGTCACCGCCCACCAGGTTGCTAACCATAGCGCCGCCAGCAGCACGCCTGCGATAGCCGCGCGCGCCGCGCCGGATGCCATAAAAATCGATGTGAACATATCCCCGCCTTAATTTAATGTTATAACATAACAATAACGAAGCGAAGAAAGAATGTAAATCAGCGTCAGTCAGCGGAAATGTAACAAAGGTCAACAAGAGGCATGGAGACGGGAAAAAACGGGGGGATAAGCGCGGCCTCCCCGGCGTCATCCCCCGGTCGCGCTGCGCTTACCGGGGCTAGCAACCGGATACCAGACCGTAGCCCGGATAAGGCGCTACGCGCCGCTATCCGGGGAGGCTGGGAAATTGTCAGCCGGATGAAAGGATTAATAACCGCCGCGGGCCTGCGCAACCGCCAGACCCAGCTGCCAGACAGCCATCGCGTAGTGGGTGCTGTGGTTGTAGCGGGTGATGGTGTAGAAGTTCGGCAGCCCGTACCAGTACTCATAGCCGGTGCCGACGTCCAGCCGCAGCAGGCTGGCCTGCTGATGGTTACCCAGCGGCTGGGTCGGGGTCAGCCCTGCGGCCGCCAGCTGCGAAACGCTGTATTTAGTCTTGAAACCATTCTCCAGCCCCGGGGCCTGCCCCAGCGCCTGCACCGCCACCAGATCGCCGCTCACCCAGCCATGCTGTTTGAAGTAGTTGGCCACGCTGCCGATAGCATCCACCGGGTCCCACAGGTTGATATGTCCGTCACCGTTAAAATCGACCGCATACTGCTTATAGGAGGACGGCATAAACTGACCGTAGCCCATCGCCCCGGCGAAAGAGCCTTTCAGATCCAGCGGGTCGTCGCTTTCGCTGCGCGCCATTAGCAGGAAAGTTTCCAGCTCCGACGAGAAGTATTCGGCGCGGCGCGGGTAGCTAAACGACAGCGTCGCCAGCGCGTCGAGGATCCGGGTTTTGCCCATCACCCGGCCCCAGCGAGTCTCCACGCCAATAATGCCGACGATGATTTCCGGCGGCACGCCGTAAACCTGATAAGCGCGGTTGAGCGCGTCCTGATACTGATTCCAGAACACCACGCCGTTCTGCACATTATCCGGGGTAATGAACTGTTTCTTGTAGCGCAGCCAGGCGCCGGTCGGCCCGGTTGGCGGCAGGCCGGTCGGCGCCTGACGATCCATCAGCCGCAGGACGTAATCCAGGCGCTTTGCCTGCGACAGGATCTCCTGCAGCTGCTGCCTGTCGAAGCCGTGCTTCGCCACCATCTTATCGATAAACTGCGCCGCCGCCGGGTTGTTGGCGAAGTCGCCGCCCATCTGCATCACGTTATGCTGCGGTTCCAGCAAAAAGCCGCCGGTTCCACTCGCCATCTCCGTTTCCGCGGGGGTCTTGGGTTTGCTGCTGCAGGCAGCGAGGAGCACACAAAGGGGAAGTAAAGCCAGATAGCGACGCTTCAACATGGGAATTCCGTTTAACAAATTCAGCAAGGGATAATTATGGTAAAGCATGCGACGACCAACAAGAAAGCGACAATCTGTTTGTAGACAAAATAGTCCTTCAACGGCTCCTCCCCTGCGTGCTTTTATGCCCTGCAACATTTCATCTCGCCCGCATCATCTTTCAAAATAAAATATTTATCTTTCATTTTGCGATCCATTTAACACTTTTAAACCTTTCAAAATGATTAAAATCAGCCTGCGATTAGCAAGAAAAATAACATGCTGAAGGAGAGAACAATGATTGACGTCGTGACCCACGGCGCGGAGTGGTTTATCGGCCTGTTTCAGAAAGGCGGCGAGGTATTTACCGGCATGGTGACCGGGATCCTCCCCTTGCTGATCAGCCTGCTGGTGATCATGAACGCGCTGATCAACTTTATCGGCCAGCAGCGGATCGAGAAGCTGGCGCAGCGCTGCGCAGGAAACCCAATCTCCCGCTACCTGCTGCTACCCTGCATCGGCACCTTCGTGTTTTGTAACCCAATGACGTTAAGCCTCGGCCGGTTTATGCCAGAGAAGTACAAGCCCAGCTATTACGCGGCGGCGTCGTATAGCTGCCACTCAATGAACGGGCTGTTTCCACATATCAACCCCGGCGAGCTGTTCGTCTATCTCGGCATCGCCAACGGCCTCACTACCCTCGGCCTACCGCTCGGTCCGCTGGCGGTGAGCTACCTGCTGGTCGGGCTGGTGACTAACTTCTTCCGCGGCTGGGTCACCGACCTGACCACCTCGATTTTCGAGAGAAAAATGGCGATTCAGCTTTCCCAGAAAGTGCATCTGTCAGGAGCGACATCATGACCCGTATTCGTATAGAGAAAGGCACCGGCGGCTGGGGCGGCCCGCTTGAGCTCGACGCCGTCGAAGGCAAAAAGATCGTCTATATCACCGCCGGCACCCGCCCGGCGATCGTTGACCGCATCGCCAGCCTGACCGGCTGGCAGCCGGTGGACGGGTTTAAAGAGGGAGAACCAGCGGAAAGCGAGATCGGCGTGGCGATTATCGACTGCGGGGGCACCCTGCGCTGCGGGCTCTATCCTAAACGCCGCATCCCGACGGTGAATATCCATGCCACCGGCAAATCAGGGCCGCTGGCCCAGTACATCACGGAAGATATTTATGTCTCCGGCGTCAAAGAGGACAACATCCAGTGCATCGCTCCCGACAGCGCAGGGGTTTCCGAGCCGCCGGCGGAAAACAAGAGCGCGGGTCGCGATTACGACACCAGCAAGAAGATTACTGAACAGAGCGATGGCCTGCTGGCGAAGGTCGGGATGGGCATGGGTTCGGTGGTGGCGGTGCTGTTCCAGGCCGGGCGCGACACCATTGATACGGTGCTGAAAACCATTCTGCCATTTATGGCTTTCGTCTCGGCGCTGATCGGCATCATCATGGCCTCCGGCATCGGCGACTGGATCGCCCACGGCCTGGCGCCGCTCGCCAGCCATCCGCTGGGGCTGGTAACCCTGGCGCTGATTTGCTCTTTCCCGCTGCTGTCGCCGTTTCTCGGCCCCGGCGCGGTTATTGCCCAGGTGATCGGCGTGCTGATCGGCGTTCAAATCGGCCTCGGCAACATTCCGCCGCACCTCGCCCTGCCCGCCCTATTCGCCATTAACGCCCAGGCCGCCTGCGATTTTATTCCGGTAGGCCTGTCGCTAGCCGAAGCCCGCCAGGATACCGTGCGCGTCGGCGTGCCGTCGGTGCTGGTCAGCCGCTTTCTGACCGGCGCACCAACGGTGCTGATCGCGTGGTTCGTTTCCGGATTTATTTACCAGTAAGAGGTTCCTGCAGATGACTGTGATTTACCAGACCACCATTACGCACATCGGCGCCTGCGCGACGATGGCGCTGGAAGAGCAAATGCTGATCACCTTCCGCGAGGGCGCCCCGGCGGATATCGAAGAGTACTGCTTTATTCACAACCACGGCGAGCTTGCTGGCACGCTGCAGCCGGGGGCAGAGCTGCAGCTTGGCGAACAGCGCTACCCGGTGACCGCCGTCGGCGAGGTCGCTGAACAAAACCTGCGCGAGCTGGGCCACATCACCCTGCGCTTTGACGGCCATCGTGAAGCGGAGTTCCCAGGTACCGTCCATGTGGCGGGCCCGGTGCCGGACGCCATCGCGCCCGGCTGCGTACTGAAGTTTGTTGCTTAAAAGGAGAGAGAGATGAATCAGGTTGCTGTTGTCATTGGCGGTGGACAAACCTTAGGAGAGTTTCTGTGCCGCGGGCTGGCCGCCGAGGGCTACCGCGTGGCGGTGGTCGATATTCAGAGCGAAAAAGCCAGCCGCGTCGCCCAGGAGATTAACGCTGAGTATGGCGAAGGTATGGCGTACGGCTTCGGCGCCGACGCCACCAGCGAGGCCAGCGTCACCGCCCTGGCCCACGGGGTGGATGAGATTTTTTCGCGCGTCGACCTGCTGGTGTACAGCGCCGGGATCGCCAAGGCGGCGTTTATTAGCGACTTCGCGCTGGGGGATTTCGACCGCTCGCTGCAGGTCAATCTGGTGGGCTATTTTCTCTGCGCCCGCGAGTTCTCGCGGTTGATGATCCGCGACGGCATTAAGGGGCGGATCATTCAGATCAACTCGAAATCCGGCAAAGTCGGCAGTAAGCACAACTCCGGCTACAGCGCGGCGAAGTTCGGCGGCGTCGGGCTGACCCAGTCGCTGGCGCTGGATCTGGCGGAATATGGCATTACCGTGCATTCGCTGATGCTCGGCAATCTGCTGAAGTCGCCGATGTTCCAGTCGCTGCTGCCGCAGTATGCCACCAAGCTCGGTATCGATGAGAGCGAAGTCGAGCAGTACTACATCGACAAGGTGCCGCTGAAGCGCGGCTGCGAATATCAGGATGTGCTGAACGTATTGATGTTTTACGCTAGCCCACAGGCGTCGTACTGCACCGGGCAGTCGATCAACGTCACCGGCGGCCAGGTGATGTTTTAACAGGTTCCCGGATGGCGCTGCGCTTATCCGGGCTACAAAACTGTAGGTCGGGTAAGGCGTTAGCCGCCACCCGACAAAAAAACGGCACCGCGGGTCGCTCGGGTTAGGCGCTCGCGCCGTGACCTGGGCTGTTCCCGCCCCCCTTAAGGAGAGACCTATGGTTACTGCATTAATCATCGTCGCCGCCATCGCCTGGCTTACCCAGCTGGCCTTTGGCGGCTGGCAGATCCGCCGCTTCAATCGCGCCTTTGATAGCCTGTGCCAGCAGGGGCGGGTGGGCGTCGGCCGCTCCGCCGGGCGCTTTCAACCGCGCGCCATCGTCGCCATCGCCGTCGATGATAACGACCGCATTAGCGACACGCTGCTGATGAAAGGCTTCACCATTTTCGCCAGTCCGCAAAAGATCCCGGCTCTGGCAGGCAAACATATTGCGGAATTGCAGCCTGATGTGATCTTTCCCCATGATCCGCGCTGTCAGAATGCACTATCATTAGCGCTTAATCCGAAACATGGATAATTTCGTTGTAAAAGTAAATATCTTGCGAAATTATCACTTCGAAACTTAAACGCAGGATAGACGCCTATGAAACCACGTCAGCGCCAGGCAGCCATTCTCGAGTTCCTGCAGTCGCAGGGAAAATGCTCGGTCGAAGAGCTGGCGCAACACTTCGATACCACTGGCACCACCATCCGCAAGGATCTGGTCACGCTGGAAAACGCCGGCACCGTCATTCGCACCTACGGTGGCGTGGTACTCAACAAGGATGAAGCCGATCCGCCGATTGACCATAAAACGCTGATCAACACCCATAAAAAAGCCCAGATTGCCGAGGCCGCCGTGCGATACATCCACGATGGCGATTCAATTATCCTCGACGCCGGCAGCACCGTGCTGCAGATGGTGCCATTGCTGAGTCACTTTAATAACATCACGGTGATGACCAACAGCCTGCATATCGTCAACGCGCTATCAGAGTTCGATAACGAGCAGACCATCCTGATGCCGGGCGGCACCTTCCGTAAAAAATCGGCCTCTTTTCACGGCCAGCTGGCGGAAAACGCCTTCGAACAGTTCAGCTTCGACAAGCTGTTTATGGGCACCGACGGTATCGATCTGAACGCCGGAGTCACTACCTTTAATGAGGTCTATACCGTCAGCAAAGCGATGTGCAACGCCGCCCGCGAAGTGATCCTGATGGCCGACTCATCCAAGTTTGGTCGTAAAAGCCCCAATATTGTCTGCGGCCTTGAACGCGTGGATAAATTGATTACCGATGCCGATATTGACCCGGAATTCCAGCGGGCGCTGGAAGCCAAAGGCATTGAAGTCATTATTACTGGAGAACATCATGAGTAACTTTTTGTTAGAGGCCGGACGCCAGACCCTGATGCTTGAGCTGCAGGAGGCGAGCCGCCTGCCGGAGCGCCTGGGCGACGACTTCATCCGCGCGGCGGAAACCATTATCCACTGCGAGGGCAAACTGATTGTCTCCGGTATCGGTAAATCCGGCCACATCGGTAAAAAGCTGGCGGCAACCTTCGCCAGCACCGGCACCCCGGCCTTTTTCGTCCATCCGGCGGAAGCCCTGCACGGCGATCTCGGCATGCTCGATAGCCGCGACGTGATGCTGTTTATCTCCTACTCCGGTAGCGCGAAAGAGCTGGATCTCATCGTGCCGCGGCTGGAAGAAAAAGGCATTCCGCTGCTGGCGATGACCGGCAAATCCACCTCGCCGCTGGCGCTGGCGGCGAAAGCGGTGCTGGATATCGCCGTGGAGCGCGAGGCCTGCCCGATGCATCTGGCGCCAACCTCCAGCACCGTCAATACGCTGATGCTGGGCGACGCGTTGGCGATGGCGGTGATGCAGGCGCGCGGTTTCAATGAAGAGGATTTCGCCCGTTCCCACCCGGCGGGCGCCCTCGGCGCGCGGCTGCTGAACAAAGTGCATCACCTGATGCGTCGTGATGAAGAAGTGCCGCGGGTCAATACCGAGGCCAACGTCATGGACGCCATGCTCGAACTAAGCCGAACCGGGCTCGGCCTGGTGGCGGTCTGCGATGAAGCCAACCGCGTGCAGGGCGTTTTCACCGACGGCGACCTGCGCCGCTGGCTGGTTGCTGGCGGTACGCTCAACGATGGCGTCACTCGGGCGATGACCCGCAATGGCGTAACGCTGCAGGCGGATAGCCGCGCGGTGGAAGCCAAAGAGCGACTGATGAAACACAAAATCAGCGCCGCGCCGGTAGTGGATGAGAACGGCCAACTGGTCGGCGCCATTAACCTGCAGAACTTTTACCAGGCGGGGATCCTTTAAGACCCAGACGTTTCGCCAGCCGATGCAGGTTGGCGACGTCCAGTTCCAGCGCTCGGGCGGTCGCCGCCCAGTTGCCCTGATTCGCCTCCAGCGCGCGGCTAATGGCTTCTCGCTGAAAAGAGTCGGTCGCCTCGCGCAGATTGATGTTTCCCGTCGCGGGCGCCGCTGCCGCCGTCTCAGTCGGCAACATCGGCGCCGCCACCGCAAACTGGAAATGCTGCGGCTCCAGGACCACTTCATCACCGGCCTGGGTGGCCCGCGCCAGCACCACCGCCCGATGGATAGCATGCTCCAGTTCGCGCACGTTGCCCGGCCAGGACCACTGCTGCAGCCGGTTTCGCGCCGCCTCAGCCAAAATGACCCGCGCCAGCCCCATCCGCAGGCGGCACTGCTCACAGAAATAGCCCGCCAGCAGCACCACGTCACTTTCCCGCTCGCGTAGCGGCGGAACCGACAGCGGGAAGACGCTCAGCCGATGGTACAGATCGGCGCGAAAGCGCCCTTCCACCACCTCCTGGCGCAGATCGCGGTTCGTCGCCGCCAGCACCCGCACATCGACCCGCAGGCTGCGGTCATCGCCGACGCGCTGAATATCGCCATACTGCAGCACGCGCAGCAGTTTGGCCTGCAGCGCCAGCGACAGTTCGCCGATTTCGTCAAGAAACAGGGTGCCGTTATCCGCCATCTCAAATTTACCGCTGCGGTTGCTGATAGCCCCGGTAAATGCCCCTTTCACATGGCCGAACAGCTCGCTCTCCGCTACGCTTTCCGGCAGCGCCGCGCAGTTGAGGTACACCAGAGGGTTGGCGGCTCGCGGCGACCCCTGGTGCACCGCCTTCGCCACCAGCTCTTTGCCGGTGCCGGTTTCGCCGCTGATCAGCACGTTTAAATCCGAGGCGGCGACGATATCGATCTCTTTTTTCAGCTGCAGCATGGGCCCCGACAGGCCGATGATCTCCTGGCGCTCCGGCAGCGGGTAATTCACCGCCTGCGCCGGCAGGACGTTTTGCGCTTCAAGGCGGGCGATAAGCAGCGCATTATTCAGCGCCCCGGCCACCAGCGCGGCAATCAGCCGCAGCTCTTCATCGCTGAAGCTATCGAAACGATCGGCATCCATGCCGTCCAGGGTCAGCGCGCCAATCAGCGTCTGCCCGGCAAACAGCGGCAGTCCCACGCAGGCATGGACTTTGAGGCTCTCATGACCGGGGATCAGCCCGTCATAGGGGTCGGGCAGGTCGCTATCCGCCGGGAAGCGCACCACATCCCCGGCGCGCGCAATCGCCTCGAGCCGCGGGTGTCCTTCCAGGGCAAAGCGCCGACCGAGCACATCCTGCGCCAGGCCATCGATCGCCAGCGGCACAAACTGATGCGCCTCATAGCGCAGCAGCGCCGAGGCATCGCAGCCAAGAATTTGCCGCAGGGTAGTAATCAGGCGCGAAAAGCGGTCGGTGTGACCAATATCGCTTTGTAAATCTATGGCGATTCTCGCCAGCTCGTCGACGGAAAAACTCATTGTCGCTCCATTGTCATTTTGACAATACGCATTGTCATATCGACTATTTTAACCATTGTCATTTTGACAACAACCAAAATCAGAAAAAATTAAAAACAGATAATTATCAATGAATTAAAAAGTTGGCACGCAACTTGATATAAGCCAGTCAACTGAGTTTAAACACACTGTATTGATTGAGGTTGCTATGTCTATTGTGGTGAAAAATAACATTCTTTGGGTTGGCCAACGTGACTGGGAAGTGCGTGATTTCCACGGCACCGAATATAAAACGCTGCGCGGCAGCAGCTACAACAGCTATCTCATCCGCGAAGAGAAAAACGTGCTGATCGATACCGTCGATCATAAATTCAGCCGCGAGTTCGTACAGAACCTGCGCCGCGAAATCGACCTCGCCGACCTCGACTATATCGTCATTAACCACGCCGAAGAGGACCATGCCGGCGCGCTGACCGAACTAATGATGCAGATCCCGGATACGCCGATCTACTGCACTGCCAACGCCATCGACTCGATCAACGGCCACCATCATCATCCGGAGTGGAACTTCCACGTGGTGAAAACCGGCGATACTCTCGATATCGGTAACGGTAAACAGCTGATCTTCGTGGAAACGCCGATGCTGCACTGGCCGGACAGCATGATGACCTACCTGTCCGGCGACGCGGTGCTGTTCAGCAACGACGCCTTCGGCCAGCACTATTGCGACGAACACCTGTTCAACGACGAAGTGGACCAGACTGAACTGTACGAACAGTGCCAGCGTTACTACGCCAACATTCTGACGCCCTTTAGCCGCCTGGTGACGCCGAAAATTACTGAAATCCTCGGCTTCAACCTGCCGGTGGAGATGATTGCCACCTCCCACGGCGTGGTCTGGCGCGATAACCCGACGCAAATCGTCGAGAAATACCTCGAGTGGGCGGCGGATTATCAGGAAGATCGCATCACCATCTTCTACGACACCATGTCCAATAATACCCGCATGATGGCGGACGCCATTGCCCAGGGGATCACCGAGGTTGACCCACGGGTAGCGGTGAAAATCTTTAACGTCGCCCGCAGCGACAAAAACGACATCCTCACCAATGTTTTCCGCTCGAAAGGCGTACTTGTCGGCACGTCCACCATGAACAACGTGATGATGCCGAAAATCGCCGGGCTGGTGGAAGAGATGACCGGGCTGCGTTTTCGCAATAAACGCGCCAGCGCCTTTGGCTCGCACGGCTGGAGCGGCGGCGCGGTAGACCGCCTGTCCACCCGCCTGCAGGATGCCGGCTTTGAGATGTCGCTGAGCCTGAAAGCCAAATGGCGCCCGGATATCGACGCGCTGGAGCTGTGCCGCCAACACGGTCGCGACATCGCCCGCCAGTGGGCCCTCTCGCCGCTGCCGGTTGCTGAAGCAGCGACAACGCCGGAACCACAGGACTGCGCCTGTGCCGCGGCCGCGGCCGCCGATCTCGGTCCCATGATGCAGTGCAGCGTGTGCCAGTGGGTCTATGACCCGGCGAAAGGCGAACCTAATCAGGATGTACAGCCGGGTACGCCGTGGAGCGAAGTGCCGGACAATTTCCTCTGCCCTGAGTGTTCTCTTGGCAAAGATGTCTTTGACGTACTGGCGACGGAGGCAAAATGAGTGATGGCATCGTCATCATCGGCTCGGGCTTCGCGGCCCGCCAGCTGGTGAAAAATATTCGTAAGCAGGATGCGCAAATCCCGCTGACCCTCATCGCCGCCGATAGCATGGATGAATACAACAAACCGGACCTCAGCCATGTCATCAGCCGCGGACAGAAGGCCGACGATCTGACCCTGCAAAGTGCCGGCGAGTTCGCCGAGCAGTACACTCTGCGTCTGTTTCCCCATACCTGGGTAAGCGATATCGACGCCGAAAACCGGTTAGTGAAGAGCCACGATAACCAGTGGCGCTACGACAAACTGGTGCTGGCCACCGGCGCGACGCCGTTTATCCCGTCGGTGCCGGGGCGCGAGCTGATGCTAACGCTCAATAGCCAGCGCGAATATGGCGCGGCGCAGAGCCAGCTGCACGACGCGAAGCGCGTGCTGATCGTCGGCGGCGGCCTGATTGGCTGCGAACTGGCGATGGATTTCTGCCGCGCCGGTAAAGCGGTAACGGTAGTCGATAACTCCGCCAGCGTGCTGGCGGCGCTGATGCCGCCGGAGGCCAGCAGCCGCCTGCAGCATCGGCTCACCGAGATGGGCGTACATCTGATGCTGAAAACGCAGCTGGAGGGGCTGGAGCAAACCGCCGACGGCATTCGCGTCAGTCTCGATCGCCAGCGCGCGATAACCGTCGATGCGGTGGTGGCCGCCGCCGGCCTGCGCCCGGAAACGTCGCTGGCGCGCCACGCCGGACTGCAGATTAACCGCGGTATTGTGGTCAATAGCCAGCTGCAAACCAGCGACCCGGCGATTTATGCGCTCGGCGACTGTGCGGAAATCAACGGCGTGGTACTGCCGTTCCTGCAGCCGATTTTACTCAGCGCCATGTGCCTGAGTAAAAATCTGCTGGCGCAGGCGGGAGAACTCAAGCTGCCGCCAATGCTGGTGAAGGTGAAAACCCCGGATCTGCCGCTGCATCTGGCCGGCGACACCCGCCGCGACGATCTGACGTGGAACATCGTAGCCGCCAAAGAGGGGCTGGTGGCGAAAGGCGTGGATGCCGAAAACCAGCTGCGCGCCTTTGTGGTCAGCGAAGACAAAATGAAGGAAGCCTTTGCGCTGCTCAAACAACTGGTAAGTTGATGGTTTTCCCGGCTTGCGGCGTAAACGCCTTAGCCGGGCTACGGTATTGTCCTGGTAGCCCGGCTAAGCGCAGCGCAAGCCGGGAACATATCCAGCCTAGCGCGCCAGATTGTCGTAGCCGCGCCAGCGATAGTTAAGCACCGATAGCGCCCAACAGGCGACAAACAACCCGACCACCACAAATCCGGCGTCGCCGAGGTTGTCGTTTAACGCCCCTACCCAGCGCCATATTCCGCCGCTGAGCGCAAACTTATCCATCAGCAAACCCAGCGCTTCCAGGCCGCCGATAAACAGCGCCACCACCACCGAGGTGCCGGTGATGGTCATATTGTAATAGAGCTTGCGCTGCGGTTTGCTGAACGCCCAGCCGTAGGCGCCGACCATCAGCACGTTATCGAGGGTATCCACCAGCGCCATACCACTGGCGAACAGCGCCGGGAAGACCATAATCGACCAGACGGAAATCCCGCTCGACGCACCGGCGGCGGAGATACCCAGTACGCCGATTTCGGTGGCGGTATCAAAACCGAGGCCAAACAGGAAACCGACCAGGTACATCTGCCAGCTGCGGCTTATCAGACGGAAGGTCTTGCCAAACAGCCAGCTCATCACCCCGCCGCCGCTGACGATTTCGTCGCTCACCGGCTCTCCGCGCTTCCATGCCCGAAAGCTGCGCCACACGCTGCGTAAAATCACCAGGTTGATAAAGGCCATCGCCAGTAAAAACAGGGCCGACACGGCGGTGCCGATAACGCTACCGGTATCATGCAGCCAGCTCATCTGCGTGCTGAAGGCGGTGGCGGTCGCGGCAATCGCCGCCGAGGCCAGCACCACAATCGATGAGTGGCCCAGCGAAAACCACGCCCCGACGGCGAAAGGCCGCCGCCCCTGCTGCATCATCTTGCGGGTCACGTTATCAATCGCCGCAATATGGTCGGCGTCCACCGCGTGGCGCAGGCCGTAGCCCCAGGCCAGCAGGCTGGCGGCCATCAGCGCGCCGCTGTCGCCAAAGGCCTGCAGCGCCCAGCACCAGGTCAGAAAATTCGCCGCGATCAACCCCAGCACCAGACCCGCGGCGCGCGGCTGCTGGCGTAAAACTGTCATTATCATGGTTGTATTCCTTGAGCCTGCCCGCGGGCGGCGGCGATCACCGCCTGACCATAGGCGATTGCGCCGTCGCCGGCCGGCAACTGCTGTGCAAACAGCAGAGTAAAATCCGCCAGATAAAAGGTCAATCGCGCCGCCAGCAGGCGGTTATGCAGCACCCCGCCGCTGCAGACCATCGTGTCGATGCCGCGGACGGTGGCGCAGTCGCGGGCCATCGCCGCCAGCCCACAGGCCAGGGCGTCGTGGAATGCCCAGGCTTTCTGCGCCGGAGTCGCCTGCCAGCTCAGCCATTGCCGCCAGAAGGTCGCTAAATCCAGCGCGTCGTCGCGCCACGGCAGCGTAACCGGGTGGCTGACGCCGGGGCAGCTGGCGGCCAGCGCCTCCAGCCGACAGGCCGCTTCGCCTTCATAGCTCAGACTCTCCGGCGCGCAATCCAGGGCGCAGGCAACGGCATCAAACAGCCGTCCGCAGGATGAGGCGCGCGGCGCGTTAATCCCGCGCTCGATGGCCTGCGCCAGCAGCGGCCAGTTGCGCTGGCGCAGGGTGGCGGCCTGCGGATAATCCTGCCAGTCAGGGACAAACGCCAGACAGTGGGCCAGCAAATTTCGCCACGGCTGGCGTGCCGCCAGGTCCCCCCCTGGCAGCGCGACGGCCGGCAGCCCGCCAAGATGTTCGCATTCGCGATAGTTGACCCGCAGGCACTCCCCGCCCCACAGCGCGCCGTTCTCCCCCATACCAATACCGTCGAGTGTCAGGGCGATAACGTCCCCGCCGTCAAGCGGCCAGCGGTGCTCCGCCAGGCACGCCGCGGCGTGGGCATGGTGATGCAGCACTGTCTCCAGCGGCAGGGGCAGGGAGGCCGCCCACTGCGTTGAGCGATAGCCGGGATGGGCATCAACCACCACCCGCTGCGGCACAAACGCGTAAATGCTCTGCATCAGCTGCAGGGCGCTGCGCCACTGCTGTTCAACACCTTCCTCGCCAAGATCGCCAAAGTGCTGGCTCAGCACCGCTTCGCTGCCGCGCGCCAGGCAGAAGGTATTTTTCATATCCGCGCCGAGAGCCAGCAGCGGCGGGATGTCTCCTAGCCCCGGCGGCAGCGGCAGCGCGTCCGGGACGTAGCCCCGGGCGCGGCGCAGCATTTCACCGCTTGAGCGCACCAGTGAATCATCCATCCGCTGTACGATGTCGCGATTATGCAAGAGAAAGCCGTCGGCAATGTCGGCTAACTCATTGAGCGCCTGAGCATTACTTAACGCCGGCGGACGGCCGCTAAGATTGCCGGAGGTCATTACGATGGGGCGCGCCAGGCCCTGCAGAAGCAAATGCTGCAGCGGATTAGACGGCAGCATCACCCCAACTTCCGCAAGCCCTGGCGCTATTTCGTCGCACAGGCCGGAGACCTGCGCTTTGGCAATCAGTACGATGGGCGCCGCCGGGGAGCCCATCAGCGCCGCAGCGGCGGCGGGTAAGCCCGTTGCCGTCGGCAGCATTACCGCCAGCGGTTTTGCCGGGCGGTGTTTTCGCGCCCGCAGCGTGGCAACGGCAGCGGGGTTACCGGCATCGCAGGCCAGATGAAAGCCGCCGATGCCTTTTATCGCCACGATGTCGCCCGCCGCCAGCCGGGCGATAGCCGCCTGCAGCGCCGCCTCGCCGTCCAGCGTTTCCCCCTCTGCCCGCCATTCCAGTCGCGGCCCGCAGTCGGGGCAGGCCACCGGCTGGGCGTGAAAACGGCGATCGGCAGGATCGCGGAATTCCGCCTCACAAGGGGAACAGAGCGGGAACGGCGCCATTGCGGTGAAGGGCCGGTCGTAGGGCATGGCGCGAATAATGGTCAACCGCGGGCCGCAGTGGGTGCAGTTGATAAAGGGGTAGCGGTAGCGACGCCCCCGGGGATCGTTCATCTCCGCGAGGCACGCCGGGCAGGTCGCGGCATCGGGCACAATCTGAGTCCGCATCCGTCCCGCCCCACTCTCGCGGATGGTGAAATCCTGCGGCGTGGCCGCCCAGCGATAGGGAATGCAGGCGGTGCTGTCGATCCGCGCCAGCGGCGGGCAGTGGTCAGCCAGAGCGGCAGTAAAACCGTCGTCGCCCCCGACCAGCCGCACCAGTACGCCGTCGCCGTCGTTACAGACATCGCCGCAGCGGGCCTGCGCCCGGGCCAGCTGCCAGACAAAGGGGCGGAAACCGACCCCCTGCACTTTACCGCGAATGCGGATTTGCACCCCGTTCATGCCTTGACTTACCAGGCCAGCGCCGTACGGCGACGTTTCTCGATATTCATCTGCTCAAGTTTGTTGCGGTCAACGCACACGAGGGCGTGCGTCGGGCACACTTCCATGCAGGCCGGGCCGCTCTCGCGGTGGAAGCAGAGATCGCACTTGTTGGCTTCGGCTTTTTCCGCCACGACGTTCAGTCCGGCGCCGCTATGGCGGATCACCGGGCGCACCACCACCTCCATCGCCCCGTACGGGCAGGCGACAACGCAGGTTTTGCAGCCGATGCAACGCTCCTGCATCACATGGACAAAGCCTTTATCGCGGCTGATGGCGCCGTTCGGGCAGACATTGGCGCAGGGGGCGTCTTCACACTGACGGCAGGCGGTCGCCGTGGAAACATTGACCCCTTTGATCACGTGAATACGCGGCTGAAAGGTGTGAGGCGTCAGGGAGGCGCAGTCCTGATGTTCCTGATGGGATACCACGCAGGCCACTTCGCAAGTGCGACAGCCGATACATTTGCTCGCATCGGCGATAATGAAACGGTTCATCCATTTCTCCAGCAGTAAGAAGGTTACGCGCCGGAGTATGCATAATACGTTCCAACTTTTTAATATATTGATTATAAAGACTATTATAGCTGGGCTTTGCTGTCATCGTCAGTAGTGACGATGACAGCTGACGACGTCAGGCACAGGGGCCCGCCACCAGCGACTCGCGTTCAATCAGCGCTCCGGGAAAGCTTTGCTGAAAGTTGAATTCCCCGCCATCCAGCATAAAGATCAGCCGATTGATGCTCTCTTTAATCATCTCCGTCACCGGCACCCGGACGCTGGCGAGCGACGGCACCATATACGGCGCAAGAGCAATATCGTCAAACCCCACCACCGAGACCTGTTCTGGCACCTTAACGCCCAGCTGGTGAAGCTGCTTCATCGCCCCGATGGCCATATCGTCATTGCTCGCCACCAGCGCGCTGTAGGTAACCCCGCGCTGACGCAGGCTCTCCACCCCCGCCGCCCCGGTTTCCGGCGTCCAGCGCCCTTCGGCGATAAGCGCCTCGTTCAGGGCGATGCCGTGGCCAGCCAGCGCGTCTTTGTAGCCGGCGAGGCGTTCGACGCCGGTGGGAGAGTCAAGGGAGCCGGTAATAAAGGCGATATCGCGGTGGCCAAGCGCAATCAGCCGCTCCACTACCCGCATCGCCGAGGCTTTTTGATCGGACCAGACGCAGTGGCTGGCGTGGCGGCGCAGGCGGCGATTAAGCACCATGATCGGCTGCGAGTGGTTCTCAACGATCTCGTCCATCTCATCAACGGTGAGAAAGCGCGGGTAGATGATGATCGCATCGCAGCGTAGATCCAGCAGGTACTGGATCGCCTCCCGCTCCTCTTGCGCGCTGTGCTTGCCGTCGGCCAGGATCAGCTGCCGCCCTTTATCCTCCGTCATCCGCGCCACGTGATACAGCAGTTCGCTAAAATAGACGCCGTGGTACAGGGTATTGGTCACCACCAGGCCGAGGGTTTGCGTGGTTTTGGTCGCCAGGTTGCGCGCCAGCAGATTTGGCCGGTAGCCGCTCTCCGCCACCGCCTTAAACACCCGGTCTTTGGTCTCCTGGCTGACATAGCCGTTGCCCGACAGCACCCGCGAAACGGTCGCCTTCGATACCCCCGCGCGCTTTGCGACCTCCAGCATCGTTGCCATGTGATTCTTCCTGTTGCAAAAGTTGCAGGCAGTGTACTGCACGTTTCCCGCTTTTACAGCACTCCCCTGTTCATCACCGCGATCCGGCTCACGGCGACGCTTAGCGATCAAAATCACAAAATTGAGATCATATTTTTTTATTTCTTGTGCAATTAACTGAAACTCACCATGATTTTGTGGAACCGGTTTCCTATAAAAACATGGTATCGCCCGGCGATGCGGGGCGGTGGCAGATCAGTACCCTATTGATAAACAGGATAAAATCCGATGTCGAAAAATTATGCAGCCCTGGCGCAACAGATAGTCGCGGCAATCGGCGGGGTCGACAACGTCGCCGCCGTTACCCACTGTATGACCCGTCTGCGCTTCGTGGTTAAAGACGACGAACAGGTCGATAGCTCTACCCTGAAAGGCCTGGCCGGGGTGCTCGGCGTCGTGCGCAGCGATAACCAGTGCCAGGTGATCATCGGCAACACTGTCTCCCAGGCCTACCGCGAGGTGGTGAATCTGCTGCCAGGCGACCTGCGCCCGGCTGAGCCGCAGGGCAAAGCGCCGCTGACCCTGAAACGCATCGGCGCCGGGATCCTCGACGCGCTGATCGGCACCATGTCTCCGCTGATCCCGGCGATTATCGGCGGATCGATGGTCAAGCTGCTGGCGATGATCCTCGAGATGAGCGGCGCGTTGCCGAAAGGCTCGCCGACGCTGACCCTGCTGGCGCTTATCGGCGACGGCGCATTTTTCTTCCTGCCGCTGATGGTGGCCGCCTCCGCGGCGGTGAAATTCAAAACTAATATGTCGCTGGCTATCGCCATCGCCGGGGTGCTGGTGCATCCTGGGTTTATCGAATTGATGGCCAAAGCCGCCCAGGGAGAACACGTTGAATTCGCCTTTATTCCGGTTACCGCGGTGAAATACACCTATACGGTGATCCCGGCGCTGGTGATGACCTGGTGCCTGTCGTATATCGAGCGCTGGGTGGATCGCATTACCCCGGCGGTGACGAAAAACTTTCTGAAGCCGATGCTGATCGTGCTGATCGCCGCCCCGCTGGCGATCCTGCTGATTGGCCCGCTGGGCATCTGGATCGGCAGCGCCATTTCCGCGCTGGTGTATACGATCCACAGCTATCTCGGCTGGCTGTCGGTGGCGATCATGGGCGGGCTGTGGCCGCTGTTGGTGATGACCGGTATGCACCGCGTCTTTACGCCGACCATCATTCAGACCATCGCCGAAACCGGCAAAGAGGGTATGGTGATGCCGTCGGAGATCGGCGCCAACCTGTCGCTCGGCGGCTCTTCGCTGGCGGTAGCGTGGAAAACCAAAAACCCGGAGCTGCGCCAGACGGCGCTGGCCGCCGCGGCATCGGCGATTCTGGCCGGGATTTCCGAACCGGCGCTGTACGGCGTGGCGGTGCGCCTGAAGCGCCCGCTGATCGCCAGCTTAATCAGCGGCTTTATCTGCGGCGCGGTGGCAGGCATTGCCGGACTGGCCAGCCATTCGATGGCGGCGCCGGGGCTGTTTACCAGCGTGCAGTTTTTCGATCCGGCCAATCCAATGACCATCGTCTGGGTGTTTGGCGTGATGGCGCTGTCGGTGGTGCTGTCGTTTGCCCTGACGCTGATCCTTGGCTTTGAGGACATTCCCGTTGAGCAGGCCGCTGCCGACGCCAGAGCGCGCCAGGCCCGGGCCCAGGCATCCCACGCCTGAATACACTATTGATAATGAGGTAATGCATGGCGAGTTTCCCACAGGGATTTTTATGGGGCGGCGCACTGGCCGCCAACCAGTCTGAAGGCGCTTATCTTGAAGGCGGTAAGGGGCTGACCACCGTGGATACCCTTCCCCACGGCGCGCATCGCCTGCCGGTAAAATTAGGCCTGGAGAAGCGCTTTACGCTGCGTGAAGACGAATTTTACCCCAGCCACCAGGCGATCGATTTTTACCATCGCTATAAAGAAGATATCGCCCTGATGGCCGAGATGGGGTTCAGCGTCTTTCGCACCTCCATCGCCTGGAGCCGCCTGTTCCCACGCGGCGACGAACAGCAGCCGAATCCGCAGGGCATCGCCTTCTATCGCTCACTGTTCGAGGAGTGCAAAAAGCACGGTATCGAGCCGCTGGTCACCCTGTGCCATTTTGACGTGCCGATGCATCTGGTGATGGAGTACGGCTCCTGGCGCAACCGCAAAATGGTGGATTTTTTCAGCCACTACGCCCGCACCTGCTTTGAAGCTTTTGACGGCCTGGTGAAATACTGGCTCACCTTCAATGAAATCAACATCATGCTGCACAGCCCCTACTCCGGCGCCGGTCTGGTGTTTGAGGAGGGAGAAAATCAGGAGCAGGTGAAGTATCAGGCCGCGCATCACGAGCTGGTAGCCAGCGCGCTGGCGACGAAAATCGCCCATGAGATTAACCCGCAAAATCAGGTCGGCTGTATGCTGGCCGGCGGTAATTTCTACCCTTACTCCTGCAAGCCGGAAGATGTATGGATGGCGCTGGAGAAGGACCGCGAAAACCTGTTCTTTATCGATGTCCAGGCCCGCGGCGCCTATCCGGTGTGGGCCGCGCGGGTGTTCCGGGAAAAAGGGGTCACGATTGCGAAACAGCCGGGCGATGACGAGATCCTCAAAAACACCGTCGATTTCGTCTCCTTTAGCTACTACGCGTCGCGCTGCGCCTCGGCGGAGATGAACGCCAGCAACACCAATGCCGCCAACATCGTCAAGTCGCTGAAGAACCCGCACATTCCGGCCAGCGAATGGGGCTGGGGCATCGACCCGCTGGGCCTGCGCATCACCATGAACATGATGTACGACCGCTATCAGAAACCGCTGTTCCTGGTGGAAAACGGGCTTGGCGCCCGCGATGAGATCGATGCCAATGGGGACATCAATGACGACTATCGCATCAGCTACCTGCGCGAGCACATCAGGGCGATGCGCGATGCTATCGGCGACGGCATTCCGGTAATGGGCTACACCAGCTGGGGCTGCATCGATCTGGTCTCGGCGTCCACCGGCGAGATGAGCAAGCGCTACGGCTTTGTCTATGTCGATCGCGACGATGCCGGCAACGGCACCCTGGCGCGTAAGCGTAAAAAGTCATTCTTCTGGTACCAGAAGGTGATAGCCAGTAACGGCGCCGATCTCGACTAAGCACCCTCGCCCACGCGCGCCCGTTCCCCGCGATAACCGGGGGACGGACGTCGGCTATCTGTTGCATCCATTACATGCTTTTTTCTCGAGCCTGATTCCAGTTTCTGGTTTGCCACCTGTTTACAATAACTGGTATTTTATCCAGTACTTTTACCGGGGTATCTTCAGCAAGGAGCACATCATGAGCGCACAGCACCCTACCGCAGCCAGAGGGATAGCCAGGGCCATTCGCCAGTTAACCGTGGGATATGTCAGAAAACGCCATGAGGACCGCAAAACGCGGGAGACGCGGCGCTACACCCGCCACGCGGCATTAAGCTTAAACGGCGACTGGCTGGAGCAGGCGGGGTTTCCGGTCGGCACGCAGGTCAGAGTCTCGGTGTCGCCCGGTAAATTAGTGATAGAGAATCTTGAGCTGGCAGCGCCGGGAACGGGGCTCCCTTCCGGCCAGTCGTGCGCCGGCGGAGAGCCCGGTTCGCCGCAGGGCTAGTCGTCCGCGGCCTCCAGCTGAGTAAAGCCGCCCTTGCCCTGCCAGCCTGCCAGCTGCTGATACACCCGGGCAACGGCCTCTTTCACCGGCTGGGTCATCGGATAATAAAAACCGACGATATCCGGCTGAATGCCGAGGAAAATCACCTCGCCGACGTCTTCTTTCAGCTGATCGACCAGATAGTTGAGCGGCATGTTATGGGTGGTCATCATAAACATCTCGGCGATGTCGTCGGGATCGATGATGCGAATGTCGCCGGGGTTTAGGCCCATATCGGTGGCATCGACAATCAGCAGGCGTTCGGGGCGTAATTCGCGGATCGCCACGATGTCGTTTTCCGGCGCGCTGCCGCCGTCGATGACCACCCACTGGCCGGCCGGGTTCGCCGCGCACATCTCCGCCAGCAGCGGGCCGGCGCCGTCGTCGCCCATCATGCTGTTGCCGACACAGAGTAAAACGTCAGTCACGTAATCTCCTCACCATCAGGTAGATGGCGCTCTCCTGGTGAATATCATGCAGCATGCTGAGCAGGGTTTTGCTCCACGCCTGCTGCTGCGGGGTCTGCGCGGACTGCGCTTTATCAAAGGCGTTGGCCAGCATCGCCACATGACTGCTGTCGATGACGATTTCGCCATACTTCGGCACGCCCTCCATTTTGCGCCGCGCGGCGCTTCCGGCCTCAAGGGTGGCGATCCATGCCAGATACGCGTCCCACGGGCAGCTCAGCGCCGCCTCCAGACAGTCGATGACGCCGAGGTGGTGGCCAATCGCCAGGCTGTAATAGACCACCTGCTGCGCCTGATCCGGCGTGGCGTCGTTCTCATCAATAAATTTACGGCTCAGCTGACTGAACACCACCGTCTCGCTCATCGGATACGCGCCCCCTCGACCACCTGGTTGAGATGGGTGACGATCTCGGTCAGACGCGGATCTTTCTCCGCCTCCAGCCAGCGCAGCACCTGACTGTCGCCCTGGCCAAGCAGACGCATATAGTCATCGGCAATCTGCCGTCCATAGCGATAGCCCGCCAGACGCCGCGCTTCGCGATCGATGCGCACCCGCAGAGGCTGCACCATATCGGCATGCAGCAGCTCGGTCGGCTGTTCGTCGAGCTCACCCGGCAGACGGGCATGAATTTTCTGCTCCAGCAGGCCAAGCGCCATGGCGAAGCCGTACAGCGTGGCGGCTGGCGTCGGCGGGCAGCCCGGAATATAGACGTCGACCGGTACGATTTTATCGGTACCGCCCCAGACGCAGTACAGGTCGTGGAAGATGCCGCCGCTGTTGCCGCAGGCGCCGTAGGAGATACAGATCTTCGGATCCGGCGCCGACTGCCAGGCGCGCAGCGCCGGGGAGCGCATCGCGCGAGTCACTGCCCCGGTAAACAACAGAATATCGGCATGGCGCGGCGAAGGCACCACCTTAATCCCGAAGCGTTCAGCGTCGAACAGCGGCGAAAGGGTGGCGAAAATTTCGATTTCGCAGCCGTTGCAGCCGCCACAGTCGACGCGGTAGACGTAGGCCGAACGTTTAATCTTCTTCAGTAGCGAGGCCTTCATGCTGGCGATGGATTCATCCACCGTCATCGGCACGGGAATGCCGTTTTCATCGCGCGGGCCAAGTAAAGTACTCATCAGCTGGCCTCCCTCATGTGGCGGGTCAGTTCAATACGATCGGACGGCACCAGGCATTTCTGGCGCTTGCATTCCGGGCAGGTTTCGAAGCTTTCGCGGTGCAGCTCGGCGCGGGTATCGCCGTTATGCTTGAGCAGCGCGATGGCGTAGTCGATCTCCTTCTGCACCGCGAACGGACGCTGGCACTCCCGGCAGTGGCAGATAGCGAAGCGCGACTGCTGGAGGAAATCCTCTTTCTTCCACACCGCCAGCTCATACTCCGGCGACAGCTTAATCGCCGCCGTCGGGCACACCTCTTCACAGCGACCGCAGAAGATGCAGCGCCCGAGGTTAAACTGCCACGCCAGCTGGTTAGTGGCCAGATCGATCTCGACCGTCAGGGCGTTCGACGGGCAGGCGTTCACGCAGGCCGCGCAGCCGATACACTGCTGTGGCGTATGCTCCGGCTTGCCGCGAAAGTTTTTGTCCACCGGCATCGGCTCCAGCGGGTAGGCGTGCGTCGCGGTGCCGGTCTTAATAACTTTTTTAATAAAGGTAAACATGGCGATTCCTTATTTCAGCGGCGAGTTTTTACGCTCGATGCTGTAGCGCTCCAGCTCTTTGTATGGCACCACTTTGCTCTTCTTCTTGCGTACATCGACCACGGTCATGCGGTCAGTACAGGAGTAGCACGGGTCGAGGCTGCCGATGATCAGCGGCGCATCGGAAACGGTGTTGCCGCGCAGCATATAGCGCAGGGTCGGCCAGTTGGCGTAAGTCGCCGCCCGGCAGCGCCAGCGATACAGTTTCTGGTTGTCGCCGGTCATGCTCCAGTGGATATCGTCGCCGCGCGGCGCCTCGGAGAAGCCCAGCGCGAAGCGGTGCGGAATATAGGTGAACCCCTCCACCATCAGCGGGCCGCCCGGCAGGTTATCGAGACCGAAATCAATCATATCCAGCGCGGTGTAAACCTCGTTGATCCGCACCTTGAGGCGAGATATCACGTCGCAGCCCTGTTCGCTGTGAACTTCCATCGGCAGCAGGCCGTAACCGACAAACGGGTGGTCGGCGCGGGTGTCGCGGGCGTGGCCGCTGGCGCGCACCATCGGGCCGACGTTGCTGAAGTCGCGGGCGATTTCCGGGTCCAGACGGCCAATACCGACGGTACGCTGTTCCATATTCGGCGTGCTGAGCAGCATATCCACCAGCTCCTGCACGTCGCGACGCATCTGCTGCGCCAGCTGACGGGTCTGGATCATGTCCTCTTTCAGCAGGTCGCGGCGGATCCCGCCGATCAGGTTCAGGCCGTAGGTTTTACGCGCGCCGGTAAGGATCTCTGCCATCTTCATCGAGGTTTCGCGCACGCGGAAGAACTGCATAAAGCCGGAGTCAAAGCCGGTAAAGTGGCAGGCCAGACCGAGGTTCAGCAGGTGCGAGTGCAGGCGTTCCACCTCCAGCAAAATGGCGCGGATCATCTGCGCCCGCTCCGGCACCACGATGCCCATCGCGTTCTCCACCGAGGTGGTGTAAGCGGTGCTGTGGGCGAAGCCGCAGATGCCGCACACCCGGTCCGACAGGAAGGTCACTTCGTTATAACCCATGCGGGTTTCCGCCAGCTTTTCCATCCCGCGATGGACGTAGAACAGGCGGTAGTCGGCGTCGATAATGTTCTCGCCGTCAACGAACAGGCGGAAGTGGCCAGGTTCATCAGAGGTGACGTGCAGCGGGCCAATCGGCACCACGTTGTTTTTCTTGCTGCCGAGCTCGTTAATAAACTCGTAGGTTTCGGCGTCGGTGGTCGGCGCCGGACGCTGGCGATAATCCATGCTGTCTTTGCGCAGCGGATAGAGTTCGTCCGGCCAGTCGTCCGGCAGCACCAGCCGGCGTTCGTCCGGCAGGCCGACCGGCACCAGGCCGTACATATCACGCACTTCGCGCTCGCCCCATACCGCCGCCGGGACGCGCGGCGTCACCGACGGGTATTCCGGTTTGTTGGCGTCCACTTCCACGCGCACGGTGATCCAGCATTTGGTGCCCTGCTCCATCGACAGCACGTAATAGACCGCGTAGTGGCCGTTGAGCTTACGTTCATCGTTGCCGAACAGCACCGACAGCCAGCCGCCCTGCTGGTAGTAGAGAAACTCCACCACTTCCGGCAGGTAGTTGACCTTCACGGTGATGGTTAACTGGTCTTTAGTCTGCCAGGCTTCGTCCAGTACCACGCCGGGAAAGGCCTGGTGCAGCGCCGCAAGGTAGTGTTGACCGATTTTTTCTTCAGACATGCTCAAACTCTCTTAATCACGCCACCAGCAAGGAGACGAAAGCTAAAAAGGCGAAACCAAACCCGGCCCAGGTGACGCGGGAGGTGGCACAAAAACGCAGACGCGCCATGCTGTTTTCAAACAGCGCGATAATTAGCACCCCAACCACCAGCTTAACGATGGCGACCACCAGCGCCAGCAGCAGGCCGCCGACGCTGAAGCTGGTCATCTGGCCCCACGGGAAGAAGACCCCGACAAACATCTGCAGCACCACCAGCTGTTTGAGGCTGATGCCCCACTTCAGGATGCCAAAGCCGCTGCCGCTGTATTCCGACAGCGGCCCTTCCTGCAGCTCCTGCTCCGCTTCCGCCAGATCGAACGGCAGTTTGCCCATCTCGATAAAGGTGGCGAAGGCGCAGGCGCATAACGCCAGAATCAGTGGAATGCTGCGCGCCGCCGGCCAGTGGTAAAGGGTATCGGTGATGGCGCTGATATGGGTCGAGCCGGCGACCTGCGCCGCCACCCACAGGCCCAACAGCAGGATCGGCTCCACCAGCACGCCGAGCATCGCTTCGCGACTGCTGCCCAGCGCGGTAAACGGGCTGCCGGTGTCCAGACCGGAAATGGCAAAAAAGAAACGGGCGATGGCGAACAGGTAGATCAGGGTGATGAGATCCCCCAGCACCGGCAGCGGGGAGTCTACCGTCACCACCGGCAGCGCGGTGGCGATGGTCAGCATCACGCCCACCATGACGTACGGCGTCAGGCGAAACACCCAGCCCGAGGCGTCAGGACCGACGCTCTGGCGGCCCAGCAGTTTCAGGATATCGCGATACTCCTGCAGTACCCCCGGTCCACGGCGGTTATGCAGCCGCGCGCGGGCGACGCGAACGATCCCGGACAACAGCGGCGCGACGGCAAACAGCACCAGCGCCTGTAGCAATGCAATTAACAGACTCATTCTCAGGCTCCTCGCGAAATGACAATCACCACCAGCACCGCCAGCTCAACCAGCGCGATCCCGCGTAGCAGCGCCGGCGCCGAGGCCGATTGCCAGCCCGGCACCAGACGCACCGGGTTCAGCCAGTGACGCAGCTTCAGCAACGGCGCAAAGGCCTCTTTCACCGGCATGGCAAAGCCGTGGGCCGTTACCACCATCGACTGCTCGTGGTCGTAACCGCAGACCCACGCCGCGCCGCGCGAGCGCGCCGCCAGGCGATCGCCTTTAAAGAAGATCATCAGCAGGAACGGCAGCAGCGGGCAGGCGATAAGCAGCAGCGCGATCATCGGCTGCGACACCACGCTCGATACCTGAGCCTGCACCGGGAAGGCGCCGCTCACCAGCGGCAGCAGCCACGGCGCGGCGATGCCGCCAACGAGGCAGAAGACCGCCGCCAGCACCACGCTCAGGGTCATCAGCCAGGGGGCGCAGGTGGCGTTTTCCGCCTCTTTCGTCCGCGGCGCGCCGAGGAAGGTCACGCCATAGACTTTCGCCATACACATCACCGCCAGTGCGCCAGTGATCGCCAGGCCAACGGCCAGTAGCGGCCCCAGCAGACGGCCAATAAACAGGTCGCCAGTGCTCATTTTGAAGAAGGATTGATAGATAACCCATTCGCCGGCGAAGCCGTTCAGCGGCGGCAGGGCCGCCATTGCCATCAGCCCCACCAGCATGGCGAGGGAGATCAGCGGCATTTTTTTACCGATGCCGCCCAGCTTCTCGATATCGCGATGGCCGGTGCGGAACCACACCGCTCCGGCACCGAGGAACAGCGTGGTTTTGAACAGGCTGTGGTTAATCAGGTGATACATGCCGCCGATAAAGCCCAGCACCATCAGCGTGCTGTTGCGGGTCGCCACGCCGGTGACGAAGGCGCCCAGCCCCAGCAGGATAATGCCGATATTCTCCAGGGTGTGATAGGCCAGCAGGCGCTGAATGTTATGCTCCATCAGCGCATACAGTCCGCCGATAAAGGCGGTGATCATCCCCAGCGCCAGCAGCATCACGCCCCACCACAGCGGCGGCACGCCGCCGGCCAGCGAAACGGTCAGCATGCCGTACAGACCGACTTTCATCACTACTGTGGAAAACAGCGCGGCGGCCGGCGCGCTGGCCCCGGCGTGGGCCTGCGGCGCCCAGCCGTGCAGCGGGATCGCCCCGGCCAGCAGGGCGAACCCCACCAGACCCGGCAGCCAGAGCAGCGGGTTCTGCATCATATCCACCGCCTGAAGGTTGATCTGCGCCAGCTCGAGGGTGCCGTAGGTTGACCACACCAGCCAGCAGGTCCAGGCCATCAGCAAAGTACCGAGACGCCCCAGGGCAAACCACAGCTTACCGGAGGCGGCGCAGCCGGTGAGAAACGCCGCGCAGAGCGCCATGATCTCCGCCATCACCACCAGTGAACCGATATTGGTCACCACCACCGCGCAGGTCGCGGCGGCCAGCAGCAGGTTGACCAGCGGGCCGTTGGCCTTCACCTGCGGGTGGCGATGCCAGCTAATATTGAACAATGACACCGGCAGCGCCGACAGGCCGATGGCCAGCAGCCACAGCGCGTTGACGCCCCCCACCCGTATCGTCAGGTGGAGAAACTGCAGCATGCCGCCGTGGATCCGCTCCGGCATCAGCAGCGCGGCGCCGCCGGCGACCACCAGCATGGCGCTGGCCACCGCGCCGCCGATCCCGGCAATGGCGCCGCTGAGCGGTTTGCGCATGGCAAACAGAAAGGCCAGTACGGCGCTGGCGGCATACCACGCCACCGCCTGATTCACTAATCCAATTACACTCATTCCCTCTCCCCCTGTTGCGCCTGGAACAGCGACAAGTCGCCAAGGTCGGTATTAAAGGTCAGCTGACGTTTACGCTTGCTGGCCTGGGCGATATCACGGCTATCCACCAGCATCAGCGCGTTGGTCGGACAGGTCCGCACGCAGGCCGGGCCCTGGTCATCGAAGTGGCAGAGGTCGCATTTCACGGCAATAGCGCGCACGCCCGGTACCCAGTCGAGCAGCGAGCTGACGCGCGCCGGCGCCGGCGGCGCGGGGGGCGCCAGCCGGGTATTGGCATTCGCCGGGATATCCAGCGGGCGGCTGCCGGAAAATTCAATGGCGCCGAACGGGCAGGCAATGCCGCACAGTTTGCAGCTTACGCACAGGCTCTCGTTGAGCTGGACCGCGCCATCGACGCGCTGGATGGCGTTAACCGGGCAGACGGTGGCGCAGGGGGCATCTTCACAGTGGTGGCACATCTGCGGTGCCGATTCTTTTTCATTACGCATCACCTGCAGCCGCGGCATAGCCTGCAGGCCGTGCTGGCGATGCGTCTCAGAGCAGGCGGCTTCGCAGGTGCGGCAGCCGATACAGACAGTGGAGTCAGCAATTACAAAACGGTTCACCGGGTCATCCTCGGGTGAAAGTCATTTTTGACGAAATCAGGTTGCGCAGGTGTCATTTTCGACACGTGTCGACACCTTACGATCAGTGGGTCAGCGCCAGATGGCTTAAATCCACCGGTTGGTCTTGTTCCATGGCGTCATACAGACGGTCATAGACGGTGGCGATAATCGCCAGATAGTGCTCCAGCACCTGGTCGCGGGAGCGGTTGCTGATGCGGCCGTCCACCGTGCCATCCATTGCGAGGGTGGCCTGAGCAATCAGATACTTATCACCGCCGTTTTTGTTTTCGACGTAGTACTCGATGGTGTGGCTGTTGAAGCCTTCCGCGAGGGCGACGAACACCTGAAAATGGCCGAACAGCACGAAGCACAGCTCTTTGTCCGGCGCGCAGCTCATCGCGTGATGCAGGCGGGCCTTCGACAAGGTGATCCCCTGAACCAGCGAGTTACAGTAGATGTGCCACTGCTCCTGCTGCTGCCGGTGACGGTCGGCGATGTAATCCGCCTTTTCACTTATTTCCCAAATAGTCATATCGGTTTCTCCGTAGCATGAGATGCACCCTCTAAGCATTTTTCATGCCAGATTTTATTTAATTGATTTAACTATGTTTTTATATCGACCTCTGCCGATACGACATGTCGATGACAGCCCCGGGGCGTCGACATCGACATTGACTGCCACGACGATTTCATTCTGGCATCGTTATTGCATAGAAGGCGCATCGCGATACGGAGGCGACTATGCACGAAATCACCCTCAGCCAGCGGGCGCTGGAAATTATTGAACAACAGGCGCAGCAGGCCGGCGCGCGGCGGGTTACCGGCGTGTGGCTCAAGGTCGGCGCATTTTCCTGCGTGGAAGCCAGCGCCCTGACCTTCTGCTTTGAGCTGGTCTGCCGCGGCACGCTGGCGGAGGGGTGCGAACTGCATATCGCCGAACAACAGGCTGAATGCTGGTGCGATCGCTGTCAGCAGTACGTCCATCTTGTCTCGCAGCACGTTCGCCGCTGCCCGCACTGCAATAACGACCAGCTGCAGATCGTGGCGGATGACGGCTTACAGATTCAGCGTTTAGAATTGGAGTAAATTATGTGTACAACATGCGGCTGTGGCGAAGGCAACCTCTATATTGAAGGAGACGAACGAAACCCGCATTCCGCGTTCCGCAGCGCCCCCTTCGCGCCCGCCCCACGCCAGACGATGACCATCACCGGTGTCAAAACCGACCACTTCGCCCCCACCCGCACGCCAGAGGGCGACCTGCATTACGGCCACGGCGAAGCGGGTACCCACGCCCCGGGGCAGAGCCAGCGGCGAATGCTGGAAGTGGAGATCGACGTGCTGGATAAAAACAACCGCCTGGCGGCACGCAACCGCGCACGCTTCGCAGCAAAACAGCAGCTGGTGCTAAATCTGGTTTCCAGCCCCGGCTCCGGCAAAACCACCCTGCTCACCGAAACCCTCACCCGGCTGAAAGGACGCGCCGACTGTGCGGTGATTGAAGGCGATCAGCAAACGGTCAATGACGCTGCCCGCATTCGCGCCACCGGCACCCCGGCGATTCAGGTCAATACCGGGAAAGGCTGCCATCTCGACGCCCAGATGATCGCCGACGCCGCCCCGCGCCTGCCGCTGGCTGACCGCGGCATTCTGTTTATCGAAAACGTCGGCAACCTGGTCTGCCCGGCCAGCTTTGATCTCGGCGAGCGCCATAAGGTGGCGGTGCTGTCGGTCACCGAAGGCGAAGACAAACCGCTGAAGTATCCGCATATGTTCGCCGCCGCCAGCCTGATGCTGCTCAACAAAGTCGACCTGCTGCCGTATCTCAATTTCGACGTTGAGCGGTGCCTGGCCTGCGCCCGCGAGGTCAATCCGCATATTGAAATTATTCTTGTCTCCGCCACCAGCGGCGAAGGCATGGAGCAGTGGCTCACCTGG
Organism: Klebsiella sp. 4_1_44FAA; assembly: GCF_000238715.1. Taxonomy (NCBI): domain Bacteria; kingdom Pseudomonadati; phylum Pseudomonadota; class Gammaproteobacteria; order Enterobacterales; family Enterobacteriaceae; genus Klebsiella; species Klebsiella sp. 4_1_44FAA. The sequence goes on from NZ_JH414800.1 coordinate 114,555, forward strand.
CTGGAGACGCAGCGATGTGCATAGGCATTCCGGGACAAATTTGCGCCATCGACGGCGTGCTGGCGAAGGTGGAAGTTTGCGGTATTCAGCGCGACGTCGACCTGACGCTGGTCGGCGCCGTAGATGAGCAGGGCCAGCCGCGGCTCGGCCAGTGGGTGCTGGTGCACGTCGGCTTCGCCATGAGCGTCATTAATGAAGCCGAAGCCCGCGACACCCTCGAGGCGCTGCAAAATATGTTTGACGTGGAGCCGGACGTCGGCGCGCTGCTGTACGGCGAGGAGCGATAATGCGTTACGTAGATGAATACCGCGCCCCCGAACAGGTGATGCAGCTGGTGGCCCATCTTCAGCAGCGTGCTCGTCTGCTGCCGCACACCGCCGCGCGACCGCTGCGCATCATGGAGGTCTGCGGCGGCCATACCCATGCCATTTTTAAATTCGGGCTCGACCAGCTGTTGCCGGAGAACATCGAATTTATTCATGGGCCCGGCTGCCCGGTGTGCGTCCTGCCGATGGGGCGCATCGACGCCTGCATTGAGATTGCCAGCCGCCCGGGAGTGATCTTCTGCACCTTCGGCGACGCCATGCGCGTGCCGGGTAAAAACGGCTCGCTTCTGCAGGCGAAAGCCCGCGGCGCCGATGTCCGCATCGTTTACTCGCCGATGGACGCTCTGCGGCTGGCGCAGCAAAATCCGCAGCGCGAGGTGGTCTTTTTTGGTCTTGGTTTCGAAACCACCATGCCCGCTACCGCCCTGACCCTGCGTCAGGCGCGAGAGCGCAACGTCGATAACTTCTACTTTTTCTGCCAGCACATCACCCTGCTGCCGACCCTGCGCAGCCTGCTGGACCAGCCGGAGAACGGAATCGACGCCTTTCTCGCCCCGGGCCACGTCAGTATGGTGATCGGCACCGAGGCCTACGGCTTTATCGCCAGCGACTATCACCGTCCTTTAGTGGTCGCCGGTTTCGAACCGCTTGATCTACTGCAAGGCGCGGTGATGCTGGTTGAGCAGACAATAGCGCAGCGCAGCGATGTGGAAAATCAGTACCGTCGCGTGGTGCCGGATGCCGGCAACCCGCTGGCGCAGGCGGCGATGGCCGACGTCTTCCGCCTGGATGGCGACAGCGAATGGCGCGGCCTGGGGGTCATCAGCGACTCCGGCGTGCAGCTTACGCCAGCCTATCAGCGCTTCGATGCCGAGGCGCATTTTCGCCCGGCGCCGCAGCGCGTGTGCGACGACCCGCGCGCCCGCTGCGGCGAGGTGCTGACCGGCCGCTGTAAACCGCACCAGTGCCCGCTCTTCGCCAGCACCTGCAATCCGCAAAGCGCCTTTGGCGCGCTAATGGTCTCCTCTGAAGGGGCCTGCGCCGCCTGGTATCAATATCGCAGTCAGGAAAATGAAGTATGAAAAGCGTCCAGTTAGCCCACGGTAGCGGGGGACAGGCAATGCAGCAGCTGATCGGCGACCTGTTTATGCAGGCCTTCGCCAACCCCTGGCTGGCGGAGCAGGAGGATCAGGCGCGCCTCGATCTGGCGGCGCTCGCCGCCCAGGGGGACCGCCTCGCCTTCTCCACCGACAGCTACGTGATTGACCCGCTGTTCTTTCCCGGCGGCAATATCGGCAAGCTGGCCGTCTGCGGTACCGCCAACGATGTGGCGGTCAGCGGCGCCATCCCGCGCTATCTTTCCTGCGGCTTTATTCTCGAAGAGGGGCTGGAGATGGCCACCCTGGAAGCGGTGGTCGCCAGCATGGCCGACACCGCCCGGGCGGCAGGGATCGCCATCGTCACCGGCGACACTAAAGTGGTGCCGCGCGGCGCGGCGGATAAGCTGTTTATTAACACCGCCGGCATCGGCGCCATCCCGGCGGACGTTCGCTGGGGGACGCAGCAGATTAGCGCCGGTGATGTGCTGCTGGTCAGCGGCACGCTGGGGGATCATGGCGCCACCATCCTTAACCTGCGCGAGCAGATGGGGCTGGACGGCGCGCTGTCCAGCGACTGCGCGGTGCTGACGCCGCTTATCCAGACCCTGCGCCCGCTGAGCGGAGTGAAAGCCCTGCGCGACGCCACCCGCGGCGGGGTTAACGCGGTCGCCCATGAGTTCGCCGCCGCCAGCGGCTGCGGCATCGAACTGCAGGAGGCAACGCTGCCGGTCAACGACACGGTGCGCGGCGTCTGCGAGCTGCTTGGTCTGGACGCCCTGAACTTCGCCAATGAAGGCAAGCTGGTGCTCGCCGTCGCCCGCGACGAGGCGGAAAACGTGCTGGCGCATTTGCGGTCTCACGCGTTAGGACGCGATGCGGCGATAATCGGCGAAGTGGTCGCCCGCCCGGGCGTACGTTCCGTTGGGCTGTACGGCGTGAAGCGGACGCTCGATCTTCCCCACGCCGAACCGCTGCCGAGAATTTGTTAACGACGGCGTCGGGTCCCGGATAGCGGCTGGCGCCTTATCCGGGCTACAAAACTGCGCGCATATGTAGCCCGGCTAAGCGCAGCGCGAGCCGGGAAAAAGCCAGCGTAATTATTTTGCCCAAACCAGCGGGCGCCCATGGATGGGTTAAAGCGGCAATAACCGCTTTATTAACATACTATTATTTGTACCATCATTTTCTTATGCGCCGCGTTGTCGGCGCGTTTTGGACGTAAGCAATGTCGTATACACCGATGAGCGATCTCGGCCAGCAGGGGCTGTTCGATATCACCCGGCTTTTATTACAGCAGCCCGATCTGGCCGCGCTAAGCGAAACCCTGACCCGTCTGGTGCAACAGTCCGCGCTGGCCGATGAGGCGGCCATCATCCTGTGGAACGCGGGTAATCACCGCGCGGCCAGGTACGCCTGCGATGAGGCCGGCCATCCGGTAAGCTACGAGGATGAAACCGTCCTGGCCCACGGTCCGGTGCGTCGCTTACTCTCCCGGCCGGATGCCCTGCATTGCGATCATGAAACCTTTGCTGACACCTGGCCGCAGCTTATCCGCAGCGGACTGTATCGTCCGTTCGGATACTATTCGCTGCTGCCGCTGGCGGCGGACGGGCGGATCTTCGGCGGCTGCGAATTCCTCCGCCGTGACAACCGGCCGTGGAGCGAGAAAGAGTTCCAGCGGCTGCATACCTTCGCGCAGATCGTCGCCGTCGTCACCGAACAGATTCAGAACCGGGTCAGCAATAACGTCGATTACGATCTGCTGTGCCACGAGCGCGACAACTTTCGCATCCTGGTGGCGATCACCAACGCGGTGCTCTCGCGACTGGATATCGACGAGCTGGTCAGCGAGGTGGCGAAAGAGATCCATCGCTACTTCCGGATCGACGCCATCAGCGTGGTGCTGCGCAGCGACCGCAAGGGGAAGCTCAACATCTATTCCACGCATTATCTTGACGCCAGCCACCCGGTTCACGACCAGAGCGAGGTGGATGAAGCCGGTACCCTCACCGAGCGCGTGTTCAAAAGCAAAGAGATGCTGCTGCTTAATCTGCACGAACATGACACTCTCGCGCCGTATGAGAAAATGCTCTTCGAGATGTGGGGCAATAAGATCCAGACCCTGTGCCTGCTGCCGCTGATGTCCGGCAATACCCTGCTCGGGGTGCTTAAGCTGGCGCAGTGCGACGAACAGGTCTTCACCACCACCAATCTCAAGCTGCTGCGGCAGATCGCCGAGCGGGTGTCGATCGCTATCGATAACGCCCTCGCCTACCGCGAAATTCAGCGCCTGAAAGAGCGGCTGGTGGATGAGAACCTCGCGCTCACCGAGCAGCTCAATAATGTCGAGAGCGAATTCGGCGAGATTATCGGCCGCAGCGAGGCGATGAACAATGTGCTCAAGCAGGTAGAGATGGTGGCGCAGAGCGACAGCACCGTGCTGATCCTCGGCGAAACCGGCACCGGCAAAGAGCTTATCGCCCGCGCTATCCACAACCTCAGCGGACGCAACGGTCGGCGGATGGTGAAGATGAACTGCGCGGCGATGCCCGCCGGGCTGCTGGAGAGCGATCTGTTCGGCCACGAACGCGGCGCGTTCACCGGGGCCAGCGCCCAGCGTATCGGCCGCTTCGAACTGGCGGACAAAAGCTCCCTGTTCCTCGATGAAGTGGGCGATATGCCGCTGGAACTGCAGCCCAAACTGCTGCGCGTCCTCCAGGAGCAGGAGTTCGAACGTCTGGGGAGCAACAAGCTGATTCAGACCGACGTTCGATTGATCGCCGCCACCAACCGCGATCTCAAGCAGATGGTTATCGACAGGGAATTCCGCAGCGATCTCTACTACCGGCTCAACGTGTTCCCGATCCATCTGCCGCCGCTGCGTGAACGTCCCGACGATATCCCGCTGCTGGTGAAGGCGTTTACCTTTAAAATCGCCCGCCGCATGGGGCGCAATATCGACAGCATTCCGGCGGAAACCCTGCGTACTCTGACGCGTATGGAGTGGCCGGGCAACGTGCGCGAGCTGGAAAACGTTATCGAACGGGCGGTATTGCTCACCCGCGGCAACGTACTGCAGCTCTCCCTGCCGGAGCGGGATATCGTGGAAGCCCCGCGGACGCCGGCGGTCCTGCCTGAGGAAGGTGAGGATGAATATCAGCTGATCGTCCGGGTGCTGAAGGAGAGCAACGGCGTGGTGGCCGGGCCGAAAGGCGCCGCCCAGCGGCTGGGGCTCAAGCGCACCACGCTCCTGTCACGCATGAAGCGGCTGGGTATTAATAAAGACGAACTGGTGTAACCTCGCGCGCTCCCCCTTTCCGCGCCGGTGAGAGGGAGCGCTGGCGCAGCGCGCTATTTATCGCTGGTAAAACCGTTGCTGGTCGCCAGTTCGGCAAACCACAGCGCATTGCGTTTTATCTGTCGCTCGCCGGTCTCCAGATCCAGTCGCCAGAAGCCGTAGCGCCGTTTGAAGGCATTGATCCACGACCAGTTGTCGATAAACGTCCACTGGTGCACGCCAAAGCAGTTCGCGCCGTCGGCTATCGCCCGATGCAGCTGCACCAGATGCTCCTCCATCAGCTGGATGCGGAAAGTATCGTCTATCACCCCGTCCGCCCCGGGCTCGCCCTCTGATTGTCGATCCATCGCGATGCCGATTTCCGCGAGATACCACTTAATATTGCCGTAGTTATCGCGAATATTGGCGGCAATGTCATAGATCGCCTGCGGCAGGATCTCGTTGTTATCACGATAAGGGTTAAAGCGGCCCTGCGGGTTCACCGCGTTTTCGAAATAGTATTCCGGGGTGAAATAATCGAGGTCATATTCGCTCTCACGCGCTTTTACCCGCCGCGGCACGTAATAGTTTACCCCAAGAAAATCGATATCCGCGCTGAGGATCAACGCCGCGTCGTCTTTGCTGGTCGTCGGCAGGCAGTCGTGGGCGGCAAGGATCTCGCACAGCGCTTTGGGGAATTCATGTTTTACCAGCGGGTCAAGGAAGCTGCGGTTAAAAAACAGGTCGGCATACCCGGCGGCTTTTTTATCCGCGTCGCTGTCGGTGAGGGTATAGCTCGGGGTCAGGTTGAGCACCACGCCGATCTCGCCCGCCAGCGCCAGTTCACGATAAGCCGTTACCGCTTTGGCGTGCGCCAGCATAATGTTAAACGCCACCTGCGCCGCCAGCCGGCCATCTTTCTTACATGGATAGTGGAAGTCGTACAGGTAGCCTCCCTCAACCGGCACAATCGGCTCGTTGAAGGTTATCCAGTATTTAACCTTATGGCCAAACAGGCTAAAGGCGGTGCGGGCAAAGCGGGCAAACAGCTCGGCTACGTGCGCCGATTCAAAGCCGCCGTACTGTTTCTGCAGCGCTTCCGGCATATCAAAGTGGTAGAGATTGATCATCGGCTCAATGCCGTTAGCGATCATCTCATCCAGATAGGCGTGATAAAAACGCACCGCGTCCGGGTCCGGCGCGCCGGTTTCCAAATCAGCGATCAGTCGTGACCACTGTATCGAGGTACGAAATGAGTTGAAGCCGGTCTGTTTCATCAGCGCTACGTCCTGCGGATACTGATGATAAGTATCACACACGGTCTGCGGCCCTACCTGCTGATAAAATCGCTCCGGCTGTTCGGCAAACCAACTGTCCCAGATGGAACGATGGCGCTTATTGGTGACCCCTTCCGTTTGCGGGCCGGACGCCGCCGCCCCCCACAGGAACCCTTGCGGAAACTGATACTGCTGCATAACCTCTCCTTCGAAAAAAGGCTGCGCCCGTCTGGCGCAGCCTGAACGTACTACTCAGCGACCACTTCGATCGATTTAATGAACATATAGCCCCAGTCGCCGGCGAAGCGGCCGAAGTCAATCTGATTAGTCCCGGCTTTAAGCGTCACCGGTATCCGCAGCTGCTGGCCCTGCTCATCCGTCTGCGGGAAGGCCACGGTCTGCGGAGCGCCCCCGTTGACGACAAATGAGTTCTGCTTACCGCCCCATTTGCCGTTGAAGGTTACATTGAGCAGGAACTGACCGCTCCACGGCGCCTGCACCTGCCAGCTGACCTTATCCCCCTCGTTGGCAAATGGGCCGAGGAAGCCGTCCTCGCCAACTGTCAGCGCGTCTTTATCACTCTTCATCACCGTCAGCCGCCCCTCAGCCACGCCATAAACTTCGCCGTGATAACGACAGAAATCCGCTGGCGCTTTCCCCGCCGCCTCGCCCACCGTCACGGTCACGGTTTTGCTGCTTTTCAACAGCCCATCGTCCGCCGTGAACGTCAGCGCATAGGTACCTGGCGTCGTAAACCAGGCCCGGGTTTGAGCCCGATCGGCATGGCAGAAATGCACCTGGCCATCGCCGGCGTGCTGCCAGCCCACCTTAACCTCTCGCGACGGCAGGCCATCGTCCTGCCAGCTGGCCGTAAGCTCGACGCCCTGGTCCTGCGTGGTGGTTAGGGCCGGTTCCAGCGTGACAACCGGTGGCTGATTCTCCTCGCTATGCTGCACGCTAATCACATTGGAAGGGGCCGAACGACCACTCTCGTTTTTCGCCGTCACCCGGTAGTAATACGTGTGCCCGAGCTGAAGCTGACGATAATCGTCGCGGAACAGAACCATGGTTTCCGGATTCCATTCGTTAACGCCATCGGAGATATCCCGGCCCACCACCGTCCACGGCCCGGTCGGTGAGGCGGCGCGTTCGACATCGTAGCTGCGTCCTACCGCAGCGCCCATCCAGTTGATCGCGAAGGGCGAGGTGGTTTCGCGCAGCAAAGGCGCGTCCGGCTTCGGCAGCGGTGCCATCGTCTGCTGCCCGGCCATCTGCGCCGCGGCGGTGCGCACCAGATCGACCACCGCCTGCTCCTGGTTCGCTTCGCCTTCTTTGGCAAACCCCGGCAGGTGGTAGCTGTAGTGCCCGGTCGACTCCTTATGCCAGTAGAAGCCGCCGTCGTGACGATGGCCGCGGAAGCCCCAGATAAGCCCGCCGGCGGCTTGCGCCCCGTTGACCTCGCTGTGAACAATTGACTGCATAATGGCGTTCAGTTGATCCGCCGGCAGCAGGCCAAACTCGCCGACGAGATAGACTTTTTGCCCGCCGACGGCGCGCAGATCCTGCGTCACCTGCCCGGGATGGTTATTATCGGCATTGGTGTAATAGTGATTGCTGACGATATCCACATTGGGGTCGGTCAGCGCAAAGGAATTGATTTTCTTATAGGTACCATCCACCACCAGCTGATGAGGGGCCCATTTTTTTAATCCACGCCGCGGTCTGATGCAGGAAATCGGCGTTGGTATCCTCCAGCTCGTTACCGGTTTCCCAGGCCATGATCGCCTTTTCATCATAATAGGCGCGGCCGGTGACGGTATTTGTCCGGGTGATGACCTGGCGGATCACATCCAGATAGGCTTTGAAGGTCTTGCTATCGGTCCGATAAAAGTCTTCCGCTTTTTCATGATAGAACGCCGCAAGCTGCTCGCGCCCGCCCCACCACCACCAGTGGTCGATAAACGGCAGGATCAGACGCAATCCCTGTTTATCCGCTTCGGCAATCATGTTGTCATACACCCGCATGGCTTTCTCATTCAGCCGCGGCATGCCGTCCGCCGTTTCCGGCGCCAGAATATGGGTCTCACGCCCGCAGGCCTTATCAAATTCCTGCTGCACCGACAGCACGTAGACGCGCTGGGCTTTCGCCCAGGTTTGCACCATCGCCTGGATCCAGTTTTGCTGCTCCTGGGCCGTTGGCCATTTAAAGTATTGCCCCCAGCCGCGCGGATCTGCCCTGCAGGGGCCGCGGGCGTCGTCTTCAATGCGGTGTAGCTCCGGCGCGTGGATCCCGGCGAAACGAAACACCTTGTCGCCGTCCTTGAGGGTGGCGCCGTCGCGAGTGATAAAGTGCGTAAAGTGCGAGCGCTCGGCGGCCAGCGCCCCGCCGGCCCCCAGCGCGGACAGCAGCCCCATCAGCAGCAGGTTTTTCATCGGCTTCATCGTTGTCTCTCCTTAGAACCAGACCTCGGCCTGTACGCCGAAGTTAACGGTGTCGGTAGAGCCACTGCGGGAATACCCGCCGGCGGTGATGGTATTGGTATCCCAGTTGTAGTTACCGTCTAATGCATCGGAGACACCTTTATCCCACTTCGCGTAGGTGACGAAGAAGCGCAGCTGCGGACGCGCCCAGAAACCGGAGTCAAAGGTCAGCGTTGGCGCAACGGTGACTTTGGTCAGGCCGCCTTTGCCTTTGCCGTTTACTCCTTTGTAGTTTTTGTCATCCAGGTATTCGTAGCCCAGCTCGTACTGCATGGCAAAGTTGCGGGTGATCTGATGATAAGGGCGGATACCAGCGACCCACATCGAGCGTCCCCAGCCATTTTCATCTTCTGTCCACCAGCGGTAGTTTTTATCTTTCTGCCAGAAAGCGAAGGTCGAGATCTCCAGATCGCCCATCGAGGCCACGCTATCCAGCACCACTCGCCAGGACTGGGTGTTTTCCAGGTTGGCCCAGCCCCAGCCGTTTTTACCCAGCGAGTCACCCGCCGCCAGCCCTTTCCCGTACTGCAATGCGAGGCGGGAGTATCCTCCGGTCAGACCATAGAAGCCGTCAAAGTTATAAATACCGGTCACGCCATAGCCCTTCTCGGCGGAAGTCGGATGGTTTTCGTTACGGTTCATGTGGTGGCCGATCAGCTCCAGATCGAAGCCTGTCCCCGCGATCTTTTTCAGCCACAGGTTGAGGGAATAGTCATCCGGGTAGCCCTGATCTCCCTTATCCACCGGGTAGGCTTTGGTTTCATCGGTGGGTGAAAAGGCGTACACCCCGGCGTCGAAGCGGGCGAAGCCGAGATCCATGTTATCGAAGCCGCCGCCGGTGCCGTTGTACTGAATGTACTCCCAGTCGAACTGATGGCTGGAGGTGTTGGAGCTGCTGTAGCGCTTACCGGCCCAGAAGGTCATCTCCGGCGCAAAATCCAGATTGCTCAGCTCGGCGAACCCTTCACGAAACTGTACGTCATGGCCATCGTCATCCTGACAGTTCCAGTCGGAGGTGCATTTCGACTGGTGAGTGAGGTTGGCCTGCACTTTCGCCACCACGCCGCTGTCCGCCGTCAGCGTCACGGTGGGGATCAGTTCGATCTTGGTGTCTTCTTCGTTGCCCAGTCGCCACTTACCGTCTGGCATCAGGCCGACGGAGTCCGCGCGGTTGCCATCGGAGTTCGCCAGGATCCCGGAGCGGATATAGCCATGCAGCGCAAAATCATACTTCGGATCGGCGCAGGCCGGGCTGCTGGCCCCTGCCAGCGAGAGGAGAGCCAGAGGTATTGAGTGTTTCAGCTTTATCATTATTTTTTCCCACGTTATGTTTGTTAACACGAACCGATAACGGAGGGGAAATTTACGGATCAAAAACGGAAATGTACATCCACTTACGGAAAGCGCTTTCCATAATTGCCTATCTGGTTCACAAAATTAGCTCTGCGGCGAATATATTCGTGAGACTGATCGCATAAAATTACAAGAATGCCGCCGGAGGATAAGCCGCCGACGGCGAGAGGATCAGCGTTCGGTTTCCGCGAGCTGACGTTCGTACACTTTGAAGAAGGGGCGATAGAGCATCCAGGCGTTAAACATCGCGAACAGGCTCATGCACAAATTTTTCCAGCTGCCGTTCGCCGACCATGCTGCCCCCAGCGGGGAAGGCATCGACCATGGCAGCATCGCCACCGCGCGGTCGAGGATACCCAGCTGAGTTAAATACCATGCGATACAGGCATTTATCAGCGGAACAAAGAGAAACGGCAGTAAAAAAACCGGGTTCATGATCACCGGAAAACCAAACAGTATTGGCTCGTTGATATTAAACAGCGACGGCAGCAGGCCAATCTTGGCCACGCTTTTCAGCTGCCGCGAGCGGCTGCGCATCGCCATCAGCACCAGCGGCAAAGTGGAGCCAATACCGCCGATCAGCAGGTAAAAATCCCAGAACCCCTGCAGATAAATATGCGGCAGCGTTGGCGAACCCGCCGCCAGCGCCTGCTGATTTTCAAACAAATAGGTCATCCAGAAGGGGTTCATGATCCCGGTGATGATCAGCGCGCCGTGGATACCGATAAACCAGAGTAAGTTACAGATAAATAAAGAGATAAGTACCGCCATCAGCGTGTCAGACGCCAGCACCAGCGGCCGCACCGCTTCGCTGATCAACTCCGGTACGATGCGTCCGGTGGTCTGCAGCAGTATGGCATTCATCACGCTTATCGACAGCATCACCACCAGCAGCGGGATCAGCAGTTGAAAGCCATTGCGGGTCATCAGCGGCACTTCATCAGGCAAGCGAATGCACCAGCCTTTTTTGTAGAAAAAGCGAATTATCTCAATGGAATAGGTGCTGGATATCAGGGCGGTAAATATCCCCATACCGCCGAGATAAACATTGCTCACCGCAGTCTCGCGAAAGCCGATAAACAGCAGAAAAGCCAGACACCCGGTTAAACCGCAGAGCCGTTCCGGCAGACGGTACTGCTTGGCGAGACTGGCGCTGGCGCCGAAGGCGACAATCAGCGCCACCAGGCCAATAGTTAGCTGAAAGGTCGGCAGCAGGATAGGCCGCAGCAGCAAATAGACCTGGCCGAAACGCGAGGCGCCGTCGATGGAAACGGGCGGAAACAAAATGGGAACTAACAGGCTGCCAACAATCACAAAGGGCATAGCCAGCGCAAAGCTATCGCGCATCGCCGTAATGTGGTTGTTGCGCGTCAGAACGTTCGCCAGCGGCGCCAGCCGCTGCTCGATGATGTCCACGGCCACATTCATTAACTGAATGTTCATACTCCTACCTTTGCGAATGGTTGTCTCGCCGGGATGATCGCCCACAACACCGGAAAGTGAAAGCCTGCCATAGGTGATCATGGTCACAATTAATAAATCCACAAACGGAAAGCGCTTTCCGTAATGCATCCATTTTGACTATAGTCCGCTCATCCAACCTCATCAGGAGCGGTAATTATGAAAAAAATTATGTTGTGTTGTTCGGCAGGCATGTCCACCAGCCTGCTGATGAAAAAAATGATTGCGGAAGCCGAACAGCGGGGCCTGCCGGTAGAGATCAACGCCTATGGCGTAGCGGAGTTTGCCGAACAGGTCGGCCATTATCAGGTGGTGCTGCTGGGGCCGCAGGTGAAATACATGCAGCAGGACCTGCAAAAACAGGCGGATAAATACGGTATCCGCGTCGAACCCATCAATATGATGGACTACGGCATGCAAAAAGGCGCCGCGGTCCTTGATTTCGCCCTTTCCCTTATCGAAAACAAGAACTAAGGAAAGATCATGAGCTCTCTGTACGCTAAACTGATCTACGTGATCGAACGGCAGATCACGCCTATGGCCGGCGCGATCGGCCAGCAAAAATATGTCACCTCGATCCGCGATGGCTTTATCACTGCCCTGCCCTTTATGATCGTCGGCTCGTTTTTGCTGGTGTTTATCTTTCCCCCCTTCTCACCCGACACCACCTGGGGATTCGCCCGCGCCTGGCTGCAATTTTCGCTCGATCATCGCGATGCGCTGATGCTGCCGTTCAACTTCAGCATGGGGGTGATGACCCTGTTTATCGCCGTCGGGATCGCCGCCAGCCTCGCCAAACACCATCATCTGGACTCGCTGACCGCCGGGATGCTGTCGCTGATGTCGTTTCTGCTGGTAGCCGCGCCGCTGAAAGATGGCCAGATCTCTACTGCCTACTTCTCCGGTCAGGGGATCTTTACCGCCATTCTGGTGGCCATCTATTCCACCGAGCTGTACGCCTTCCTCAAACGGCATAACATCACCATTCGCCTGCCGCCGGAAGTGCCTGCCGGGGTGGCGCGCTCGTTTGAAATCCTGATCCCGGTGCTGGCGATCATTCTGACGCTGCATCCGCTGAACCTGTTTATCGAAGCCCAGCTGGGGATGATCATTCCGGAAGCGATCATGTCGCTGGTGAAGCCGCTGGTCGCGGCTTCCGATACGCTGCCGGCGATCCTGCTGTCAGTGCTGGTCTGTCAGGTGCTGTGGTTCGCCGGGATCCACGGCGCGCTGATCGTCACCGGGATCATGAACCCGTTCTGGATGGCCAACCTGTCGGTCAATCAGGCGGCAATGGCGGCAGGTACTGCTATCCCGCACATTTATGTGCAGGGCTTCTGGGATCACTATCTGCTGATCGGCGGCGTCGGATCCACCCTGCCGCTGGCGCTGATGCTGTTGCGCAGCAAGGCCGTGCATCTGCGGACGATCGGCCGGATGGGGGTCGTGCCTGGGGTCTTCAATATTAACGAACCGATTCTGTTCGGCGCGCCGATCATCATGAACCCGCTGTTTTTCCTGCCGTTCGTGCTGGTGCCGATGGTCAACGCGACCCTGGCGTACTTTGCGCTGAAGCTGGACCTGGTCAGCCGCGTAGTGTCGATGACGCCGTGGACAACGCCGGCCCCCATCGGCGCCTCATGGGCGGCGAACTGGAGCTTTAGCCCGGTGATCCTGTGCCTCATCTGTATGGCCACCGCCATGGTGATGTACCTGCCATTTCTCAAAGCTTACGAAAAACAGCTGCTGGCCCAGGAGCGTGAAAACGCCGTCGGCCAGGCTGACAACGCGGCGCAAACCGCTTAACGCTAACGATTCAGAGGATAATCATGGAATTAGAAGAACAGGTGATGGGGATCATCATCAACGCCGGTCAGTCACGCAGCCTGTGCTACGAAGCGCTGCACGCCGCCAAAGCGGGTGATTTCGCCACCGCCGACGCCAAAATGCAGGAAGCGGCCCACTATTCCCGCGAGGCGCACCTTGTGCAGACCCAGCTTATCGAAGCTGACGAAGGCGAGGGAAAAACCAAAATGACGCTGGTGATGGTCCATGCTCAGGATCACCTGATGACCTCCATTCTGGCGAAAGAGCTGATTGCCGAACTGATAGCGATTTACCGCGCGCAACCGCTTCACGCCTAGCGCCTTGCCCGGCCAGGCGCGCTGGCCGGGTCTGATTCCCCGAGGTCACTATGTTACATCTTGGAATAGATATTGGCGGCACCAAAATGGAAGCCGTACTGCTGGATCCGGCGGGCGAATGCGTTCAGCGTCTGCGCCGGCCGACCCACAAAGAGAGCTATGACGCCTTTATGCGTCAGCTGCTAACCCTTATTGCCGATATGCGTGCGGTCAGCCCGCAGCCGTTCACCCTGGGGCTCGGCCTGCCCGGGGCTATCGATCCGCAAAGTGAGCGTATTAAAAACTGCAACTGCCTGGTGCTCAACGGCCACGATCTGCGCCGGGATATCATGCAGCAGCTTGGCCAGCCGGTGTGGATGGCAAACGATGCCGACTGCTTCACCCTTTCGGAGGCGGTGGATGGCGCCGGCGCCGGGGCCACCACCGTCTTCGGGGTGATTATCGGTACCGGCTGCGGCGGCGGGATTGCCGTTCATCAACAGCTGCTCAGCGGCCCCAACGCTATCGCCGGTGAATGGGGGCATAATCCGCTGCCGGGCTATACTCCTGAGCGCGATGGCCCGCCGCAGCCCTGCTACTGCGGCAAAACAAACTGCATCGAAAGCTTTCTCTCCGGCACCGGCTTCGCCCGCCGCTATGGGGAACAGGCGCGTGCGGAAGCCATTATCGCCGCGGCGCAAAACGGCGATCCGCGCGCACTGGCCCACTGGCGCCATTTTATCGACGCCTTTGCCCGCAGCCTGGCGTCGGTGATCAATATTCTCGACCCGCAGGTGATTGTGCTGGGCGGCGGTCTGTCCAACGTCAGCCAGATCTATCGCGATCTGCCTGCCGCCATCGTGCCGTGGATCTTCTCCGACAGCTGTCGCACGCAGATCAAACCGGCCCGCTTCGGCGACGCCAGCGGCGTGCGCGGCGCGGCCTGGCTGCCCCGGCTGGCCAGCGCTGCGGACGGGCGGCGGTAGACACTTTTTTCAGCAGGTATGTTAAGCTAGGCGAAAATGTCCAGACAGAAAAAGCCATGCCAACGATTGATGATGTTTCAAGATTAGCGAATGTCTCAAGAGCGACGGTTTCCCGCGTGCTGACCGGCACCCGGGGCGTGCGCGAAGAGAGCCGGGAAGCTGTGCTGCGGGCCGTTGAAGAACTCAACTATCGCCCGAGCTTTGCCGCGCAAAACCTCGCCAGTCAGACATCCAGCCATGTTGGTCTGGTGATTTCCGCGCAGGACGAAAGCCACGGCGCGCGTCTGCTGCCGCTGCTCTCTCAGGCGCTGAAAGGGCTGAATAAAAGCCTGCTGGTCCAGTACGTCAGCGACCCGGTAGAGCAGGCGGCGGTAATCGACGATCTGCAGCGCCAGTGCGTGGCGGTGGTGGTGCTGGGCGTCGTTGCCGCCGACGCGCCGCGCAACGTTATCGCCTTCGACCGCTTCGGCGTCGCCGGGAGCAACAGCCAGGGCTATGACTTCGCCTTCGCCACCGAAAGCGCCTGCCGCTATGTGATTGGCAAGGGACACCGCAACATCGCCCTGCTGGTGGACAGCGACAGCGACGATGCCAGCCGCCAGATGCTGGAAGGCTACCGCAACGTCCTGCAGAACTACTCCATTCCTTTTAACCGCCAGCTGGTGCTGACGGCCAACGATGACGTCGAGCAGGCGCTGCTGACCTTAATTAACAGCTTCAGTAAATACTCGGTCATTATCGTTAAACGCGACCGCTATGCGGCCGAGGCGATGCGCCTGCTGCGCGAATTCACCATCGCCGTCCCGCAGGAGGTCTCCCTGCTGAGCCTTGAGGATTCCCCCCTCGCCTCGCTGCTCTATCCGCCGCTGACCTGCATCTCCTGGCCACTGGAGGCGCTGCTGGAAAACTGTATTCAGCGTATTCGCAGCCTGATTGACGACCGGCCAACCTTCACCGCCGAGGGCCGCTCGCTGGCTGGCCGCCTGATCCCGCGCCAGTCGGTCGCCGATATCGCCTGATCTCCGCCCGGTTCGCGCCGGGCCAGCCTTATCTCCCCGTTCTTGTCGCTTTCGTTTCCCGGCTCATTATTACCCACGCATGCAAATAAGAATTATTTTCATTTATAAATAGCTTGTGCTATATAACATAGCAATGGCTATAAATGCCGGGAAATTAACCACATCATTGCGAGGGATCCTATGCTGCACCTGACACCGCTGAAATCATTGCTGCTGGCCAGCGCGCTGACCCTGCTGGCCGCGGCGCCGGCCACCGCGCAGGAGAAATTCAGGGTTATCACCACCTTCACGGTTATCGCCGATATGGCGCAGAACGTGGCGGGCGATGCCGCCGACGTCAGCTCCATCACCAAACCGGGCGCAGAGATCCACGATTACCAGCCCACGCCAGGCGATATCAAACGCGCGCAGGGGGCGCAGCTAATCCTCAGCAATGGGCTTAATCTCGAACGGTGGTTTGCCCGCTTCTATCAGCACTTACAGGGCGTTCCGGAGGTGGTGGTCAGCGACGGGATCCAGCCGATGGGCATCAGCGCAGGACCCTATAGCGGGAAGCCCAATCCCCATGCCTGGATGTCGGCAGATAACGCCCTGATCTATGTCGATAATATTCGCGATGCGCTGGTGAAATACGATCCGCCTCACGCCGACACCTATCGCCGTAACGCCGAGGCCTATAAAGAAAAGATCCGCCAGACCATGGCGCCGCTGCAGGCCAGACTGGCGCAACTGCCGGCGGATAAGCGCTGGCTGGTCACCAGCGAGGGGGCCTTCTCCTATCTGGCCCGCGACTATGGTCTGCGCGAACTGTATCTGTGGCCGATCAATGCCGACCAGCAGGGCACTCCGCAACAGGTGCGCAAGGTTATCGACACCATGAAGAAAGAACGCATCCCGACCATCTTCAGCGAAAGCACCATCTCCGATAAACCGGCGCGTCAGGTGGCGCGCGAAGCCGGGGCCCACTACGGCGGCGTGCTGTATGTCGATTCGCTGAGCGCCGCCGACGGTCCGGTGCCGACCTGGCTCGACCTGCTGCGCGTCACCACCGAAACCATCGTTAACGGTATCCAGGACGGGATGAGGAAGCAGCCATGAATGCAGCGCAAGCGGGTCTGTATGTCGACCAGCTCACCGTCACCTGGCGCAACGGCCACACTGCCCTGCGCGACGCCTCCTTCAGCGTACCGCGCGGCTCCATTGCCGCGCTGGTAGGCGTTAACGGCTCGGGTAAATCCACACTGTTTAAAGCGCTGATGGGCTTTGTGCGCGTCGGCCACGGCGAGATCGCCATACTCGGCCAGCCGGTCAATCGCGCGCTGCGCCAGAACCTGGTCGCCTATGTCCCGCAGTCGGAAGAGGTGGACTGGTCCTTCCCGGTGCTGGTGGAGGATGTGGTGATGATGGGCCGCTACGGCCATATGGGCTGGCTGCGGCGGGCAAAGCCGCGCGATCGCGAGATTGTCGATGCCGCGCTGGCCCGCGTGGGCATGAGCGAGTACCGCCATCGGCAAATTGGCGAGCTCTCAGGCGGGCAGAAAAAGCGCGTTTTCCTTGCCCGCGCCATCGCTCAGCAGGGTCAGGTGATCCTGCTGGATGAGCCTTTCACCGGCGTCGATGTGCAGACCGAAGCGCGCATCATCAGCCTGCTGCGCGAACTCCGCGCTGAGGGTTGTACCATGCTGGTCTCCACCCATAACCTCGGGTCAGTGAGTGAATTTTGTGATTATACGGTGATGGTGAAAGGCACCGTGCTGGCCAGCGGCCCGACGGAAACCACCTTCACCGCCGAGAATCTGGAGCGGGCTTTCAGCGGCGTGCTGCGCCACGTCGCGCTCACCGGCGGGGAAGCGCAGATTATCACCGATGACGAACGGCCGTTTATCAGCCGGCGCGCGGCAGGAGGCCCGCAATGAGCTGGCTGCTGGAGCCGTTTGGCTATCACTATATGCTCAATGCGATGTGGGTGTCGGCGCTGGTGGGCGGCGTCTGCGCCTTCCTCTCCTGCTACCTGATGCTCAAAGGCTGGTCGCTGATTGGTGACGCCCTCTCCCACGCGATTGTGCCTGGCGTCGCCGGGGCCTATATGCTCGGCCTGCCTTTCGCGCTCGGCGCGTTTCTCTCCGGCGGTCTGGCGGCGGGCAGCATGCTGTTTTTGCAGCAGCGCTCGCGGCTGAAAGAGGATGCCATTATCGGCCTGATCTTCTCCTCCTTCTTCGGGATCGGGCTGTTTATGGTGTCGCTGAATCCGACGTCGGTGAATATCCAGACCATTATTCTCGGCAATATTCTGGCCATCGCCCCGGAGGATATTATCCAGCTGGCGGCGATCGGCTTTATCTCGATGGCGATCCTGTTGCTGAAATGGAAAGACCTGATGGTGACCTTCTTTGATGAAAACCACGCCCGCTCGATTGGCCTGAACACCCGCGGCCTGAAGCTGCTGTTCTTTACCCTGCTGGCCGCCTGCACCGTGGCGGCGCTGCAGACCGTCGGCGCGTTTCTGGTCATCTGCCTGGTGGTGACTCCCGGGGCCACCGCGTGGCTGTTAACCGACCGCTTTCCGCGCCTGCTGGCCATCGCCGTGGCTATCGGCAGTCTGACCAGTTTCTTCGGCGCCTGGCTCAGTTACTATCTCGACGGCGCCACCGGCGGCATTATCGTGGTCGCGCAAACACTGTTGTTCCTCATCACCTTTATCTTCGCGCCGAAGCACGGCCTGCTGGCCAACCGCCGTCGCGCCAGGGAGGCCGCATGCTGAATCTGTTCCTGGCGCCGTTCCAGTTTCCTTTTATGGTCAATGCGATAGCGGTATCGATCATCGTGGCCGTGCCCTGCGCGCTACTGTCGGTGTTTCTGGTGCTCAAAGGCTGGGCGCTAATGGGCGACGCCATGAGCCACGCGGTCTTTCCGGGCGTGGTGCTGGCCTACATCCTTGGCATTCCTTTCGCCATCGGCGCGTTTATCGCCGGGCTGTTGTGCGCCGTGACGACCGGTTTTCTCGACGATAACAGCCGCCTTAAGCGCGATACCATTATGGGAATTGTCTTCTCCGGCATGTTTGGCGGCGGGCTGGTGCTGTACGTGGCGATCCAGTCCGATGTGCATCTCGACCATATCCTGTTCGGCGATATGCTGGGGATATCCCTTCGCGATATTGGTCAGACGGCGGCTATCGCGCTGGTGATTGCGCTGATTATCGGCCTTAAATGGCGCGATTTTTTGCTGCACGCCTTTGACCCGACGCAGGCCAAAGCCAGCGGCCTGCGCGGCGGACTGCTGCACTACGGCCTGCTGTGCATGATCGCCCTGACCATCGTCGCGACGCTGCAGTCGGTGGGGATTATTTTGTCGATTTCGCTGCTGATTGCTCCCGGAGCGATCGCGCTTCTGCTGGTGAGACGCTTTATCCACGCCCTGCTGCTGGCGGTAGCGGTGGCCATCGGCTGCTCGGCGGGAGGGGTGTGGCTGGCGTTTTATCTCGACAGCGCGCCGGCGCCGACGATCGTGGTGCTGTTTACCGCGCTGTTTGTGGTCGCCTTTGTGGCAAGCACAATTCGGGATAGCCAGAAACAGAAAACTTCAGCAATCATCCCCGGTGGCGGCTAATGCCTTACCGGGGCCGACTTGTCGCCCGGCTACGCGCCGCGCTGACCAGGGAAAGGCCGCTATTTTTTCGGTCGGTATTTTTCCGGCAGCGCCGGCACCGGGCGCCTGTCGTCCAGCAGATGGCGAATAGTGAGGATCGGGTGGCGCCAGAGCATCCGCGGCCCGGCCCAGCGCATAATCTGCTTCATCTCTTCGCGCTTCGCCGGCTGGTAGCAATGTACCGGACACTGCTTGCAGGCCGGTTTGTTCTCGCCAAACACGCATTTATCAAGGCGCTTGTCGGCGTAGGCGTTCAGCGCCTGATAGTGATCATTATTGGCCAGCGCCTCGGGACAGCGCCGCTGGTAGAGGGCAATCATCCGCTGAATCGTCATTTTTTCCCGTTCGATACGCTTCCCCATCTCCCCGCCTTTCGTCTGTTTTTAAGATGCATTTATTCTACACCTTAATGTCCATACCCGACCAGACTCACTGCTTCAGATGCTGGATCAGCTGTAAGGCCGCCCCGGAAAGCACCCCGAAATGGCTGTAGGCGTAGAAATCGCGGATAAAGACGCTGCCCTCAACCTCAAGCGGGCGTAGCAGACCCAGCGCTTCTTCATGCCGGTAAACCGGGGCTGGCATCGAGGTTAACAGATCGCTTTCGCACAGAAAGGCCTTAATGGCCGAGGAGGATGCGCACTCGATAACCGGCTGCGGACAGGGTAGCTGATGGGCGCGGAAGATATCCTCAAGGATGTTCATCGGGGTACTTAACGGCGGCGGCATGATCCACGGATAGTCCAGCATCGCCTCCAGAGTGACGTCTGCCGCCTGATGCAGCGGATGGTGCTGCCTGGCGACGATGCAGATCCGGTCCTGCCAGTTGATTTTGCCGCGCACCACGATTTTCTCATCATGCGGTAAGGGGCCGCAGAGGGCGATATCGATATCGTGCATCAGCAATAATTTAAACAGCTCGGAGTCTATGCGATCGACGATGCGCAGATGGATTTGGGGATGGCGCTGATGGAAAACCGCCAGTTTATCGATGAAATGACTGGTCAGCAGGCTGGAAACGCAGCCAATCCGCAGGATGCCTTTCCCGGCGCCGCGGATAAGCTCAATCTCCTCACGGGCTTTTTGTTCGGTATTCAGCATCGTCATCGCATAGGGTAAAAAGGCGCTACCGTACTCGCTCAACGCCATACCATGCTTATGTCTTTCGAATAACGTCGCGCTCAGGTCCGCTTCCAGGCTCAATAGCAGCCGGCTCAGTCCCGACTGGGTGATCCCCATTTTCTCCGCAGCCAGGGTCATATTGCCTTCGTGAGCGACGGTAATAAACGCCTGAATCTGCTTAAATTTCATTGGCATGATATTTACTCATTGAACAAACGGTTTTTACATTTCCCCTACGGCTTGTTTTAGCGAATAACTGTCACTATCAATACGCTCGAAAATCACCGGAACGCATGCTTCAAAGGGATTTATTTACCTCACCACGCGCGGCAAAACACATTTCTGACCCGAAGATAATTTATAATGAGAATATATCACCATGACACAGAACAATATTCTATTAATTTCAGGCGCTATATTACCGGTTATCATTACCGTCATCATCGGCTATATAAGCGGTAAACGAAAAGACTTTAACTGGCAACAGGCGGGAGACATCAATAAAATTGTGATGCTCTATGCATTACCGCTGAGTATTTTCAGCAATATGGTGATGACGCCGCGACACATCGTCATGACCATGGGCCCGGTCGCTATAGCCATTATCCTGGCGTTGATCCTCAGTTTCGTTATTCCGTTATTAGCTGCCCGCTATCTGTTTCGACGCAATCTCGCCCTCAGCACCTTGCAAGCGCTGGCTATCGGTTCACCGGCAGTCCCTTTCATTGGCACGTCAGTGCTGGCCTTTTTATTCGGCACCGTCAGCGCATCTTTAATTACTGTTTCCAGTATTACGCAAAACGTCTTCCAGCTGCCGCTGGTGATGATACTGATGTCGGTCGCCACCGGCGATAAAAGCCAGCATATCTCCTTTGGCACACGGGTGATAAACGCCATTAAACAACCTGTGGTCTGGTCACCGGTTATCGCCCTGCTCATCGTGCTGGCGGATATCCATATTCCGGAGACTATCTCGATGTCGCTGGGTCTGCTGGGCAAAGCTTCTGGCGGATTGGCGCTGTTTGCCGCCGGTATCGTGCTCTATACGCGCAGCATTGTTATTACCACCGCCACCATTATCACCGTTATCGCCCGCAATATTCTGGTTCCCGGCGCCTGTTATCTCATTTTATTGAAAATGGGCTTCACCATGGAGCAAATCAAGGAAGTGGTATTGACGATGGCGATCCCGGTGGGTTCCATCGCGATAATTATTGCCATGCAGTATAAAACCGGCGAGCAGGAAATGGCCTCGACGATGGCGCTGAGTATTATTGCCTCCATCATTACGATGGGTGGATTTATTTTCTTAACCTTTTAATTACCGCGATAACATCGCGTGAATACGGAGAGAATATGGCCTCTATCACATTATCGGCTGCTGAACTGTTACTGCATCGGCTACAGGCGCTGGACGTGGCGTATATTTTTATTAACTCGGGCACCGATTATCCGCCGGTGATTGAAGCCTGGGCAAAGGCCCGGGCGACCGGGCAAAAAGTGCCCGAACTGGTGATCTGCCCGCATGAAAACGCCGCCATCGGCATGGCGCACGGCTACTACCTTGGCACCGGTAAGGTACAGGCGGTGATGGTTCACACCAACGTCGGGTTAGCCAACGCCGCCTGCGGCGTCATCAATCTGGCGAACAGCAATATTCCGGTGCTGATTTTTGGCGGCCGCACGCCGATAAGCGAACATTCCCACTTCGGCTGCCGCAATACGCCGATTGGCTACGGCCAGGAGATGCGCGACCAGGCGGCGCTCATTCGTGAATCGGTGAAGTGGGATTTTGAACTGCGGCTGGCCGATCAGATCGGCGAGCATGTCGATCGGGCCTGGGCGATTGCCAGCTCCCTGCCGAAAGGGCCGGTCTACCTGAGCTTACCGCGTGAACCGCTGTGCGAAACCTTTGCCATCGATGAAGCCGCGCTGCAGGCTGGCCCTGCACAACAACCGGTCCGCTATGCGCCTACCCGGGAAGACATCGCCCGGGCGGCCGAAGCAATAGCCTGCGCCAGACATCCCGTCATCTTCGCCCAGCGCGGCGCCCGAACGGCGGAAGGCTTTGCGCGCCTCGATAGTCTGGTGCGCGAATGGGCGATCCCGCTGGTGGAATACTGGGGCACCGAAGTCACCCTGAGCGCCGATAATCCCCTGCTCGCCGGGGCCGACCCCAGCGCCTGGCTTGCCGACGCCGATGTCATTCTGGTGGTCGACTCGCAGGCGCCGTGGATGATCGCCGAGGGCGACTGTCGCCGGGACTGCACGGTGATCCAGATGGGCCCCGACCCGCTCTTTTCCCGCTATCCGGTGCGCGGCTATCGCGCGGACATCAACCTGGCGGGCGAGACCGACGAAGTCTTTGGCCTGCTGGAAGAGGCTCTCCATCCGTTGCAGGCCGCCCGCCAGCAGCATGTGGCGGAGCAGGCGGCATATACTCTCCATCGGATCCAGCAACAGAAAAACCAGCGCGATGCGCTCTTACATACCAGCCAGACCGGGGTCATTACCAAACCCTGGCTCAGCTACTGCCTCGGCCATCTGGCCAATCAGCATCACGGCCGGATCGTCTCTGAACTGACCACGCTGCCGCAGTTCGCCGGGCTGACCCACGCCGAGAGCTATTACCAGGAGGCGCTGGCCGGCGGCCTGGGCGAAGCCCTGCCTATCGCGCTGGGGCTGCAGCTTGCGCGCCGGGAAGAGCTGATTATTGCCGCCGTCGGCGACGGGTCGTACCTGTACGCCAACCCTGCGGTCTGCCACCATATTGCCGAAGTGATGAAGCTCCCCGTGCTCGTCGTGATCGGGAATAATAGCGGATGGGGCGCCGTCGCGGGCGGCACCAAAGCGCTCTACCCGGACGGCTACGCAGCCCAGGCTGAGACCATCCCGGCCACCGCTTTTACCACCTCGCCGGATTTCGCCGCCATTGCCGCCTCCAGTCGCGCGGCGGCCCTGTCGGTTTCCCGGGCCGAAGATCTCCCGGGCGTGCTGGAAGAAGCGGTCTCCCTCATCCGCACCCGCCGACAAAGCGTGCTGGTTGACGTACAGTTAGCCCGCTAACAGCTTCTCCTCCGGGCGCTTGTCGTCCGGAGGGGGTTGTCACCCCTTCTGGTCACCTTTCTCCACATGGCCCAGCGGCTTCTCCGGGAAGCAGACATCGCGCACCCGGCGTTTTAGCTCTGCCGCATCCGGAAACCCGCCATCCTGCTTACGCTCCCAGATCTGCTGGCCGTCGATATCAATAGTGAAGATCCCGCCGGTCCCCGGCACCAGCGTCACCGAGGCGATATCAGTGCTGAAGGTATGTAACAGCTCCTGCGCCATCCAGCTGGCGCGCAGCATCCAGTTGCACTGGGAACAGTAGGTGATGGTGATAGTCGCTTTTGAATTCATCGTCGTCTCGCTAAGTCTGAAAGGGCAAAGTGTAAACAAAGTGCAGTTTAAATGAGGAATACATCAATATTTTGTTGCAAACGATAATACCTATCATTACCATTCGCAATCAACAAATGGAGTGAGACCACATCCGCAACGGAAAAGACGGAGCAACCTGCAACACTGGAAGTAACGCGTGAGCCGATACTAATAACGATCAAGGCGTGGCGACTATGTACACATCGACTCCGTCAGCAGCATGGTGTAAAAAACGCCTGCTGGTGACCTCTTTGCTTGCAGCAATTTATCAGACTTCTGCCGTCGCAGCAGATACTTCCACCGTTAGCGGCGAGGCAGTGGATGACACCTCGGAACAAATGACCGTCACCGCTCCCGCACCGGTACAGAAAGCCGGTAGCGAACACAGCATCAGCGCCCGGGAGCTGGAGGATAAAGGCGCTAACGATTTCGGCTCGATCATGCGCTATGAGCCGCTCATCAGCGCCACTGGCGCCAGCGGCGGCTCCGGCAACGGCAAAAGCGGCTTCGACCGCGGCGGCTACACCGGCTACAACATTCGCGGCATGGAGAGCAACCGCGTCGGCATCGACGTGGACGGCATCGCCCAGCCCAACGCCACCGGCCGCGGCTACGTCGGCCGTGCTGGCCTCAACACCTTCGGCATCGGCCGCGATTATATCGACCCGTATATGTACGGCAGCGTGGATATTCAGTCCGGCGCCACCTCGACGGAAACGGCCAACAGCGCCATCGGGGGAAATGTCTCTTTCCGCCCGAAATCGGCGGATGATTACCTGCGCCCGGGCAAGACCAGCGCCTTCGGCTACCGCAGCGGTTACGACTCTGCGGATCGCAGCTGGCACAACGGGGTGACCGTCGCCGGCGGCGATGAGTTCCTGCGCGGAATTTTGGTCTACAGCCGCCGTGACGGTCAGGAAACCGAAAACAACAGCGGCACCGTCGATGCCTACCCGGCGAACTGGCACTCCGATGCTTTTCTGGCCTCCGGGATCTGGCAGCCTAACGATGAACACAAGCTGACCAGCACCTTCGACTATTACCATAAAACCAACCACACCCACTACGATACCTGGGACTCCAGCGGCAACAGCACCATCGGCACCGCCAACCAGACCAGCCAGACCCGGCGCTGGGGCCTGAGCCTGAAGGATGACTGGACGCCGATGAACGACTACCTCGACAGCGTCTCCACGAAAATCTACTACCAGCATACTGAAGCCCATGACTGGACTTATATGCCGGACAGCGTCACCCGCCGCATGCAGACGGTGAACTCCAACTACGACACCGACACCTGGGGCCTGCAGACCGCGCTGGCGAAAACCCTGGGCCGCCACGATCTGAGCGCTGGCTTCAACGCCAGCACGACCAAAACCCAGCGGCCGTTTAGCCAGTCGCCGATCCCCAGCGTCTACAGCGAGATCATGCAGCCGGAAGCAGACAGCCGTAGCTACACCCTCGGCGGCTTTGTCCAGGATAAGATCAACTTCGATCTCGATAGCCACAACTTCGCCATTATTCCCGGCGTGCGCGTGGTGCATCAATCGACTAAGCCGGAAAATCTGTCCGACCTTGCCGCCAACAGCAGCGTGCTGACCGAGTCGTCGGTAGCGAATCTGTATGGCAAAAACAGCGATACCCAGGTGCTGCCGTCGTTGACCTTCCAGTACGACATTACGCCGCGGCTGATGACCTACCTGCAGTACCAGCGCGGCGCGCAGTTCCCCAACGCCAGCCAGCTGTATGGCTCCTGGAACCTCGGCTCCAGCTACGCCGGTAGCCAGCAGTATGCCCTGATCGGCAATACCGATCTGAAGACGGAAACCAGCGATAATCTCGAGTGGGGGCTGAAAGGGGAAGTCACCGAAGGCATCACCGTGCGCACGGCGCTGTTCTACAACAGCTATAAGAACTTTATCGCCTATACGCGCTATACCCGCGCCAATAATCCGGGCCAGTTCACGAATGTGCCGTCGAACATCTACACCATTTATCAGGCGGAAAACCGCGATAAAGCCTATATCTACGGCGGTGAGATCAGCACCAAATTTAACTTTGGCACCTGGTTTGAGCAGGTGAACGGCCTGAGCACCACCCTCGCCCTCGGCTATAGCGAAGGGAAATCGAAATCCAGCTACAGCGGCGATAAATACGTCGACCTCGACAGCGTGGCGCCGATGAAAGCCATCGTCGGCGTGGCCTGGGACGATCCGGCGAAACGCTACGGCACCGCCCTGACGGCGACCTTTGTCAAAGGGAAACAGGCGACCGCCACCAACCGCGAAAGCTACAGCAACAGCGGATCCGCCATCACCGATGCCAGCAGCGACTATATGCGCGTGCCGGGCTACGGCATGCTGGACTGGACCGCGTACTGGCAGGTGGCGAAAAACGTGCGCCTCAATGGCGGGGTCTACAACCTCACCGATCGTAAATACTGGGATTACCTGAGCAGCCGCAATATCGAGACCGGCACCAACCAGGACGCCAACGATAAAGCGCTGGCGGTGATGCCGGGCCGTACCTGGCAGCTGGGCGTCAACGTCGACTTCTGATTGCCCGAATAATAACGCACCTGCCCCCGGCCCAACGGCCGGGGATATTCATCGTCGAGTAAGGATATGATTATGCCCAATGCCCACCCTGACCTGTGGCAGCGCTACCAGGCCGCCAAAGCGACCAGCCCCGCGAAATATGCCCGCGATATCGCCGCGGAAATGGGGATCAGCGAAGCCGAGCTGACCGCCGCCCGCCTCGGCCACGATGCCGTACGCCTGAGCGATGACGCCCGGGCGCTGATTGCCGACCTGGAGCGCGTCGGCGAAACCAAATGCATCTGCCGCAACGAGTATGCCGTGCATGAGCAAGTGGGCCAGTTCACGCACCAGCACCTCAGCGGCCACGCCGGGCTGGTGCTGAACCCGCGTGCGCTCGACCTGCGCCTGTTCCTCAGCCAGTGGGCCAGCGCGTTCCATCTAAACGACAATGGCCGTCAGAGCATCCAGTTCTTCGACCACCACGGCGATGCCCTGCTGAAGGTCTATGCGACCGCGCAGACCGACATGGCGGCCTGGGACACCCTGATCGCGGAACATCAGGTGGCGGCACCGGCACCGCTGGCCCTGCGTCCGCTGGAGCCGGTGAAATATGCCGACACCGCCGACGGTGCCGCCCTGGAGAACGACTGGCGCGCGATGACCGACGTTCACCAGTTCTTCGGCCTGCTGCGTAAATATCAGCTTTCCCGCCAGCAGGCCTTCCGTCTGGTGAGCGACGACCTCGCCTGCCGCGTGGATCGCCATGCGCTTCCGTCGCTGCTGGAGACGGTGCGCCAGGAGGGCAATGAAATCATGATTTTCGTCGGCAATCGCGGCTGCGTGCAGATCTTTACCGGCGCCCTGGAAAAGCTGGCCCCCATGCGCGGCTGGCTGAATATCTTCAATACTACTTTTACCCTGCATCTGCGCGAAGAGAGCCTCGATGAAGTGTGGGTGACCCGCAAGCCGACTTCGGACGGACACGTCACCAGCGTCGAACTGTTCGCTAAAGACGGCACCCAGATTGCCCAGCTCTACGGCCAGCGCAGCGAGGGGCACCCCGAGCAGACGCAATGGCGCCAGCAGGTAGACCGCCTGACCCGTGAAGGGCAGCCCGCATGATGCGCTGGTTACTGCTCTTGATCGCTTTCCCGCTGCTGAGTCACGCCGCCGTTGAGCGGCTCGTCACACTCGGCGGAGATGTCACTGAGATCGTTTATGCCCTTCACGCGGAGGAGAGCCTGGTGGCGCGGGACAGCACCAGCAGCTGGCCCCCGGCGGCGCAAAAGTTGCCGGACGTCGGCTACCTGCGACAGCTGAACGCCGAGGGGATCCTCGCGTTACGCCCGCAGCTGGTGTTAGCGAGCGCCCAGGCGCAGCCCTCGCTGGTCTTACACAAAGTGCAGGCGAGCGGGGTGAAGGTGGTTAACGTGCCGGGCGGCGAAAGTCTGTCCGCGATCGATAACAAAGTTGCTGTCATTGCCGAAGCGTTAGGCAAAACGGCGGCAGGCGACGCGCTGCGCCAGCAGCTTCAGCAGCAGATCGCCGCCATTCCCACGCAGCCGGTTGCTAAGCGGGTGCTGTTTATTCTCAGCCACGGCGGAATGAATACCCTGGTGGCCGGACAGCATACCGCGGCCGATGGCGCCATTCGCGCCGCCGGATTGCAGAACGCGATGCAGGGCTTCGACCACTATCGCGCCATGTCGCAGGAAGGGGTCGCCGCCAGCCAGGCGGATCTGGTGGTGATCTCCGCCGATGGTCTCAAAGGGATGGGCGGCGAAGCCGGGCTGTGGAAACTGCCCGGCCTGGCGCAGACCCCGGCGGGGCGTCATAAACAGCTGCTGACGATCGACGATATGGCCCTGCTGGGCTTCGGGCCGCGCACACCGCAGGCGATAATCGCGCTGCGAAACAAAGCGGAGCAGTTGCCCTGATGCGCCCTGCCCTCGCTCGCCGTTTGCTGCTGATGACGCTGCTGCTGGTCTCCCTGACGTTGTTTGCCACCACCCTCGGCGCCATGCGCTTGCCGCTGGTCAACCTGCTGCCTTCCGGGGATGACATGCTGCGCCATATCTGGCTGACCATCCGTCTGCCGCGGGTGCTGCTGGCCCTGCTGGTGGGCGCGGCGCTGGCCCTCTCCGGCTGCGTGATGCAGGGGCTGTTTCGCAACCCGCTTGCCGACCCGGGCCTGCTGGGCATCAGCAGCGGCGCCGCGCTGGCGGTGGCCAGCTGGCTGGTGCTCCCGTTCTCCGCTGCGGGGCTGATCGCCCTGTATATGCCGATGCTGGCGGCGTTTATTGGCAGCCTGGCGGTGATGGTGGTGATTTTCATCCTCAGTCGGGCGGAGGAGGGTTCGCTGTCGCGCCTGCTGCTGGTGGGGATCGCCATCAACTCGCTGTGCGGCGCGCTGGTCGGCGTCCTGTCCTGGCTGAGCAATGACGCCCAGCTGCGCCAGCTGTCGCTGTGGGGAATGGGCAGTCTGGGCCAGGCCGAATGGCCGACGCTGCTGGTGGCCGCGACCTTGATTATCCCGGCTGCGCTGGCGGTGTGGTGGATGGCGTCCCGCCTCAATCTGCTGCAGCTTGGCGATGAAGAGGCGCACTATCTCGGGGTCAACGTGCAGGCGCTGCAGCGCTGGCTGCTGCTGTGCAGCGCGGTGCTGGTGGCCGCCGCGGTGGCCATCAGCGGAGTCATCGGCTTTATCGGCCTGGTGGTGCCGCACCTGATGCGCCTGTGGCTGGGACCGGACCATCGCGGACTGATCCCCGGCTCGCTGCTGGCCGGCGCGATCCTGCTTCTGCTGGCCGACACCCTGGCCCGCACCGTGGCGGCGCCGGCGGAGATACCGGTCGGTCTGCTCACCAGCCTGCTGGGCGCCCCCTGGTTTCTGTGGCTGGTCTTTCGTCGGGAGAACTCCAGACATGGTTAATGAATACTGCGCCCAGGGGCTGTCACTTCACCTTGGTAAACGACAGATTATCGACAACGTCTCCGTCGCGCTGCGCGGCGGCGAGATGACGGCGCTTATCGGGCCGAACGGCGCCGGGAAATCCACTCTGCTGCGCCTGTTGACCGGATATCTGACTCCGGACAGCGGCACCCGCCATCTTGCAGGCAAGCCGCTGGAGGCCTGGTCCCCCGAGGCGCTGTCGCGCCGGCGGGCGGTCATGCTGCAGCGAACGGCCCTGCAGGCCGACTGGACGGTGGAAACGGTCATTGCCATGGGACGCTCACCGTGGGGCGCGACGGCGGATCCGGCGGTGCTGGCGGCGGTGATGGCCGTCACCGGCTGCGATGGCCTTGCCGGTCGCCGCTATCCCGGCCTCTCCGGCGGCGAGCAGCAGCGGGTACAGCTGGCCCGCTGTCTGGCGCAGCTATGGCGCGACGGCGCGCCGCAGGGCTGGCTGTTTCTCGATGAGCCCACCTCGGCGCTGGACCTTTACTATCAGCAGCACCTGCTGCGTTTGCTCAAACGGCTCACCGCCGGCGGGCAACTGCACGTCTGCGTGGTGCTGCATGACCTTAACCTCGCCGCCCTGTGGGCCGACCGCATCCTGCTGCTCCACCAGGGACATCTGGTCGCCCAGGGCACGCCGCCGGAGGTGATCCAGCAGCCGGTTATCCATCGCTGGTACGGGGCGGATGTCCGCCTCGTCCAGCACCCGGACAACGCGGTCCCCCAGGTTTATCTGGCGCCGTAACCCCCGCGCGGCGCAACTGGAATCCGGATCGCGCCGCGCTTACGCTTTCTGGCAATAATTGCCTGCATTATATTATTGAGGGTCATTTATATTTAAAATCTATACCAATGGCGTAATAACCCAATGAAATATTTACGACAGCTATTTTTAAATATAAACCATCATTACAGAGAAGATATTTCCCGTATTAATCCAAAAACGACACATTGATTATTTACTGCGCTTAATCAACTCGATACACTGTTTTCTTACTAATGATAATAGAGGGAAGAAGAAGCATGGCTATTCCAGGTAATATGTGGATATACGACGACGGTGGGGCACTAATCAAAGGTGGTTGTGATGTTGCAGACAGGGAGTTCAGCATCGAATTTAAAGGGTTTCATCACAATCTATCCATTCCCACTGATAATGCCACTGGCAAGCCTACCGGCACTCGTCAGCACTCACCAATGATCATCGTTAAAGAATTCGACTATTCCAGTCCATACCTCTACAAAGCAGTAGCTACTGGTCAGAACCTGAAATCTGCTGAAATCAAATGGTATAAAATCAGCGATGCTGGTCAAGAAGTGGAATACTTCAATATGCTACTTGAAGGCGTCCGAATCGTATCAATATCTCCTACAATGGCTTCCCCAGAAGACAAGAACAACAACCATCTTGAATCTGTCGAACTTAGATATGAGAAGATCACCTGGAAACATTGTGACGGAAATATAATTTTCACCGATGCCTGGAATGAAAGACAAACAGCATAATAGATGAGCAAATGGATACGACAGAAGAACTAAATGGAACCTATTTCTATCACGGACAATCCAATCTTTCGGCTGGTGAACTTTTTGATGTCATTTTTCTTGAACAATTTTGTGACGAACTTGGCATTGGTATTGAATCTGGTGCCGCTATCCTCGCCGGGCAACCTTGGCTAAAAACCAGAACAAAGCCAGGAGAGGCAATAAAAGGAACAAGTGTTGTTTCTAAATATGGAAGGATGCTTCTGAGAAATGCAAAAACTCCATTTGGTATTAGGGTTCCTACACCCGTTGGTGTAAGAATGAGAAAAACGAATAGTCTTGCTGCTGTTATCGCCCGTTATGTTCCGTGGTTAGGTTGGATAGGACTTGTAAACTCAATTTATCAAGTTTCAAGAAAAACTCAGGAAAAATACAACCTAATAGCTCGCCCCAAAGACCGTATACAATGGACATCCTTTTAATGAAAAGCATTCAAGATCAGGTTTTAGACTTGTTTAAAGATGAGATCTCAACCCGTTTAGATAAAAATTGGAAAGAAATCCCATTGGAACTTGATTATGACTTATTTGATGCTCCCGGCGACGATCTGCATGACGCTTTAAATAAATTTGAACAAAAATTTAATGTTGATCTTTCCAGTGTTAAATGGTCGTGTTATTTCCCTTGGGAGAATACTCCAATGCTAACTCGGTGGTTTAAAGTAAAACGAGAAGATGTAGAAAAAACGCGTAAACCTTTAACTATCAAAATGTTTGCCGAATCAGCAAAAGCAGGTAAATGGCTTTACGACTAGCAACCACAAGCCGTTGTCGTAACGAGGTCTACGGCCAGAAGGCAGAACAACATCGACGGCGAACGTAATGTATGAAGACGATCGCGTGGCGGCGGTTCAATTACTGTGACGCTACCCCGCCCCCTCTGCAACTGGAATCCGGATCGCGCCGCGTGCTTTCGTCGGTTTCCCTCACCTGCCCATCTCCGTTATTATGTCTCATCCATGTGATAACGACGACAACTACAAAATCGCAGCCATTTCAAATCAGGGATCTGGATAACACCCCATGAGCACAATTGACAATCTCGACGCCCACACGCCGATGATGCAGCAGTATCTCAAGCTAAAGGCGCAACATCCTGACATTCTGCTGTTTTACCGGATGGGGGATTTTTACGAGCTATTTTATGACGATGCGAAACGCGCCTCGCAGCTGCTCGATATCTCGCTGACCAAGCGCGGCGCCTCCGCGGGCGAACCGATACCCATGGCCGGCATCCCCCACCACGCCGTAGAGAACTACCTCGCCAAACTGGTCAATCAGGGCGAGTCGGTGGCCATTTGCGAGCAGATTGGCGACCCGGCCACCACCAAGGGGCCGGTCGAGCGTAAAGTGGTGCGTATCGTCACCCCGGGCACCATTAGCGATGAAGCGCTGCTGCAGGAGCGCCAGGACAACCTGCTGGCCGCCATCTGGCAGGACAGCAAAGGCTTCGGCTACGCGACGCTGGATATCAGCTCCGGGCGCTTTCGTCTGAGCGAACCGGCCGACCGCGAAACCATGGCGGCAGAGCTGCAGCGCACCAACCCGGCGGAACTGCTGTATGCGGAAGATTTTGCCGAATCGTCGCTGATCGAGGGCCGCCGCGGTCTGCGCCGTCGCCCGCTGTGGGAATTTGAAATCGACACCGCACGCCAGCAGCTAAACCTGCAGTTCGGCACCCGCGATCTGGTCGGCTTCGGCGTCGAAAACGCCCCGCGCGGCCTGTGCGCCGCCGGCTGCCTGCTGCAGTATGTCAAAGACACCCAGCGTACCTCGCTGCCGCACATCCGCTCCATCACCATGGAACGCCAGCAGGACAGCATCATTATGGATGCCGCCACCCGCCGTAACCTCGAGATCACCCAGAATCTGGCCGGCGGCACCGACAACACCCTGGCCTCGGTACTCGACTGTACGGTGACGCCGATGGGTAGCCGGATGCTCAAGCGCTGGCTGCATATGCCGGTCCGCGATACCGCCGTGCTGGTGGAGCGCCAGCAGACCATCGGCGCGCTGCAGGAGCGCTATACCGAGCTGCAGCCGGTGCTGCGCCAGGTCGGCGATCTGGAGCGTATTCTGGCGCGTCTGGCGCTGCGTACCGCCCGGCCGCGCGATCTTGCCCGCATGCGTCATGCCCTGCAGCAACTGCCTCTGCTGCGTGAGCTGCTGGCCGACGTTGACAGTCAGCCGGTGCAAAAATTGCGCGAGAAAATGGGCGAGTTCACCGAACTGCGCGAACTGCTGGAGCGTGCGGTGATCGACGCCCCGCCGGTGTTGGTCCGCGACGGCGGGGTCATCGCCCCGGGCTATAGCGAAGAGCTGGACGAGTGGCGGGCGCTGGCCGATGGCGCCACCGATTATCTCGATAAGCTGGAGATCCGCGAGCGCGAGCGGCTGGGCCTCGATACCCTGAAAGTCGGCTACAACGCCGTCCACGGCTACTACATCCAGATCAGCCGCGGCCAGAGCCACCTCGCGCCGATCCACTACGTGCGCCGCCAGACGCTGAAAAACGCCGAACGCTACATTATTCCTGAGCTGAAGGAATACGAAGATAAGGTGCTGACCTCCAAGGGCAAAGCGCTGGCGCTGGAAAAACAGCTTTATGACGAACTGTTCGACCTGCTGCTGCCGCATCTCGCCGATCTGCAAACCAGCGCCAGCGCGCTGGCCGAGCTGGACGTGCTGGTCAACCTGGCGGAACGCGCGGAAACCCTGAACTACTGCTGCCCGACCTTTAGCGATAAGCCAGGCATTCGCATCAGCGAAGGCCGCCATCCGGTGGTCGAGCAGGTGCTGAAAGAGCCGTTTATCGCTAACCCGCTGCAGCTGGCGCCGCAGCGGCGGATGCTGATCATTACCGGGCCGAACATGGGCGGTAAAAGTACCTATATGCGCCAGACCGCGCTGATTGCGCTACTGGCCTATATCGGCAGCTACGTCCCGGCGCAGAAGGTGGAGATCGGGCCCATCGATCGCATCTTCACCCGCGTCGGCGCGGCGGATGACCTGGCCAGCGGCCGCTCGACCTTTATGGTGGAGATGACTGAAACCGCCAATATCCTGCACAATGCCACCGAGCATAGCCTGGTGCTGATGGATGAGATTGGCCGCGGCACGTCCACCTACGACGGGCTATCGCTGGCGTGGGCCTGTGCGGAAAATCTGGCCAACAAAATCAAGGCGCTGACGCTGTTCGCCACCCACTACTTCGAGCTCACCCAGCTGCCGGAGAAAATGGAAGGCGTCGCCAACGTCCACCTCGACGCGCTGGAGCACGGCGATACCATCGCCTTTATGCACAGCGTGCAGGACGGCGCGGCCAGCAAGAGCTATGGCCTGGCGGTCGCCGCGCTGGCGGGGGTGCCGAAAGAGGTGATCAAGCGCGCGCGGCAGAAACTGCGCGAGCTGGAGAGTATCTCGCCCAACGCGGCGGCGACCCAGGTCGACGGCACGCAGATGTCGCTACTCGCCGCCCCGGAAGAGACCTCGCCTGCGGTTGAGGCGCTGGAGAATCTTGATCCGGACTCCCTGACCCCGCGTCAGGCGCTGGAGTGGATCTACCGTCTGAAAAGCCTGGTCTAGCCACCCATTAAGGTGAAAAACGGCAGCGCTGTGAAGCGCTGCCGTTTTAGTAAACAAAAAATGGGTGCTAGAGGATGCGTCCTGACAACCCATACGCGGGGTTGCCCTCGCGCGGATGCTACTTCTTCGATTCGTAAGCGAGAACAGCTTTAAACTCAATATTACGCTCTTTAATACTCAGCTCGCATAGTGAGCTGTGCACCAACAGCGTAAATCCCAGTACCGTAATACAGAGTACGATGATTGCCACAAGGGCATATTTTGTCAGCATATCTTGCCTCCCTGCAAAGAAGAGACTAACATCTGAATTGTCTATGTTCATTCGCTAGCCTCAGTTGATAGAAATATCTCCTGGGGCTTTCGTCTGTCTGGGGTTCTGGTAATGCTCAAGGCCAGACAGCCTCAAGCACCCGCCGCAATTCTACACTCGTCAGGGCGTGAAATTTATCTGCAAGGAATTAATCAGACGGAATTTATAATAATCTGGATGCAGGCTCGCAAAGTCATCCCGGTATATTAACCCTTCACGTAATTTTTTAATTTAATGAAAAAATAATTTCCATAATTGTACTAAATATAAAAAAGGCCCGACTTAGCGGGCCCCTTTCATTAACGCTTATCTTCCGGCAATAGCGGCGGTACGTGCGGCACCTGCGGCGCCTCATCGATATCTTTCTGCGTCATGCGGAACGCTTCCGGATAGTGTTCGCGGCTGGTGCGGCGCAGCGGCTCGGTATCTCGCCAGGTGTAAAGACAGTGCTGGCACTGATACACGGTCCAGACCCCTTTCACCGGCGAGGTCGCCATGACTTCAATCTTTTCATCGGCGCAACGTGGACAAATCATCTTCTTCTCCTTATTTACGGTTGGCCAGCATAGCGGTCAGTTTTTCAGCCCAGGCTTTGGTTTCCGGCAGATCCTGCACCGGCTGGCTGTAGTGACCGCGAAGGTCCGGCGCAACCGGGGTGGTGGCGTCGATAATCAGTTTGTCGGTAATGCCTGCCGGGCTGGAGCCTGGGTCAAGTTCAAGGACCGACATGTTCGGCAACTGCACCAGGTCTCCCGCCGGGTTAACCTTCGAGGAGAGCGCCCACATCACCTGCGGCAGGTTGAACGGGTCGACGTCTTCATCAACCATGATCACCATCTTCACATAGCCGAGGCCGTGGGGAGTGGTCATCGCCCGCAGGCCCACCGCGCGGGCAAAACCGCCGTAGCGTTTTTTGGTGGAGATGATCGCCAGCAGACCATGGGTGTACATGGCGTTGACCGCCTGCACCTCCGGAAATTCGGCCTTCAGCTGCTGATACAGCGGTACGCAGGTCGCCGGGCCCATCAGATAGTCAATCTCGGTCCACGGCATACCGAGGTAGAGCGATTCAAAAATCGGTTTGCTGCGATAAGAGACTTTGTCGATACGCACTACCGTCATGTTACGACCGCCGGAGTAGTGACCGGTAAATTCACCGAACGGCCCCTCGATCTCACGCTTACGCCCTTCAATGACCCCTTCGAGGATCACTTCCGAACCCCAGGGCACGTCAAAGCCGGTCAGCGGCGCGGTAGCGATGGGATACGGGCTCTCGCGCAGCGCGCCAGCCATCTCATATTCAGACTGATCGTATTTCAGCGGCGTGGCGCCCATCAGGGTAATAATCGGGTCGTTACCGAGGGTAATGGCGATCGGCAGATCTTCCCCACGCTCTTCCGCTTTGTGCAGATGCAGCGCGATATCGTGCATCGGTACCGGCTGCAGGCCGAGCTTGCGCTTGCCTTTCACTTCCATGCGGTAGATACCGACGTTTTGCTTACCGAAGTTATCTTTATCCAGCGGATCGCGCGAAACGACACAGGCTTTATCGAGGTAGAAACCGCCGTCACCATCGTTGAGGCGGAACAGCGGCAGAATATCGAACAGGTTGATATCATCGCCATCAACAGTATTTTCTGCCCACGCCGGGTTGGCGCGGCGCTCTGGCGTCACCGGGAAGTTATCCCAGCGGCGAATGAACTCATCAATCTGCTTTTTCACCGGCGTGTTAGGCGGCAGGCCCAGCGAGATGGCATGGTTCTGCCACGAGCCGATGGTGTTCATCGTCACGCGAGCGTCGTTAAAGCCGCGAATATTATCGAACCACAGCGCCGGGGCACCGTCGCCGATGCGTCCGGTCGCATTGGCGGCCGCCGCCAGATCGGGCTCAGCGTTCACCTCTTCACTGATTTTCAGCAGTTGTCCCTGGTCATCCAGCGCCTGCAAAAAGCTGCGCAAATCATCAAAAGCCATTATTCGATCTCCTGTGCAAATTGTTCTGCCGTGCGCAAGCCGTTCCAGCGGCGCGCTTTGTGATAGTCGAGGCCAAACTGATCCAGCACCCGGGTGACGATATGATTGGTGATATCGTCAACCGTCTCCGGGTGGTTGTAGTAAGCTGGCATCGGCGGGACCATCGCCACGCCCATGCGGGACAGCGCCAGCATGTTCTCCAGATGGATCGTGCTGAGCGGCATTTCCCGCGGGACCAACACCAGCTTGCGCCCCTCTTTGAGCACCACGTCCGCCGCGCGGCCCACCAGCCCTTCGGCATAACCCGCGCGAATGCCTGCAAGCGTTTTCATACTGCAGGGAATAACGATCATGCCGTCGGTACGAAATGAACCGGATGAGATGGTGGCGGCCTGGTCTGCCGGGCTGTGGGAAAAGTCCGCCAGCGCGGCCACTTCGCGCGCCGTCCAGGGCGTTTCCAGCTCGATGGTGGTTTTGGCCCATTTCGACATCACCAGATGGGTTTCCACCTCCGGCATATCGCGCAGCGCCTGCAGCAATGCCACCCCAAGCGGTGCCCCGGTGGCCCCCGTCATCCCAATAATCAGTTTCATTCCAGACCTCATTACTTTTGTTCGTGTACGAACTTTATATTTAAACTACCCCCTCCAGCCCTTATTGGCAAGATCGTTCGTATACGTGCGCATTTTTAATCAAAACGCAGAAAGGGTATAAAAAGGCGTACGAACGGCTATCATAGAGGTGACAGTTTTGTTACGGAGTATTCATGGAGTTACGAAACGAAGCATTCCACCTGCTGCGCCAGCTTTTTCAACAGCATACCGCCCGCTGGCAGCAGGCGTTGCCGGACCTGACTAAACCTCAGTATGCGGTGATGCGCTCGGTAGCGGAGCACCCCGGGATCGAACAGGTGGCGCTGATTGAAGCGGCGGTCAGCACCAAGGCTACGCTGGCGGAGATGCTCAGCCGAATGGAAGCGCGCGGCCTGGTGCGCCGGGAGCACGATCCGGCCGATAAACGCCGCCGTTTTGTCTATCTGACCGACGAAGGCGAGGCGTTGCTTAACCGTTCCATTCCGCAGGGCAATGAGGTCGATGACGAGTTTCTCGGCCGCCTGAGCGATGACGAGCGCGAGCAGTTCTCCCGGCTGGTGCACAAAATGATGGCGCCCTGAACGGGCGCTTAACCGACCTTCTCGCGCAGGAAGTCAATAAATGCCCGCACCCGGGTCGGCAAATGCTGCGAGTCGGGATAAAGGGCATACACGCCCTGCTGTGGGAAATGGTATTCCGGCAGGAGCGGCACCAGCTCCCGCTGCGCCACCTTTTTGGCTACCAGCCATGCGGGCAGCAAGGCGACGCCGCATCCCGCCAGAGCAAAGCTCATCAGCGCCGTAGCGCTATCAGCAGAAAACCGCGGCGCGCTGGCTATCGCGAAATCCACCTCTGTCCGGTGATCCGTGCGCAGCTGCCAGCGCAGCGGCGTCGGCAGGCGCTCGTGAATAATCCACTCAGCTTGCGCCAGATCGGACAGCGTCTGCACCGGATGGCTTGCCAGCCAGGCCGGAGAGGCGACGGGCAGGATCGCGAAACTGGCTATCCGCGTCGCCCGATAGCGGGAATCGGCCAGCGTACCGAGGCGTATCGCCACATCAAATCGTTCTGAAATGAGGTCGGCATGATGGGAGGAGGAGACGTGGCGCACCCGCAGCGCCGGATGACGACGGGCGAACGCGGCCAGCGCTGGAATGATAACCTGCGCGCCATACTCCGGCGTGGTGGTGATCCGTAGCTCCCCGCTTAAGCCGCTATGGCTGGCCCGCACCTCATCCTGGAGATTTTCCGCCGCGTTCAGGAGCGCCACCCCGCGCTGATAGAACAGCACCCCGGCGTCAGTGAGCCGCAAACGCCGCGTCGAACGCAGCAGCAGCGTCACCCCCAGCTCATTTTCCAGCTGCCGTACGTTAAAGCTGACCACCGCCTTGGTCTGCCCCAGCGCCGCTGCGGCCTGGGTGAAACTGCCGGCATCTACCACGGCGATAAACATGGTCACGCGCTGAAGATTAAGCATCGTCGTCCGGATGATTGTCAAAAATATTCAGACAGTATATCCCGATTAGTCCCGTTTATCCCTCGCTGCGGCAGGTTTACAGTAGCCGCCTGTCTGAGGGAGTGAACCATGACCTACCGCCACCGCGTTGCCACCGTTTTTCTGTTCGGCTTTTTTCTCGATTTGATCAATATGTTTATCGCCAGCATCGCCTTTCCGGCAATCAGCCGCGCGCTGGCGGTTTCCGTCTCGCAGCTGGCGTGGGTCAGTAATGCCTATATTCTCGGTCTGACGGTCGTTGTGCCGTTCAGCGCCTGGCTCAGCGAGCGCTGGGGGGCGAAACGGCTGTTTTTACTCTCGCTGGGGCTGTTCAGCCTCGGCGCGCTGGCGGCAGGGCTTGCCAACAGCCTGAGCGAACTGATTTTATGGCGGACGCTGCAGGGGATGGGCGGCGGGCTGTTAATCCCCCTCGGCCAGGCGCTGACGTGGCCGCTGTTTCAGCCGCATGAGCGGGCGAAGCTGTCGGCGGCGGTGATGCTGGTCGGCCTGCTGGCCCCCGCCTGCTCGCCGGCGATCGGCGGCCTGTTAGTCGAGGCGTTCAGTTGGCGCTGGGTCTTTTTCGCCAGCCTGCCTGTCGCTCTGCTAACCTTTGTGCTGGCGGTGCGATGGCTGAACGACACCCCCCGTCTGGTTCGCCCGACTCGCTTTCTTCCACTGTCGCTGCTGGCCGATCCCCTGCTGCGCTTCGCGATGCTGATCTACCTCTGCGTGCCGGGGATGTTTATTGGCGTCAACGTGGTGGGGATGTACTACCTGCAACGCGTCACCGGGATGGCGCCGGGGGCAATCGGTGCCCTGATGGTGCCCTGGTCGCTGGCCTCGTTTGCCGCCATCACCTTTACCGGCAGATATTTCAACCGCTTCGGGCCCCGGCCGCTGGTCGTCATCGGCTGCCTGCTTCAGGCGATGGGGATCATGCTGCTGCTGAAGATCGATGCGGACAGCCCGCTGGCGCTGTTGATTCTGGCCTTTACGCTGATGGGCGGCGGAGGCAGCTTATGCAGCAGCACCGCGCAAAGCAGCGCTTTCCTGCATACGCCTGCCGAAGAGATGCCTGACGCCAGCGCGCTATGGAATCTTAACCGCCAGCTCAGCTTCTTTGCCGGCAGCGCCCTGCTCGCCCTGCTGCTGAGGGTATTCCCGCCGGCCTACGCCTGGCAGGGGGTATTTATTAGCGCCGCCGTCATTACCCTGTTGCCGCTGCTGTTTTGCCTGCGGCTGAATAATCGGGCGATTATCCATCGCCTGCACACCACTCTGGAGAAGTCATGAATCCTTATCTGCAGGAAGTCCTCGATGCCCATGTCCTTATCGAACGCTGGTTAAGCCATGGCGAAGGAAGCGCTGAGGCGCTGATGAAGCGTTTTGCCGCCGATTTTACCATGATCCCCTTGAGCGGTGAGAAGATGGACTACCTAACGGTGAGCCGTTTTTTCCACCACGCCGGCGGCAGCCGTCCGGGGTTAGATATCGTAGTGGATCAGATGGAAATCATCAGCGAGTGGCACGACGGCGCCGCAGTGCTATATCGTGAAAGCCAAACGCTGGCGGATAGCAGTCAGAACGTTCGCTGGTCGACGGCGATTTTTCAGCAAGCGGAAGGGAAAATTGTCTGGCGCCATCTGCAGGAAACCCGCCTCGGCTAGCCCAAAGAAAAAGGCCCCGACTTTCGAGGGGGCCTTTTTGACAGAAAACGTCTTATTCGCGGAAGAGCGCTTCGATATTCAGCCCCTGTCCCTGCAGAATTTCCCGCAGGCGACGCAGACCTTCCACCTGGATCTGCCGCACGCGTTCGCGGGTCAGGCCAATTTCACGGCCCACATCCTCCAGCGTGGCAGCTTCATAACCCAGCAGACCAAAGCGACGTGCCAGAACTTCACGCTGCTTGGCGTTCAGTTCGAACAGCCATTTGACGATACTTTGCTTCATATCATCGTCCTGCGTGGTGTCTTCCGGGCCGTTCTCTTTCTCATCGGCCAGAATATCCAGCAGCGCTTTTTCTGAATCGCCACCCAGCGGAGTATCCACGGAGGTGATGCGCTCGTTCAGACGCAGCATACGGCTGACGTCATCGACCGGTTTGTCCAGCTGTTCGGCGATCTCTTCCGCGCTAGGCTCGTGGTCCAGCTTATGGGACAACTCGCGCGCGGTACGCAGATAGACGTTCAGCTCTTTAACAATATGGATCGGCAAACGGATCGTACGGGTTTGGTTCATGATCGCCCGTTCAATAGTCTGGCGGATCCACCAGGTCGCGTAGGTCGAAAAACGGAACCCACGTTCCGGGTCAAACTTCTCAACGGCGCGGATCAGGCCGAGGTTACCTTCTTCAATCAGATCCAGCAGCGCCAGACCACGATTGCTGTAACGACGGGCAATCTTCACCACCAGACGCAAGTTACTTTCAATCATGCGACGGCGTGAAGCGACATCACCACGCAGTGCGCGACGCGCGAAATAGACTTCCTCTTCCGCGGTCAGCAGTGGGGAATAACCAATCTCTCCAAGATAAAGCTGAGTGGCGTCAAGTACGCGCTGGGTTGCGCCTTGCGACAGCAGCTCTTCCTCAGCCAGATCGCTATCACTGGGTTCCTCTTCTACTAAGGCTTTCTCGTCGAAAACCTCAATTCCGTTCTCATCAAATTCCGCGTCTTCATTTAAATCATGAACTTTCAGCGTATTCTGACTCATAAAGGTGGCTCCTACCCGTGATCCCTGAGCAAAGCACCTTCCACGGCACATCAACAAACGACGCCTGGACGATTTCCCCTGCCCTCTCTGCGAGAGGAACGTAGACACCGCCCTGGCGCCTGTTAGCTGATGCTTCGCTTATCCGTACTTTGCCAAATTATCGCTGCGGTAAGTACTGCAGCGGGTTGACGGATTTCCCCTTGTAACGAATTTCAAAATGTAATCTTGTTGAGCTGGTTCCGGTGCTACCCATGGTAGCGATTTTCTGCCCCGCTTTGACTTCCTGTTGCTCCCGAACCAGCATGGTATCGTTATGAGCGTAGGCACTCAGGTAATCATCGTTATGTTTGATGATAATAAGATTACCGTAGCCGCGCAGTGCGTTACCGGCATAGACGACGCGCCCATCGGCGGTCGCGACAATAGCCTGTCCCTTACTGCCTGCAATATCGATACCTTTATTGCCGCCTTCCGCGCCGCTAAAGTTCTCGATAACCTTGCCATCAGTCGGCCAGCGCCATGCTGAGATCGGCGAACTGGTTGACGTACTGCTTGCAGTCGGCTGGGTTGTGCTCACCGTTGTTGGTGCCGTCACCGGCGCGACAACCGTTGTGGTTGTAGTCGCTGGTTTATTATTAGGCAACATCTTGGTAGCACTCTGTTCACCTGAAGATTCAGAATACGTAATAGTCGGTTGTGAAGCAACCACCGCGGTCGATTTTTGTGCAGAAGTTGTGCTGGTCGTCGCACCGCCGCTCGCTCTTGCGCTGGCCTGAGAAACGGCGTTTTCGCCGGTGATCGGCTGGCCTGAGGCGTTACCGACCTGCAGTACCTGCCCCACGTTCAGCGCGTACGGGGCCGGGATATTGTTGCGTTGCGCCAGGTCGCGGAAATCGTTGCCGGTGACCCAGGCGATATAGAATAGCGTGTCGCCGCGTTTTACCGTATAGGTACTGCCGCCGGTATAGCTACCTTTCGGAATATCGCCATATTTGCGGTTGTAAACGATCCGGCCATTTACCGTCTGTACCGGCTCCTGCGCCACCGGCGCCGGCTGCGGCTGAATGGTCTGGGTCTGCATCGGCTGAATCGGCTGCGCCTGAGGAGCGGACTTGACGCCGGAGGGTGGCGGCGTAATCAGCATGCCGGAGTTGGTGCTGGAAGAGGCGGCGCCGCCGGCAGAGCTAACCGGCGCAGGCGGATTATTGGTGTTGGTACACCCGGCCAGCCAGAGTGAAACCAGTGAAAGAGCCGCAATACGGCTGACGGTAAATTTGGTGCTTCCCGCGCTCATTTATCCCCCAGGAATATGTTAACTGCCAATATCTTGCTTACCGGGCGGCGCCCGGCCAGGACACTGAAAAATGTGTCCACCCTACGCCTAAAGTCAGGCAAAAAAAACCTGGAATAATCCGGGTCTCAGGCCAGCTCCCCCTTCACCAGGGGAACAAAGCGAACGGCCTCGACGGTATCAATGATAAATTCGTTGCCCCGACGACGGATCCGTTTGAGAAACTGATGCTCTTCGCCGACCGGCAGCACCAGCACGCCGTCATCATCCAGCTGCGCCAGCA
Source organism: Klebsiella sp. 4_1_44FAA (assembly GCF_000238715.1). Lineage (NCBI taxonomy): Bacteria > Pseudomonadati > Pseudomonadota > Gammaproteobacteria > Enterobacterales > Enterobacteriaceae > Klebsiella > Klebsiella sp. 4_1_44FAA. Next base: position 157,434 of record NZ_JH414800.1, read on the forward strand.
GCGCGGTCGGTATTTCCGGCGGCGCCGCCGTCACAATAATGGCATCAAACGGCGCCCGCGCCTGCCAACCTTGCCACCCATCGCCATGACGGGTTGAAACATTATGTAAATCAAGTTGTTTCAGGCGACGACGCGCCTGCCACTGTAAACTCTTAATTCGCTCTACCGAGCATACGTGATGCACCAGATGCGCCAGGATGGCCGTCTGGTAGCCGGAACCGGTGCCGATCTCCAGCACCCGCGACTCCGGCGTCAGCGTCAGCAGCTCGGTCATCCGCGCCACCATATACGGCTGGGAGATGGTCTGCCCCTGGCCAATCGGCAGCGCGGTGTTTTCCCACGCTTTATGTTCAAAGGCTTCATCAACAAACTTTTCGCGCGGGACCAGCGCGATCGCCTCGAGGACACGTTCATCGACGATGCCCTGCGTGCGCAGTTGATTCAACAAACTTTCAACACGTTTACTTACCATTGCCTGTCAACCCCGACACGTTCCAGCCAATCGGTGACCACCTCATGCGCCTGATGGGCGGTTAAATCGACGTGCAATGGCGTCACGGAAACATAGCCTTCATCCACTGCCGCAAAATCGGTGCCCGGCCCGGCATCGCGCTTATCGCCCGGCGGGCCAATCCAGTACAGGGTGTTGCCGCGCGGATCTTGTTGCGGGATCACCTGGTCGGCCGGATGGCGGTTGCCGCAGCGGGTCACGCGAATGCCCTTGATTTGATCAAGCGGGAGATCCGGCACGTTGATGTTAAGGATCCGCCCGGTACGCAGCGGCTCGCGGCTTAAGGCGCGCAGAATGGTGCAGGTTACCGCCGCGGCGGTATCGTAATGCTGATAGCCGTTCAGCGACACGGCCAGCGCGGGGAACCCCAGATGACGGCCTTCCATCGCCGCGGCCACGGTGCCGGAATAGATGACGTCGTCGCCCAGGTTGGGGCCGGCATTAATGCCGGAAACCACGATGTCCGGACGCGGGCGCATCAGCGCGTTCACGCCGAGATAGACACAGTCGGTCGGGGTGCCCATCTGGACGGCGATGTCGCCATTTTCAAAGGTAAACGTACGCAGGGATGATTCCAGCGTCAGCGAATTCGAGGCTCCGCTGCGGTTACGATCGGGTGCAACAACCTGGACCTCGGCAAACTCCCTTAAGGCCTTTGCCAGGGTCTGTATCCCCGGCGCATGGATCCCGTCATCGTTACTCAGCAATATTCGCATAGTCACCCGTTGTATTGATAAGCTCCCTGACCACGCTGGTGGCGAAGCTGCCCGCCGGCAGCCAGAAACGCAGTTCAACGGTTACGTCATCCCACCAGTTCCAGCTAAGCTGCTGCGGATAGAGGAGCATCGCCCGGCGCGCCGCCTCAACTTTCTCCCGCACCAACAGCGCCTGCAGCGAAGTTTCTTCGGCGATGGCGGCCTGCTCAGCGGCCAGAGCGTCGCGCTGGCTTCCCCAGTCGCCGCTGCCCGGCAGCGCAGCCGTGATCATCAGTTCGCGGTTGTGCACCCGCGCCTGCGAAACCTCGAGTTCTTCCGGTGTGACGACAAACCAGCTCCCACGCCCCGCTAATTGTAGCGCATCGCCATCAACAACCTGATTAAATTCCGTTTTTTTTAATCTAATACTGACTTGCTGATTAAACAACGCACTGCGGGCCGCCGACAACCAAAAACTGCGCTTATTGCGATCGCGCACCGGCGCGTCGCTTTCCGCCCAGCGCAACGCGCCCTGCAGATTACTGCCGCCAATGCCAAAGCGCTGCGCGCCGAAATAGTTCGGTACGCCCCGTTCAGCGATGGCCTGCAGACGCGTCTCCACGTCCTGGCGATCGCTAATCTCGCGCAGGATCACGGTAAACTGGTTGCCTTTCAGCGCGCCTAAACGCAGCTTACGCTTATGGCGGGCATATTCCAGTACCTGGCAGCCCTCGAGCTGAAATTTGCTCAGGTCCGGCATCTCTTTGCCGGGCACCCGCGCGCACAGCCACTGCTCGGTGACGGCGTGCTTATCCTTTTGCCCGGCGAAGCTCACTTCACGGGCGTGGATCTTAAGGAATTTCGCCAGCGCGTCGGCGACAAAGCGCGTATTGCAGCCGTTTTTCAGGATCCGCACCAGCACGTGTTCGCCTTCGCCGTCCGGGGCAAATCCCAGATCTTCCACCACCAGAAAATCTTCCGGATTGGCTTTCAGCTGCCCACTGCTCTGCGGCTTGCCGTGCAGCCAGGTCAGTTGGTCAAAGGCGATCATTTGTCGGCCTTACGCAGCAGCGCAACCGCTTCGCAGGCGATCCCTTCCCCGCGGCCGGTGAAGCCGAGCTTCTCGGTGGTGGTCGCTTTCACGTTGACGTCGTCCATATGGCAGCCGAGATCCTCAGCGATAAAGACGCGCATCTGCGGAATATGCGGCAGCATTTTCGGCGCCTGGGCAATAATCGTGACGTCGACGTTGCCGAGCGTATAGCCCTTGGCCTGAATGCGGCGCCATGCTTCGCGCAGCAGTTCGCGGCTATCGGCGCCTTTAAACGCCGGATCGGTATCGGGGAACAGCTTGCCGATATCGCCCAGCGCCGCGGCGCCAAGCAGCGCGTCGGTCAGCGCATGCAGCGCGACGTCGCCGTCGGAGTGGGCCAGCAGCCCTTTTTCATAAGGAATGCGTACCCCGCCAATGATGATTGGGCCTTCACCGCCAAAAGCGTGTACGTCAAAACCATGTCCAATTCGCATTAAGCTTTCTCCTGGTGTCGGGAACGGGTGAGGTAAAATTCAGCCAGCGCCAGGTCTTCCGGGCGCGTCACTTTAATATTATCCGCGCGTCCGGCGACCAGCTGCGGATGGAAGCCGCAGTACTCCAGCGCCGAGGCTTCATCGGTGATAGTGGCTCCCTCGTTTAGCGCGCGAGTGAGGCAATCCACCAGCAGCTCGCGAGGGAAAAATTGCGGGGTGAGCGCATGCCACAGGTCATTGCGGTCGACGGTATGGGCGATAGCGGTTTTGTCCGGCTCGGCGCGCTTCATGGTGTCGCGCACTGGCGCCGCAAGGATCCCGCCGACGCGGCTGGTTTCGCAGAGCGACAGCAGGCGGCTGAGGTCGTCCTGATGCAGGCAGGGGCGCGCGGCGTCATGCACCAGCACCCACTGCGCCTCCGGCAACGCCTGCAGGCCGGCGAGCACCGAATCGGCGCGCTCGGCGCCGCCATCCACCACGGTAATTTGCGGATGCTGCGCCAGCGGCAGCTGGCTGAAGCGGCGATCGCCGGGGCTGACGGCAATCACCACCCGCTGGACGCGCGCATCCGCCAGCAGCGCGGCGACCGCGTGTTCGAGAATCGTTTTGTTACCGATTGAGAGATATTGTTTCGGGCATTCCGTTTGCATGCGGCGGCCGAAACCGGCTGCCGGCACCACGGCGCAAACGCCCGGAAAAGTGGCTGCCATGTTGTAATCCTGGGCCTGGTTATCGATTGTTCTGCTGTTGCCCCGATGCCTGATTGCGTTTAGACGCATCCGGTACCAGACGATAGAAGGTTTCGCCCGGGCGGGTCATGCTGAGTTCATTGCGCGCACGCTCCTCAATCGCTTCCTGCCCGCCGTTGAGGTCGTCAATTTCGGCAAACAGCTGATCGTTGCGTGCTTTTAATTTGGCGTTAGTCGCCTGCTGGGCGGTGACGTCGTCGTTAACCCACGTGTAGTCGTGCAGGCCGTTTTTACCGAACCACAGCGAATACTGTAGCCAGACCAGCAAAGCTAATAATAGCAGCGTTAGTTTACCCATCCTGCCCCCTGAAAAACGGCATCATCATCCCAAAACTCGCCCGGGTACGCTACCGGGGCGCGCGGACGATGCCGCGTAACGCGGGGACTGTACCATATTTTTGCTGTCGATACCCATGCTTGATTCATACCAGCAACGGGTTATCCCAACAGCCAGAGGAAGAGTAGCGCAAACATCAGTCCAACGGTCAGGATGGTCGCGCTGACGCTATAGAGCAGTTTGCCATTGAGCAGAGAGTGCAGCGCAATACCGACCACCACCGCCACCGGCATCAACGCAAGGAAGAATGGCCAGGTGTAGAGGAGAAAGAAGAGTGTATTACTGCCATAGAGAAGGAAGGGAATACCCAGCGCCAGCAGCCACGAAATAAAGCCCACGGCAGCGCCCGACAAAGACCAGGTGGTCTCGTCGCCGATCGCCGGAGGCGGTTCTGAACGAATAATACTGAGGTTCTGGGTATTGCGCATATCGAATCCTGTAGACCGGGCAACCGGCACCCCTCGATGCCGCTACCGTTTCAGGATCTGATAATATCGCTCTGTTGCAGCAGGTCTAATAGTTGGTGCACCAAATTTGTTACCAATTGTTCACCATCCAGATGAATTTCCGCCTTTTCCGGTGCCTCATAGACCGAGTCTATGCCGGTGAAATTGCGTAATTCCCCTGCCCGCGCTTTCTTATACAATCCTTTCGGATCCCGCGCCTCGCAGATGGCCAGCGGGGTATCGACGAACACTTCGATAAAGCGTCCTTCCCCGAGGCGCTCGCGCACCATCTGCCGTTCCGCACGGTGCGGAGATATAAATGCCGTCAATACCACCAGCCCGGCATCGACCATCAGCCTGGCCACTTCACCGACGCGGCGAATGTTCTCTTTGCGATCCTCATCGCTGAATCCCAGGTCGCTGCACAGGCCATGGCGCACGTTGTCACCGTCCAGCAGATAGGTGCTGACGCCGCGCTCATGCAGGGCCTCCTCCAGCGCCCCGGCGACGGTGGATTTACCCGACCCCGAAAGGCCGGTAAACCACAGCACCACGCCGCGATGGCCGTGATGCTGTTCCCGCTGCTGTTGGGTCACAGGGTGGGCATGCCAGACGACGTTTTCGTCATGCTGGGCCATTATTTGCCTCCCAGCAGGTCGCGGGCGTCCCAGTGCGGGAAATGTTTACGGATCAGCTGGTTCAGCTCCAGCTCGAAGGCGCTGTACTGTGATGCCGAAGTCGATGCCTGCAGGTGCGGCTCGTTGACCATCCCGGCGCCGACGGTGACGTTGGTCAGGCGATCGATAAAGATAAGCCCGCCGGTCACCGGGTTTTGCTGATACGGATCCAGCACTAAAGGTTCGTCAAAGGTCAGCTCCACCAGGCCGATGCCGTTCAGCGGCAGAGACTCGACTTCACGCTGGGTCAGGTTGTTAATATCGACCTGGTAGCGGATAGCGTCGACGCGAGCGCGGGTCTTCTTGCCGGCGATTTTGATGTCGTAGCTCTGGCCCGGGGTCAGCGGCTGTTCGGCCATCCACACCACGTCGATGCTGGCGCTTTGTACCGCCGGCAGCGAGGCTTGCGCGTCAACCAGCAGGTCGCCGCGACTGATGTCGATTTCATCTTTCAGCACAAGGGTAATGGCTTCGCCGGCGGCGGCTTCCTGCAGGTCGCCGTCGAAGGTGACGATACGCGCCACGCTCGATTCGACGCCCGACGGCAGCACCTTCAGACGCTGGCCAACCTGCACGGTACCGGAGGCGACCGTGCCGGAGAAGCCGCGGAAATCGAGGTTCGGACGGTTAACATACTGCACCGGGAAGCGCAGCGGCTGGCTCTCGACCACCCGCTGGATCTCTACGGTTTCGAGGACTTCCAGCAGCGTCGGGCCACTGTACCACGGCATATTCGCGCTCTGGCTGGCGACATTATCGCCTTCCAGCGCCGACAACGGCACAAAGCGGATATCAAGGTTGCCCGGCAGCTGCTCGGCAAAGGTCAGATAATCTTCCCGGATCTCGTTGAAGCGCGCTTCGCTAAACTCGACGAGATCCATTTTGTTGACCGCCACTACCAGGTGTTTAATGCCCAGCAGCGTCGAGATGAAGCTGTGACGGCGGGTCTGGTCGAGCACCCCCTTGCGCGCATCGATCAGCAGGATCGCCAGGTCGCAGGTGGACGCGCCGGTGGCCATATTGCGCGTGTACTGCTCGTGCCCCGGGGTGTCGGCGATGATAAATTTGCGCTTTTCGGTCGAGAAGTAGCGATAGGCCACGTCGATGGTGATGCCCTGCTCGCGCTCAGCCTGCAGGCCGTCCACCAGCAGCGCCAGGTCCAGTTTTTCGCCCTGGGTGCCGTGACGCTTGCTGTCGTTGTGCAGCGAAGAGAGCTGGTCTTCATAGATCTGGCGCGTATCGTGCAGCAGGCGGCCAATTAAGGTGCTTTTGCCGTCATCGACGCTGCCGCAGGTCAAAAAACGCAGCAGGCTCTTGTGCTGTTGCGCGTGCAGGTAAGCTTCTACGCCGCCTTCGTTGGCAATTTGTTGGGCAATGGTCGTGTTCATGGCGGCTCCTTAGAAATACCCCTGACGTTTCTTCAGCTCCATCGAGCCGGCCTGGTCGCGGTCAATGACGCGCCCCTGACGTTCGCTGGTGGTCGATACCAGCATCTCTTCAATAATTTCCGGCAGCGTCTGCGCTTCAGACTCCACCGCGCCGGTCAGCGGCCAGCAGCCGAGGGTACGGAAACGCACCATCCGTTTTTCAATCACCTCGCCCGGCTGCAGATCGATACGGTCGTCATCGATCATCATCAGCATACCGTCGCGCTCCAGCACCGGACGCTCAGCGGCCAGATACAGCGGCACGATTTCAATATTTTCCAGATAGATGTACTGCCAGATATCCAGCTCGGTCCAGTTGGAGAGCGGGAAGACGCGGATGCTTTCGCCTTTGTTAATCTGGCCGTTGTAGTTGTGCCACAGCTCCGGACGCTGATTTTTCGGGTCCCAGCGGTGGAAGCGGTCGCGGAAGGAGTAGATGCGCTCTTTCGCGCGGGATTTCTCTTCGTCGCGACGCGCGCCGCCGAACGCGGCGTCAAAGCCGTATTTGTTCAGCGCCTGCTTCAGCCCTTCGGTTTTCATGATATCGGTATGCTTGGCGCTGCCGTGGACAAACGGGTTGATGCCCATCGCCACCCCTTCCGGGTTTTTATGCACCAGCAGTTCACAGCCATAGGCTTTAGCGGTCCGGTCGCGGAACTCATACATCTCACGGAATTTCCAGCCGGTATCGACGTGCAGCAGCGGGAACGGCAGGGTTCCCGGATAAAACGCTTTGCGCGCCAGATGCAGCATTACGCTGGAATCTTTCCCGATGGAGTACATCATTACCGGGTTAGAAAATTCGGCGGCCACCTCACGAATAATATGGATGCTTTCCGCCTCCAGTTGCCGCAGGTGAGTGAGTCGTTTTTGGTCCATAACCGTTCCTTAAGCCAGATTGACCACCGAAGCGTTAAACCCCTCGGCGGATGATGTATGTTGAAACCAGGCGAGCTGCTGATGCAACTGCACCACTTCGCCTACCACCAGCAGGGCGGGCATCGGGGCGTCTTTCGCCAGGTGTTCGAGTTGTTGCAATGTGCCGGTTATCGTCTGCTGATCGTCACGGGTGCCACGGGAAATCACCGCCACCGGCGTGTCGCTGTCGCGACCGTGGGCGATCAGCTGGGCGCTGATTTCCGCCGCCTTCATGGTGCCCATATAGATCGCCAGCGTCTGTTGGCTCTTCGCCAGCAGCGACCAGTCGAAGGGGGCGCTGTCCGGCTTATAGTGGCCGGTGACAAAGACGGCGCTTTGCGCATAATCGCGATGGGTCAGCGGAATACCGGCGTAGGCCGTCGCCCCGGCGGCAGCGGTGACGCCCGGCACCACCTGGAACGGGATCCCCGCCTCGGCGGCAGCCTGCAGCTCTTCTGCGCCGCGGCCAAAAATAAACGGATCGCCGCCCTTCAGGCGCACGACGGTTTTCCCCGCCTTCGCCGCCTCCACCAGCAGCTGATTGGTTTCATGCTGCGGCACCGAATGCTCGCCGGCGCGTTTGCCGACGCAAATAAGTTCGGCATCGCGGCGCACCAGCTCGAGAACCGGCTGAGTCACCAGATGATCGTGGAAAACCACGTCCGCCTGCTGGATCGCCTGCAGACCGCGAAGGGTCAGCAGCCCGGCATCGCCCGGCCCGGCGCCAACCAGAATAATTTCTCCCGTCTCGCGTTCGGGCTTATCCAGCTCATCCTGCAGCGCCTTTTCCGCCTCCGCAGAGTTGCCCGCCACCATCAGGCTGGCGAAGCGGCCGGTAAAGACGCGCTCCCAGAAGCGGCGACGCGCTTCGGTAGTCGTCAGGCGGGTTTTCAGATGGTTGCGCCAGTAGCTTGCTGATTCCGCCAGCCGACCGAGATTCGTCGGCAGCAGCGCTTCGATTTTTTCACGCAGAATGCGCGACAGCACCGGCGCTTTACCGCTGGAGGAGATCGCCACCAGCAGCGGCGAACGGTCGACGATAGAAGGGAAAACAAACGAGCACAGCGCCTGGTTATCCACCACGTTGACCAACCGGTAGCGCGCGTTAGCTGCCGCAAATACCCGCTGGTTAAGCGCCTCATCCTCGGTGGCCGCAATCACCAGAAAGACATCATCCACCAGCGAGTCGCTGAATTCCGCCGCCCGCCAGCTGAGTGCCTGGCGCGCAGCCAGATCGGCCAGCGCCGGTGACAGCGTTTCAGCGACCACCTGCACCTGCGCCTGGGCGCGCAGCAAGAACTTGATCTTACGTTCAGCAATCTCGCCGCCGCCGATCACCAGCACGGGCCTTTGTTTCAGTTCGGCAAAAAGGGGCAAGTAATCCACGGTGCAACAACTCTCTTACATTCAGCGATACTGCGACTATAGGGTGCGCCTTAGAGCAAATGAAATTACGAAATGGAATGAGTTGTGACACAAAGGAATAACGCGGCGGAAATACAAATATCAAAAAGTGCTTAACGCGCTATTTTTCCGCTATTTAAGAGCAATTGAAATTGTTTAACCGCGGTCACAGTTTCATACTGTACGCGTCAAATTGTCTTGTTCGTGTAAGGACCCCTTATGTTTTCCGCGTTGTGCCGCCGTCTGCTTCCGCTGGCGCTCGGCACCGGTTTTGTTTTTGCCGCCGCCCCCGCATTCAGCGCGCTGGGCGACACCGCCAGTAGCCAGGCCCGCCATATCGCCACCGTCTTCCCGGGACGAATGACCGGAACGCCGCCGGAAATGCTCTCAGCTGACTATCTGCGCCAGCAGTTCGCCCTGATGGGTTATCAGAGCGACGTGCGAAGCTTCAATACCCGCTATATCTATACCGACAGCAATCAGCGCAAGAACTGGCATAACGCCACCGGCAGTACGGTGATCGCCGCCCATGAAGGTAAAGTGCGCCAGCAGATTATTATCATGGCACACCTCGACACCTATGCGCCGCAGAGCGATAAAGACGTGGAGAACAACCTCGGCGGCCTGACGCTGCAGGGCATCGACGACAACGCGATGGGACTTGGCGTATTGCTGGAGCTGGCGGAGCATTTAAAGAACGTCCCTACCCGCTATGGCATCCGCTTTATCGCCACCAGCGGTGAAGAGGAAGGCCGTCTCGGCGCGCAAAACCTGCTGCAGCGGATGAGCGAAGCGGAAAAGAAAAATACCCTGCTGGTGATCAATCTCGATAATCTGGTGGTGGGCGATAAGCTTTATTTCAACAGCGGCCGCAGCACGCCGGCCTCGGTGCGCAAGCTGACCCGCGATCGCGCGCTGGCTATCGCTCGCAGCAAGGGCATCGCCGCCTACACCAACCCGGGACTCAATCCGGCTTATCCGAAAGGCACCAGCTGCTGCAATGACGCCAGCGTCTTCGACAACGCCGGGATCCCGGTGCTGTCGGTCGAGGCGACTAACTGGTCACTCGGCAAAAAAGATGGCTATCAGCAGCGGAGCAAATCGGCCAGTTTCCCGCAGGGAACCAGTTGGCATGACGTCCAGCTGGATAATCAGCAGTATATCGACCACGCGCTGCCCGGGCGCATCGAACACCGCGGACGCGAGGTAGTGAAAGTCATGCTGCCGCTGGTGAAAGAGCTGGCGAAGGTGGAGAAGCCATCGTCATTAAAATAATCGGGTAGTCATCACCGGCAACAAGGATTGTCGCCATGATCAATTTACGCTGTTCGGGCGTTTTTTTTCTGCTGCTGGCTGCCAGCGCAGGCGCCCTCGCCGACAGCCAGGTCTATATCTGGCAGCGGGTCTGGAATGACCAGCATAAGACCGCGCTACAGCAAAGCCAGGCGCTGTTTGCCACTTTGCGCGTTCTGGGGATCCAGTTTCATCCTCAGGAAGGCGTCCGCCTTGCCCGCGTTAACACTTCATTATTACAGCAGGATGGCCGCCCGGTGTGTCTGGTCGTCCGCCTGGACGGCAGCCTGACGCAGCTTGATACCACCACAATGCTGCCGCAGATAAAGCGCCTTGTGACCCACTGGCGCAAGGCAGGCGTTAATCTCACCGCCATTGAAATCGATTATGATGCTCCCACTTCGCGGCTCTCCGATTATCAACGCCTCCTGATGGCCATGCGCCAGGGGCTGCCTTCAGATATTACGCTCAGCATCACGGCGCTCCCGACCTGGCTCACCTCCCCCGGACTGCGTCCTTTGCTGAAAGCGGTAGATAGCTCCGTATTGCAACTTCATAGCGTGCAATCCCCGGGGACCGGCTTGTTCGACCCGACACTGGCCCGGCGCTGGAGCAGGCAATATGCGCTTATCGCTCCTCACCCTTTTTACCTCGCGCTCCCGGCCTATGGTTCCGCGCTCATCGCTGCCCCGGGACAGCCCGCCAGCGTTGAAAGCGAGTCGCCGCTGTGGATTGCGGCTGAAAAACAAGAACTGAGCGTTTCACCGCGGCAAATCGACACGTTTACTCGCGAACTGGAACAACAGCCGCCGCATCATTTTTCAGGTATCGTCTGGTTTCGTCTGCCTCTGGATAACGATACCCGCGCCTGGTCGCTTAGTACGCTGGCGGCAGTCATCCGCCATCAGCCGTTAACCTCCCGCTGGCAGTGGCTGGCGCTTCCCGATAAGGCCAACGCCAGCGCAGAGTCCACGCTCTACGAACTGGCGATTAAAAACACAGGCAATATTGATGCCCCACTCCCGGCGAAAATAACGCTAACCACGGAAGATTGTCTGGCCGCCGACGGCGCCGGAAGCTACCGCTTTATCGAACAAACGTTTTCCCTCACCGCCCCTGCGCTGTTGCGCGCCGGGCGGACGCAAGCCATTGGTTGGGCAAGATGCTCAACGCCACCACAAGGAAAGTTTCATGTTAACCCGTAAATTACCTCTGGCCGCCTTCCTGGCGGCGACGCTTGTTGCTGCCAGCAGCCACGCCTGTGGGCCGTTTTTCCCCAACTATTTGTTAGCAGATCGCCAGGCTAATCTGCTGTATCTGCCGGAGGGGAGCTTTGCTTTAGAGAGCAGCCGCCTGGTGCTTGCCGATCCGCGACTTCCGCAATGGCGTGATACATCTGCCGACAAGCCTACCTCTCCCACGGCCGAGGAGACGCTGCTGAAGACGATCCGGGCCAGCGGTTCGTTAGCCGCCGCGGAAAAAATGGCCGCTGATCTCCCGACCGCCAGCCGCCTGTACGTGCTCGGCGCAGTGGCGTTTGCTGAACGCGATAGCCGGGCGCGTGACTATTTTCGCCAGCTTTTGGCCTTGCCCGTGGAACAACAGGGCGAGTGGGGGCTCAAGGCGCGTTATTCGCTGGCCCGCAATTTGATGCGTGATTATCCGCTTACTGATAGTCGTTCTTCTCACGGTAGTGAGCAGGAATTGCGCGAAGCCTTCGATCTCTACCAGCAGATCATTGACGCCGTTCGTGAAGGTCAGCAGGATCCGGAGCTGCTCTCGCTGGCAAGTCTTGGCCAGCAGGGACGTATCAAACACTGGCAAAGCGACCCCATTGCCGCGGCTCATCTTTATGCCCGGCAGGCGGCGCAGGGTTCCCCCAGTGGCAGCCTCTCTTTACGCTACACTGTCGACGTCCTCAACCACCCGGAAAACGAACAGTTCCTGCAACCTGGCCTGGACGATCCGGTTATTCAGCAACTGCTGATTGCGAGTTTTTTTACTCGTTCGTCCAATTTGTTGTACGAGCCGGAACCGCGGCCCTTTGATCCGACAGAGGTCAAAAATTACCATAATGAGCTGATAGCGAAGCTGGCGCAGAAAGTCGATCGCGATATGGCCGGTAGCGACCGCCTGATCGCCCTCGCCTATCGTAACGGCCAATATCCGCTGGTGACGCTGATGTTGAAAAACGCCAAAGAAAATGGGCTCACCGCCTGGGTAAGGGCCAAAATGGCGCTGCGGGCCGGTGATGTCAACGCGGCAGCGGCATGGTACGCCAAAGCCGCGGCGTCATTTCCGCCAAATGAAACCTGGGGTTTCCAGTCCTATAGTGATGACATTGTCGGCGAGGAGTTTGTTACGCCGGTCTGCCGTATTCATGCCGAGCAGGCGATACTCGCGCTCAACCGCGACGACTATCTGCAGGCAATGCGGCTGATGTATCAGGCGAAAGAAAATTACTGGCCGGATGTCGCGCACATTGCCGAACGAGTGCTCACGGTCAATGAACTCCTTGCTTTCGTGGATAAATATGTCCCGGCACCTTCTCCTTCAGCCCCTACTACGCCGAAAAATGCCGGGCGCGATAGCGCTGACGCCAGGCTACGCAACCTGCTCGCCCGACGCCTGATGCGCGCGGGCCAGTATCAAAAAGCGCTGGTCTATTTTGCGCTGGCCGAAGATCGAGACGCCGCCCGGGCGTTTATCGATGCCTTTCCGAAAAAGGGACACAAAACAGCTCAGGCGCAGGGCTGGTGGCAAGCGGCGCTAATCCTGCGTCATCAAGGGATGGAATTGACAGGCTATGAGATGGCTCCCGATTTTGCGCTGTATGGAGGCGGGTATTCATGGCCCTATTACAACCAGGGACCGGAAGATAATTCGGCCGTGACATCGTGGATAAGTGATGGCGAACGGCAACGCGTTCAGCGATCCCTGCTAAAACAGGACAGTCATTTCTTACACTATCGCTGGCAGGCGGTGACGCTGGCGGAAAAAGCGGCCGACCTGTTGCCATATAAATCACAGGCCTATGCTGCCGTGCTGTGTAATGCAACAGGATGGGTATGGGGGCGGGATGCTCAATTAACCAAACGCCTGTATCAGCGCTATGTTAAGTACGGCGCCCCGTTCCCATGGGCCGAAAATTTTGGTCGGGATTGCCCGGAGCCGGATTTTAGCGCGATCCAGGAGACGGTAAAAAAACAGTGATATCGCTAGAGCGGCAGGTAGCGATATTTATTCTCCGCAAGCTTTCGTGCCCACTCTCAGGATCGATAACGTTAGTGGACGGGCTTATCCTCGCGAATGCGGGGAACACAGTTAGTTCAGTTTCACCCAAGTGAACCCCGGTTTATCCCCGCTGGCGCGGGGAACACGTCTTCCCTGTTTGCTGCCTGCTGTCTGTCTGCGGTTTATCCCCGCTGGCGCGGGGAACACGACGGAACGGCAGTGATATCCATGACGATCACCGGTTTATCCCCGCTGGCGCGGGGAACACCACATCAGAATCCACCGGAAAACGCTCATCCCCGGTTTATCCCCGCTGGCGCGGGGAACACGAGAGCCCAAGATATTCGCGCTCTGGGATTGCCGGTTTATCCCCGCTGGCGCGGGGAACACCGACTTTGACGTTGAAAAGATAAGGACCTCTGCGGTTTATCCCCGCTGGCGCGGGGAACACATTACACGGATAACCCGTGGTTTCCGGACGTGCGGTTTATCCCCGCTGGCGCGGGGAACACACCTCTTCCCCCATCCAGTCATTTACCTGCAGCGGTTTATCCCCGCTGGCGCGGGGAACACCTGGCGCGGACGCCGGGAGATATTGACAACGGCGGTTTATCCCCGCTGGCGCGGGGAACACCAGGAAAGAGACACACCGAAGGCCTCCGCGATCGGTTTATCCCCGCTGGCGCGGGGAACACTCAATGACCAATAACCAGTTAACCTCTACCCACGGTTTATCCCCGCTGGCGCGGGGAACACAGATCGAAATCGACCAACAAATTCGCAGCGCGCGGTTTATCCCCGCTGGCGCGGGGAACACTTGTGCCGACCGCCCCGTAAGCCAATTACGTTCGGTTTATCCCCGCTGGCGCGGGGAATACTTCTTCTTCCTCCGCGAGTTCTGCAAACGTGACGGTTTATCCCCGCTGGCGCGGGGAACACGAACGTCAGCTCGTCGTAAACCTCGCCAGACGCGGTTTATCCCCGCTGGCGCGGGGAACACATGTGTTTCAAAACGATCTGCCGGTCACCGAGCGGTTTATCCCCGCTGGCGCGGGGAACACTTGTGCCGGATAGCACAGAACTGGTGACGGAGCGGTTTATCCCCGCTGGCGCGGGGAACACATATTATTAAAAGCATTAATGCCTATATTCGCCGGTTTATCCCCGCTGGCGCGGGGAACACCCAGCCCTTCACCTCAGCGATGGCTGCTACTGCGGTTTATCCCCGCTGGCGCGGGGAACACTGAAACAGGCAATTACGGAATGGGCTGGCAGCCGGTTTATCCCCGCTGGCGCGGGGAACACCAGCCCGCGTGGGATCCGTTATCGTAGTAGAGCGGTTTATCCCCGCTGGCGCGGGGAACACTCCGACAGGAGGGGGACGAGCGCGCTGCTGAACGGTTTATCCCCGCTGGCGCGGGGAACACTGGTCGTCCAACCGGATTTGGAACATTCAGTTCGGTTTATCCCCGCTGGCGCGGGGAACACTGGTGTCGTAATTTTTCGCACTGCGTTAAACGCGGTTTATCCCCGCTGGCGCGGGGAACACTTGATTAGCTCACGCATTGCCGGGCCGATCACCGGTTTATCCCCGCTGGCGCGGGGAACACCATCAGCTATCGCAGGCAACGGCGTTAGTGAGCGGTTTATCCCCGCTGGCGCGGGGAACACGGTAAAATCAAGCGTGGTTGACGTGATCTGACCGGTTTATCCCCGCTGGCGCGGGGAACACATTTTCCTTGAGCGCTGGTATAGCGACAATCACGGTTTATCCCCGCTGGCGCGGGGAACACCCCCTGCGGATAGATTTTCCCTGACTGACAACCGGTTTATCCCCGCTGGCGCGGGGAACACTCAAGAGAGCAGACGTACTTTGTCGACAAAACCGGTTTATCCCCGCTGGCGCGGGGAATACCATGGAACGGTCGTTTACCAGGTCGTATGACACGGTTTATCCCCGCTGGCGCGGGGAACACGTCAAAATATTTAACCTGAACGCCCGTGTATTCGGTTTATCCCCGCTGGCGCGGGGAACACAACTTTTCCGGCTTCGATGTGCGTTGCGATTTCGGTTTATCCCCGCTGGCGCGGGGAACACTGCTGGACTATGCAACTGAACAGTACAGGAAACGGTTTATCCCCGCTGGCGCGGGGAACACGCTTTCTAATAATAGCAAAGTAACAGACGTATCGGTTTATCCCCGCTGGCGCGGGGAACACTTCGACATCGACACGACCAGCCTCTGCCAAATCGGTTTATCCCCGCTGGCGCGGGGAACACCCCCTCATCTTCTTCAACATAGCATCAAGAAACGGTTTATCCCCGCTGGCGCGGGGAACACACTAAAGATATATTACTGTTTTATAATAGCTTTTTAAGCACACAACAATTTACCAACTTTATCACAACAATCTCACATTATTAAAGAACATCCAACTCATTGATTTTCAACGGGAAGGAATGAAACCAGTCGTAGGCCATCTAAATCTACCGGTATACGGCGGTTTTCTCCCCAGGTTTGAAACTCAAAACCTGATTCGCTGTTTGTCGCCCAGGCCATCACGACATTTCCACCGTCACTTAGCTGTATCACCTGCTGCCAGATCATTTCCCGGATCCGTTTTGAGGTATCACCAACATATACCCCAGCGCGGATCTCAAGCAGCCAGATTGCGAGCCGTCCTCGCAGGCGAGGTGGAACATTTTCCGTCACCACCATAAGCATACTCATCAGCCATGCCCTCGATGCCCTTTATCTCCCATCGACTCGGGCTCGGGTATCGCCGGCGGCAGCATATCCGGCGGTGGTTGAGGCGGTTCAATTTCGCCAGCAGACAGCACCTCTTCAATCAACGGAATCAATTTGCCTGTCAGCTTTGTACTGCGGAAAATATCGCGACAGGCCAGCCTGACTTCTTTATCCGGCTCCGCAGGATGGCTGGCGGCGATCTCAAATGCTTTTGGCACGACGGAATCAAATTTAATAATGTCAGCAATATCATAAACAAACGAAAGCGGCTTACCGCTGTGAATAAAACCGATGGCAGGCGCATAGCCTGCCGCCAGAATCGCTGCTTCAGATATACCGTATAAACACGACGTCGCTGCACTAATACACTGGTTTACAACATCCCCCCTGGCCCAGTCTTTTGGATCATAATTGCGCCCGTGCCATTTCACACCGTAGCGTTTCGCCAACAGAGCGTAGGTTTGCCGAACGCGAGATCCTTCAATACCGCGTAGCTGCTCCACAGAACGGCGCGCGGGTGGCGCTTCACGAAAACGCAGTTCATACATTTTGCGCACCACCTTCAAGCGCAAATCATCATCCAGCGCCAGCTTAGCCTGGTACAAGAGTTTGTCGGCCCGCGCGCCGCCGGGCTGGCCGGAAGAGTAAACCCGCACGCCCGCCTCCCCCACCCACACCAGCAGCGTCCCGACGGTCGAGGCCAAACGCACTGCCGCATGAGAAACCCGCGTTCCCGGCTCCAGCATAATGCAGGCCACCGATCCTACCGGGATATGCGTGCGGATCCCGGTCTTATCGATTAATACAAATGCGCCATCAAGTACATCGATCTGCCCGTACTGGAGAAAGATCATCGATGTCCGATCTTTCAGCGGGATGGGGTTTAACGGCACGAAGGTCACTCGCCATCCCCGGGTTTAATCATCATCATTCCGCAGCCAAAAGCCCGGCTTTTACCGTATCCCGACGCCAGACGCTGCAAAAATAACGCTGGATCGTTCACCACCAACATGCCGGTGTAATCCACACTGCTGAACTGAATGGTCTGGCGCGATTTTTCGCGCCGTATCTGCTGCTGACGATAAGCATCCACCACGGTCTCCGCTAAAGAAAACCCGCTTTGTTCACCTTGCCGCGTTAACCAGGCCAGCGCCGCCTGTTGCTGATGCGCCCAGATATCCCGAGGTTCAACCTGCTCTTTAACCTGGCGCTTAGCGTCCATCAGCAGATCGTGGCGCTTGCCGGCTTTACAAATCGTTGGATTTGCCCGCAAGCTAAAACACAATCTCTGGCCAGCCCGCAGTTCGGGATTAAACGAACGGCTTTGGATCTCAAAAATCTCGCTCTCAGCAGGCAGCTGTGGTGACAAAACGAAAAAGCGAAATGCGCCCTGCAACGCTTCGCGCCGATAGAGAAACTGCCGCTGTTGCCCGCCTGGAAAAAGCTGCCACAACCACTGATGCATGACATATTCACCGCGTTCCACCAGGTGCAAGAGCTGTAATGGCGAAAGCTGCGCGGTATACAACGTTATTCTTGAGAGGTACACGTTTCCTCCTTACTGAGCCAGGTTCCCTGATTCATGGAGCGCTCGCCAAACAGCCAATGCTGGCGGTTAAGCGGACAGTCGCGGCGCCGCAGTATTTTATTGGCGACTAAACCAGCATGCTCACCCTCCCACCAGCATTGATCCTGCAGCTGTCGCAGAGAAAGCCTCAGCAGGTTAAATCTTTCCTGATACTGGCGATAAGCCTGGCGAAGTACCTCTGCGGCGTGGCCTTCAAGCAGCAGCGGCATTAACGGCAGCGCCAGCGGATGACTTTTGCGTCCCAGATACAGCGGAAATACCGGGTAACGTAGCGCCTCATGCAACTGCTCCAGCGAGTAAGGCGCATCAGGCGTGACCGCCACCGCAATCATCCACCAGGCATCGGTATAATAATCGCGCCGGGAGATCAGCGCGCTGAGTAGCTCAGGATCCTGTAACTCTTCGCGGCGACTGAAATAGCGCGCCTTACGCACTTCTTTCGGCATCTGTACAGTATGATAATCCCTCGCCCAGCGCGGTTCGCTGCTGGCGCAGAGCAAAAAGGAGTAATGCTGGTTGAAGGCGTTTAACCGCTGTTCTTCTTCACGGCGGATCCCTAATGCCGCCGCCAGCAGCCCCAGCAATGCTGAACGGGAGGGTAGCTCATGGCTATGACGGACCTCGCCGGGGGCGTCCACGCCCCACGACGCCATCGGACCATGAAGCTGAAAAACCAGATATTGGCTCATTAGCCGCCCCTTACGCGCAGATGAAATCAAGCACGTCATTCATGCTTCCCTGCTTATTCATCACGTCAAAGTGCTGAAATGCCGTCTGCTGCCCGTAGACGGTATTCATATTTTCCCGCAGCGCAGTAATCCGCTGCACCGCGACATCCAGCTGATCGCCGCCATTAATGGGCTGATAAAATGCCGCCGCCAGTGAGCGTGGTTGATCGGTACCTTTTTCCGCCAGCGCCCAGGACGCATAGGCGCGGCTGGCGAAGCTGTTCTGTTTGCCGGTTGGAGAGACTTTTAGCGCCGCTTCGGTGAAGGCGCGCAGCGTTTTGTTCGCCAGTTCTTCATTACCGTTGAGGTTGTTCACCAGCAGATCTTTATCAATGCAGATATAGGTATAAAACAGCGCCGAGCCAAAACCTGTCTCCCCTAAGTGGCCCGCGCCGGCGTCTTCAGAGGCCGCGCGTAAGTCATCCACCGCCGTAAAGAAATCGTCCTCAACAATGGTTTCGCTAACGCCAAAAGCGTGCGCCACCTGGCAGGCAGCTTCAACGTTATAGGTCGGTTGGTCCGCCAGCATACGGCCAAACATCGCGATATCCACCGCCATGCGGTCATGGCGCAGCAGCGCCGCTTCTTCTTTCGTGGCCGCACGTTTTTCTTCCGCCAGGCGGTGCGCCAGCGCTTTCACGGCGTCAAACTCTGCGGGGCTAATGTGCGCCAGCTGTTCCGTTTCCGAACACTTCAGCGGATCGTTTTGATCCGCTTTAGTTTTAACTTTGCCAAAGCATTCACCAATAGCTTTGACGTAATCCACCGCTTTCCTGGGTTCAATCCCGCTCTTCACCAGAATTTCCGCGGCTTCGCGGGCGATGCGGCCGCTGCGGATGCCAATATGGCCGGCCAGTGCGTGCTCAAAAAGTTCGGAGGTACGCCATGCGCGTTTCAGGCTCTGTGAAGAGATGCGCAAACGGGTCGCCCCACCAAGCATCACCGTTTTCGGCGCGCCGGTATCGTCGCGGTTGAGGTTAGCGGCAGGATAAGCAGTCAGTAAGTGAAGCTGAATAAAAGTCGTCATTTGAAATTCCTTTTAAAATCATTCGGCATCGCCGGCCTGGTAATAGTCCAGCGCCCAGCGGATACGGATAAACTCGATTGGCCGCTGCTGACGGCGGCGGTGATTCAGTAAATCGTCTTGCTCACGACACCAGCGAAAGATATCTTCCGCCAGCGACAAGAGATTGACAGAGCCGTGGAGCAGACTTATCGCGCGACGCAGCTGGCGCAGCAGCTCATCGGGGGTTTTGACCGCCGAAAGCCGGGCAAACCTCAGTTTCGACATCACCGGGGTATCGCCCGTTTTCTGCCCCAGCTGAGCGGCGAACGTCTGGCGGTCATCAATCGTTTTTACCTGCGCCGCCAGCGCCGCCACCAGCGCCAGCGCGGTAAAACGCCACGCCTTCCCCTGGGTGTTCCACAGAGAATGTGTTTGCACCATCAGGGAGTGGAAGCCTTCCGACAGGCAGACATCGTTCAACGTCGCGCTACGCCGGAGGCTGGCCCGCAGACCGCGCTTCTCCTGCAGCTCTTCATGCCATTGGCGCAGAGTGGCCTTATGTTCATCACTTACAACATTCATTGCGCAGCCTCCTGCTTTTTAGCCCTGGCGGCTTTTGCACTCTGCTTTTCCGCCGACGTGGCGAAATATTTTTTACGCGCGGTCATGCAGCGCGCCAGGTCGTTGTTTTCATAGGGATTGGTAAAGACACGATCGTCAAAGCAGCGACGAACGAATAACCACAGCTCTCTTTGCCATTTGTCCAGCCGCTCCTGCGCGGGTTGGCCATTCTCCAGTTCGTGGATGAGGTTCAAAAAAAGCGGCTGGGTCTGGTTCCAGAAATCGATATCAATAAAGCTAAAGTCGCCGCGCGCGCCTTTGGGATCGTCAAACCATGCCTCTTTTAGCGCGCTGCGCAGCAGGCTCAGCAGGCGTGCGGCGGTTTGTGCTGCTTTGCGTAAATCCGGGATCGTGCTTTCATCCGTCAACAGCGGGAAATGATGTTCGTACCAGCAGCGAATCTTCATGTTGTCGAAGTCGGCGCCAAATCCCCATAGCCCGGCTTTGATGTTCCTGAGACCGCGTGCATTGAACACCTTCACGACCTGGGCTGGGTATTCACTGTTGCTTTCCGTCTGATTGTCCTGGCTTAACCCCAGCCAGTCGCGCCAGATAAGCCCGCCGGGCTGGGGTTTGACGGAAAAGAAGCCGCCGTCACCTTTTAGCGCCAGACGATACGGCGTGAGCGGGTGGCGCCAGCCGTCGTAGTTTATGCCGTAGTTTTTGACCGCCATCTGGCTGAGTAGCCCATCGCTTTCGCTGGCGCAGATGTCGCAGGTCCCTGGCTGAGTGGCAGCAAAATCCAGGCGAATACGGCGGGGCATTCCCCAGTACGCCTGCAGCTTATCTACCTGCTCCGGGGTAGTGATGGCGCTGGCTTGTTCGCTGGTGCGCGTTGGAGCAAGCCACGGGAAAACGGACTCATCGTAAGCGGCAGGTAACGGCATATCCGCGGCATCCTGCGGCAGCACGTTGAGCCACAGCTTGCGCCATAGCGGCGTGAGTCGCTCCCCCTCATACTCCTGCAGTTCAATCAGCGTGGTCAGCGGCCCACCGCCGCGCAGTCCGGTGCGGTAGCCTTTGCCGCCTGATGGCGCATTCAGCTGTAAAGAAAACAACGCCAGCGCAGCGCAGTGCGGGCAAAAAGAGTTGGTCACGCCACGTTTGATAAAATGGTCTTTATTGAATTTAGTGGTCTGCGCGCCGGGGACCTCCGGTAACAGGGAGGCAACCGACACCTTATCGCCCGCTAACGAATCGAAATCCTGCATAAACGAAGGTGTATCCGGGCCAAACTGAAAGGCAGCCTCCAGCGGCGCTAATGCCGCAACGAGCGTCTCTGCGCTTAACCCCTCTTCCCAGGTATCTTCCCAGCCATTGCGGTTTTTGGGAGCAACAGCGCACTGCAACAGTCCAATCAGAAATTGCCAGGCAGCACCTTGTAAATCTGCTCGCGTGGCGGCAATATCCACCACGTCCTCATCCGTCAGACCAACCGGCGCCAGCTTACCCGTTGTACCATCGCGGTAACGGACCGGAAGCCAGGCAGTAGTTAAAAGAGAGAAAGTATTCATGTAGTTAGCTGCTAGACCTCCATTGTTCCGATGAGTCCTTCACTGGCCGAATAACCGCAATCCGGCGAGTCTGTAACAATAATCACCACGGCGAAATCCGGGTTTTGATGCTGTTGTACACACCACTGCTGCAGCGGCTTTTCAGCCAGGAGCGTGAATTCAGCTTTGTGTTTACGCCACCAGCTTTCCCGCACCCGCAGCATGCTCATTTCCCACTGATGCGCGCCGCAGGCGTAAGGCAGCAACTGTCCATCGACGTTTTTCGCCAGCCACAGCGTGATCGACTCTTCTGCCAGGCGAGTAGAGAGCTTGTCAGCCAGGAAATCACTGCTATCGGGGCTATATCCCGGCTTGAAGTTCAGGAGCATTTGGTGAGCAAACGCGCGATCGCAGTAATATTTTGCCAACTGCGCTTGCTCGGCTTTGGCTAAACCATCGGGAATAGCGATATCTTCCCCGTAGACGGATTCAATCAATAATCGGGCAGATTGTGGCATCCGAATGGCCCCCTGCTGTCGCAAAACGCGCTGCGTCAGCCACAGACGGCCGTGATCGGGATAGACATAAGCGCTGTTACGCAACGCGCTGGTCAGCCACTCTTCTTGCGGCGCTTCATCCCACTCCGGGGCGAGGATCAGCAACTGTGGCGACGCACGCTCGTCCTCTCCGCCGATTTTCAGCCGACCGCGACGATCCCGGATATGGCGTTGAAGCCGACCCGCGCGCTGAATCAGCAAGTCGATCGGCGCTAAATCAGAGATCATGTCGTCCATATCGATATCCAGGCTCTGCTCTATGACCTGAGTGACAATCAGCACCCTACCCGCCCGCTGCGTGCTGTCGTCCTTGCCGAAGTGCGATAAGGTTTCCGTCTCAATTCGCTGACGGTCATAAAAGGCAAAGCGGCTATGGAATAACGAGATTTTTTCGGCGGGGATCGCGCCTCGGGCCAGCAGTTGGCGATAGATACGCACGGCGTCGTCAATGGAATTGCGTATCCAGGCGATACAGCGGCCTTCGCTGGCGGATTGTTCGATACGGGTGAGGCAGGCTTCTTCGTTATCCAGCCAGCCGATGTTCACGCTGCGCTCGACCTCTTTGCGGGTGGCGACATAGCGGGAGCTCACCTCTCGCCCCGCCACCTGCGTCAGCCAGGGATAATCGTCATCACCCAGAAGCGGCGCCGCAAGCGCGCAGCCGCTACCGCGACTAAAGGAAGCAACCAACTTATCGCGCTGCTGCTGCGAGAGCGTAGCGGAAAGCAAGATAACGCAGTTGCCGCTGCGCGCCTGTTGCTCAATCAGGCTTTCCAGAATCCGCGACATATAGGCATCGTAGGCATGGATCTCATCGGCCAGCAGCACTTTATTGTCGAGTCCCAACAACCGCAGGTTGTTATGTTTAAAGGGCATGACTGCCATCAGCGCCTGATCAAGCGTGCCCACCCCCACCTCGGCCAGAAGCGCTTTTTTATTGCTGTCGGCAAACCATGCCGCGCAGCCCTGGCTGAATGGCTGTTCGTCATCAGGCTCTTCCGAACCGGAGACAGCGCCGGGCCAGATACGCTGATTAAAGCCCTCCATCAACCCGCGAGCGCTGTGCGCCAGCACCAGGCTGGGGCGCGCGTCAGACTGGTATAAGGCAAGCCACGATTGTGCCAGCCGGTCAAACATCGCATTGGCCGTCGCCATCGTCGGCAGACCGAAAAACAGCCCCTGCGCCTTTCCGGCAGACATCAAGCGGTGGGTCAGGATTAACGCCGCCTCCGTTTTGCCTGCTCCGGTAACATCTTCAAGGATAAACAGCTGCGGTCCAGGCTGGCTGATATCCAGCTCAAGCACCGCCTTCTGGAGCGGCGTAGGATGCTGGATAAAAGGAAACAATGTCTCTATTCCCGTAAATGGTGCAACAGCCGCAGCAGGAGGAAAACATTCACTGCCTGCTCTGCCTGCGCGTTTGCCTGCCGCCAGTAGACATCAAGCGGCATTCGTTGGGAGACCCGGGGAAAAAAGCGGATCGATGAGCCCGTCCAGTCAGCCAGTACCACCGCAGCCGAAATAAACCACGACAGGTGACTGAACAGCTCCACACCTGCATCATCATCCCAAAAGGACGGGATTTCCATGTCCGGGAATAGCGATTTAATAGCTAACAGAAAGTCATGCGCTGCTTTAATATCGGATGGATGGAAATTATCCAGATCGCGCATCCCCACCGGCGGACGCCCGTGATGGCCAGTGGTTAAGGGCATCCACAGAGTAATTACACGCTTAAGTTTACGAATGGAAAGTGATGAGTTCGGAAATAATTCTGGACAATCGCTGAAGTGGGAATTCCATAGCCAATATCCCAGTGACGCATGGGATATTTTTTCATATGTATTTCGACTATCCTTCTGCACGCAGAGATTATCATGGGTATATAATTGCTGAAATGAACGGGAGAATTTCCCAATATCATGCGGTGATGCTGCCAACTTACTGATTTAGTGTATGATGGTGTTTTTGAGGTGCTCCAGTGGCTTCTGTTTCTATCAGCTGTCCCTCCTGTTCAGCTACTGACGGGGTGGTGCGTAACGGCAAAAGCACTGCCGGACATCAGCGCTATCTCTGCTCTCACTGCCGTAAAAACATGGCAACTGCAGTTCACTTACACCGCTTCTCAACCCGGTACGCACCAAGAAAATCATTGATATGGCCATGAATGGTGTTGGATGCCGGGCAACCGCCCGCATTATGGGCGTTGGCCTCAACACGTATTTTACGTCACTTAAAAAACTCAGGCCGCAGTCGGTAACCTCGCGCATACAGCCGGGCAGTGATGTGATTGTCTGCGC
>NZ_JH414800.1:181981-548633 GCF_000238715.1 Klebsiella sp. 4_1_44FAA
TGGGGCTACGTCGGTGCTAAATCACGTCAGCGCTGGCTGTTTTACGCGTATGACAGGATACGGAGGACGATTGTGGCGCACGTCTTCGGTGAACGCACTCTGGCCACACTGGAGCGACTTCTGAGCCTGCTGTCGGCCTTTGAGGTCGTGGTATGGATGACGGATGGCTGGCCGCTGTATGAATCCCGCCTGAAGGGAAAGCTGCACGTTATCAGCAAGCGTTACACTCAGCGCATTGAGCGACATAACCTGAATCTGAGACAACATCTGGCAAGGCTGGGACGGAAGTCACTGTCGTTCTCAAAATCGGTGGAGCTGCATGACAAGGTCATCGGGCATTATCTGAACATAAAACACTATCAGTAAGTTGGAGTCATTACCTATCATGCCAGCATAATAGCCAGGCAAAGAATTGCGCGGCGTTTTCAATATCATTAATCCCTAAACGCCTGAAATAACCTGCCAGACCATAGATATCTCGCTTTACCATCCAGTAGCCCATTGCGGCGACATCAAGGGAATGCCAGCACAGCAGATGGTAATCGTCACCCCCGCCGGGTTCTCCCTGGCGAGTTTTACCCCAGTAGTTATAAATTGACACAGCATGTCCAGTGCAGAATCGACAGTGAACTGATAATGTACGCTTTTAAGCCAATTTAAAAATGATATAACTCAAGATAGTTGTTTATTATTAACGCATATAAAATAATGGGCTACATTCACTGAATTAATAAAATAAGGATATAGTTTTTAAATATAAAAAATCCCGGAATGACCGGGATTAAATAATAGAGGAAACAACCGCGCTTAACCCTCGTGCAATCCGCACTCGCGTTTAAGCCCGAAGAACCGGGTCTCTTCTTCTGCCATGCCCGGCTCCCACTTGCGGGTGGTGTGGGTATCGCCTACCGAGAGATAGCCCTGATCCCACAGCGGGTGGTACTTCAGCCCGTGCTTTTGCAGGTACTGATACACCGTGCGGTTATCCCAGTCGATAATCGGTAGCACCTTGAACACCCCGCGCTGGACCGCCAGCACCGGAAGCGTTGCCCGGCTGCCCGACTGCTCGCGGCGCAGACCGGCAAACCACGTCTGCGCATTGAGCTCTTTCAGCGCCCGGTTCATCGGCTCAACCTTGTTGATCTCATTGTATTTCTCAATGCCCTCAACGCCCTGCTCCCACAGCTTGCCGTAGCGCGCCTCCTGCCAGGCTGCGCTTTCAGCCGCGCGGTAGACCTTCAGGTTCAGCTTGAGCTTGTCCGTCAGCTCGTCAATAAACTGATAGGTTTCCGGGAACAGGTAGCCGGTATCGGTGAGGATCACCGGAATGTCCGGGCGGATCTGATTCACCAGATGCAAACTTACCGCCGCCTGAATGCCAAAGCTCGACGACAGCACATAGTTTCCCGGCAGATTTTCCAGCGCCCACGCCACACGCCCTTCGGCGTCAAGCTTTTCCAGTTGGGCGTTGGTTTCCGCGAGTGCCAGAATGCGTTCCACTTTCGGCAATGCATTAAGCGCGTTTAGATCGAGTACGGACATATGAACCTCGTTTGCCTGTTTTGCCGGACGACACTGCGTTCGTCCGGCCTACGGGTTTCGCTGGCCCGGATCGCTACGCGCCACCGGGCACCAGGATGTTATTCCCAGAAATCGCGGGCTGGGTCGAGCACCGGGCGAATGATGCCCGCACGCACCGTAAAATCGCCGAAGCCTTCACCCGCTTCGCGCTCTTTCGCCCAGCGCCCTACCAGTTCGTCTAGCGAGTCGAGAATTTCTGACTCGGTAATATTCTCACGGTACATCCGCGGGATGCGGGTGCCGTTGCGGTTACCGCCGATGTGCAGGTTATAGCGGCCCGGCGCTTTGCCCACCAGTCCCACTTCCGCCAGCATCGCGCGGCCGCAGCCGTTCGGGCAGCCGGTGACGCGGGTGACGATATGCTCATCGCTCACGCCGTGCTTGCTCATCACCCCTTCCACCTTGTCGATAAACGACGGCAGGAAACGCTCGGCTTCCGCCATCGCCAGCGGGCAGGTCGGGAAGGAGACGCAGGCCATCGAGTTTTCGCGCTGCGGGGTGACGGCATTCATCAGGCCATGATCCCGCGCGAGCTTCTCGATCCGCGCCTTCTGATCTTCCGGTACGCTGGCGACAATCAGGTTTTGGTTAGCGGTGATGCGGAATTCGCCTTGATGGATCTTAGCAATCTCCAGCAGGCCAGTCTTCAGCGGACGCCCCGGATAATCGAGAATGCGGCCGTTTTCAATAAACAGCGTCAGGTGCCACTTATCATCAATCCCCTTCACCCAGCCGATGCGATCGCCGCGGCCGGTAAATTCGTACGGGCGGATCGGCTCAAACTTAATGCCTGCCCGGCGCTCCACTTCCGCTTTGAAGGTTTCGACACCGACGCGCTCAAGGGTGTACTTGGTTTTCGCATTCTTACGGTCGGTACGGTTGCCCCAGTCGCGCTGGGTGGTCACAACCGCTTCCGCCACCGCCAGAGTATGCTCCAGCGGCAGATAACCGAATTCGCTCGCCGTGCGGGCGTAGGTTTTTTTGTTACCATGTTCGATAGAGAGACCGCCGCCCACCAGCAGGTTAAAGCCCACCAGCTTGCCGTTTTCGGCGATCGCCACGAAGTTCATGTCGTTGGCGTGCAGATCGATATCGTTCTGCGGCGGGATCACCACCGTGGTTTTAAACTTACGCGGCAGATAGGTCTGGCCGAGGATCGGCTCTTCGTCGGTAGTGGCGACCTTTTTCTGATCCAGCCAGATCTCGGCATAAGCGCGGGTACGCGGCAGCAGATGCTCGGAGATCTTTTTCGCCCACTCGTAGGCCTCAGCGTGCAGCTGCGACTCGTACGGGTTGGAGGTGCACAGCACGTTACGGTTCATATCGTTGGCGGTGGCCAGCGCGTCCAGCCCCACCGAGTGCAGCATCTGATGCACCGGCTTGACGTTCTTTTTCAGAATGCCGTGGAACTGAAAGGTCTGCCGGTTGGTCAGGCGAATACTGCCGTAAATGGTGTTCTCAGCGGCAAACTTATCGATCGCCTTCCACTGGGTGGTGGTGATCACCCCACCCGGCAGACGGCAGCGGAGCAGCATCGCATGACGCGGCTCCAGCTTCTGGGCGGCGCGCTCCGCGCGGATATCGCGATCGTCCTGCTGGTACATGCCGTGGAAACGGATCAGCAGGAAGTTATCGCCTTTAAAACCGCCGGTCAGACCGTCGTTTAAATCTTCCGCAATGGTGCCGCGCAGGTAGTTGCTCTCAAGCTTCATGCGCTCGGCATCGCTCAGTTTACCTTCGACCACTAAAGGCCCCGGATGTTTTTCGCTCATTAGTAGACATCTCGCTGATAACGGCGCTCAACGCGCAGCTCACTTAAAAATTCGTCCGCCGCTTCGGCGTCCATCGCGCCGTATTCGGCAATCACTTCCAGTAAGGTGTTTTCCACGTCCTTCGCCATGCGATTGGCGTCGCCGCAGACATAAATGTGGGCGCCGTCATTGATCCAGCGCCACAGCTCGGCCCCCTGCTCGCGCAGTTTGTCCTGCACATAGATTTTTTGTTGTTGATCGCGGGACCAGGCCAGATCGATACGGGTCAGCAGACCTTCCTTCACATAGCTCTGCCACTCCACCTGATAGAGGAAATCTTCGGTGAAGTGCGGGTTGCCGAAGAACAACCAGTTCTTGCCTTGCGCTCCGTCCGCAGCGCGCTGCTGCATAAAGGCGCGGAACGGCGCAATACCGGTGCCCGGGCCAATCATGATCACCGGGGTCTCCGGGTTGACTGGCAGACGGAAGTTGTCGTTGTGTTCGATAAAGACACGGACTTCGCCATCCTCTTCCACGCGGTCGGCGAGGAAGCTGGAGGCGCCGCCAGCCCGGGCGCGGCCTTCAATTTCATAGCGCACCACGCCCACGGTGACATGCACCTCGCTCTCCACTTCCGCCTGTGAGGAAGCAATGGAGTACAGGCGCGGCGTCAGCGGACGCAGCAGACCGATTAACGCCTCGGCGTCCAGCTGCGCTGGAGAGAAACGGACCATATCGACGATCGGCGTCGCGGCGGCATACTGCTGCAACTGAGCTTTATCGCCCACCAGCGGCAGCAGCGATTCGCTGCGCGTCAGGGTGGCGTAATTTTCAACGATAGTCGCGGTGTTAACCGTCAGCTCAAAATGCCACTGCAGGGCTTCCGACAGCGGCAGAGTTTTGCCCTCAACGGTCACCGGCTCGTCGCCTTTCAGCCACAGCAGCTCCACCAGCTCTTTCACCAGCTGAGGATCGTTCTGGTACCAGACGCCCAGGGCGTCGCCCGGCTGATAGCGCAGACCGGAATCACCGAGGTCTATTTCGATATGGCGCACATCTTTTTCTGAATTGCGGCCGGTGATTTTCTGATTGACCGACAGGGTCGCCGTCAGGGGCGCTTCTTTGGTATATGGGCTGGTGTGAATATCGTTCACCGCGCCGCTGGTGGCCAGCTGAGCGGGCGCAGCGACCGGCGCACGGGCCTTCAGCGCCTCAACCACGCGCGCGCGCCATTCAGCGGCCGCGGCCTGATATTCAACGTCGGCATCAACGCGATCGAGCAGACGTTCCGCGCCGAGCTCGGCCAGCTTGTTGTCGAAATCTTTGCCGGACTGACAGAAAAATTCATAAGAGGTATCGCCGAGACCAAAGACGGCGAACGCGGTCCCGTCCAGCTTCGGCGCTTTCTTAGAGAACAGGAACTTATGCAATGCGACCGCTTCTTCCGGCGGCTCTCCTTCCCCCTGGGTGGACGTTACAACCACCAGCAGTTTTTCCGCAGCAATTTGTTTGAATTTATAATCGCCTGCATTCACCAGCTTCACGTTCAGCTTCGCCGCCAGCAGATCGTCACGCAGCGCTTCGGCGACGCGGCGGGCGTTGCCGGTTTGCGAGGCGGAAATCAGCGTGATCGTCGGTACCTCGGCGGCCGGGGCGGGGGCGGCTACCGCCGCACCGGACTGCTGATTCAGCACGCCCCAGAAATAGCCAGATACCCAGGCGAGCTGAGTGGGCGTGAAGTCAGTGGTGGCCGCCTGAAGGCGCGCCAGTTGCTCCGGGTTGAGCGGCAGAAAGTTGGAAGGTGGGGCCTGTGTCGTCATGCGTCGTTTGTTCCAGTAAGCAAAGCTGTTATTCGCACCCTGTCAGCGCGACAAAAACAGAAGAGAATAGAAGGTTAACGGCGGGCATAGTAACAATTAAAGAAGGGATAGAAATAATAAATAACCAAATGGACTAACCTGTTTTAGTTGTAGTTATTAACAACAAAATCGATTAAATAAGTAATTGAAATATAATAGATTAAATCAAATAAAGCAGATAAACATGTCCATTTTCTGTTCACGGCCGTTTTAGTTAATGCGAAAAAATGTACTTTCCGGTACCCTACGGCGGTTTTTTTCGTCCTGTTGAGAGTCAATGATGTCCACCACGCTGTTTAAAGATTTCACCTTCGAAGCCGCCCACCACCTGCCGCACGTCCCGGAAGGACACAAATGCGGTCGCCTGCATGGCCACTCCTTTATGGTGCGTCTGGAGATCACCGGTGAAGTCGATCCCCATACCGGGTGGATCATGGATTTTGCCGAGCTGAAGGCCGCCTTTAAGCCGACATACGATCGCCTCGACCACTATTATCTGAACGATATTCCTGGTCTGGAAAACCCCACCAGCGAAGTGCTGGCCAAATGGATCTGGGATGAGATGAAACCGCGGGTGCCGCTGCTCAGCGCCGTGATGGTCAAAGAGACCTGCACCGCCGGCTGCGTCTATCGCGGCGAGTAAGCGAAAAAAAGCCCGGTCAGTACGCTGCCGGGCTTTTTTATCAGGCAATATTCAGATACTTGTGCGTCTGCATAGACAGGCGCCAGTTGCGGGCGATGCAGGTGTCGATACACAGGCGCGTCGCATCTTCTTTCTGACTGATCGGCTGCAGGGCGATGATCCGCGGTTTGTCATCGCTCAGCGTTTCCAGCAGTTCGTCCAGCGCTTCTATGTCGCGGACGCGCCCTACCGGATGCTTGATCTCATCCGCCCGCTGCAGGGCCTGAGACAGCACGTCATAGCCACCGCGCATGTTGACCTTCGGGGAAACCGTCACCCAGGTATTGGGGCTGCAGCGTACTTCATGGGTGCCGCTGGTTTCAATCTGACAGCTAAAGCCGTTTTGTTCCAGAAGCGAGGTTAACGGCGTTAAATCATGAATGCAGGGCTCACCGCCGGTAATAACCACGTGGCGGGCTGTCCACCCCTGCCGCCCAATAATCGCCAGCAGATCCTCGCTGCTTGCCGGGCCCCACTTGTCGCTCTCTTTGGTTTTCGCCAGGATGCTGAACAACGACACTTCCCGATCGGCCAGCTTGTCCCAGGTATGCTTGGTGTCACACCACGCGCATCCTACCGGGCATCCCTGCAGACGAATAAAGATGGCAGGCACGCCGGTGAAGTAACCCTCGCCTTGCAGGGTCTGGAACATCTCGTTAATCGGGTACTGCATAGTCATCTCTGTTTAGGGTGATAAACGTTCATTATCGCAGATTTCGCTGCCCAGGTCTTGTCCTGCGCTGCGATCGCTTTTTTACCCCTCCGTCAATATCCGTGTCGGGAATAATATTATTGATTAAAAAAGCAATCTTTTCTTTTGGCTTAGTTTATTAGCATGGTAAGAATTAAAATAAATAGCATTCTGACGCGCGGGGGGAAATATGTAACAGAAAATGTTATTCCTGTCATTCAGGATAAAATAAAAGGTCCAAGAACCAAAATAAAAAACCTTAAAATACAGCAATGTACAAACTGATACATGAAAGAGTGAATTATCTGGCCGATCTGCGAGTCCAATTCTACCCCCCGGTAATAATAACCTTAAACTGGTCTTAATAAAGCCCTGATCGGGCCCCTTTTTTATTTAATTGTCGTTTACTTTTGCCCGCCTAGAATCCCGCAGACCAACCATAATGAGATAGCGTTTATGACCACATTATTAATTACCGGCGTTACGGGGTTTCTGGGCGGTGCCGCGTTAGAGAAAATACTCCATCAGGAAACCCGGTTAGATCTGCTGCTGCTGGTACGTGCTGATAGCCCCGAGGCTGGCCTCGAACGGGTTAAAGAGAACATGCGTAAGTTCAACATCGCCGAGGAGAAGCTGGCGATGTTGCGCCAGCAGCATATCCTGCTGGGCGATCTCGCCTCTCCGGAGCATTTTCTTAACGATCCGCGCCTCGATCAGGTCACGCACATCCTCAACTGCGCCGCTGTCGCTTCATTTGGCAGCAACCCGCTTATCTGGAAGGTTAACGTTGAGGGCACGCTGCGCCTGGCGCAACGGATGGCGCAGGTGACGGGTCTGCAGCGCTTTCTGCACGTCGGTACGGCGATGTCATGTTCGCCTGAACCGGATTCACTGGTCGCCGAAAGCGCGGAGTTTCGGGAACGCGCTGAGCACCTGGTGGAATATACCCACTCGAAGTCGACCATCGAGCAGCTGATGCAGCAGCAGTGCCCTACGCTACCGCTGGTAATTGCCCGCCCCTCTATCGTGGTGGGTCATACCCATCACGGCTGCCGGCCTTCCAGCAGTATTTTCTGGGTGTTCAGCATGGGGCTGATGCTGCAGAAATTCATGTGCTCCATGGAGGACCGAATTGACGTTATCCCGGTGGACTACTGCGCCGACGCCCTGCTAATGCTGCTTAACCAGCCTCTGGCTCACGGCGAGGTGGTGCATATCTCTGCTGGCGAAGAGAACAGCGTGAAGTTTGCCGAAATCGACCGGGCGATGGCTCAGGCCCTGGAGCAGGCGCCGGTGGGGGATAAGTACGCCCAGGTCAGCTATGACACGCTGGTCAAAATGAGACGCGAACTGAAAGGGATATTTGGGCCATGCAATGAGCGGCTGATGCTGAAAGCCATGCGCTTATACGGCGCATTCGCCACCCTGAACGTGCGCTTTAGTAACGACAAGCTGCTGAGCATGGGGATGCCAAAACCGCCGCGCTTTACCGATTACATCGACCGCTGCGTGGAAACCACCCGCGGGTTGTCGATCCCTCAGCAAATGGCCGTCGACTTTAAATAATGGCCGCAGGCGTAAAAAAAATGCCAGCCCGAAGGCTGGCATGATTATTTCACAAGGACAGGATTAAGCCTGACCTTTGATCTCTTTACGACCGTTGAACGGCGCTTGCTCACCCAGCGCTTCTTCGATACGAATCAGCTGGTTGTATTTAGCAACGCGGTCAGAACGGCTCATAGAACCAGTTTTGATCTGGCCTGCAGCGGTACCAACAGCCAGGTCGGCAATGGTAGCGTCTTCAGTTTCGCCAGAACGGTGAGAGATAACAGCGGTGTAGCCAGCGTCTTTCGCCATCTTGATAGCAGCCAGAGTTTCGGTCAGAGAACCGATCTGGTTGAACTTGATCAGGATGGAGTTAGCGATGCCTTTTTCGATGCCTTCTTTCAGGATCTTGGTGTTGGTTACGAACAGGTCGTCACCAACCAGCTGGATTTTGTCGCCCAGTACTTTGGTCTGGTAAGCGAAACCTTCCCAGTCAGATTCGTCCAGACCATCTTCGATGGAGACGATCGGGTACTGTTTGGTCAGCTCTTCCAGGAAGTGAGTGAACTCTTCAGAGGTGAATGCTTTGTTGCCTTCGCCAGCCAGAACGTATTTACCGTCTTTGTAGAATTCAGATGCCGCGCAGTCCATCGCCAGGGTGATGTCTTTGCCCAGCTCGTAGCCTGCAGCTTTAACCGCTTCAGCGATAACAGCCAGCGCTTCGGCGTTGGAACCCAGGTTCGGCGCGTAGCCGCCTTCGTCACCAACGGCAGTGTTCATGCCTTTGGACTTCAGCACTTTCGCCAGGTGATGGAACACTTCAGAACCCATGCGTACTGCTTCTTTCAGGGTCGGCGCGCCAACCGGCTGAATCATGAATTCCTGGATGTCGACGTTGTTGTCAGCGTGCTCACCGCCGTTGATGATGTTCATCATCGGAACCGGCATGGAGTATTTGCCCGGAGTGCCGTTCAGTTCAGCGATGTGCGCGTACAGCGGCAGGCCTTTGGACGCAGCAGCTGCTTTGGCGTTCGCCAGAGAAACGGCCAGGATAGCGTTCGCACCGAAGTTAGATTTGTTTTCAGTACCGTCCAGGTCGATCATGATCTTGTCGATGCCAGCCTGATCTTTAGCATCTTTGCCCAGGATTGCCTGAGCGATCGGGCCGTTTACCGCAGCAACAGCTTTGGTTACGCCTTTACCCAGGAAACGGGATTTGTCGCCATCGCGCAGTTCCAGCGCTTCGCGGGAACCAGTAGAAGCACCTGACGGAGCAGCTGCCATACCGACGAAACCACCTTCCAGGTGTACTTCGGCTTCAACAGTCGGGTTACCACGGGAGTCGATGATTTCACGACCGATGACTTTAACGATTTTGGACATTAGGTTTTCCTCAGTACAAGTTAAACTAAAACTCCAGACAAACAATGCACCCGGATGGGTGCATTGCCGTTCAAACTCTTTTTACTTCGCCTGGCGTTTCTGGTACTCGCTCGCGGCTTTCACAAAGCCGGCAAACAGCGGGTGTCCATCACGCGGCGTCGAAGTAAACTCCGGGTGGAACTGGCAGGCCACAAACCACGGATGGTTCGGCACTTCGATGATCTCGACCAACTGATCATCCCCGGAACGGCCCGCAACGCGCAGACCGGCAGCTTCAATCGGTTTCAACAACATGTTGTTGACTTCGTAGCGGTGACGATGACGCTCGGTGATGGTCGGCTCGCCGTAAAGCTGGCGTACCAGAGAATCATCACTCAGCTGGCACTGCTGCGCGCCCAGGCGCATGGTGCCACCCAGATCGCTCTTCTCAGAGCGGACTTCAACGTTGCCATCTTCGTCACGCCATTCGGTAATCAGGGCCACGACCGGGTATTTACAGTCTGGCACAAATTCCGTCGAGTTGGCGTTTTCCATACCCGCTACGTTACGCGCGAACTCAATCAGCGCAACCTGCATACCCAGGCAGATGCCCAGATAAGGAATATTGTTTTCACGCGCATAGCGCGCGGTGGCGATCTTGCCTTCAACGCCGCGGTAGCCGAAGCCGCCCGGGATCAGGATAGCGTCTAAATCCTTGAGGATTTCGACGCCGCGCGTTTCCACATCCTGCGAATCGATCAGCTTGATGTTGACGGTAACGCGATTTTTCAGACCGCCGTGTTTCAGCGCTTCAATCACCGACTTGTAGGCATCCGGCAGTTCAATGTACTTACCGACCATACCGATGGTGACTTCGCCTGCCGGATTAGCTTCTTCATAGATTACCTGTTCCCATTCGGCCAGGTTTGCTTCCGGACAAGTTAAGCTGAATCGTTTACAAATATAATCGTCCAGCCCCTGAGATTTCAACAGGCCCGGAATTTTATAAATGGAATCGACATCTTTCAGAGAAATCACAGCCTTTTCCGGAACGTTACAGAACAAAGCAATTTTGGCTCGTTCGTTGGCCGGAACCGCGCGATCGGAGCGGCAGATCAGAATATCAGGCTGAATACCGATGGAGAGCAGCTCTTTCACGGAGTGCTGGGTCGGCTTAGTTTTGACTTCGCCCGCGGCGGCCATGTACGGCACCAGAGTCAGGTGCATGAACAGGGTATGCTCGCGGCCGATCTCTACCGCCATCTGACGAATCGCTTCGAGGAACGGCAGGGATTCGATATCGCCTACGGTACCGCCGATTTCCACCAGCACGACGTCATGGCCTTCGCCGCCCGCCAGTACGCGCTCTTTGATAGCGTTGGTGATGTGCGGGATAACCTGAACGGTCGCGCCCAGGTAGTCGCCACGGCGCTCTTTGCGCAGCACGTCGGAGTAGATACGGCCGGTGGTGAAGTTATTGCGGCGCGTCATCTTGGTGCGGATAAAACGCTCATAGTGGCCCAGGTCCAGATCGGTTTCTGCGCCGTCTTCAGTAACGAACACTTCCCCATGCTGGATTGGGCTCATGGTGCCCGGATCGACGTTGATATACGGATCCAGTTTCATGATGGTCACGTTGAGACCACGGGCTTCAAGAATGGCTGCCAGGGAGGCTGCGGCAATGCCTTTACCCAGAGAGGATACGACCCCGCCGGTCACAAAAATATAGTTCGTTGTCATGCTGAACCTGAGAAGTTAGGGTAAAACGATGGAATAACCAGGACGGGAAAGTAGTATACCCGAACATGCGTGACGCCACAAACTTTCATTCTTCCCCTCCCCTTCGTTCTTCAAGTTGCACCTGTGTTGCGACTCGAACAACTCGAAGAGGCAGGCTACATGGTGTTTCAACGACATAACGGAAAGAGAAAATAGACGCTTTTGGCGAAATGTTTTTGACGTAAATCAAGCGCTTGTTATTTATAAAATCACACAAATCGCGCTTGATCACGAAAATCCGTTAGAGATCAGTTTCCTGGCGTTTTACTTCCTGCCACACTTCTTCCATGGTATCGAGGTCGACGCCGGTCATTTCCAGGCCTCGGGCGGCGACAATACGCTCGACCTCGCGGAAACGACGCTCAAATTTGAGGTTTGCTTTCTGCAGCGCCACCTCGGCTTTGACGCCCAAATGACGGGATAAATTCACCGTGGCAAACAGCAGATCGCCCACTTCCTCTTCCAGTTTTGCTTCATCCACCACCGCCTGCTGCGCTTCATGCATCACTTCATCAATTTCTTCATGCACTTTGTCGAGCACCGGGCCCAGCGAGGTCCAGTCGAAACCAACTGCCGAGCAGCGGCGCTGGATTTTATGCGCGCGCATCAGCGCCGGCAGGCTATGGGGAATATCGTCCAGTGCCGAATGCTGGGCTTTTTCCGCCCGCTCCGCGCTTTTGATTTGCTCCCAGCGAGCCAGGACTTCCGTGCTATTGCCCGCCGATGCCTCGCCGATGATATGCGGGTGGCGACGCTCCAGCTTGTCGCTGATGGCGGCGCAGATATCGTCAAAGTTAAAGCGTCCCTCTTCCTGCGCCATTTGCGCATAGAACACCACCTGGAACAGCAGATCGCCCAGCTCACCGCGCAGATCGTCAAAATCTTCCCGCTGGATAGCATCGAGGACCTCGTAGGTCTCCTCAAGGGTGTAAGGGGCGATAGTGGCAAAGGTCTGCTCTTTATCCCATGGGCAGCCGTTTTCCGGGTCGCGCAGGCGGCGCATGATGCCGAGCAAGCGGTCAATTTGAGTCATGTGACAATCCTGGAAATTTAAAAAATAGTCGGCCGGATAAGGCGTTTAGACCTTATCCGACGTTGCGAAATTGCCGGATGGCGGCTTCGCCTTATCCGGCCTACAGACGAATTAACCGCCGTGCAGACGGCGCGCGTCGATCACATCCGGCACCTGGTTGAGCTTACCGAGCACCCGGCCCAGCACCTGCAGGTTGTAAATCTCGATGGTCATATCGATGGTTGCCAGCTGCTGACGGGTATCGCTGCGGCTGGCGACGCCCAGCACGTTCACCTTCTCATTGGCGAGGATGGTAGTAATATCGCGCAGTAAACCGCTGCGATCGTTCGCCTCCACTCTGACCACCAGCGAGTAGCCCGCCGAGTAGCTTTCGCCCCATACCGCATCGACGATGCGCTCCGGGGCATGCGACTGCAGTTCTGCCAGCTGATCGCAGTCCGCGCGATGCACGGAGATCCCGCGCCCCTGGGTGATAAAGCCGACGATCTCGTCGCCCGGGATTGGCTGGCAGCAGCGGGCAATATGGTGCATCAGGTTGCCTACCCCTTCCACCACTACCCGGCCATTGTCCTTGGTGCGATTTTGCGGCGTGTAGGTTTTCTGCTGCAGTTGCTTCAGCGCGGCCGCATCCTGCTCGGCGGCGCTAGGTTTATTGAACTGCGCCTGCAGGAAGTTGACCATCTGGTTGAGACGGATATCGCCACCGCCGATGGCGGCCAGCAGTTCATCGAGCTCGTTGAAGTTATAGCGCGGCAGCAGGTGCTTTTCCGCATCCTTCAGGCTGATGCCCAAATGCTCCAGCTCGTCGTCGAGGATCTGCCGACCGGCGAGAATGTTCTTGTCGCGATCCTGCTTACGGAACCAGGCGTGGATCTTCGAACGTCCGCGGCTGGTGGTCACATAGCCGAGGTTAGGGTTCAGCCAGTCACGGCTCGGGTTCGGCTGCTTCTGGGTAATAATTTCGATCTGATCGCCCATCTGCAGCTGGTAGGTGAACGGCACGATGCGGCCGCCAATTTTGGCGCCGATGCAGCGATGGCCGACATCGCTGTGAATATGATAGGCAAAGTCGAGCGGCGTCGACCCCGCAGGCAGGTCCACCACGTCGCCTTTCGGCGTAAAGACATACACCCGGTCGTCGAAGACCTGGCTGCGCACTTCGTCGAGCATCTCGCCGGAGTCGGCCATCTCTTCCTGCCAGGCAATCAGCTTACGCAGCCAGGCGATACGGTCTTCATAGCCGCGGCCGCCGCTGGTGCCGGCTCCCGCGCCCTCTTTGTACTTCCAGTGTGCGGCCACGCCCAGCTCGGCATCTTCATGCATCTGCCGGGTGCGGATCTGAATCTCCACCGTCTTGCCGCTCGGCCCCAGCACCACGGTATGGATAGACTGGTAACCGTTGGGTTTCGGGTTGGCCACGTAGTCGTCGAATTCATCCGGCAGATGGCGGTAGTGAGTATGGACGATCCCCAGCGCGGCATAGCAATCCTGCAAACGCTCAGCCACAATACGCACCGCGCGAACGTCAAACAGCTCGTCGAAAGCGAGGTGTTTTTTCTGCATTTTGCGCCAGATACTGTAGATATGCTTCGGCCGGCCATAGACTTCCGCCTTGACGCCTTCGGCTTTCATCTCTGAGCGCAGGTGGCCGACAAACTCTTCGATGTAATGCTCGCGGTCGATACGGCGCTCGTGGAGCAGTTTGGCAATGCGCTTGTATTCCGCCGGGTGCAGATAGCGGAAGCAGTAATCTTCCAGCTCCCACTTCAGCTGGCCGATACCTAAGCGGTTCGCCAGGGGAGCATAGATATTGGTGCACTCTTTCGCCGCAAGAACGCGCTCATCTTCCGGCGCGTCCTTGACCTCGCGCAGATGCGCGATCCGCTCAGCAAGTTTGATGACCACGCAGCGGAAATCGTCAACCATCGCCAGCAGCATACGGCGAATGTTATCCACCTGCTCGGAAGAGACCGAGTCGGTATGGGTAGCCTTCAGCTGGCGGATAGCGGCCATGTCCCGCACCCCGTGAATCAGGGTCACGACCGATTTACCTACGCTCTCCTGCATCACCTCTTCGCTGACAACTTCGCCGTCGGCCAGCGGGAACAGCAGCGCCGCGCGCAGCGTATCGATGTCCATACTTAGGGTGGAGAGGATCTCCACCATTTCGACGCCCCGCCACAGCAGCAGGTCCGCCTGCGGGTGTCCTTGCGTTTTTTCGCGACAATAATCCCAGGTTTCGGCTAAGCGCTCACACGACTGCTGGCTGGAAATTCCCAGACTCGCGATCCATTTCTTCGGGTCAAATTCACCAGCTTTATTAAGATGTGCACTTCTTACCGCAACCATTGTCCTCTCCTTAAGGGACCGGCCTGCCGAAGTCGGCAAGCCTCAACTTTCTACATGTCATCCTGCAGGTCGCGTCAGCATTCATGGCCAGGGTGGCTCTTCTGCGACGTTGTGAATGACCTTATGTAAGCCTGCGCTCAAACAACACCATTGATTCCAGATGGCCGGTATGCGGGAACATATCCAGCATCGCCAGGCGTTGAATCTGATATCCAGCCTGCAACAGGGTTTCGCTGTCTCGCGCCAGCGTCGCCGGGTTGCAGGAAACATACACCACCCGCCGCGGTGCCAGTTTTATTATATGCGGCATCACGCCCGGCGCGCCGGCGCGGGCCGGGTCCAGCAGCACTTTATCAAAGCCGTGCTTCGCCCAGGCCTGACGGGTGACGTCTTCTTCCAGATTTTCATGGAAGAAAGTGACATTTGATAAACCATTGCGGGCGGCATTTTCCCGCCCCTTCTCTACCAGCGCCGGCACCCCTTCCACGCCCACCACATGGGCGGCGCGTGTCGCCAG
Organism: Klebsiella sp. 4_1_44FAA; assembly: GCF_000238715.1. NCBI lineage: Bacteria > Pseudomonadati > Pseudomonadota > Gammaproteobacteria > Enterobacterales > Enterobacteriaceae > Klebsiella > Klebsiella sp. 4_1_44FAA. The sequence continues at coordinate 197,131 of NZ_JH414800.1, forward strand.
CGGCAGGGTAAAGTTGCCCATCCCGCAGAACAGATCCAGCACCCGGTCCTCTGGCCGCAGATCCAGCCACTCCAGTGCGGTACGCACCATCTGCTGATTTACGCCGTCGTTGACCTGGATAAAATCCCGCGGGCTGAACACTAAGCGTAGTCCGTCTGAGGTATACCATGGCGCTTCGCCATGAATATGCTCCAGTATCTCGCTTTGTGGCGCGAGGTACAGGGAAAGACCGTGAGTTTGCGAAAAGCGTTCCAGTTTTTCCTTGTCTGTCGCCGGCAGGGCTGCGGTATGGCGCAGCACCATCAGCGGGCCATTGTCCGCCTGCACCAGCTCGACGTGGCCGAGATGGCGTAATGCGCTCAGCGCGCTTAAGCACTCGCGCACGACGGGCAGCAATGCCTCAAGTTGGGGCACCAAAACAGGGCACTGCACCACATCGACGATCGCTTTGGCGTTGGCCTGGCGAAAACCCATCTGCAATTGTTGGGTCTTCGGCTGATAATTCAAGCTCAAGCGTGCGCGACGGCGGTAGCCCCACGGCGCGCCGGCGATGACGTCATCTACCTCGCGCTTCATCAGTCGCCCCAGCGCGGCGCGTTTACTTTGCTGCTGAAGCGGAACGCTGGCATGTTGTTGTTGGCATCCGCCGCAGACGCCAAAATGGGGGCAGCGCGGCGCCTGGCGCTGCGGGCTGTCGGTCAGTCGGCGTTTCACCTCGGCGCGGGCGTACTGTTTTTTATCTTCCACCAGCACCACCTCGGCCTGCTCGTGGGGCAGCACGCCGCTCACGAACAGCGCCTTCCCCTGGTGGCGGGCAACACCCTGACCAAAGGGATCGAGGTCGTTGACTGTAACGGTTATGATCTGGCGCGTCGTCACACGCCGTTTTGCAGAGTAGAATTGCGCCATCGTAGAGAGTTGTCTCAATCAAATAAAACGAGCTCGTTCAGAGCGGCAGCGCCGCGAGGCGCAGCGACGCTGCACAGAACGATGATGTCTATATTCTCCCATAATGGAACCGCATGACCAACTACAGCCTGCGTGCTCGCATGATGATTCTGATTCTGGCGCCAACCGTCCTGATAGGACTGTTGCTCAGTATTTTCTTTGTCGCTCATCGTTATAACGACCTGCAACGCCAGCTGGAGGACGCTGGCGCCAGTATTATCGAACCGCTGGCGGTCTCCAGCGAATATGGCATGAACTTGCAAAACCGCGAATCCATCGGCCAGCTGATCAGCGTTCTGCATCGTCGCCACTCGGAGATCGTGCGGGCCATCTCGGTGTACGATTCGCATAACCGCTTATTTGTCACCTCCAATTACCAGCTCAATCCCAGCGAACTGCAGATCCCGAAAGGCGAGGCATTCCCCCGTCACCTCAGCGTCATCCGCGATGGCGACATGATGATCCTGCGCACGCCTATTGTCTCGGAAAGCTATTCTCCGGATGAATCACCCGAATCTGACGCTAAAATGCCGGGCAATATGCTGGGCTACGTCGCCCTGGAGCTGGATCTAAAATCGGTCCGCCTCCAGCAGTACAAAGAGATTTTTATCTCCAGCGTAATGATGCTGTTCTGTATCGGCATTGCGTTAATCTTCGGCTGGAGGCTGATGCGCGACGTCACCGGGCCAATCCGCAATATGGTTAACACTGTCGACCGCATCCGCCGCGGACAGCTGGACAGCCGGGTCGAAGGCTTTATGCTCGGCGAACTGGATATGCTGAAAAATGGCATTAACTCGATGGCCATGTCGCTGGCGGCATACCACGAAGAGATGCAACACAACGTCGACCAGGCGACCTCCGATCTACGGGAAACGCTTGAGCAGATGGAGATCCAGAACGTCGAGCTGGACCTGGCGAAAAAGCGCGCCCAGGAGGCGGCGCGCATTAAGTCTGAGTTCCTGGCCAATATGTCTCACGAGCTGCGCACCCCGCTCAATGGGGTGATCGGCTTTACCCGCCTGACGCTGAAAACCGATCTCAACGCTACGCAGCGCGACCACCTGACCACCATCGAACGTTCGGCCAACAATCTGCTGGCGATCATCAATGACGTGCTCGACTTTTCCAAGCTGGAAGCCGGGAAGCTGATCCTGGAGAGTATTCCGTTCCTGCTGCGCACTTCGCTTGATGAAGTGGTCACCCTGCTGGCGCATTCCGCGCACGATAAAGGGCTGGAGCTGACGCTGAATATTAAGAACAATGTACCGGATAACGTCATTGGCGATCCGCTGCGTCTGCAGCAGATTGTGACCAACCTCGTGGGCAACGCCATCAAATTTACCGAGCACGGCAATATCGACGTACTGGTGGAGCAGCGGGCCATCAGTAATTCCCGGGTACAGATCGAAATTCAGATCCACGATACCGGCATCGGCATCCCCGAGCGCGACCAGTCCCGGCTATTCCAGGCCTTCCGTCAGGCCGATGCCAGTATTTCACGCCGCCACGGCGGCACCGGGCTCGGGCTGGTGATCACTCAGCGTCTGGTCAAAGAGATGGGCGGGGATATTTCGTTCCACAGCCAGCCGAACCGCGGCTCCACCTTCTGGTTCCATATCAGCCTCGATCTCAACCCGAACGCCATTCCGGATACGCTGAACACCGACGGGCTTGTCGGCAAACGTCTGGCCTATGTGGAAGCCAACGCGACGGCGGCGCAGTGTACCCTGGAGATGCTGGCCGCTACGCCGCTGGAGGTTATCTACAGCCCTACCTTCTCCTCGCTGGCGGAAGCGCAGTATGACATTCTGCTGGTCGGTATCCCGGTTTCAATGCGCGATTTGTCGCCGCATCGGGAAAAATTAGCCAAAGCCTGCGCGATGTCCGATAACGTACTGCTGGCCCTGCCGTGCCATGCCCAGGTCAGCGCCGAAGCCCTGAAGCGCGACGGCGTTGCCGCCTGCCTGTTAAAGCCGCTCACCACCACCCGTCTGCTACCGGCGCTGGTGGCTACCAGCCACGCGCTTGCCTCCGCGCCGCTGATGCAGATCGACAGTCATAAGTTGCCAATGACGGTAATGGCCGTCGACGACAACCCGGCTAACCTGAAGCTGATTGGCGCCCTGCTGGATGATCTTGTGCAGCAGGTGATCCTCTGCGACAGCGGCCAGCAGGCGGTGGACAAGGCCAAGCAGCTGCAGATGGATCTGATCCTGATGGATATTCAGATGCCGGATATGGACGGCATCCGCGCCTGTGAGCTTATCCATCACCTGTCCCATCATCAGCAAACCCCGGTTATTGCGGTCACCGCGCACGCCCTGGAGGGCCAGCGTGAGAAATTACTGAGCGCCGGCATGAACGACTATCTGGCGAAGCCAATCGAAGAAGAGAAACTGCACGCACTGCTGCTGCGCTATCAGCCCGGCCTGCACAGCGTCGTTCCGGCGTCGCTACCGCCCGCAGAGCCGATCGTCGATCATAATCAAACGCTCGACTGGCAGCTGGCGCTGCGCCAGGCGGCCATGAAGCCGGACCTGGCGCGGGAGATGCTGCAAATGCTGATCGCCTTTATGCCGGAGGTGCGTAACAAAGTTGAGGAGCAGCTGGTGGGCGAGCAGCCGGAAGGGCTGGTGGATCTGATCCATAAACTGCACGGCAGCTGCAGCTATAGCGGCGTGCCGCGGCTCAAAAAGCTGTGCTATACCCTGGAAAGTCAGCTGCGGGCAGGCACCGCCGCCGAGGATCTGGAGCCGGAGCTGCTTGAGCTGTTAGATGAGATGGATAATGTGGCCCGCGAAGCATGCCGGATGGGGGTGTAAACCCCGGATAGCGGCGCTACGCGCCTCATCCGGGCTACGCCCTACGGTCCGGTATTCGGTTGGTAGCCCCGGTAAGCGTAAGCGCCACCGGGGATGGTTCCCGGATCGCGGTGCTACGCACCTTATCCGGACTACAAATACCACTGCGCCAGCCGGGTTACCGCCTGTCGCCCATCTGCAAAACCGCGGCTACGTTACGCGCCGTCATTCGCAGGTTGGCGGCGGCATTGGCCAACGCTTCATCAAGGGTACAGATGGTATACAACACGCTGAATACCGCATCCAGCCCGTGCTGATGCACGACGCCAACATCGGCGGTAAGACTGCCGGCAATCCCGATCACCGGGACGTTAAAACGCTTCGCCACCCTCGCCACCCCCACCGGCACTTTGCCGTGGATCGTCTGGCTATCGATACGCCCTTCGCCGGTGATCACTAAATCGGCATCCGCCACCCGCTCAGCCAGCTGTAGCGCATCGGTGACAATCTCAATGCCCGGACGCAACTGAGCACCACAGAACGCATACAGCGCCGCACCCATGCCGCCCGCCGCGCCGCCGCCCTCAAGGCTCAGCACGTCGATATCTAAATCGCGGGCGATAATCCGGGCATAGTGCCGCAGGCCGCTGTCGAGCCGGTCGATCATCTGCGCCGTCGCCCCTTTTTGCGGGCCGAACACCGCGCTGGCGCCCTGCGGGCCGGTCAACGGGTTGGTGACGTCGCAGGCAACGTCAATCCGGCAATCTGCCAGCCGCGAATCGAGTTCGCTGAGATCGATTCGCGCCAGCGTCTCCAGCGCGCCGCCCCCGGAGGCGATTTGCTGGCCCTCGGCGGTCAGCAGTTTCGCCCCCAGCGCCTGCGCCATCCCGGCGCCGCCGTCATTGGTCGCACTGCCGCCAATACCAATAATGATCTGTCTTACCCCGGCGTCCAGCGCATGGCGGATAAGCTCCCCGGTACCCCAGGAAGTGGTCAGCAGCGGGTTACGCTGCGCCGGCGGGACGCTCTCCAGGCCGCTGGCCGCCGCCATTTCGATAAAGGCGCACTGGCGATCGCCGGACAGCCCGTAAAATGCCTCAACCGGCTCGCCCAGCGGCCCGGTGACCGTCAGCGGAACCAGAAGCCCGCCGGTCGCCGCCACCATGGCTTCCACCGTCCCTTCCCCACCATCGGCAACCGGCAGCTTGACGTACTCGGCGTCAGGATAAATCTCGCGAAAGCCTTGCTCTATCGCACTGGCCACTTCCAGCGCGCTCAGGCTCTCCTTCCAGGAATCCGGTGCGATCACTATTTTCATCTGCTGTCCTTACTCTGAGCCAACCCCTGGCGCTGTCGCGCAATGCCGGCCCCCGCAGAGGCCGGCGGACTTTTAGCGCACCATGCATGGACGCTTGTTGTCAAAGGTCCAGCCCGGGATCAGATACTGCATCGCCATCGCATCGTCGCGGGCGCCAAGACCATGTTTCTTATATAGCTCATTTGCCTGCATCACGCGGTCCATATCCAGCTCAACCCCCAGGCCCGGGGTACTCGGTACCTGCACCATGCCGCCTTTGATTTCAAAAGGTTGTTTGGTCAGACGCTGGTTGCCCTCCTGCCAGATCCAGTGGGTATCGATAGCGGTGATCTTGCCCGGCGCCGCTGCCGCGACGTGGGTGAACATCGCCAGCGACACGTCGAAGTGATTATTAGAGTGCGAACCCCAGGTCAGACCGAACTCATGGCACATCTGCGCTACGCGCACCGACCCCTGCATGGTCCAGAAGTGCGGGTCCGCCAGCGGGATATCCACCGATTGTAGCGACAGCGTATGGCCCATCTGCCGCCAGTCGGTGGCGATCATATTGGTGGCGGTCGGCAGGCCCGTCGCGCGGCGGAACTCGGCCATCACTTCGCGGCCGGAGAAGCCCTGTTCGGCGCCGCACGGATCTTCCGCATAGGCCAGCACGCCCTTCAGCTGTTTACCAATCTGAATGGCCTCCTCAAGCAGCCAGGCGCCATTCGGGTCGAGAGTGACGCGAGCATTCGGGAAGCGCTTCGCCAGGGCGCTGATCGCTTCGGCTTCTTCAAAACCGGCCAGCACGCCGCCCTTCAGCTTAAAGTCGTTGAAACCATATTTTTCATACGCCGCTTCCGCCAGGCGGACTACCGCATCCGGCGTCATCGCCTTTTCATGGCGCAGGCGATACCACTCGCACTGCTCATCCGGCTGGCTCTGATAGGCCAGCGGCGTCGCATGGCGATTACCGACAAAGAACAGATAGCCCAGCATTTCGACTTCGCTGCGCTGCTGGCCATCGCCTAGCAGCGAGGCGACGTTGACCCCAAGGTGCTGGCCCAGCAGATCCAGCAGTGCCGCTTCGATGCCGGTCACCACGTGAATGGTGGTGCGCAGGTCAAAGGTCTGCAGGCCGCGGCCACCGGCGTCGCGGTCGGCAAACTGATTGCGCACCGCGCCCAGCACGTTTTTATACTCGCCCAGCGTTTTGCCCACCACCAGCGGAATGGCATCCTCCAGGGTCTGGCGAATTTTTTCACCGCCCGGGATTTCACCGACGCCGGTATGGCCGGCGTTATCTTTGATAATTACGATATTGCGGGTGAAGTACGGGGCGTGCGCGCCGCTCAGGTTCATCAGCATGCTGTCATGGCCGGCAACCGGGATCACCTGCATGGTGGTGACAACGGGCGTTGAAGAGAAAGTCGTCATAGCATCATCCTTTTTAATTAGTGGCGGCCGAAAACGGGACGTTTGCGGTCGAATGTCCAGCCGGGGATCAGGTACTGCATCGGGCCTGCGTCGTTGCGCGCGCCGCCCGGCAGCGCTTTATAGGCCTCATGGGCTCTGCGCACCTGCTCCCAGTCAAGTTCCACGCCGAGTCCCGGCGCGTCTGGCACGGCAATGCTGCCGTTAATAATCTGCAGCGGATTTTTGGTCAGGCGCGCGTCGCCCTCCTGCCAGATCCAGTGGGTATCGATGGCGGTGGGGTTGCCCGGCGCGGCGGCGCCGACGTGGGTAAACATCGCCAGGGAAATATCAAAGTGGTTGTTGGAATGGCAGCCCCAGGTAAGCCCCCAGTCGTCGCACAGCTGCGCCACCCGCACCGCGCCGGAGAGCGTCCAGAAGTGCGGGTCCGCCAGCGGGATATCGACGGCGTTGAGCATCACCGCATGGCCCATTTCGCGCCAGTTAGTGGCTATCATATTGGTGGCGACCGGCAGCCCGGTGGCGCGGCGGAACTCGGCCATCACCTCCCGGCCGGAGAAACCCTGCTCGGCGCCGCACGGATCTTCGGCGTAGGTCAGAACATCCTGCAGCCCTTTACACAGCGCGATGGCCTCATCCAGCAGCCAGGCGCCGTTAGGGTCGACGGTGATGCGCGCATCCGGGAAACGCTTTTTCAGCGCCCGCGCGGTGTCGATCTCCTGCTCGCCGGGCAGCACGCCGCCTTTGAGCTTAAAGTCTTTGAAACCGTAGCGATCCTGGGCGGCTTCCGCCAGACGCACTACCGCCTCGCTGCTCAAAGCCTGCTGGTGGCGCAGGCGGTACCATTCGTGATCGCCCGGCGTATGGTCCAGATAGCCAAGGTCGGTTTTCTGCCGATCGCCGATATAGAACAGGTAGCCCAGCACGGTGACGGCATCACGCTGCTTACCCGGGCCCAGCAGCTCGCAGACCGGCACATTAAGCACCTGGCCGAGCAGGTCCAGCAGCGCCGCTTCCAGCGCCGCCACCGCGTTAACCTTCAGTTCGAAGGTCCACGCCCCTTTGCCGAAGGTGTCGAAATCCGCCGCCTGATTGCCTTTGTGCACCTGCTGCACCACGCGATTGAGTCGGGCGACCTCCTGGCCCACCACCTGCGGGATCGCCGCCAGCAGCGTCTGGTAGATGACCTCTCCGCCGGGCGCTTCGCCGACGCCGGTATGGCCGGCGTTATCGGTTAACACCACGATATTGCGGGTAAACCAGGCGTTATGCGCTCCGCCGATGTTCAGCAGCATGCTGTCGTGCCCGGCCACCGGAATGACCTTCATCTCTGTGATAATCGGGCTGGATTGAGTAGTCATGATTAACGTCCCGCTACAGGTTTCAGTTCGATACGTTTGATATCGCCCACCAGCACCAGATAGCTCAGCACTGCCACCAGGGCATGGATACCGACGTAGATCAGCGCGCCGTTGAACGAGCCGGTGGTGCCGACGATATAGCCGATGGCGATCGGGGTGAAGATGCCGGAGATATTGCCGAACATATTGAACAGACCGCCGGAGAGACCGCTAATCTCTTTCGGCGCGGTATCCGCCATCACCGCCCAGCCGAGGGCGCCGATCCCTTTGCCGAAGAAGGCCATTGCCATAAAGCCGATCACCATCCACTCCACGTTGACATAGTTACACATCAGCATGGTCATGGAGAGCAGCATCCCCAGCACAATCGGCGTTTTGCGCGCAATGTTCAGCGAGCCGGTGCGGCGCATTAACCAGTCGGAGATCACCCCGCCCAGCACCCCGCCGACAAAGCCGCACACCGCCGGAATGGAGGCGACAAAGCCGGCTTTGAGGATCGACATGCCGCGCGCCTGCACCAGATAAACCGGGAACCAGGTGATAAAGAAGTAGGTTAAGGCGTTGATGCAGTACTGACCGATATAGATGCCGATCATCATCCGCGAGCCGATCAGTTGCTTGATCTGCCCCATTTTGACGCTAAACGGCACTTTCTGCGCGCTGCTCTTCTGATCCATGTTGATCAGCGCCCCGCCTTCGGCGATATAGTCCAGCTCTTTCTGGTTCACGCCCGGGTGGTTGTTCGGATCGTGGATCACTTTCAGCCACACAAAGCTGATCACAATCCCCAGCCCGCCCATAAAGAAGAACACATGCGACCAACCCACCTCATGCGTCAGCCAGCCCATGATCGGCGCGAAAATAACGGTGGCAAAGTACTGGGCGGAGTTAAAAATCGATACCGCTGTCCCCCTCTCCTGCGCCGGGAACCAGGCGGCGACGATCCGGCTGTTGCCGGGGAATGACGGCGACTCGGCAAGGCCGACGAGGAAGCGCAGGGTAAACAGCGCAACGATAATGCCAAAGCCGCTGAAGATATCGACGAAGCCCTGCAGCAGGGTAAACATCGACCAGATGAAGATCGACCAGAAATAGACGCGCTTCGAGCCGAAGCGGTCGAGCAGCCAGCCGCCCGGGATCTGGCCGATGACATAAGCCCATGAGAAGGCGGAGAACACATACCCCATCCCCACCGGATCAAGGCCGATATCCCTGGCCATTTCCGAACCGGCGATCGACAGCGTCGCCCGGTCGCCATAGTTAAAAGAGGTGACGATAAACAGCATCACCACTATCCAGTAGCGGGCGTTGGTGCGCTTTTCAGCCGCCGTCGCCGCCTGACTTAATGAACTCATTGTTGTACTCCTGAATCATAGCGTTTAGCTACGTTCATTCTGAACAGCACAACCTGTAGGGTAATCAGAATGACGTGGTCGTGTTTTGATAGTTGTCGTTATATCTGGCACTGCATTTATCACTGGCTGGAGCAGTATATGAAGAGGCACACCGCGGCTCACCGTGCATCCACACAGCTTTTACGCCGCTATTGCAGGTGGTTTGTGGCGAATGCCTGAAAGAATGGGGGGAAGTTCACGGAAATGAAAAGCCAGCGCCGCTGGCGCCGCATAGCGCAGCAAAAAGGGCCGGAGTGTGAAATACCTCACTTGACCCGGTGAAACTGGCTGGCTTAAGCCATGATATTGCTAAGGATATTGTGGCGTTTGCCTAAAGGCGTGGCGCCTGGAAAGCGCTACTATTTTGACGTCCGCGTATCTGGCCGCGACGTATTGAAAGAGCGCCCTCTGCGTAGGGAGAGGGCAGCGCTTTTATGCGAGCAGGGTGGCCCACTGCTCAACCCACGGATTGGAGACGCTCTCCGGCTCCGGGTCTTCGCTGGCGTCAATCTTCAGCATCTCGCCGATGCGCTTCGCGCCCTGCTCCTGCAGCAGCTGATCGAACTTCAGGCCGCCGCCGCAAAAGTTGGCATAGGTGCTGTCGCCGAGCGCGATAATGCCGTACCGCAGGTGAGGCTGATACATATCTTTGATGCCCTCATACAGCGGGACGATGCTGTCCGGCAGATCGCCCTGCCCGGTGGTGGAGGTGACCACCAGCACATACTTACCCGTGTAGGATTCCCAGTCGTTGACCTGCGGATCCTCATACACGGTAGCCTTGTGTCCCAGTCCGCTGAGGATCGCTTCCGCTTCTTCCGCGACCAGCAGCGAGTTGCCGTACATGGTGCCGACAAAAATTCCGACTTCCGCCATGCTATTATCTCCCTGGATTGACCTTATTCTCTTCATCCTGACCGCTGTCGTCGGCAAACTCAACCCTTTCATTTAGCGGGAGAAGCCCGCGCCAGCCAAACTGCGACAGCGCGCGCATCCAGACGTCGTCAAAACCGGCGCGCAGGGTCAGCGGCTCGCCGGTAAAAGGATGGGTTAACGACAGCTCGCTGGCGTGCAGCATCAAGCGGTGACAGCCGAAATGTTCCGCGGCGCTGCGGTTTTGCCGCAGATCGCCGTGCTTGCTGTCGCCGAGGATCGGATGACGGAGGTGGGCCAGATGACGGCGCAGCTGGTGCTTGCGGCCGGTTTTCGGCTCCAGTTCCACCAGCCCATAGCGCGAGGTGGGATAGCGCCCAGTCGCCACTGGCATCTCCACTGTCGCCAGACCGCGGTAGTGGGTTACCGCTGGCTGCGGCCCTTTATCTTCGCGGGCGAACTTATCGGCGATTCTATCCAGCTCCTCCACCAGCGGGTAATCCAGCAGCGCCTCTTCCATCAGCCAGCCGCGGACGATCGCATGGTAGCGCTTCCGGATCTGGTGCTGCTCGAACTGTTGCGCCAGCAGCCGGCCCGCCTCGCTCGACAATCCCATCAGCAGCACGCCGGAGGTGGGCCGGTCGAGACGATGAGCGGTAAAAACGTGCTGACCGATCTGGTCGCGCACGGTCTGCATCACCACCACTTTCTCGTCGCGATCGAGCCAGCTGCGATGCACCAGCCAGCCCGAGGGTTTGTTGACCGCCACCAGCCAGTCGTCCTGGTAGATAATCTCCAGCATCAGGCCTGCTCACCGGCAAACAGCGCGTCTAACAGCAGAAGTTCCGCCAGCATGGATTCGCGGACCGGGTGGGCCTGATCCAGAGCCATTTCGTAATAAGGCGCAACGGCAAAATTTTGCGGCAGCGGCTGGCCGCTCTCCAGCAGCTGGTGCATACGCGGGATCAGGACCCACTGCAGCCACTCCAGCGGCTCCAGGGTATCCAGGCAAAACGGCTTATCGCTGGCGAAGGCGCTGCTGTCCGGCGCCGTCTCCTGCCAGTGCTCCGTTTCGCGCAGCAGGGCTTCAATGGCGCGCAGGCGATCGCGCACGCTATCGTGAAGAGTCATGGGGAAACCTCGATGAGTTAAAAACCGGGCGCAGGATAGCAAATCCGCAGGAGAAATAAAAAAAGGGAGCACTGTATAAACAGTGCTCCCGGTTCGTTTTGCAGCAGTCCCGCTACATTGGTGCTCCCTGCTCGTCCTTGAAAACTTTTCCTGAGGTCTCCTGACCATGTTCATCCATAAACACGTGCATCCTGCTTTCACACCACCCCGATGCGAAATGACTTATCCATAAGTTTGTCCCGATCTTCCTGATCCACCGTTCATCCTGAGCGGCTCTCGTTCTCCATCCTGGAGGTGTCCATTACGCGATCCTGCGTTATCCTTGCTTCATCCTGAAGCCTGTCCCTGCAACGCCGTCCTGGCGGGTCCTGCAGAAGCGCCATCATCCTGATGTTCGCTTCATTTCGCGACGTCCTGTCGACAGACATAGGATCACTGATTCTGCCCCTTCTTACAACCCTTCTTGAGACAATCTCTTAAGATTAGTCCCCACTCAAAAGGACGAAAAATTAAGATCTTATTTAATACCAACAACTTATATAAAAAAGTATGGATTAAATTTACCTTAAATGATGACGATCTCTTACAGGTTTTGTAAGAGATCTCTCACAAACGATCTGGCAGACTGGATTACAGAACTGGCTCAAGGTGGTTGAGGAAACCCGCAAGTGAGGGAGAAAGCGTAATGCGTTTGGCGGTGCCGAGGGTCTCTTTGACTACCTCGCCGCTGAGATTACAGACGGATATCACATCCAGTTCACTCTCGAGGGTGGCGATGAACAGCGTCGGCGACAGCTTCAACCGCTTCTGCACCACCAGGTGCCCGATTAAATTTTCCTGCACCCGCTGGAAATCCTCTTCACTCCAGGTCTGCAGCAGCGTCAAGGTTTCGCCGGCAAACCGGCCGGACATATCGCCGGCAAACTGAGTGGTATAATAAGAATGAAGCGGCTGTTGTACCACAATGTCGAGGGCGCGTTCAACCGCGCTGATATTTTGCGCCAGCGAAAACGGCTGCGGCTGCCAGAAAACGGCCTCGCCCTGGGTGTCGACAACGCAAGGCGACGGGACGCCGTAAAGCTCTTCACTGCGCGGCAGGCTGTGGCGCTGCTGCTGCCAGACGGCGCAATATCGTTGGGTAAAAGCGCGTAGCGCTTCTGCTGTCTGATGGTCCACCGGTTTCTCTCTTCACGTTAGACAGGATACACTGGAGCAATAGTGTACCCGCTTTACTATGGTGAAACATGTCTTCTTACGATAATCATCAGGCGCTGGCCGGCCTGACGCTCGGTAAATCAACCGATTACCGCGATACCTATGACGCCTCGCTGCTGCAGGGCGTGCCGCGCAGTTTAAACCGCGACCCGCTGGGCCTGCATGCCGATAATCTGCCGTTTCACGGCGCCGATATCTGGACGCTGTACGAACTCTCCTGGCTGAACGGCAAAGGTCTGCCGCAGGTGGCTGTCGGCCACGTCGAGCTGCCCGATACCAGCCTCAATCTGGTGGAGTCGAAAAGCTTTAAGCTCTATCTCAACAGCTTTAACCAGACCCGTTTCGCCAGCTGGCAGGACGTTGCAGAGACGCTGACTCGCGATCTCAGCGCCTGCGCGCAGGGGAAGGTGAAGGTATCGCTCTACCGCCTGGATGAACTGGAAGGCCAGCCGATTGCCCGCCTGCACGGCACCTGCATCGACGATCAGGATATCGAGATCGATAACTATCAGTTCAGCGCCGATTACCTGCAGGGCGCCGCCAGCGGCAAAATCGTGGAGGAGACGCTGGTCAGCCACCTGCTGAAGTCTAATTGCCTTATCACTCATCAGCCGGACTGGGGCTCGGTGCAGATCCAGTATCGGGGGGCGAAAATCGACCGCGAGCAGCTCCTGCGCTATCTGGTTTCGTTCCGCCACCATAACGAATTCCATGAGCAGTGCGTCGAACGTATCTTTAACGATATTCTCCGTTTCTGCCAGCCGGAATCGCTTTCCGTTTACGCCCGCTATACGCGACGCGGCGGTCTGGATATCAACCCCTGGCGCAGCAATGGCGACTTTTCCCCGGCCACCGGCCGCCTCGCCCGTCAATAATAAACAATTTCACAATTTGCGTGCGTTTAGGCGCGCGCAAGGTTGTGGAAACGCCGTTCGCAGGGCTATTGTAATCACAGGAAGACCATAAGCGTCCTGTAAGGAGTTCACTTGATTACACATGTTAGCCCGCTTGGTTCAATGGATATGCTGTCGCAGCTGGAAGTGGATATGCTTAAGCGCACCGCCAGCAGCGACCTGTACCAACTCTTTCGCAACTGCTCGCTTGCTGTGCTCAATTCGGGGAGCCTGACCGATAACAGCAAGGAGCTCCTGTCCCGTTTCGAAAATTTCGAGATTAACGTGCTGCGGCGCGAACGCGGCGTGAAGCTGGAACTGATCAACCCGCCGGAAGACGCCTTCGTTGACGGGCGGATTATCCGCTCCCTGCAGGCCAACCTGTTCGCCGTGCTGCGCGATATCCTGTTCGTTTACGGCCAGATCCACAATACCGTTCGCTTCCCGAACCTCGATCTCGAAAGTTCGGTTCATATCACTAACCTGGTGTTCTCGATCCTGCGCAACGCCCGCGCGCTGCACGTCGGCGAGGCGCCGAACATGATCGTCTGCTGGGGCGGCCACTCCATCAACGAAAACGAATATCTCTACGCCCGCCGCGTCGGTACGCAGCTGGGCCTGCGGGAACTGAATATCTGCACCGGCTGCGGGCCTGGCGCAATGGAGGCGCCGATGAAAGGCGCCGCCGTCGGCCATGCGCAGCAGCGCTACAAAGACAGCCGCTTTATCGGCATGACCGAACCATCCATTATCGCTGCGGAACCACCGAACCCGCTGGTCAATGAACTGATCATCATGCCGGATATCGAAAAGCGTCTGGAGGCCTTCGTACGTATCGCCCACGGGATCATTATTTTCCCGGGCGGCGTCGGCACTGCCGAAGAGCTGCTCTACCTGCTGGGTATTCTGATGCACCCCGACAACAAAGCGCAGGTGCTGCCGCTGATCCTCACCGGGCCGAAGGAGAGCGCCGACTACTTCCGTGTACTGGACGAGTTTATCACCCATACCCTGGGCGAATCGGCCCGTCGCCACTACCGGATCATCATTGACGACCCCGCGGAAGTGGCGCGGCAGATGAAAAAAGCGATGCCGCTGGTGAAAGAGAGCCGTCGCGAGACCGATGACGCCTATAGCTTTAACTGGTCGATTCGCATCTCGCCGGACCTGCAGATGCCGTTTGATCCGACCCACGAGAACATGGCCAACCTCAAACTCTCCCCGGATCAGCCGGTGGAAGTGCTGGCCGCCGACCTGCGTCGTGCCTTCTCCGGGATTGTCGCGGGGAACGTCAAAGAGGTGGGCATCCAGGCCATTGAGCAGTACGGTCCTTACAAACTGCACGGCGATCCGGAGATGATGCGCCGTATGGACGATCTGCTGCAGGGCTTCGTCGCCCAGCACCGCATGAAGCTTCCGGGCGGCACCGCCTATATTCCTTGCTACGAAATCATCGCCTGATTTCCCCCTCTCCCGCCGGGGCATCGCCTGACGCCTGCCCCCGGCGGGCTCTCTTCCTCTGACTTCCAGAACGCGCTAAAAACCTTTCTGTTACTAATCAATCACCTGAATTATTTCTACATAGCCAAACGTTTGCGTTGGTAAAAACTGCGACAATTATCACTGCAAAAAATGGTTTTAAGCGCAAAAACGTCGACTAGTTCTCTTTTTTACAGTAAATCCCTCGTTATTACGCCGCTCCGCTTTTATCTCATATGCTGCAAATGGTAGCCTTCGCGCCACAAATCGCTGGCTGATCACCAGAAACAGGCTGTTGGACTAAAAATACGCACATTGAAAGTGGATTATTGCATTTGAGATCGCGATCACTGATGCATAAACCATATAAATGTATCTTTCCGGCCCAATTATTACGGAGAAAATTTCTAAAAAAACCGTAATTAAACGAATTTCATGTTACGCAATTGTATTTATTCTTTAGATTTTGTTGATTCCTCCAGGAGATACAGATGGAAACCACTCAAACCAGCACCATCGTTTCGGGCGAAACCCGCAGCGGATGGCGTAAAACCGACACCATGTGGATGCTGGGCCTGTACGGTACAGCAATTGGCGCGGGCGTCTTGTTCCTGCCGATCAACGCCGGCGTTGGCGGCATGATCCCCCTGATCATCATGGCGATTCTGGCCTTCCCGATGACTTTCTTCGCCCACCGCGGCATGACCCGCTTCGTGCTCTCCGGGAAAAACCCGGGCGAAGACATCACCGAAGTAGTGGAAGAACACTTCGGCGTAGGCGCAGGTAAGCTGATTACCCTGCTTTATTTCTTCGCTATCTACCCGATCCTGCTGGTTTATAGCGTGGCGATCACTAACACCGTCGAAACCTTCATGGCGCACCAGCTGCACATGACGCCGCCGCCGCGCGCCATTCTGTCGCTGATCCTGATTGTCGGCATGATGACCATTGTGCGTTTCGGCGAGCAGATGATTGTGAAAGCGATGAGCGTGCTGGTGTTCCCGTTCGTTATCGCGCTGATGGTGCTGGCTCTGTATCTGATCCCGCAGTGGAACGGCGCGGCGCTGGAGACGCTCTCCCTGAGCGGCGCTTCCGTTACCGGCAACGGCCTGCTGATGACCCTGTGGCTGGCGATCCCGGTGATGGTCTTCTCCTTCAACCACTCGCCGATCATCTCTTCCTTCGCGGTAGCCAAACGTGAAGAGTACGGCGAAGGCGCTGAGAAGAAATGCTCCAGTATCCTCGCGCGCGCCCACATCATGATGGTGCTGACCGTGATGTTCTTCGTCTTCAGCTGCGTTCTGAGCCTCTCTCCGGCAGACCTGGCGGCGGCGAAAGAGCAGAACATCTCGATTCTGTCTTACCTGGCGAACCACTTTAACGCGCCAATCATTGCCTGGATGGCGCCGATCATCGCGATGATCGCTATCACCAAATCCTTCCTTGGCCACTATCTGGGCGCTCGCGAAGGCTTTAACGGCATGGTGATTAAATCCCTGCGCAGTAAAGGCAAATCGATTGAAATCAACAAACTGAACAAGCTGACCGCGCTGTTCATGCTGATCACCACCTGGATTGTGGCAACCCTGAACCCGAGCATCCTCGGTATGATCGAGACCCTTGGCGGCCCGATTATCGCGATGATCCTGTTCCTGATGCCGATGTACGCGATTCAGAAAGTCCCGGCGATGCGTAAATACAGCGGCCATATCAGCAACGTCTTCGTGGTGATTATGGGCCTGATTGCCATCTCCGCGATCTTCTACTCTCTGTTCAGCTAATTCATTCAACGCCTCCCCCCGCGCCGCTTTACGGCGGCGCGCTTTCCGACAGCACGGGAATACATATGATCAGCGTATTCGATATCTTTAAAATCGGCATTGGCCCTTCCAGCTCCCATACCGTTGGACCGATGAAAGCGGGCAAACAATTCACTGACGACCTGATCGCGCGCGGCCTGCTGGCCGAGGTGAGCAAAGTCGTCGTCGACGTCTACGGCTCCCTCTCCCTGACCGGTAAAGGCCACCATACCGATATCGCGATTATCATGGGACTCGCCGGCAACCTGCCGGACACCGTCGACATCGACGCCATTCCGGGCTTTATTCAGGACGTTAATACCCATGGCCGCCTGATGCTGGCCAACGGTCAGCACGAAGTGGACTTCCCGGTGGATCAGTGCATGAATTTCCATGCCGACAACCTGTCGCTGCATGAGAACGGCATGCGTATCACCGCCCTGGCCGGCGACAAGGTGCTCTACAGCCAGACGTATTACTCTATCGGCGGCGGCTTTATCGTTGATGAGGAGCACTTCGGCCAGACTACCGAGGCGCCGGTTGCCGTTCCTTACCCTTACAAAAACGCCGCCGACCTGCAGCGTCACTGCCGTGAAACCGGGCTGTCGCTCTCCGGCCTGATGATGCAGAACGAACTGGCGCTGCACAGCAAAGAAGCCCTTGGGCAACACTTCGCCGCGGTGTGGGAAGTGATGAGCGCCGGTATCGAGCGCGGCATCACCACCGAAGGCGTCCTGCCGGGCAAACTGCGCGTCCCGCGCCGCGCCGCCGCGCTGCGCCGTATGCTGGTGAGCCAGGACACCACCAACAGCGATCCGATGGCGGTGGTCGACTGGATCAATATGTTCGCCCTGGCGGTGAACGAAGAGAACGCCGCCGGCGGCCGGGTGGTGACCGCGCCAACCAACGGCGCCTGCGGTATCGTGCCGGCGGTGCTGGCCTACTACGACAAGTTTATCCGCAAGGTGAACAGCAACTCCCTGGCCCGCTATATGCTGGTCGCCAGCGCGATTGGTTCGCTGTATAAGATGAACGCCTCCATCTCCGGCGCCGAAGTCGGCTGCCAGGGTGAAGTGGGGGTCGCCTGCTCGATGGCGGCGGCCGGTCTGGCGGAACTGCTGGGCGGCAGCCCGGGTCAGGTGTGCATCGCGGCAGAGATCGCTATGGAGCATAACCTCGGCCTGACCTGCGACCCGGTCGCCGGCCAGGTGCAGGTGCCGTGCATCGAACGCAACGCTATCGCTGCCGTGAAAGCGGTCAACGCCGCGCGAATGGCGCTGCGCCGGACCAGCGAGCCGCGAGTGTGTCTCGATAAAGTGATCGAGACCATGTACGAAACCGGCAAAGACATGAACGCCAAGTACCGGGAAACCTCCCGCGGTGGTCTGGCGATGAAGATTGTTGCCTGCGATTAACCTGCTGACCCGCCACGCGTCGGCGTGTCGGGCCATCGTCCTGCATAACTCTTTTTGTTATATCAATAAAATTTTAGTTATTTAATGGTTATAAGCGCTGTTTGTTACCTTACGCAAAACCGCTAAGGAGAACAAACAATGTCCAACCGATTCCGCCCCGCCTGGCTGCTGGTCCTCGCCGCCCTCTCTACCTCCGCGCTGGCCAAAGCGCCGGAAACCGTCAACATCGGCTATCAAAAGGCGAATATCTTCGCGCTGCTGAAGTACCGCGGCACGCTGGATGAGAGCCTGAAAAAACAGGGCATTGCCGTACGCTGGGTCGAATTCCCCGCCGGGCCGCAAATGCTGGAGGGGCTGAACGTCGGTAGTATCGATCTGGCCGCGACCGGCGATGCGCCTCCGGCCTTTGCCCAGGCGGCGCAAGCCGATCTGGTCTACCTTGCCCACTCCCCCGCTAACCCGAAAACGGAAGCGATTGTGGTGCCTGAACAGTCGGCAATCCACAGCGTGGCCGACCTGAAGGGCAAGCGCGTGGGGTTGAACAAGGGGTCGGACGTCAACTACCTGCTGGTTGCCGCACTGGAAAAAGCGGGCCTCAGCTATAAAGACATCACCCCGGTCTATCTGCCGCCGGCGGACGCCCGCGCCGCTTTCCAGCGCGGGGCGATTGATGCGTGGGTGATCTGGGATCCGTTCCTCGCAGAAGTGGAAACCAACGCGAAAGCCCGACAGATCCGCAATGCCGAGGGGCTGGTGCCGCACTACACCTTCTATCTCGCCAGCCGCAAGTTTGCAGATACCTACCCGGAGACAGCAAAGCAGGTGGTGGATGAGCTGGGTAAACTCAGCGCGTGGGCGAACAGCCATCAGGACGAGGCCGCCGGGCTGCTGTCGACCTCAACCGGACTGGATAAAGCCATCTGGCTGAAGACCCTGGCCCGCCTGCCCTACGGTGCCGAACGCATGACCCCGGCGGTGTATAACGAACAGCAGGCGCTGGCGGATACCTTTACGCGCATCGGCCTGCTGCCGGTGAAAGTCGACGTGCGCAGCGCCACCTGGTCGCTGGATAAACCTTGATTTTCCTGACGACGGGAAGCTCTGCGCCTCCCGTCGCCGACAGGCTTACCCCGCCGTTTTCTCACCATTGCCTATCTGCCAGATAAAGGTGGGCGCTTCACCGTTCACCAGCCAGTTACCGATATTACGTGCCTTATAAATCACCGGATTATGCGAGGCAACCGTCCGCGCATTGCGCCAGTGGCGATCCAGCGCAAGGCGAGTTCGCGTATCCGACGCCCCGAGGGCATTAAACAGCTCCGTCGCCGCCCGCGGGATCCAGTCGCTGGCGATCACCTGCGCCTGCGCCGCTTCCACTTCCGCCAGCTGGTTACGCCGGGCAATCAATGCTTCGTCGTCGCTGACGTGCGCCACATAGGCCTGCTGCAGCGATTCCGCGGCCTGCAGGACCGTGGCCCGGGTCGCCCATGCCCAGCTGCTGATCTGCCCAACGACCTGCAGAACCTGGGCGTCATCGCGCGGCACGGCGGCGTTGCCGTGGCTGTACATCCGGGAGCGATGTTTGACGCCCTGCGCGGCATCCCGCTCAACCGCCAGGCCAATGCCCGCGAGGGTCGCCAGCAGCACATGCTGGTAGAAGGCGGTCTGATAGCGAAAGCGCTGGGCAAAATCATAGACATGTTCGGTTTCCACCCGAGCGCCGGTAAAGCGGGTGGTCCCGCTGCCGGTCAACCGCTGGCCAAAGCCATCCCAGTCATCTTCCCGCACCACGCCGGTCTGCTGGGTGCTGACCAGGGCTATCACATCGCTGGCGGTATCACTGCGCCGGGCAAACACATCGATCCAGTCGGCGTACAGCGCGCCGGTGCTGTAAAACTTCTCGCCGTCGAGTCGCCAGCCGCCCTCTGCCGGCGTCACTCTGGTGTTCACCTCTCCCAGCTTAACCGCGCCGATCTCCGTCCAGCCGCTGCCCACCAGCTCACCGTCGAGGAAGCGACGAAACCAGCGGTCGCGCCCGGCGGAATCCGGCTGATTCAGCTGATCTTCCACAAAGGCAAAGTGCGCGCGCAGGGCCTGCGGCAGGTTAGAGTCCGCTTGCGCCAGCTCGATCAGCAGCGCGCTGAGCTGCGGCAGCGAAGCGCCCCAGCCGCCCTTCTCGCGCGGGATACGCAGCGTGCCGAAGCCCGCTTCTTTCAGCCAGCGGATCGGCTCATCGGGCAGAATGCGCTGCTGTTCGCGCTCCGCAGCGCCCTGGGCGATACGGGTAAATATCGGGCGGAAGGCGGCCGCCAGCGCGTCATAATCGGTGCCAGTGGAGAGCAGGGTCATTGTCAGTTCCTTATTCATGAAGTGCGTCGATATCTTCTCGCGTCGGTTCATGACGGACCGCCAGCAGGAAGAAAATGGGAATAATGGCGGCAAGCGAGACCACCCAGAACATCTGCGTGCCGAGGGAGGCCTGCAGCAGCGGCAGAATAAACAACGCCAGCGCGCTGCCGATCCCGGAGAGTGCCCGGCTGAAACCGACCCCGGTGGCGCGAATGGCAGTAGGATAGGAGAGCGCCGGGTAGATCATCAGCTGCGCCCCCGGGCCAAACCCTTCGGCGAACAGCCACAGCCCCAGCATCGCGATAGCCAGCACGATACCTGCCGTCGCGTGCGGTTGCCCCACCAGCGCCAGCACAATCAGCGCCACAAACTGCAGGGCGAAGCCGGCTATCGCCACATGACGCGAAGGATATTTCCACGCCAGATGCATACCGAGCAGCCCACCGGTAAAAGCAAACAGGGCGTTCAGCCCCAGCGATGCCGAAATAGTTTCGAAGACGCCAGCCCCGAGGAACTGGGCAAGAATTGACGGCAGGAAAAAGGCAATCGCCGTGTACTCGAAGGAGATACAGATATTCATCACCCCGGCGACGATAGTCCGCTCGCGGTAGGGTTTTTCGAACAGCACGCGGAAGCTCACTTTCGGCGCTGGCGCGGGCTTCGCCGCCGGGACCTCATGGGCATGGATCCCCCAGGAGTCGCGTAAAATACGCACTGCAGAGGTCAGATCGCCCTGGTTCGCCGCCCACAGCGGGGATTCATTCATAAATCGACTGCGGACGGCAATAATCAGCAGTGCCGGCACGGCGCCGAACAGCAGGGAGGCGCGCCATAGCCAGTCAAGATGCTCCTGCGGCAGCAGGAAATAGAGGCCGAAGATAATGAGAAAGCAGACGGTTGAGGCGGCGTACCACATCGGGCACCACGCCGCGAGGCGAGCCGCTTTGTTGCCTTTGCCGGCAAAGCGGGAAAACTCGGCCAGATAGGACATCGCTACCGGCAGGTCGATGCCAACGCCGATGCCCATCAGGAAACGGGCGCCAATCAACACCCAGACGTTCGGCGCCAGCCCGGCGGCGATAGCCGAAATCACGAAAAAGAACATATCGGCCATAAAAACCGAATAGCGACCATATTTATCGGTCAACCAGCCGCCGATAATATTGCCGACGATAGTCCCGACCATAATGGACGAAGTCACCAGGCCGGTCAGCAGCAGTGAGAGCTGAAATTCACGTACAACGTCATCAATACCGTAGGAGAGCGTGGTTAAGTCATATGCGTCGAGAAAAACGCCCCCCCAGCGCGAGGAAGACAATCATCCGCGCATATTTCGCATGTTCCTTGCCGGAATTAATTAGCCGCGCCACATCCCCGACGCTACTGACCGGTACCGAAGCGATACCGGGATTATCCACTGGTAATGTACTCATTTTTTCACCTTATTATTTTGTGCAGGTCATCAGCGGTTATAGACCGCGCGCGACGAGAATCAAAACAACAAATCATTCTATAAAAATCAATATAATCAATAAGTTAATAAATATCACCAGCACAAAAAGGACGCGCTTTCACGCATCCTCAAGGGAAATAAATAACAACGAAAATAGACGTCGTGCAGGACGCTTATTCCGCGGACACTGGAACTAATACGTCTTTTACCAGCGGGTCGTCGGTGGTTTTTAACCACGTCTGGATCCGCGGGTCAGAAAAAGCCTGTTTTAATTTGACGATATTTTCCTGCGATAAATACGGTGTACCAATCACTAATTGCGAAGCAAAGGTGCGCGGCGCCGGCGGGAATAATATGCCTTTCTCACGCGGCACTTTCCCGGCGTCAAATTGCGAGACATAGCCGATGGCGGCATCCACCGAATTTAACGCCCGCGGCATGGTCAGCAGATCCAGCTCTTTAAAGACAAACTGATGCGGGTTACCGACAATATTTTTCAGCTTCGCCGTGCGCGGCTCCACCGCCGGGTCGAGCGAGATCAACCCAATGCGCTGGAGCAGCCACAGGGCCTGCCCCTGATTGGCGCCATCGTCAGGCACGACAATGGTCGCGCCGTTGGGCAACGCCTGTACCGACGAGTAGCGGTCGGAATAGATGCCAAACGCCCACTGGAACACCGGCACCGTGGTCGACAGCGCAAAGCCGTTAGCGTCCACCACCTGTTTAAGCCACCACTGATGCTGATAGATCGTCCCGGCATACTGACCTTCCGCTACCGCGCGGTCAGCCTGGACCGGATCCTGCACCCCCACCGCCTCCAGTTTCAGACCGTAATCGGGCGCAATATGCTGATTAATATACTCAATGATCCGCTGCTCGCCGGCCATCGCCGGCTCGTAGTGAATTTTTAACGTGCTTCCGAAGACCACCTGCTGGCTTTGGGTATGTCCCCGCCACCACCAGAAGGCGATGGCGAGCAGGATAATCACCGCCAGCGCCGCCAGCCAGGGCCAGCGCCGCGCTTTACGTAACTCAAATTGCTCTGTTGTCATACAAGGTTCCCCTGCGTGTGGCGTAAACGGTTGACCAGACGGTCACCCAAAAATTGAATCAACTGGATCGTGGCGATCAGGGCAACGATCGTCGCGATCATGATGTGGTTGTCGAAGCGCTGATAGCCGTACACCACGGCCAGGTAGCCGATGCCGCCGGCGCCGATGGTCCCGGCGATAGCCGAATACTCGATCATCGAGACCAGGTTTAGCGTCACCGCCGCCACCAGCGCGGGCATGGCTTCACTGAGCTGCGCGCTGGCAATGATTTGCCAGCGCGACCCGCCGCAGACGACCCCCACCGCGGTGACCTCCGCCGGCAACTCGCGCAGCGCGTTCTCCACCAGACGGCCAAAGAACGGGACGCCGGCGGCGATCATCGGCACTACCGCGGCGGGTATGCCAATCGTGGTGCCGGTCAGCCAGTAAGTGAACGGGATAATGGCGGCCATCAGCACCAGAAACGGCAGCGAACGTCCCATATTGACCACCCAGTTCAGCAGCCGGTACAGCAGTGCGTGCGGAAATAAGCCCCGCGGCGAGGCGTTAAACAACACCACCCCCACCAGCCCTCCCAGCGTGACGACAAACAGCATCACAATGGCCACCATCAGCCAGGTTTCGCCATAGGCGGGGAGCAGCAGCGAAGGGATTTCGCCCCAGGGGGTATCCTGACTGATGACTGTCGGTTTCATACCGCCTCCCTGAGCAACGGCGCGCTGTCGAGGATCTCCGCCGTTATGCCGAGCTGCGCCAGCAGGCCCTGCAGTCGCGCGGGCGACAGGCGTTCGCCCTGAAAGCGCACTCCGGCCTGCAGGCGACCGGCCAGCCGACCATTAATCACCTCGACGTGACCGCCAAGGAGATCGATCTGCAGCGCCCACTGCTGGCTCAGGCGGCTGATCCAGTCGGTGGCCACCGGCACATCCCAGCGGTAGCTCAGACGCAGCAGCAGATCGCTGTGGGTAGCTGCCGCCGGCGTCAGCGGCAACAGCTGCTGGCCGAGCAGAGAATCGGGACGCGCCAGCAGATCTTCGATCCGCCCGTACTGGACGATCGTCCCGTCGCGGATCTCCGCCACCGCATCCGCCGCCGTGCGCACCGCGTCCATTTCATGGGTAATCAGGACGATCGCCAGCTGGTACTCATCACGCAGCCGCTTGAGCAGAGCCAGCACCGAGGCCGTGGCCTGAGGATCGAGGCCGGAGGTGGCTTCATCCGCCAGCAGAACGGACGGGCGCAGCGCCAGCGCGCGGGCAATGCCGATCCGCTGGCGCTGGCCGCCTGAGAGCTGGGCCGGCCAGGCATCCGCTTTGTGGCTCAGGCCGACGCTCTCCAGCAGCTCGCCAACCCGCGCCTTGATATCGCGCTCCACCACACCAAGCCACGCCAGCGGCAGGGCGACATTCTCCCAGGCGGTCCTGCGGCTCAACAGCGCCGAAGACTGGAAAACGGTGCCAATCGCCCGCCGTTCCCGGCGCAGCGCCTCGCCGGACAGCGCCGACAGATCCTGGCCATTGATACGAATGCTGCCGCTGTCCGGTTGCTCCAGCAGGCTGATGCAGCGCGCCAGGGTTGATTTACCGGCGCCGCTCGGCCCCACCACCGCGGTGATGGAGCGCTCAGGCACCTGCAGCGACAGCCCTTTCAGCACCGCGCTGAGCCGGCCATCCGCCGTGCGGTAACTTTTATGCAGGTCATCAATAGCGATCATGTCACCTTCTCCTCTACCGATGCCGCCGTGCGCGCATCGCGGCGGTAGCTGGCGCCCGGGTGAGGCGCGGCCAGACGCGGGCCGCCGCCGAACAGTTTTTCGCGCAGGGTCCCCTCGCGGTACTCCTGCTTAAAGACGCCGCGCTTTTGCAGCTCAGGCACCAGCAGCTCGACGACGTCGCGGAAGGTTTCGTGAGTGACGGCATAGGCGAGGTTAAAGCCATCGACGTCCGTCTCTTCGACCCAGGACTGCAGCTCGTCCGCCACGGTTTGCGCGCTGCCAACCACCAGCGGACCGAAGCCGCCGATCCCCGCCCAATCGGCCAGGGCCTGCACCGTCCACTGGCGGTTCGGATCAGCGGTCGAAAAGGCCTCCACCGCCGACTGAATGGCGTTGGTGTGCAGATACTTCAGCACCTGATCCGGCTGATACTGGCCGAAATCGATCCCCGTCCAGCCGGAGAGCAGCGCCAGCGCGCCTTCATAGCTGACGTACTGCTTATATTCCTGCCACTTCGCCTGTGCCTCGCGGTCGGTGTCGCCGACAATCACCGTCTGCAGGTTGAAGATCAGGATGCTGTGCGGATCGCGCCCCGCCTCAGCTGCCCGGCGGCGAATATCCGCCACCGTCTTCTTCAGCAGCACCTTCGACGGCGCTGCGACGAAGACGCATTCGGCATGGCCGGCGGCGAACTGTTTGCCGCGGCTGGACGCCCCCGCCTGATACAGCACCGGCGTGCGCTGCGGGGATGGCTCGCAGAGGTGGATCCCCGGCACGGAAAAGAACTGTCCCTGATGGTTAATGGGATGGATTTTCCGCGGATCGCTGAAGATCTTCCGCTCTCTGTCGCGCAGCACCGCCCCATCCTCCCAGCTTCCCTCCAGCAACTTATAGATCACCTGCAAATACTCATCGGCATAGTCATAGCGGGTGTCATGGTCGGTCTGGGTCTGCTGGCCGATATTGCGCGCCCCGCTCTCCAGATAGGAGGTGACGATATTCCAGCCCACCCGCCCTTTGGTCAGATGATCGAGCGTCGATAGACGACGAGCGAAGGGGTAAGGATGCTCAAACGACAGCGAGGCGGTCAGGCCGAAGCCCAGATGCTCCGTCACCAGCGCCATTGGGGTGATCAGAGCCAGCGGATCGTTGACCGGAACCTGCGTCGCCTGGCGGATCGCCGCATCGCCGCTGCCGTTCAGCACGTCATAGATCCCCAGCACGTCGGCGATAAACAGCCCGTCGAACTTGCCGCGCTCCAGCAGCCGCGCCAGATCCACCCAGTACTCCAGATCTTTATACTGCCAGGAGCGATCCCGGGGATGCGCCCACAGGCCCGGCGACTGATGGCCGACGCAGTTCATATCGAAAGCGTTAAGACGAATTTCACGTTGTGATGACATAGCAATCTCCATAGCGCGGCCCGTCGCCGGGGCGCACGCGGCAAAATGAATCAGGGAAAAGAAAGAGAGGTATTCAGTACGCAGGACATCGGGAGTCCTGCGGGATCCCGAGCGTGAGTAACGCTTGCGCCGCCACGTCAGCGGCATGGTCGGCTACCTGCGGCAGGCCCATCAGTTCGCCAAAACGCCCGCGGGCGGCCGGACCGGCCACCAGCACCGGCAGCGCCTCAACGTGCGGCTCAGCCACTGCCCGGGAACGGCTGTCCACCTCCAGGCCCATGCCGAGGGCATCGGCGCGAATCAGGCCGCGGCGGGCGAGGTCCTGTAAAAATGGCTGGCTGTCGGTCAGGGCGCGGTGTGCGGGTCCGGTGGTCAGGATCAGGTGATCGACGCTCAGCGTCTGCACGCCGCCGCCGCGCCGCGCCAGCGTCAGACGCAGCGTTTCGCCTTCACCGCTTATCGACAGTAGCCTGGCCGCCTGCACCTGCAGACTGCCCGTGCGCTGGCGCGCCTCCAGCACCTCGGCGACCTGCGGCGCCACGCGGTAGCGGTGGACATCCCAGTAATGGCGCAGATGGCGCAGAAAACGCTGGCGATCGGCGACGCTGAGCGCCTGCCAGATCCGTTGCCCCTGCTGACGAACCGCATCCAGCACCACCTGCCAGCTCAGGCCCTGCTGCGCCGCATACGCGACGTCGAGGCGGATCTGGCGCAGGCGCTGGCGCAGGCTGCCCTGCTGATAGTCGCCAGGCCAGGTTGCCCCTGCGCCGCTAAGGTTGCCGCGCGACAGCAGGCCATGGCGCGAAAAGGCGACGATACTGCCGCGGTGGCCCAGCCGGTCCAGCGTCGCGACCGTATCGGCCATGGTTAATCCGGTGCCCATCACCGCCACCCGGGCGTGCGGGGCGATGGCATCGAGCGCGCCTGGCTGCCACGGGTTGGCAATCAGCGCCGGATGATGACGCCAGGCTTCGGCCTGTGCCGGCAGCGAAGGCGGTGGATGACTGATCGCCAGCACCAGCAGATCGGCCTTAAGCTGCAGGCCGCCGTCGGTGGTCACCATCCCCTGATGAAAAGCGAGCGCCCGATCGCGCAGGTGGCGAAGCCGTCCGCCGCTGGACGCCGCGGCGTCGGCAAAACGCTGCGCCACATAGCGACCAAACTGGCCGCGCTGAGGGTAGACGGAACCGTCCGGGCGCAGCGCCTGCACATCGACGGTAAAGGCAGGCTGATGGCGGTACCAATGATCGAAGGCGCCCTCTTCGTCGCCGGCCAGCTGCATGCGAGCGGCCGGAACGTTAATCCGGTGCGTCGGCTCCGCAGTGGAGTAGGCCACCCCGGCCCCGGGGGACTGGCGCGGCTCCAGCAGCGTCACGCGCACCCCGTTCGGCGCCAGGCGCAGCAGCTCAATCGCCACCGCCGCGCCGCTAAAGCCGCCGCCGATAATCACGATATGCGGTTCTGCACTCATCGCTGCCCTCCTCCGGTATGCTGTCTCATGGTCGCGCTCCGGGCCATCAGCTGGCGCTGACCTGGCGCACCGGGCGCTTATCGCCGCCGATGGTTTCGCCAAACGGACCGGTGTTCACGCTACGCGCCTTCGACGAGGCCCCGTTTTCCAGCGGCAACAGAGGCATCACCAGCTCAGCAAAGCGGTGCGCTTCTTCCAGATGTGGGTAGCCGGAGAAGATAAAGTTGCTGATGCCGAGCGCCTGATATTCGCGGATGCGTTCCGCTACCTGCTGCGGATTACCTACCAGCGCGGTACCCGCGCCGCCGCGCACCAGTCCGACGCCGGCCCACAGATTGGGCGCAATGCGCAGATTATCGCGCGATCCCTGATGCAGGGCGCTCATCCGCGCCTGGCCGGCCGAGTCCATGCGGGCGAAGATCTTTTGCGCCTGGGCAATGGTATCGTCGTCAAGATGGGCGATCAGCCGGTCGGCGGCGGCCCATGCCTCTTCTTCCGTTTCGCGCACAATGACGTGCAGACGAATGCCGTACTGCAGGGTGCGTCCGCGGGCCGCGGCGCGCTCGCGCACCACCGCCAGCTTCTCCGCCACCAGTTCCGGGGGTTCGCCCCACGTCAGATAGCTGTCGATCTGCTCGGCCGCCACATCAATGGCCGCATCAGAAGAGCCGCCGAAATAGAGCGGCGGGCCATTCTCCTGCACCGGCGGGAACAACACCTCAGCGCCTTCCACGTGAATATGCTCGCCGTGATAATCCACTTTTTCCCCGCGCAGCAGGCGGGTGTAAATATCAAGAAATTCGCGGGTCACCTGATAGCGCTCGCTGTGGCTGAGGAAGATACCGTCGCCTTTGTTTTCCACCGGGTCGCCGCCGGTAACGACGTTGATCAGCAGCCGACCTTCCGATAAACGGTCGAGGGTGGCCGCCATCCGCGCCGCCAGGGTTGGCGGCTGCAGGCCCGGCCTGACCGCCACCAGATAGCGCAGACGGCGGGTCAACGGCGCCAGCGCCGAGGCCACCAGCCACGAATCTTCACAGCTTTTACCGGTGGGGATCAGCACGCCGTAGTAGCCCAGGCTGTCGGCTGCCAGCGCCACCTGCTGCAGATAAGGTAAATCGACCGGGCGTCCACCCTCGGTGGTACCCAGATAACGGCCATCGCCGTGGGTAGGTAAGAACCAGAAGACATTGATCTTGTCGGGAGCTTGCTGCGTCATTATCTATTTCCTATATAACCATATCCGATATTTATCGAAGAGATGTTTTAATTTGGTTATATGGGTGTTAGCGATAATCATGCCAATGGTGAGTAAAAAATTAATCTTTTAAAATCAATGCACTGAAAACGGCTTCGCCGCGCCGCGCTGTTGCAAATCGCGCAGCCGCCGCGCATCCGCTGGCGCATTTGCAACAGCCGCGGGCCTTCCCCCTCTGGTTTCTGCGGCCGCCGCAGGATAAGTTCAGAGCGTCAACGATCGGAGGCCCGCTATGCTGAACCCAGAATCCCCTTCCACCGCTCCCGCGCTGATCGACCCGGCGTCGAAGGCCTTCCAGAGCCTGCTGGACAAACTCGCGCCAACGGAGGCGACCGTGCTGATCGTGGGCGAAACCGGCACCGGCAAGGAGGTGGTGGCCCGCTATCTCCATCATCACAGCGCCCGTCGCCAGCAGCCGTTTCTGGCCGTTAACTGCGGCGCGCTGACCGAGAGCCTCGCCGAAGCTGAACTGTTCGGCCATGAGAAAGGCGCCTTCACCGGCGCGCAGCAGGGACAGCCCGGCTGGTTTGAAGCCGCGGAAGGGGGGACGCTGCTGCTGGACGAGATCGGCGAATTAAGCCTGCCGCTGCAGGTCAAGCTGCTGCGAGTGCTGCAGGAGCGTGAAATTACCCGCGTCGGCTCACGCAAAGCGATTAAAGTGAATGTCCGGGTGATTGCCGCCACCCACGTTGACCTGGCCCAGGCGATCCGCGAGCGCCGCTTTCGCGAGGATCTCTACTATCGACTGAATATCGCGGTGGTGCCGCTGCCGCCGCTGCGCCAGCGTCGGCAGGATATCCCGCTGCTGGCGCACCACTTTTTATCACTCTACGCCCGGCGCCTCGGGCGGCCAACCCTGCGTCTGGCGCCGGAATCACTGGCCCGGCTGATGGACTATTCGTGGCCGGGCAATATTCGCGAGCTGGAAAACACCCTGCACAACGCGGTGCTGCTCAGTAAAGAAGAGGAGATCAGTCCTGCCCAGCTGCGCCTGGCGACGCTCAACGACGCCCCGGGGCCGGCGAGCGATCATGAACTGGACGACTTTATTCGCCACCAGCTGGCGCTTCCCGGCGAGCCGCTGTGGCAGCGAGTGACCAGCGCCCTGATTCGCCACGCCATGGCACATTGCGACGATAACCAGAGCCAGGCGGCCGCGCTGTTGGGGATCAGCCGGCATACCTTGCGCACCCAGCTCGCTAACCTCGGGCTGATCAAAAGCCGCCGCCGCCCGCCTGCGCCGCCGCGGGCGTTCGCCAACACAGCCGGGGCCGATCGCGAACTGCGCATTGGCTACCAGCGCTTCGGCAGCCTCGGGATCCTGAAAGCCCGTCAGAGCCTGGAAACCGCCTTCGCCAGCCTCGGCGTCAACGTGCTGTGGAGTGAGTTTCCTGCCGGACCGCAGCTCCTCCACGCCCTCGCCTGCAACGAGATCGACTTCGGCACCACCGGAGAAGCGCCGCCGGTGTTTGCCCAGGCCAGCAATAGCGAACTGATGTACGTGGCGTGGGAGCCGCCGGCGCCGCGCAGCGTGGCGATGGTCGTCCCGCAGGGGAGCGACATTCGCCAGCTCAGCGATCTGCGCGGTAAACGCATCGCCCTCAATAAAGGGTCGAATGTCCACTGGCTGCTGCTGCAGATCCTCGAGGACGCCGGCCTGGGTCTGAACGATGTGCGGGTGGTCTATACCCCGCCGAAATATCCGCTGACCGCCAGCGACTATCTGGCGGTTGACGCCTGGATGATGTGGGATCCGCTGCTCAGCGACGCCGAACACACCGGCGAGCTGCGGGTGGTCGCCAGCGGCGAAGGCCGGGTCAACAACCATCAGTTTTATCTTTCGCGACGGGACTACCTCGCTCAGCATGGCGATATCATGCGCCGCCTGCTGACGGAGCTGACCCACACCGGGCAGTTTATCGACTCGCATCGCGGCGAAGCGGCCCGCTTACTCTCGGCAGAGCTGGGGATCGACGCCCGGTCGCTGAGCATGGCCCTCGCCCGCCGCAGCCATCGCCCGCGGCCGATGGATCTGTCGGTGATCCGCGCCCAGCAGACCATCGCCGATCGCTTTTACGCCCTCGGGCTTATCGCCAAACCGGTCCCGGTGCGCGAAGCGGTGTGGTACGGCGAACCCGCGCCGGACGTCATCAGACCGCTGATGGCGGTCAGTTAGCGAAATTTGCGCGTTATCTTCCTGATTGTTCAGGCGCAGATAGCCTCGATCTGATGGCGATGTTACCCTAAAGACGCTGAGAATAAGGGGGTATCTGTGGCTGTTCATCTGTTAATCGTCGACGCGTTAAATCTAATCCGCCGCATCCACGCGGTGCAGGGTTCACCCTGCGTCGATACCTGCCTGCATGCCCTGGAGCAGCTGATTGTCCACAGTCAGCCCACCCACGCGGTGGCGGTGTTCGATGATGAGGATCGCGCCCACGGCTGGCGCCACCAGCGCCTGCCGGAGTACAAAGCCGGCCGCGCGCCGATGCCGGAGACGCTGGTGGCCGAGATGCCGACGCTGCGGGCCGCCTTCGAACAGCGGGGGATCCGCTGCTGGGCCTCGCCGGGCAGCGAAGCAGACGATCTCGCCGCCACCCTGGCGGTAAAGGTGGCCCAGGCGGGCCATCAGGCCACCATTGTCTCCACCGACAAAGGCTACTGCCAGCTGCTGTCGCCCACCATCCGCATCCGCGACTACTTTCAGAAGCGCTGGCTGGACGCCCCCTTCATCGCCAGCGAGTTCGGCGTCACCCCGGAGCAGCTGGCGGATTACTGGGGGCTGGCGGGGATCAGCAGCTCGAAGGTGCCGGGCGTGGCGGGCATTGGACCCAAAAGCGCCGCCCAGCTGCTGAACGAGTTTCAGGACCTGGAGGGGCTGTACGCCCGTCTGGCCGAGGTCCCGGAGAAGTGGCGCAAAAAGCTGGCCGCGCATCAGGAGATGGCCTTCACCTGCCGGGAGGTGGCCCGCCTGCAGACCGACCTCCAGCTGGACGGCAATCTGCAGCAGCTGCGGCTGACGCGCTGACCATCGTTAAGAGGTGCGCCGGTGCAGGGTAACGGCCTGCTTTACCCGGGCCAGGCAATCACCAGGCCGCCTGATATAACCCGACGATATCCGCCAGGCTCGCCTCGCGCGGGTTGCCGCCGGTACACACATCCGCCAGCGCCGCCTGGGCCAGCGCCGGAATATCCTCTTTCCTGACGCCCACCTCGCGCAGATGGCCGGGAATACCGACATCGCGGTTAAGCTGGCAGACCGCCTCTACTGCCGCCTCGCGCGCGGCGGTCAGGCTTAACGCTTCCACCCTGACGCCCATCGCCCGGGCGATGTCGCGATATTTTTCCCCGGTCGCCTCAGCATTAAAGCGCATCACGTGCGGCAGCAGGATGGCATTCGCCACGCCGTGCGGCGTGTTGTAAAAAGCGCCGAGCGGATGCGCCATACCGTGTACCAGGCCAAGCCCAACGTTGGAAAATCCCATCCCCGCCACATACTGGCCGAGCGCCATAGCTTCCCCCGCGCCGGCGTCGCCGGCAACCGAGCCGCGCAGCGCGCCGGCGATGATCTCGATGGCCTTGAGGTGCAGAGCATCGGTCAAAGCCCAGGCGCCGCGAGTGAGGTACCCTTCGATAGCATGCGTCAGGGCGTCCACGCCGGTAGCCGCCTTCAGCGCCGGCGGCATAGCGTCCATCATATCGGCATCGATAAAGGCCACCTGCGGAATATCGTGCGGATCGACGCAGACGAATTTGCGCCGCTGTTCTTCATCGGTGATGACATAGTTAATCGTCACCTCCGCCGCGGTACCCGCGGTGGTCGGCACCGCGAAGATCGGCACGCTGGGCTGACGGGTGGGCGACAGCCCCTCGAGGCTACGGACATCGGCGAATTCCGGGTTACGCTGAATAATACCGATCGCCTTACAGGTATCCTGCGGCGAACCGCCGCCGATGGCGATCAGGTAATCCGCCCCGCTGCGTTGAAAGGCCTGCAGCCCCTGCTGGACCACGGCGATGGTCGGGTTAGGGATCACGTCGCTGAATATATCCCATGCCAGCCCGGCGGCATCCAGTTTGTCGGTGACTTTCGCCGCCACGCCGCAGCGGGCGAGAGTGCAGTCGGTGACGATCAATGCTTTACGATAGCCGCGCCGCACCGCTTCATCGGTTAATGCGTTTATCGCCCCCCGGCCAAACCATGCCGTTTCATTGAGGATCATTCTGTTTGCCATCGTGGCTCTCCTGTTAGCGTTGCGGCATCACTCTTCAATGCGTAATCCGTAGGTTTTGAACTTCTCCAGCACGATAGCGATCGCCTCGTCATCCAGCACCGGGACCGGGTCGGTAATCGCCAGCGTACTGAGGTAGAGCTGGGCCAGGACCTCCACTTCATGCGCCAGCCAGAGCGCTTTATCCAGGCTGGCCTCGCAGGCGATCAGGCCGTGATGCTGCAGCAGCGTGGCTTTGCGGTGCTTCAGCGCCACCGCGACATGCTCAGACAGTTCGCGGGTGCCGAAGGTGGCATAGGGCGCGCAGGGGATCGAATTCCCGCCGGCCGCGGCGATCATATAGTGGATGGCCGGGATGGGCCGGTTGAGGATCGACACCGCCGTACAATGGACAGCGTGATTGTGGACCACCGCCTGGGCATCGGGTCGCGTCTGGTAGGCCGCCTGATGAAAACGCCATTCGCTGGAGGGCAGTTTTCCCTGCTCATGCTGGCCGTCGGCATCAATAAAGACGATCTTGTCTTCCGTCAGCTTTTCATATGGGATACCGGTAGGGGTGATCAGCATTCCTCCCTGATAGCGCACGCTGACATTGCCGGCGGTCCCCTGATTTAACCCCAGGCGGGTCATTTCCAGGCAGGTATCGATAATCTGCCGGGCCAGTCTGTTTCTTTCCATTGCGTTCCTCTTTTGGTGACTCATCATCCATCAACGGCAGGGCAACAGAAATATCGTCGGCTACCGTGGGATAGGGTGAATAATGGTCTTCATCATCAACCTGAATATTCAAAGGGGAATTTTCATGATTATTTTTTGTGAGCCGCGTCAATTATTCCGCCATGAATAAAGCAACCATACCCATTACGAGAGAGATTAAAATGCCCGTTCTTAATAATATTTCATCAAGCGGGCATTTTATTTCTTTGTAACATTTGCCCGTTTTCCACGATATATATTCATTCGGTCATTAGCGTTGTGGTTTTGTGAATTTATTTTCTCAAACGGTCAGCGTTTTTGAAAAATTAAAGTGACAATAATCACATAAAATGGCCCACAGTACGTTAAGTGTGACCATCATCATATTAACAGACGGTTTTTATTTGAAAATGAAGCCATGAGTTCCGCCGTGACTTTCATTTCACTCACCGGCGCGTCACCTGAGCTCACTTAATTTTGCGGTCTGCTGCAGCACCAGACTGCGCCCTGAATGCTGTTGTAAATGCTTCTGAACTGATGAGGACGCTATGGGAAACACAACGATACCAACGCAAAGTTACCGCGCCATGGAGAGCGGGCAGAGTAAGAGCTACATTATTCCTTTCGCTCTGCTGTGCTCCCTCTTTTTTCTGTGGGCCGTGGCTAATAATCTGAATGATATTTTATTACCGCAATTTCAACAGGCCTTTACCCTGACTAACTTCCAGGCCGGATTAATTCAATCGGCCTTTTACTTTGGCTATTTTATTATTCCCATCCCCGCCGGGATGTTGATGAAAAAATTCAGCTACAAAGCCGGCATCCTTACGGGTCTGTTTTTATATGCCTGCGGCGCCGCGCTGTTCTGGCCTGCCGCCGAAGTGATGAATTACACCTTATTTCTCATTGGATTATTTATTATCGCTGCCGGGCTTGGCTGTCTGGAAACCGCGGCCAACCCGTTTGTCACCGTCCTCGGTCCGGAAAGCGGCGGTCACTTCCGCCTTAATCTGGCCCAGACCTTTAACTCATTCGGCGCCATTATTGCCGTGGTATTTGGCCAGAGTCTTATTTTGTCTAACGTCCCGCATCAGCCGCAGGAGGTGCTGGATAAAATGACGCCGGAACAGCTCAGCGCCTGGAAGCACAGTCTGGTCCTGTCGGTACAAACCCCCTATATGATTATCGTGGCCATTGTCCTGCTGGTCGCCCTGCTGATCGTCTGCACCCGCTTCCCCTCCCTGCAAAGCGATGACCACAGCGACAGCGCGCAGAGCACTTTTTTCGCTTCGCTGACGCGCCTGATGCGCATCCGCCACTGGCGCTGGGCGGTACTGGCCCAGTTCTGCTACGTCGGCGCGCAAACCG
Source organism: Klebsiella sp. 4_1_44FAA (assembly GCF_000238715.1). Taxonomy (NCBI): domain Bacteria; kingdom Pseudomonadati; phylum Pseudomonadota; class Gammaproteobacteria; order Enterobacterales; family Enterobacteriaceae; genus Klebsiella; species Klebsiella sp. 4_1_44FAA. The sequence continues at coordinate 232,167 of NZ_JH414800.1, forward strand.
CCTGCTGGAGCTACCTGATTCGCTACGCTATCGAAGAGATCCCGGGCATGACGGCCGGTTTCGCCGCCAACTACCTGACCGCCACCATGGTCTGCTTCTTTATCGGCCGTTTTACCGGCACCTGGCTTATCCGCCGCTTCGCGCCGCACAACGTGCTCGCTATCTATGCGTTTATCGCCATGCTGCTCTGCTTGCTCTCCGCCTTCAGCGGCGGCCACGTCGGTCTGCTGGCCCTGACCCTGTGCAGCGCCTTTATGTCCATTCAGTACCCGACCATCTTCTCGCTGGGGATTAAGCATCTGGGCCAGGACACCAAATATGGCTCGTCATTTATCGTCATGACCATTATCGGCGGCGGGATAGTTACCCCGGTGATGGGCTTTGTCAGCGACGCCGCCGGCAATATCCCGACCGCCGAACTGGTCCCGGCGCTGTGCTTCGCCATCATCTTTATTTTTGCCCGTTTCCGTTCACAAGCGGCGACGAACTAAACCTGTTATCCGCATAACCTGAGGGATCTGTAATGAAAAAAATCAGCTTACCGAAGATCGGTATTCGTCCGGTAATCGATGGTCGTCGCATGGGGGTCCGCGAGTCGCTGGAAGCGCAAACCATGAACATGGCGAAAGCCACCGCCGCGCTTATCAGCGAGAAACTGCGCCACGCCTGCGGCGCCCGGGTGGAGTGCGTGATTGCCGATACCTGCATCGCCGGCATGGCCGAGTCGGCCGCCTGTGAAGAGAAATTCAGCAGCCAGAACGTCGGCGTCACCATCACCGTCACCCCCTGCTGGTGCTACGGCAGCGAAACCATCGACATGGATCCGCTGCGCCCGAAGGCCATCTGGGGCTTTAACGGCACCGAGCGTCCGGGGGCGGTCTATCTGGCCGCAGCGCTGGCGGCCCATAGCCAGAAAGGGATCCCGGCGTTCTCCATCTACGGACATGACGTGCAGGATGCCGATGACACGTCGATCCCAGCGGATGTCGAAGAAAAGCTGTTGCGCTTCGCTCGCGCCGGCCTGGCTGTCGCCAGTATGAAAGGGAAAAGCTATCTGTCGCTGGGCGGCGTCTCAATGGGCATCGCCGGATCTATCGTCGACCACAACTTTTTTGAGTCCTGGCTCGGCATGAAGGTGCAGGCTGTCGACATGACGGAGCTGCGCCGGCGAATCGATCAAAAAATCTATGATGAAACCGAGCTGGAGATGGCGCTGGCGTGGGCGGATAAACACTTCCGCTACGGCGAAGATCAGAACGCTGAGCAGTATAAGCGCAATGAAACGCAGAGCCGCGCGGTGCTGAAAGAGAGCCTGCTGATGGCGATGTGCATCCGCGACATGATGCAGGGTAACCCGAAGCTCGCAGAAAAAGGACTGGTGGAGGAGTCGCTGGGCTACAACGCCATCGCCGCCGGTTTCCAGGGTCAGCGCCACTGGACCGATCAATACCCCAATGGCGATACCGCCGAAGCGCTGCTCAACAGCTCTTTTGACTGGAACGGGGTGCGCGAACCGTTTGTCGTCGCTACCGAAAACGACAGCCTCAACGGCGTGGCCATGCTGATGGGCCATCAGCTCACCGGCACCGCCCAGGTGTTTGCCGACGTACGCACCTACTGGTCGCCGGATGCCGTTGAACGGGTCACCGGGCAGCCGCTCACCGGGCGGGCGGAGCACGGCATCATTCACCTGATTAACTCCGGCTCTGCGGCGCTGGACGGCTCCTGCCAGCAGCGCGACGCGCAGGGCAATCCGACGATGAAACCCCACTGGGAGATTGAGCAGAGCGAGGCGGATGCCTGCCTCGCGGCGACCGAATGGTGCCCGGCGATCCACGAATACTTCCGCGGCGGCGGCTTCTCTTCCCGCTTCCTGACCGAAGGCGGCGTGCCGTTCACCATGACCCGGGTGAACATCATCAAAGGTCTGGGGCCGGTGCTGCAAATTGCCGAAGGCTGGAGCGTAGCGCTGCCCAAAGCGATGCACGACCAGCTCGACGCCCGCACCAACTCCACCTGGCCCACCACCTGGTTTGCCCCACGCCTGACCGGCAAGGGCCCGTTCAGCGATGTGTACTCGGTGATGGCCAACTGGGGCGCCAACCACGGCGTGCTGACCATCGGCCACGTTGGCGCAGATTTCATTACCCTCGCCGCCATGCTGCGCATTCCGGTCTGCATGCACAACGTGGAAGAGGCGAAAATCTATCGCCCTTCCGCCTGGGCCGCGCACGGCATGGATATCGAGGGCCAGGACTACCGCGCCTGCCAGAACTACGGGCCGCTGTATAAGCGTTAACAGGTTGGTTTCGCCCGGAGGAGCAGGCTTACCTGGCCTACAGACGCGCGCGGTCTGTAGGCCGGATAAGCGCTGCGCCATCCGGCAATGTTGTTTCGGGAGTCACTATGAAGCAAGACGTTATCCTGGTCCTCGACTGCGGCGCCACGAACGTGCGGGCGATGGCCGTGGATCGACAAGGGAACATTATCGCCCGCGCCGCAACGGCGAACGCCAGCGACATCGCGGCGGAAAAAAGCGACTGGCACCAGTGATCGCTGGAGGCCATTATGCAGCGCTTTGCCGACTGCTGTCGGCAGATCCATGACCAGCTGGCCTCCTGCACGGTGCGCGGCATCACCGTCACGACCTTTGGCGTCGATGGCGCGTTGGTGGATGAGCAGGGCGCCCTGCTGTATCCGATCATCAGCTGGAAATGCCCGCGCACCGCGGCGGTGATGGAGAATATCAGCCAGTATATGCCCGCGCGCCAGCTGCAGCGGATAGCCGGCGTCGGCGCGTTTGCGTTCAACACCCTGTATAAGCTGGTGTGGCTGAAAGAGAACCACCCGCAGCTGCTGGCGCAGGCCCATGCCTGGCTGTTTATTTCATCGCTGATCAACCATCGGCTGACCGGGGAGTTCACCACCGACCTCACCATGGCGGGCACCAGCCAGATGCTCGATCTCCGGCAGCGCGATTTCAGCGCGCCGATCCTGCAGGCGACCGGCCTGCCGCGCCGCCTGTTCCCGCGGCTGGTTGAAGCAGGCCAGCCGATCGGCGCCCTGCTGCCGGAGGCCGCTGCGCTGCTGGGCCTCCCCGTCGGGATCCCGGTTATCTCGGCCGGGCATGACACCCAGTTCGCTCTGTTTGGCGCCGGCGCCGGGCAGGATGAGCCGGTGCTCTCCTCCGGGACCTGGGAGATCCTGATGGTACGCAGCGCGCAGGTCGACACCTCGCTGCTCTGTGACTACAGCGGCTCCACCTGCGAGCTGGACAGCCAGCCGGGCCGCTATAACCCGGGGATGCAGTGGCTGGCCTCCGGCGTGCTCGAGTGGGTGCGCAAACTGCTGTGGAGCGCTGACACCCCATGGCAGACGCTGATTGACGAAGCGCAGGCGATCCCGCCCGGCGCCCAGGGCGTCAGGATGCAGTGCGACCTGCTCGCCAGCCAGCACGCCGGCTGGCAGGGCGTCACGCTCAACACCACCCGCGGCCATTTTTACCGCGCCGCGCTGGAGGGGTTAAGCGATCAGCTGGCGCAGCATCTGCAAACCCTGGAAAAAATCGGCGGCTTCAGGGCGAAAGAGCTGCTGCTGGTGGGCGGCGGCAGCCGCAACGCGCTATGGAACCAGATCAAGGCCAACCGACTCGGGATACCGATCAAAGTCCTCGACGATGCCGAAACCACCGTGGCCGGCGCGGCGATGTTTGGCTGGTATGGCGTGGGCGAGTTCTCTTCGCCAGAACAGGCCAGAGCGCAGGTCGCGTACCGCTACCGCTATTTCTGGCCGCAAACTGAACCTGAACTGATAGAGGAAGCCTGAGATGCTCAAAACCATTTCCCCGCTGATATCGCCGGAACTGCTGAAAGTGCTGGCCGAAATGGGCCATGGGGATGAAATCATTTTTTCCGATGCCCATTTCCCGGCGCACAGCATGGGGCCGCAGGTGATCCGCGCCGATGGCCTGCGAGTCAGCGATCTGCTGCAGGCGATTATCCCGCTGTTCGAATTAGACAGCTATGCGCCGCCGGTGGTGATGATGGCCGCCGTCGAAGGCGATGCGCTCGACCCGACGGTGGAACAGCGCTATCGGCAGGCGCTCTCGGCGCAGGCCCCCTGCCCGGATATCGTGCGGATTGACCGCTTTGCCTTCTACGACCGGGCGCAAAAAGCCTTTGCGATCGTTATCACAGGAGAGTGCGCTAAGTACGGAAATATCCTTTTAAAAAAAGGAGTCACGCCGTAATCTCATGCCGGAGCGTCTGCCTGATGCAGACGCTCAATCAATGATGGGATGAGAATAAATGAAAGCAGCCCGCCAGCAGGCGATCGTCGATCTCCTGATCACCCACAGCAGCCTGACCACCGAAACGTTGTCAAAACAGCTCAACGTCAGCAGGGAAACTATTCGCCGCGATCTGAGCGAGCTGCAGGCGCAGGGCAAAGTGCTGCGTAACCACGGCCGGGCCAAAGTGATCCACCAGCGCAGCCAGGACAGCGGCGATCCTTTCCACATGCGCCTGAAAAGCCATTACGCGCATAAAGCCGACATCGCCCGCGAAGCGCTGGCCTGGATTGACGAAGGGATGGTGATCGCCCTCGATGCCAGCTCCACCTGCTGGTATCTCGCCCGCCAGCTGCCGGACCGCCCGCTGCACGTCTTTACCAACAGCCAGCCCATCTGCCAGGAGCTGGCCAAACGCGACCAGATCACGCTCACCTGCTCCGGCGGCACTCTGCAGCGGAAATATGGCTGCTACGTGAACCCGGCGCTGATTTCCCAGCTGAAATCGCTGGAGATCGATCTGTTTATTTTTTCCTGCGAAGGCATCGACCCGCAGGGCGCGCTGTGGGACTCCAATGCGTTCAATGCCGACTTCAAATCGATCCTGCTTAAGCGGGCGGCGCAGTCGCTACTGCTGATCGACAAAAGCAAGTTCAACCGCTCCGGCGAGGCGAGGATTGGTCATCTGGATGACGTGACGCATATTGTGTCGGATGCGCCGCAGCCTTAAGGGGAAGGCCGGAGGACGCGCACGCGTCTCCGGCCTGAGGGGGAAGGATTAACGCTCGTCGCGACGTCCGCCGACGGCGGCCCACAGGCGGCGCACGTGAACGGTCACCTCTTCACGATCGTGATACAGCTGACGCGCCTGGATCTGGGCGTTAACGCCGTGCTCGTCCAGCTGGGCCTGAATATAGGCCAGATTCTGCGACACCTCTTCATAGCGCTTTTTCATCGGCAGCTTGAGGTTGAAGATGGTCTCCCGGCACCAGCCGTTGACCAGCCACTGCGCCATCAGCGCCGCCACCTTCGCCGGTTTCTCCACCATATCGCAGACCATCCACGAGATGTTGTTGCGGTTCGGACGATAGCGGAAACCGTCTTCGCGCAGCCAGGTCACCTGGCCGGTATCCATCAGGCTCTGGGCCATCGGGCCGTTATCGACCGAAGAGACCCACATGTTGCGCTTCACCAGCTGATAGGTCCAGCCGCCCGGGCAGGCGCCGAGATCGACGGCATACATGCCGTTCGCCAGACGCTCGTCCCACTCGTCCGCCGGAATAAAGACGTGGAACGCCTCTTCCAGCTTGAGGGTGGAACGGCTCGGGGCGTCGGAGGGAAACTTCAGCCGCGGAATGCCCATATAGAACGGTGAGTTGTTGTTGCTGTATGAGTAGCCGGTATAGCAGCAGCCGGGTGCGATAAAGAACACATGCACCACCGGTCGCTTTGGCGTTTCATAGTTGGTCAGCACGCCCGCCTCGCGCAGCGCCGCGCGTAACGGCACCGTAAACTTGCGGCAGAACTTCATCAGCTCTTTGCTTTCGTTGGTATCCGCCACTTCCACACGCAGCTCGCCACCCTTCTCCACCACGCCCTGCAGCATGCCGACGATCGGGGTTATGCGATCCTCCGGCGGCAGGTCGCGCAGCAGTTCGCCGACCACAAACATCTGACGGGCGAAAATCAGCGAGCTGAACGGCAGATCGCGCACCAGCTTCTCGCCGTCGTCCTGCTGATAACCTTCAAAAATTACATAGCCAGAGTCTTCTTTGACCCGGGCAAAACCAAACACCTCAAGGCGGGCTGCCTTATCGGTAATTTCTGCTGCGCACTCTTTCTCAAAACCAGGGCGACAATAGAGGACAACCTTATTCATGAACAACGCCCTTACGTTTCAGACGAATTGCACCAATTAACATTAAAACCCAACCGGCGAGGAAGCTTACGCCGCCCACCGGGGTCACGAACGCCCACAGACGTAAATGAGAGAGCGCCAGACAATAGAGGCTGCCGCTGAACAGCACGGTCCCTAACGCCAGAAATACGCTGCTCCAGTAGAACCAGATACTGATCCGACGCTGCATCGCCACCGCCAGACCAAAAATCGCCAGGGTATGGAAGGCCTGATACTCCAGGCCGGTATGGATCCAGGCCATCTCCGCCGCGCCGAGCGATTGACTTAAGACATGCGCGCCAAAGGCGCCCAGAGCCACAAAGATAAAGCCGCTAATCGCGGCGAATATCAGCATAAAACGGCTGGTCATGTTGTTACCCTACAAGTAATTATTGTTCATAACGAAAGCGGAATTTTTCTTGTTCACTTGCCGCTTTCGCCAGGATCCACTGCCGGAAAGCGGCTATTTTACCCAGTTCTGCCTGACTGTCATGGCAAACAAGGTAAAACGCATTCTTACTGACCAGAACATCATTAAACGGACACACCAGACGACCGGCTTCAATTTCGGACTGCGCCATGACGTTGTTGGCCAGCGCCACGCCCTGCCCGTGAATGGCCGCCTGCAGCACCATCGCGCTATGGCTGAAAATCGGCCCCTGCTGCACATTAATATGGCTTAGACCAAGCTGACGGGTATAAGTTTGCCAGTCGCGGCGGGACGCATCGTGAAGCAGGGTATGTTGCGCCAGATCGGCAGGCGTTTTCAATGCTTTGTCGCCGGTGAGCAAGAGCGGGGAACAGACCGGCAGCAGATACTCGGCGTACAATTTTTCCACACGCAGGCCCGGCCAGTTGCCGCGGCCATAAAAAATCGCCACATCGACATCGTCCGCCAGCTTATCCTCCTGACGGTCCACCGCCTGGATCCTGACGTCGATTCCCGGATAAGCTGAGTTAAAGCTTGTGAGTCTTGGCACCAGCCACTGAATGGCGAAACTTGGCAATAAACTGACCGTTAATGCCCCTTTGGCGCTGCGCGCCTGCAGTTTACGCGTCGCTTCCGTCAGTTGCGAAAAAATCTCTTTAATATCCTGAAAATAGCTCTGCCCTTCTTCCGTTAACAGCAGCGAACGATTGCGCCGACGGAACAGCTTAAGGCCCAGAAAATCCTCGAGAGACTTGATTTGATGGCTGACTGCGGCCTGCGTCACAAAAAGCTCATCGGCTGCCCGAGTGAAGCTGAGATGACGTGCGGCTGCATCAAAAACACGTAATGCATTCAGAGGTGGTAATCGCTTCGACATGGTTATTCTGGCTTAGATGTTAACTCAATTTAACAAATAGGAAACAATGATTAACCTATTAGTTTTTTTTATCTGAGCCATTATAAATTGTCCGTTGAGGTTCTACCAGCAAATACCTATAGTGGCGGCACTTCCTGAGCCGGAACGAGAAGCTTTTTTTGGAATGCGTGTTCCATCAAGCTTTTGGCTTACGGTTGTGATGTTGTGTTGTTGTGTTTGCAATTGGTCTGTTTTTGCAGACCCTGGTAGCAAAGCTACCCCTTTTCACTTCCTGTACATTTACCCTGTCTGTCCATAGTGATTTAATGTAGCACCGCAACGCGCGGTGCTTTTTTTTGCCTTTTTACTGCCTTACTCGTCCAGTTCACCCAGTTGTTTCACGTCAGAGCGATTGATCTGCTGTTTGTTGCCCCACGCGTCTTTATACGAGATCATGCCAGTGTCATTATCGGTTTGCGGTTTCCCGTCGGTAACGATGGTCCGCCCATCGTTGGTATGCATCACATAGTTAGAGGAACAGGCGCTCAGGCCTAAAGTCAGCATACAGGCAGAGATAATCGCAGCGGCCTTAGTCATTTTCATTCTTCTCTCCTTACGGCTATTTATACTATTCGTAACTCGTTAAGTAATAGGTTAAAACACAAACCCAACACTTTTCAGCATAACCCTCTTTGACCGACGTGGAGTCACATTCGGACAATTCCACAGGACGCAGAGACCTTGTCACGCCCGGCAAATTGCGCGACGATCGCGGTATTGATACGAGGAATTCCATGAACGCATTCAACCCGGCGCACTTTCGCGCGCAGTTTCCGGCTCTGGCCGATGCCGGCGTCTATCTCGACAGCGCGGCGACAGCGCTCAAACCGCTGGCGGTGATCGACGCCAGCGACCAGTTTTATCGCCTGAGCGCCGGCAATGTCCATCGCAGCCAGTTCGCCGCCGCCCAGCGGCTGACCGAGCGCTACGAGGCGGCCCGCGATCGCGTGGCGGCGTGGCTTAACGCCCCGTCCGGCAAAGATATCGTCTGGACGCGGGGGACCACCGAGGCCATCAATATGGTGGCGCAGAGCTACGTCCGGCCGCGCCTGCAGCCTGGCGATGAAATTATCGTTAGCGAAGCCGAGCATCATGCCAACCTCGTGCCCTGGCTGATGGTGGCCGGGCAGACCGGCGCCAGAGTGGTCAAACTGCCGCTTGGCGCCGACCGTCTGCCGGATATCGCCAGCCTCAGCGCGCTGATTACCCCGCGCAGCCGGGTGCTGGCCATCGGCCAGATGTCCAACGTCACCGGCGGCTGCCCGGACCTGGCCCAGGCTATCCGCCTTGCCCACGCCGCCGGGATGGTGGTGATGGTCGATGGCGCCCAGGGGGCGGTGCATTTCCCCGCTGACGTGCAGGCGCTGGATATCGATTTTTACGCCTTTTCCGGCCATAAGCTGTATGGCCCGACCGGGATCGGCGCCCTGTACGGCAAAAGCGAGCTGCTGGCAGCGATGTCGCCCTGGCTCGGCGGCGGGAAAATGATCGCCGAGGTCAGCTTTGACGGCTTTACGCCGCAGCCGGCCCCCTATGGCCTCGAGGCCGGTACGCCGAATGTCGCCGGGGTTATCGGCCTCAGCGCCGCGCTGGAGTGGCTGGCGCAGAGCGATATCGGCCAGGCGGAAAACTGGAGCCGCAGTCTGGCGAGCCTGGCGGAAGAGGAACTGGCGAAACGGCCGGGCTTCCGCTCTTTCCGCTGCCAGCAGTCAAGCCTGCTGGCCTTTGAATTTGAGGGTATTCATCACAGCGATCTGTTGACGCTGCTGGCGGAGTCCGGCATTGCCCTGCGCGCCGGACAACACTGCGCCCAGCCGCTGCTGGCGGCCTTAGGGGTCAGCGGCACCCTGCGGGCCTCTTTCGCCCCCTACAATACCCAAGACGATGTTGCGGCGCTGGTCCACGCGCTGGATCGCGCCCTGGAAATTCTGGTGGATTAATGACAACTCTGCACCCCTTCGGCACAACCATTACCGACGCTACGCTGCGCCAGATCTTCGCCCCGCTGAACCAGTGGGAGGATAAATACCGTCAGCTGATTTTATTGGGCAAAAAGCTGCCGACGCTGACCGACGAGCGCAAAGCGCAGGCCCATGAGATTGCCGGCTGTGAGAACCGCGTCTGGCTGGGCTATGAGGAGGACGCCGAGGGCAGGCTGCACTTCTTTGGCGACAGCGAAGGAAGGATTGTGCGCGGTCTGCTGGCGGTACTTTTAACCGCCGTGGAAGGAAAAACCCGCGCCGGGATCCTGGCGCAGGATCCGCTGGCGCTGTTCGACGAGCTGGGGCTGCGCGGCCAGCTCAGCGCCTCGCGCAGCCAGGGCCTCAGCGCCCTGAGCGAGGCGGTGCTCGCCGCCGCCCGCGAAAGGTAATCTCACGATTTCGCTTTCCCGCCGCCGCGCCCGGTGGGCAAACTACTTTCCGGCAGCCGCAGCGTCACGCTGCGCTTTCGCCAGCATCTTCTTCAGGGCATGCGACACCGCGACGAAGCCGAAGGTCGCGGTCACCATCGTCGCCGCGCCAAAGCCGGAAGCGCAGTCCATCCGCTTCGGCCCTTCCGCCGTGCTCTTCATTGCGCAGACGCTGCCGTCCGCCTGCGGGTAGACCAGCGCTTCCGTAGAGAAGACGCAGTCTACACCGAGCTTACCTTTGCTGTTTTTCACCACCCCAAACTGGCTTTTCAGCCGCTCGCGCAGTTTGGCCGCCAGCGGATCCTGGATGGTCTTCGCCAGGTCAGCGACCTGGATCTGCGTTGGGTCAATCTGACCACCCGCCCCGCCGGTAGTCACCAGCGGCACCTTGTAGCGGCGACACCAGGCGATAAGCGCCGCTTTCGGCCGGACGCTATCGATCGCGTCGATAACATAGCTAAAGCCGACGCCAAGATATTCCGCCACGTTTTCCGGGGTCACGAAATCATCCACCACCGTCACCCGACACTCCGGGTTGATGAGACGAATACGCTCCGCCATCACCTCCGCTTTCGCCAGCCCGACGTTGCCGCTGAGGGCGTGGATCTGACGATTGGTGTTGGTGACGCAGACATCGTCCATATCGATAAGGGTGATCGCCCCGATGCCGGTCCGCGCCAGCGCTTCCGCCGCCCAGGAGCCGACCCCGCCGATCCCGACCACGCAGACGTGGGCGTCGGCAAAACATTGCAGCGCTTTTTCACCATATAAACGTGCCGTACCGCCAAAACGCTGGCGCCAGGCATCGCTGATTACAACAGACATAGAACCTCAGAACAAAATGACAGCGCCCGGAGGCCGCCGCAAGCGGCGTCATCCGGGCGCCCTGGTCAACAGGCACGGCCAGGGGGGTTAGCCGCTAAAAACATTCCCCGCGCCCGGGGCGTTTTTCAGCACCCATACGCGGCCGTAGTGGTTATACCAGCCGGCACGGTGGCCTGCGTCAGGCCCAATGCCCTGATAGATGTCGAAATGCTGGCCCTTGATGGCCCCGCCGACGTCGAGGGCGACCATCAGGCGCAGTTCGTACTGGCCGTTAAACTTGCCGTTATTATCCAGCAGAGGCACCTCGGCCAGCAAGGTGGTTCCCGGCGGAATAATCGACCGGTCGGAGGCCACCGAGGCGCGGCCGATCAGCGGCACAGCGCTGGCCCCTTTCACCGGCGCGAAAGACTGCGGTTTAAAGAACACGAACGACGGGTTCTGCTCCAGCAGCTCGCGCACTTCCGCTTCGCTGTGCTTTTCACCCCACTCGCGGATCGCCTGCATCGACATATCTTCTTTCTTCACTTCCCCGCGGTCGATCAGCACTTTGCCGATGCTGCGATAGGGCCAGCCGTTTTTCCCGGCATAGCTAAAGAAGTTGAGCGGCGAACCATCGCCAAAGTCGATATAGCCGCTGCCCTGCACGTCCATGATGAAGTTATCCATCAACGAGTTGCTGTACGCCAGCACATAGTTATCGCTCAGCGCGCCGGCATAGATGCTGGCGCGGGAAGGCAGCTTACCGCGCTTTGGCGGCATACGGTAAATGGGGTACTGGAATTCGCCCTGACGGGTGTGGCGCGCCTGCACCACCGGCGTGTAGTAGCCGGTAAACTGGACGTTGCCATAGTTGTCGACGCCCTGCATCTGCCAGGCGTCGATGCCAAACTGGCGCAGCGTACGGGTGTCGCCGCCGGCGCGCAGCCACTCCTGCAGCGCGTTATAGACGTTGCTCTGGCTATTATAGAGGCGTGGCGAGGCGTTACGAATTTGATTAACCTGCTCGGAGAAGTCGCCGGCGTTGATCGGCGCCCCGACGGCATCCGGCTGGTTTACCAGTGAAAACGGCTGGGTGAACTTGCCATCGCTATATTGCTGACCGCGGTCGGTCGGTTTTGAGGAACAGGCGGCGAGCATGGCCAGCATTGCCCCCGTCGCTACATATTTTGCCCAACGTCCTTTCATGGTGTCTCATCTTTTGCTGCGAAGCCTTAGTGCGTGTTGAAGATAACAAAGCGCCGGAGCTATTGAAATGCGCGATCTCATCGATGGCACAGATTTGTGTAAAAAAACACCACAACATGGCGTTTTATAAGCCAATTCTTACAAAAATGTCGATTTGGTCGAAAAAAGGTTGCATCATCTCGCTAGCGGAGTATAGTGCGCTTCCACGGACGCGGGGTGGAGCAGCCTGGTAGCTCGTCGGGCTCATAACCCGAAGGTCGTCGGTTCAAATCCGGCCCCCGCAACCAATTAAAATTTGATGAAGTAAAGCAGTACGGTGACGCGGGGTGGAGCAGCCTGGTAGCTCGTCGGGCTCATAACCCGAAGGTCGTCGGTTCAAATCCGGCCCCCGCAACCAATCAAATTTGACAAAGTGAAGCAGTACGGTGACGCGGGGTGGAGCAGCCTGGTAGCTCGTCGGGCTCATAACCCGAAGGTCGTCGGTTCAAATCCGGCCCCCGCAACCAACATTACAAACACCCTCAAGGGTGTTTTTTTGTTTCTGCCGCCGGCAAAACCTCTGCCGAAAACGGGAACGGCCATTGCCGCCCCCATCTCCTGCTTACCCCTTCGGTAACACAATATTGCTTGCCGCCAGCATGCCCATGCGATGGTACATCGCGCAGGCCGCCTCGACGATCGGCATCGCCAGCGCCGCGCCGCTGCCTTCTCCCAGACGCATGCCCATATTGAGATACGGTTCGAGACCCAGGTGCGCCAGCGCGATACGCGCCCCCTTCTCCGCCGAATAGTGGGACGGGATCAGATACGGTTTCACCTCCGGCGCTATCTGACACGCCGCCAGCGCCGCCGCGTAGGAGAGAAAGCCATCCAGCACCACCGGCAGCCCACAGGACGCCGCCCCCAGCATGACACCGGTCATCCCCAGCAGATCGAAACCACCGACTTTGCTCAGTACGTCGAGGCCATCATTCGGGTCGGGCTGATTGACGGCGATAGCCCGCCGCACCACCTCCACCTTGTTGCCAACCTTCGCCAGCGGCAGATTGGCGCCAATCCCGACCACCTCCTGCGCATCGCTGCCGGTCAAAACGCTGACGATCGCTGCCGCCGGCGTGGTATTGGCCATCCCCAGTTCGCCGACGCCAAACAGGGTAACGCCCTCCTGGGCCAGCGCGCGGGTGTAGCGCATCACCTCCAGCAACAGCTCCTGCCCCTGCTCACGGCTCATCGCCGGGCCGCGGGTAATATTGCCGCAGCCCCGCGCCACCCGCATATTCACCACGCCGGGCAGCGGTTTGCTATCGATACCGACATCAATTACATGCACTTTCGCCCCGGCCTGGGCGGCGAGCACGCAGACGCCGGTGGTGCCGCGGGTCATATTTGCCGCCTGGATGGCGGTGACCGCCTTCGGCGAAATCGCCACCCCTTCGTCCCACACTCCATGGTCGGCGCACATCACCAGCAGGGCCTTTTTCGCCACCTGCGGCTGGCCGCCCAGGCCGGGCATTCCCGCCAGCTGCACCGCCAGCGCCTCCAGACGCCCGAGGCTGCCGGGGGGCTTGAGTAAGCCGTCGATGTGTTGCTGTGCCCGCGCCATGGCGTCGGTGTCCGGCGCGGGGATCGCCCGCAGAACCGTGTTTAAATTTTGCATACAGAATCCCTGCCAGGGCTGGCCCAGTCAGCCAGCGATTGAGTTATTTGATTTTGACGCCGATGCCGGAGACCACCAGCCAGACCGCATCCGCCGCGGCCGCCAGGCGCTGATTGACCCGCCCGGCAATATCGCGAAAATGCCGCGCCAGGCGGTTCTCCGGCACAATGCCCATCCCCACCTCGTTGGTCACCAGCACGACGTGCGCCGGACAGCGCTGACAGGCGGCAATCAGCACGCCAATTTCGTCATCAATAGCCCGTTCCATGGCGGCGTAATCCCAGCCGTCGGGGTCGCTGTCGCCGCCGAGCGCGAACAGCAGGTTGGTGACCATGGTGGTGATGCATTCCAGCAAAATCGCCTCCTCTGGGGCGATAGCCGGGGTGATCAGTTCATCAAGCTGCTGCCAGCGCTCGGCGGTGCGCCAGTGGGCGGGCCTGCCGTCGCGATGATGCTGGATCCTTGCGGCCATCTCGTCGTCAAAGATTTGCGAGGTGGCGATATATAACACCTGCGGCGCATCGGCAATCAGCGCCTCGGCATGGCGACTTTTGCCGCTGCGCGCGCCGCCGGTAACCAGAGTCAGCATAGGGGCTCCTGATGTTGGCGCATGATGGCGTAAATTTTATCGATGGCGATATGTTCGCGCATGGCCTCGGCCAGCCGATCAAACTGCCGGGTTTTATAGCGGGCATACTCCAGGGCGCTGTCCAGCGGCGCCAGCCCTTTGCGCTGGCGCAGGCCGTTGAGCAGCGCCCGGGTAAAGGCATCGCTGTCGAACAGGCCATGGAGATAGGTGCCGAACGCCAGGCCGTCGTCGCTTATCGCCCCGTCGTCCACTGCCTGCCCCGCTTTATGCAGCTGCAGCAGCGGCGGGCAGCCTGCCTCGCGGCGCGTCTCGCCCATATGAATTTCATAGCCACTGACGCGCAGCCTCGCCGCGTCGGCTAACCAATCCGGGAGCGCAGACCCCAGGGTCGCCTGCACCTGGGTGGTGGTTTTGTGCTGGGCGAAGTGGGTCACGGTCTTCAGCACCCCCAGCCCGGGCTGGGCGCCAAGGCCAGACTCCACCTCATCGATAATGGTTTCGCCCAGCATCTGATAGCCGCCGCAGATCCCCAGCAGCGGCACCTTGCGCTGCCGGGCCTGCTCGACCGCGTGCGCCATGCCGCTCTCGCGCAGCCAGCACAGATCGCCGAGGGTATTTTTACTGCCCGGGAGAATGACCAGGTCGGCGTCGGCCAGCGCCTGCGGATCGCGGACATAGCGCACCCGGACGTCTGGCTGCACCGCCAGGGCGTTAAAGTCGGTAAAATTGGCGATATGCGGCAGGTGAACCACGGCGATGTCGATGTCGCGCCGGTCGGTGCGATGGTATTTCCCGGCCTGCAGCGCGACGCCGTCCTCATCCTCAAGATCCACGTCAAGCCATGGCATAACGCCCAGCACCGGCACCCCGGTCAACGCCTCGATTTGCTCTATCCCGGAGCGCAGGAGCGCCACATCGCCGCGGAATTTATTGATGATCACCCCTTTCACCCGCGCCCGCTCCTGAGGCTGCAGCAGCGCCAGCGTGCCGTAAATCGCGGCAAACACCCCGCCGCGGTCGATATCGGCCACCAGGATCACCGGGCATTGCGCCATCTCGGCCATGCCCATATTGACGATATCGCGGTCGCGCAGGTTAATCTCCGCCGGACTGCCGGCGCCTTCCAACACCAGCGCCTCATACTCTCCGGCCAGGCTCTGGTAGACCGCGAGGATCTGCTCGCGCAGGCGCGGCTTGTACTGGTGATAGCTCACCGCATCCATGCTGGTCGCCACCTGCCCCATCAGCACCACCTGCGCCTGACGGTCGCTGGTGGGCTTGAGCAAAATCGGATTCATGCGGACATCCGGCGCAATCCCGGCCGCTTCGGCCTGGAAAATCTGCGCCCGGCCCATCTCTTTGCCATCCGGCGTAATGCCGGAGTTCAGCGCCATATTCTGTGATTTAAACGGCGCGGTACGCAGCCCATCCTGATGAAAAATGCGGCACAGTCCCGCCACCAGCACGCTTTTCCCAACGTCGGAAGCCGTGCCCTGCAACATCACTGCCAGCGTCATGACGCCTCCTTTATCGCGCCTATCGCGTTGTTGTGCATCCGCTGAAAAAACTCCGCCTCGGTTTTACACAGCGGCAGCCCCAGTTCGCTATGAAGTTTCACCAGCCACGGCTGCGTCAATCCCGCCCTGTCCATCGTCTCCGCGCAGGCAAATACCTCGCCGGGATCCCCCGCGGCCAGTACTTCGCCGTGACGCAGCACGTAAACGGCGTCGCTCACCTCATAGATCAGATCGATATCGTGGCTGGAGATCACCACGCGCCGCCCCTGCCCGACAATGCGGCGGATGATGGCGATCATCTGCGCCCGCCCGCGTGGATCGAGGCCCGCGGTGGGCTCGTCAAGCAGCAGGTAGCGCGCCTGCAGCACCAGCGCCCCGGCGATTGCCACCCGTTTTTTCTGCCCATGGCTGAGGCACTGGATCGGCTGCTGGCGAAACCCCTGGGCATCGACGAGGGTCAACGCCTCATCCACCCGGCGGGCGATCTCCTCTTCCGCCACCCCGAGGTTACGCAGACTAAAAGCGATATCGCTGTCGATATCGGTATAGAATATTTGCTGATCCGGATCCTGAAATACCGTCGCCACCTGCTGGCGCAGCGCCAGCAGACCGCGCTTGCTGTAATTCAGCGCCTCTCCCTGCCACAGCACCGCCCCCTGCTGCGGGCGCAGCAGGCCGCTCAGGTTCATAAACAGCGTCGACTTTCCGCAGCCGTTGGCCCCCACCAGGCCGGTCACCGCATGGCGGGAAAAATCCAGCGTCAGCCCTTTAAGTACCGGCTCATCCTGATAGCGAAACCAGAGATCGGTTGTGGCAAGCATACTTATCCTTAGAGGTGAAAATCACCCTGGTACAATTTGATATCCAGCGCCGTGCTCATCTGCTGATAGCGCAGGAGGACGCGGGTGAACAGCAGTCCCACCAGCATCGCCAGCGAGCGATAGCCCTGCGGCACGCTACCATAGCCAAAACGCAGGGTTTGCGCGCGGTGAATCGCCATCGCCTCGTCCAACAGAATAAAAATGAAGCGCCAGGTCAGCAGGATCTGCTCCGTCAACAGCCGCGGTACGCGACCGCGCTTGAGTAAAATAATCAACTGCGGGAAAGGCAGATTAAGCACCAGCCAGAGCGTCGCCGCCATCGCCGCCAGGCTGCGCCAGAAGGTCTCCCCGGCCACGGCCAGCCCCGGGGCGGAAATCCCTATCGAGAAAGCGCCCAGCCGAAAGCTCGCTAACAGCATCTGCGGATCGCGGCTGACGCTGAACAGAATGGTCAGCACGCCGACCAGCAAAAAGCCAAAGGGTAGCGCCATCCAGCGGCACCAGCGCCAGAATGAGACCCGCAGCAGCCAGCAGGTCAGCGCGGCGGTCAGCGCCAGCGTCAGCGCCTGGCCCCACGCCGGCAGCGTAAAGGCCAGCGCCATCAGCAGCAGCCAGAGCAGAAACTTCCGCTCTGGCGCCACCTGCAGCCAGCGGCTCTGGTAGCTGAGTCGGTCAAACCCGGTCATCACGGCGCTGTCTGCCCCTCGCGTATCCGAGAATGTAAAAAATCACCGCCGCGCCCAGCGAGCCCTGCAGGGTAAACAGCAGGCTCTCAATCTCGCCGCTCGCCGGTTTATATAGCGGCTGGAACCAGGGTTGATAATCCGGCGCCACCACCTGGATCTGGCTCTCCGCTTCGCCGTCCGAGCCGCCAAACTCGCCGCCGTGGTTAATAAAAAATGGCAGGATCATCAGGGCGGCCACCATCGCCAACAGGATCAGGGGCTTTTTCATATTAATGTCCCTCCGCGGCGATCAGCCGCCGTTTGGTTAGCTGATCGTAGATCATCACGGTGAGCAAGCCTTCCGCGATGGCGATCGGGATCTGCGTCAGACAGAAAATGCCCATAAACTTGGCGATCGATCCGCCTGCCCCGGTTGCCGGATCGGGAAAGGCCACCCCGAGCTGGACGGAGGTGATAAAGTAGGTCATCAGATCCGCCAGCATGGCGCAGAGAAAGACCCCGACATCGCGACGGATCCCCGCCCGACAGGCCAGCTTCCACACCAGATAGCCGACCATCGGGCCGATCACCGCCATCGACATCCCGTTGGCGCCAAGGGTGGTCAGGCCGCCATGCGCCAGCAGCAGCGCCTGGAACAGCAGAACGATCGCCCCCAGCACCGCCACCACGCCCGGCCCGAAGAGGATCACCGCCAGACCGACGCCGGTCGGATGCGAGCAGCTGCCGGTCACCGACGGGATCTTCAGCGCCGAAAGAACAAAAATAAACGCCCCGCAGAGGGCCAGCAGCACCTTCTGATTGCTCTCTTCCTGAACGATACGCCGCAGGCGCACCAGGCCGTACCACAGGCAGGGTAAAAACAGCAGCCACCACGCCAGCGCCCACATCGGCGGCAAAAAGCCCTCCATGATATGCATGGCGAACGCCTCCTGCGGGACGATGATCAGCAGAACAGCGGCCGCCAGCCCCACATACGAAAGCTGCTTCAGCGATTTCACCTGATTCATTACGCCTCCTCCCACTGTTTGTTAACCAGAATGGTCGAGAAATAGGGCAGCGGCTGGTCATCGCTGACCTCGCGCAGACGGCGCCAGCACTGCTCGCCCGGCAGGGTGGCCTCTGACATCATCAGCGCCGCATCCAGCAGCCCCGCCTGCGCCAGCAGCGCCTTAATGCGGGCGAAGCGGCCGTAGACTTTCATCAGCACCAGACTGTCATGCTGGCGCAGCGCCGCGGCAATGTCCGCTTCCGGCGCGGTGCAGGAGATCACCGCCAGCGACTGCTGCTCCATGGCTAGCGGGGTTTTCGCCCGGGCGGCAATGGCGGCGAAGGAGGTAACGCCAGGGACAATCTCCAGCCACTCCGGGCAGCCAATCCGCTGCAGCAGAAAGACCCAGGTGCTGAACAACATGGCGTCGCCGAGGGTGATAAACCCGACCTGCCTGCCCGCCGCCACCTCCTGGGCCAGCGCCGCGGCAACGTCGTTCCACACCGCCTCTTTTTCCGCGCTGTCGGCGCTCATCGGAAAATGGCAGCAGCGGACCTCCGTGTGTGCGCCCAGGTACTCGCGTACGATGGAGAGCGCCAGGCTGTCGCCGCCTTTGCGGCCGGCTGGCGCATACAGCACATCCAGCTGGCCGAGGATCCGCGCCGCACGCACGGTGATCAGATCGGCCGCCCCCGGCCCGCTGCTCAGGGCATATAGTTTGCCGCTCATGCTGCTTTCTCCATCGTGTCGTTCAGCGCCTGCTGCAGATGGGCGACAAACATCGCCCGCACCGCCGGATTCTCCCCTAACCCGTTAAGCCACGGCGTGGCGGGGATACCGGCGGCATTGAAGCGGGTTTTCCACGAATCGTCTTCGTCGGAGGCCATATCATTAATGGCATGATCGCCGGCCACCAGCATCAGCGGCATCAGATGCACGCCGGTCACGCCCTGGCGGGAGAGTTCGTTAATGACGATGTCCACTTCGGGATAGCTTTCCACCGCCCCCACCCGCGCCGGAAAACCCTGCACCGCCATCATATGATCCAGACAGGCGTAGGCCGCGAAGGCGTGGTGGCTGGCGCCGTGCCCCATAAACACCACTCGCTCCGTCGCCGCCAGCGGCGGCATCTGCTGGCGCAGGGCCTGCATCAGCTGCACATAATCGCCATGACCGCTCAACAGCGGCGCGCCCAGCGTCAGACGCTGAAAGCGCGGGCGCATGCTCTGCACTTCGCGAACGATCTTCTCGTACTCGTCGCCGTTGATAATGTGCAGGGACTGGATAGCCACATCCTGGTATCCCTGCTCGGCCAGCTTTTGCAGAGCCTGCAGCGGAGTATCGATATGAATACCATCGCGCTGCTGCAGTTTGCGAATAATCATCCCCGAGGTGAAGGCGCGGAACAGCGTGCGGTCCGGGCAGCTGGCGGCCAGATCGCGCTCGCAGGCGGCGATGTTCTTCTCGCGGGTGTCGTGATAGCTGGTGCCAAAGCTCACCACCAGAAGTGCTTTTTTCATATCCTCTTCCTCAAGTCGCCGACAGCCAGCGCGTCAGCCGCGCAGTGAAATCGGCCTGGCTTTGCAGTAGTTCATCGCCCGTCACCAGCGGTGCCGGACGGGTAATGACGATGCAGGGGATCCCCGCATCAAGACAGGGTTGTACTTTTTCCTGATAGCCTCCTTCCGCCCCCGAGGCTTTCGTCACCACAACATCGGCCCGGCACTGGCGATAAAAGGCGGCGTTAAATTCGGCGCTGAACGGCCCGCAGAGGGCGAAGATCTCCCCGACGCCAAACCCCAGATCGCTACAGTGCTGAACCACCTCCGGCACCGGCAGCACCCGGGCGAGCAGCGTTTTCTCCGCCAGTCCCGCCCGCCAGGCCGCCAGATCTTTGCTGCCGGTGGTCAGCAGGATCCGCTCGCCGAGGCGACGAGCCACCGCGCAGGCCTCGTTCAGATCGCCGACCACGTGAAGTAGCGGATGGCGCAGATCGCTCAGCTGCTCCGGCCTTTGATAGCGGCTGAGCAGAACCCCGACGCTGGCGCAGGCGCGCACAATATTCTGGCTGACCACCTCGGCGTAGGGGTGAGAGGCATCGATCACCCAGCGGGTGCGCTGCGCTCTGAGCCACTCCGCCATCTGCTGCCACTCCATACGCCCGCAGCGTATCTGCCCGCGGATATCGCCGGCCAGCCGCTCGCCGGTAGGGGTCGCCACCGACAGGGTGTAGCGTACGTCGGCGGCGTCCAGCTGCTGGCAGATCGCCCGCGCATCGCTGGTGCCCCCGATAACCAGCACGTCGCCGTGATTCACAGCGCGTAGCCTCGCGGGGTGATCATCAGGCCGTTGTCGATGTAAGTCGCTTTGTTGCCAACGATCACCAGACTGGTCATATCCACTGGGGCAAAATCCATCTCCCCGAGGGTGGTCAGCCATTTCTCCTGCTTTTTGCGTCCGGCGGATTTGACTACGCCGACCGGCGTATCTGCGCTTTTACTGGCCGCCAGCAGCGTAAAGGCGCGCGCCAGATGTCCTTCGCGGCCGCGGCTGCGGGGGTTGTAGAAACAGATAACGAAGTCCGCTTCCCCGGCGGCGACTATGCGTTTTTCAATCACCGGCCAGGGCGTCAGCAGATCGCTAAGGCTGATATGGCAGAAATCATGCATCAGCGGCGCGCCGAGCAGCGAGGCGGCGGCGATACTGGCCGTCATCCCTGGGATCAGACGGACCTCAATGTCCAGCTGCTGCTTATTAACCAGCTCCAGCACCAGCCCCGCCATGCCGTAGATGCCGGCGTCGCCGCTGCTGATCAGCGCAACGTTGTGCCCGGCCTGCGCCAGCTCGATGGCCGCCTGGCAGCGCTCAATCTCTTTGCACATGCCGGTTTTGATCACCTGCTTGTCGCCGGTAAAGGCTTTTACCAGGTGGGTGTAGGTCTTGTAGCCCACCACGATCTCTGCCGCCTGCAGGGCCTCCACGGCTTCCATGGTCATCATCGCCTGCGAGCCAGGGCCAATTCCGATTACGCTTAACATCAGTGTGTTACTCCCAAAGTAATGGTCACGCCCTGCTCACGCAGGGTTTCGCCGGACAGGTTTCCCTGACTCAGCAGCCAGGCCACCGGGCCGGAGACGCTGCCGACGCCGACCGTCTCCCGGACAAAAGACGAGGCCGGAAAGCGGTGCTCGTGCTCGCGCAGCGCCTCGGCGCTGAAGGTTTCGAACGGCACCCGGCAGCGGTGAGCCAGCTGGCGCAACCCCGGCTCGTTTGCCTTCAGGCTCACGCTGCCGATCGCTTTCAGCGCCAGCGGGTCAAGACGCTGAGCGGCAAGCTGGCGATCCAGCAACGTACTGAGCAGCGCGCAGGGGGTGTCGCGCCGACAGCCGATCCCCGCCACCACCCGCTGGGGCACCAGCTTCCAGTGAGGCACCGGCAGCGGCGGCAGCGACCGGCGCAGGGTGACGCAGATCAGGGCGTCGAGCGCCGGCAAGCGCGCCAGGTCGCTTACCGGGATAAACCCGCGTCGGTCGCAGCGGCTTAGCGCTCCGGTGAATTCGCCGTCGCACCACAGCCCCACCCGCTTACCGCTCACCAGCATCTGGTTAACGGTTTTCACCGCCGCGCGAAAATCGGTCATCCGGGCGTTCAGCTGGAAGGCCAGCGTGTCGAGGGCGGACAGCTCGTTGACGTCGGTGGCGGTGGTGATCACCGGGTCGGCGTCGAGCATCCCGGCGAGATAGCGGGTCAGCGCATTGGCCCCCCCGGCATGGCCGGAGAGCAAGCTGATGACGTGCCGGGCGCGCTCATCAATCACCACCACCGCCGGGTCGCTGAGCTTGTCATTCACCAGCGGGGCCAGCACCCGCACGGCAATCCCGGTGGCGCCGATAAAAATCAGCGCCGAGAAGCTGCTGAACGCCTCGCGGGCAGCGCTGGCAAAGCCGCCGTTGAAGGGGATAAACCCCTCTTCCTGCAGCGCTTCGCTGCTGTAACAGGTAAGCGGCAGCATGGCCGCCAGCCGTTTTGCCAGCCGCACGCCGCCGGGCGTCAGGCAAAACAGGGCAATGGATTCAGGCTTTACGGTATTCATGGCTAAAATCCGCTGCGTACAGTTTTGAGTAGTGATACTCATCGCCGAGGAAGGGGCCGACCAGGATCAGCGCCGTTTTGCGGATCCCGGCGTCGCGTACTTTGTCGCCGATGTCCGCGAGGGTACCGCGGACGGTCTGGCTTTCCGGCCAGGTGGCCTTGTAGATCACCGCGACCGGGGTGGTCGCGGGGTAGCCGCCCTCCACCAGCCGCTCCGCCACCCGGTGAATACGTTGCACCGACAGGTAAATCGCCATCGAGGTTTGATGGCTGGCAAAGGCTTCCAGCTGTTCGCGCGCGGGAACCGGCGTGCGCCCTTCCAGACGGGTAATAATCAGACTCTGCGAGACTTCGGGTACCGTGTACTCCACCCCCAGCTCCGCCGCCGCGCCGAGGAAAGCGCTGACGCCCGGCACCACCTGCCAGCGGATCCCGCGGCGGGTCAGCTCTTCGCCCTGCTCGCGCACCGAGCCATATAGCGAGACGTCGCCCGTCTGCAGACGCACCACCGTTTTTCCCGCCTTCACCCCCGCCTCCATCAGGTCGAGGATCTGCTCCAGATGCAGCGCGGCGCTGTCGTGGCACTCCGCCTGTGGCGGACAGTAGGCCAGTAGCTCGGTGTTGATCAGCGACCCGGCGTAGATCACTACCTGCGCCTGCTGTAGCAGACGGTAGCCTTTGAGAGTAATCAGTTCGCGATCGCCCGGACCGGCGCCGACGAACCACACGCAATGGGGATCAAAAGTCTCAGCCATGGTTTTCTTCCTTCTGACAGGCGATGACAAAAACGGGATTATGGGGTTTGAAGTAGTGGCCGCTGCCCAGGGTAGCCAGGGTGGAGACCGCCAGCTGCTGGCAGTCCACCTCGTGGATGCCGCTCTGCCGCAGGTGCGCCAGAGCGCTATGAAGGTTTTCCTGCAAAATAAAAGTCATCACCAGCCGGCCGCCGGGATGCAGCTGCGCCAGCGACCAGTCGATCAGCGCCGTCAGGTGGCCGCCGCTGCCCCCCATAAAGATCGCGTCGGCTTTGTCGGCGACCGCCAGCGGCGCAACGCCCGCCACGATAGCGATGTTGTCGCAGCCAAAGCGCTGCCGGTTCTCCGCCAGCAGGCGCAGCGCGTCGGCCTGACGCTCAATCGCCGTCACCCGCAGCGCCGGGTTCTGTAGAGCAGCCTCAATGCTGACGCTGCCGGTGCCCGCGCCGATATCAATCAGATGGCGCGCCCGGTGCAGCTCCAGCTTCGCCAGCGCCAGCGCGCGCACGGCCTCTTTGGTCATCGGCACCTGGGCGCCGCGCAAAAACAGCTCATCTTTCATCGAGGATCACCACCGCATTCATCTCATATTCGTCCTCCACGGCGCTGACCGGCAGCCAGTGGATCCGCTCGTTTTCCATCGCCAGGTTCTCGCCTATCACCATCCAGCGATGGCCTTTGCCGCGGGCCATCAGCTGGGCGGCTATCTCCCGCGGTCCGCAGCGGCCGTCGGTCACCATGGCGACTTTCCGGTGGGCGGCCAGCGCATCGAAGCTCACCGCCCGGCCATGGCTGCTGGTCAGCCACATATCGTTCATGTCGATGCCCGCCCTGGCGCAGAGGTACTGCACCGCGCTGATGCCGGGGATCACCTGCACTCGTTCCCGGCCAAAATGGGCAATCAGCCGGGTGCCAATGCCATAGAACAGCGGGTCGCCAGAGGCCAGCACCACGACGCGGCGCCCGGTACGGGCCTCAATCCACGCCAGCAGCGCCGGCATATCGGCCCCCAGCGCGAAGCGCTCGCCGGCGAAGTCGGGAAACTGTTGGAGATGACGGCTGCCGCCCACCAGCGCCTCGGCGGCGGCGATTGCCTCGCGCGCGGCCGGGATCAGCCACTGCAGCCCCGCCGGGCCCATTCCCACGACCGTCAACATGTCAGCTCCCGGGCAATCGCCGCCAGCGGACGGCTGCTGCCCAGTACCTGGTTATCAAAAGAAAACAGAACCGCGTCGCAGGTGGGCGGTTGCTGAGTGAAGCGCAACATCTCAAGAACACGCTGGCAGATTCGCTCAGCCAGATGGTTATAGAGGCGCTGGAATCCCCAGGCGTCGATATGCTCCATTGCCGCTTCGGTGGTGTCGCACTCGCTGACCAGCGTCAGCAGCGGCAGCGGCGCGCCAAGCAGCGCCAGATGAGCGACGAGGGTTTCCATCCGCGCATCGGCGATATGGCTGTGGGTATGAAAGATCCCGGCGGCGATTTTGATCAGTTTGCCGGGATGGCCGATGAGCACAATCTGGCGGAAACCGAGCCGGACCGCCTCTTCAATCATGTAGCCGACGAAGTTGCTCATGGTGACCACCATCTGCGGGTCGATGCCCATCTGCTCGCGGACAAAGCGCTCACCGTGGTTGCCCGGCACCAGCACCACGCGCTCCAGCCCGGCGGCGCGTTTTATCTCCAGCTCGAGGGAGAGCGAGCGCTTCCAGCTCTCTTCCGACATCGGGGTAACGATCCCCGTGGTGCCGATAATCGAGATGCCGCCGAGGATCCCCAGCCGGGCGTTATAGGTTTTTGCGCGCGAAGCGCGCCTTCCGGGGCAAAAATCTCCACCTGCGCGCCGCGGGTAGGACCTATCGCTTCGCGCACGGCGGTCTCGATGGTGTGCCGCGGAGTGCGGTTTATCGCCGGGCTGCCTGTCGGCAGGCCGATCCCTTTGCGGGTCACCGTGCCGATGCCCTCCCCGCCCTGCAGGCTAATCTCTCCGCTGTCATTGAGGGTGACCCGGGCAAAAATCAGCATGCCGTGGGTGGCGTCGACATCATCGCCGCCGTCTTTACGGATCGCGGCGACCGCCTGCTGCCCTTCGACGTGCGGGGACTCAACGTTCAGGCACAGGGTGACGCCGGAGGGGGTGACGATCGAGACCTGATGAATCAGATGCTGGCGCATCACCATCAGCGCCGCCACTTTTGCCGCCGCTGTGGCGCAGGAGCCGGTGGTGTAGCCCTTGCGCAGCGCTTTGCCGTGATGCCACACCGGGGCGTCAAAGGTCTGATCGCTCATTGCGCCTCCCGCAGGTGGTAAAGCAGAGCGTTCACAATCGCTGCCGCCACGTTGCTTCCCCCTTTGCGGCCGAGCGCGGCGATGGCCGGCAGGCCGCTCTCGCTGAGCGCCGCTTTCGACTCCGCCGCGCCGACGAACCCGACCGGCACCCCCACCACGCCGCCGATGGCGGTCTCGCGATGTTCCAGCAGGCGAAACAGCGCGGTTGGCGCATTGCCGAAGACGAACACTTTCTCCCCGGGCTCCTGCACCGCAATATCCACCGCCGCCATCGAGCGGGTCATCCCCCGGCTTTGCGCCTCGCGCACCACCCGCGGGTCGCTGATATAGCAGCGGCATTCGCCGCCAAAGCGGGCCAGCAGGGTTTTGTTGATCCCGGACAGCGCCATGGTGGTATCGGTATACAGCGTGCAGGGCCGGCTCAAGGCCTCGCTCAGCGCGATCAGGGCATCCGGAGAAAACCACAGAATATCCAGCCAGTCGAAGTCAGCGGTGGTGTGGATCACCCGCTTGATAATCGCCTCGTGCAGCGGGCTGGCGAAACGGTAGTCCGGTCGCGTTTCGGCGATGATCTCGCTGATGATGTCGAAGCTTTTCGCCTCGATCGCCTGCGGTTGTTGGATGTACTGCATCAGGTTCTCCTCAGGCCGCGCCGACCAGCCAGTAGCGCACGCCGATAAACAGCGCCAGCGCCAGGCTTGACGCCACCCACATTAATCGAATGGTTCGGGAAATATCGTCCACCGCGATGTCGCGGACGGCGTCGCCTATCCAGGGCTTTTCAACGCGCTGGCCGAAGTAATCGTTCGGGCCGCCAAGGCGGATCCCCAGCGCGCCGGCGACGGTCGCTTCCGGCCAGGCGCAGTTAGGACTGCTGTGCTGATAGCGATCGCGCCAGCCCGTACGCAGCGCCCGGGCGCCATCTTCCCGGCATAGCACCGCGGCAAGGCTGAGCAGCAGCCAGCTCAGCCGGGCGGGAAGGAAGTTGGCTACATCATCAAGACGAGCGCTGACCATGCCGATCGCCCGGTATTTTTCGTGTTTATAGCCGACCATGGAATCGAGGGTGTTGACCGCTTTATAGGCCATGGCCAGCGGCGCGCCGCCGAGGAGCAGGAAAAAGAGCGGCGCGATAATGCCATCCACCGTGTTCTCCGCCACGGTCTCTACCACCGCACGGTTGATCTGCGCTGGCTGGAGCTGAGAGGTATCGCGCCCGACAATCCAGGAGAGCTTATGCCGGCTTTCGGCGAGATCTCCGGCCTGCAGCGGCCGGGCCACCGCCATCGCCGACTGTGCCAGACAGCGTCCCGCCAGCGCGGTGAAGATCATCCACACTTCCACCAGCCATCCAAGCCAGGGGTGGATCCCGTGCGCCAGCGCCAGTACGCCCCAGGCCACGCCCCATGTCAGGCCGATAACCACCAGCCACATCACCCCGCCGCCGATGCGCAGCGCCCGGTCGCTATGGCAGACGCGTCGCACTACACGCTGGCTGACGGCGATCAGGCGACCTATCCAGCGCACCGGATGCGGCCAGTGCGGCGGATCGCCAATGACGACATCAAGTATCCAGGCTACACACCAGGCGAGAAGGGTCATAGCGCCCTCCTTGCTGCCCGCAACCAGTGGTTGAGCATGGTGGGACGCTGGGCAAAATGGACATGGAGATAGCTGGCAAAGGCGCTGCCGGACTGCCATCCTCCCTGCCACTGCTGGAGCGTCTTACCGTCTCGCTGTTTACGGCAGGCCAGTACGGCGGGGGTGGCGGGAGAAAAATCGGAGTAATGAAATTCATGGCCGCGCAGCCACTCGCCAGGGGCTGCCAGCAGCGTCTGCTGCTGCGCCTGCGCTTCGCAGTAGCCGAACCGGGTCAGACGCGTCCCCATTCGGCTGTGTCCGGGAATAATATCCGCCATCGTGTAGCGCTCGCCGCTGGTGACTTCCAGGGTCGTGCCCAGATACATCAGGCCGCCGCACTCGGCGTAGATCGCCACCCCGCGCCGGTGCGCCGCGCGAAGCTGTGTTAGCATCTCGTGGTTAGCGGATAGCCCGGCCGCATGCAGCTCCGGATAGCCGCCGCCGAGCCAGATCATCTGGCAGGCCGGCAGTTGGCGATCGCGCAGTGGACTAAAGCGCACCATCTTCACGCCGCAGCGCGCCAGCAGCGCCAGGTTATCGGGGTAATAAAAATTGAAGGCCTCATCGTCGGCGAGGGCCAGCGTCAGTCCTTCGCCGGCATCGGCGGCAAGCTGTTCTCCCCACTCGCCGATCGGCATGGCGGCCAGTTCGCTGAGGGCCAGCAGCCGGTCTATGTCGAGGGTGCGCCCCAGCAGGCTGGCAAAATCCCGCCATGCCTGCTGATTGACCACCGACTCGCGGGCGGTCACCAGTCCCAGATGTCGTTCGGGCAGCGCCACGCCTTCCACGCGCGGCACATAGCCGAGCACTGGCACCCGACAGTAGCGCTCAATGGCGCTTTTCAGCAGCTGGAAGTGCGCGTCGCTGTTGACCCGATTGACGATAACGCCAGCGATGTCGAGAGCCGGATCAAAATGTTGAAAACCCATCACCGTGGCGGCGATGGAGGTCGACACCGCTTTGCCATCGACCAGCAAAATCACCGGGCAGCCAAGCTGCTTAGCCATTGCCGCGCTGCTGCAGTAGTTAGGGTCGATGCCGTAGCCGTCATACAGGCCCATCACCCCTTCGATAACCGCGATGTCGGCCTGCTGTAGCTGTTCGGTAAACAGCGCGTTGAGTATCGGGGCGGGAAGCATAAAGCTGTCGAGATTGCGGGAAGCGATGCCGCTGATGGCGGTGTGCCAGGCGGTATCCAGGTAGTCAGGCCCGACTTTACAGGGTTGCACCCGCATACCGCGCTGTTGGAGCAAGCTGAGCAGGCCGAGCGTAACGGTGGTTTTGCCACAACCGCTGCCGGTACCCGCAAGAATGAACGCACGCCTGGTTGCCATACCCTGTCCTGTTCTGGCGGTCAGGGTATAGCTACGCGCATGCCTGGTCCTGCGACCACGCACCGCTAAGCCACCCACTTCCCACCGAAGTTGTTGGTCAGTTACCGGCAGGCAGGTCTTCTGGCTTAGCCTCGTTCTCGCCCGCCCTTCCCAATCTTTCGATCAGTGGTTTTTGCGGGGTCGTCAGCATCACAGCAGCGGGGGCTGCGGGGGATTTACACCCCCTTCCCTGACACCAAACTGGTGTCGAACCTGTCGGTTTGTTTCGCCGATGCGCCCTGCATCGACGGGTATTACTTTATGTTTTCTTTTACCGTTTCATCACTCGTCACAATGACGTCAGTGAAGGAAAGCGGTGTTGTGATAATCAGCTGTCTCGTATTAACGGACACTCTATCTCATCACAAAAATAAAAACTGGTGTAGTTTATCCCTCGAATATCACTATTTTGTTGCGCTATGACAATTTATTGCTCTACTGTCGTTTTTTTCATTTTATATTGATGAAGATACTCGGGGATATCAAAAATCGGCAATAGCAAAATATTGTCATTTAAAAAGACTCAGTTTGTGATCCGGCATTAATTTGCTGACGAAATGCCTGCGGCGTTACCTGATAGGTCTGGCGAAACACTTTGCAAAAATAGCTGGTTTGCGAAAAACCTAAATTCCGCGCGATGCTGGCGATGCTCCAGTCGCTGTGGCATAGCAGCTCTTTTGCGCTCGCCATCCGCTGCTGATTGACCCAGGCGTTAAAACCGATCCCCTGATACTTTTTAAACAGTTTGCTGAAGTAGTACGGGCTGAGATAGACATGCGCCGCCACATCCTCCAGACGCAGCTCATCGGAGAGATGCGCGTCGATATAGCGCAGCGCCTTCTTCATTTTGCCATCGTGCGGCGAGGGCGCCCGGCTGGCCTGCGCCGGGTCGTTCTGCGACGGGTTATCTTTGATAACCACAAAGTTGAGCTGTTTTTTCAGGCAATTCTCGACGATCAGCTTCAGCAGATCCGCCGAAGCGATAACCCGCGAATAGTCCATCTCCGGCACATCGCGAAACGCCTGGACCAGCGCCGGATCGTCCTGCCAGCGGTCATCGACGTTCAAGATATCAACCAGTTCAACATCATTGCTCAGACGCACCTGCCCGCACAGCACGAAACCGACTAGGTGGCCGGCGATCACCAGCGGGATGGAAAAATCGGTTAACCCCGCATGACAGCGGTAGATACACAGCTGGTCTTTTTTCGAGGCTTCCAGCCCGCCGCAGCGGTCGCTCATGCGACAGCGTCCGCTGTGCTCCGGGTGCTGACGCATCAGCTGGCAAAACGGCGTGAAATTAAACAATTCAGAAATCTCATCACCGTGAATATTGACGACCACAACCGCCAGACTGGTGGCTTGCGCAAAATCCTGTGCGATTTTATTGATGAGTTCTGAGTTCAAGGTACTCGCAGAAATCATGATAAAACCCCTCAGTTAATTTTTGTTATAAATAAAACATATTTTTCATATTTACCTTTTTTAGCATCAGATCCCATCGACGATAAAAAAGTGCATTGACAATAACAAAAGTCTCCCAACCCGGGGAGACTTTTTGAGCGGTTCGTGATATCGGTTCATGAAATTAGCCTGGCTATTTCACAGATACATTCCCCTTATGACGCTAACGCGTATTTTCTTCCTCCACGCAGGTATGACAGGGCAGATTATTGGCGATAAGAAAACGATAAATTGCGGCGCCGAGGCAGGCCCCTAACAACGGTGCGATAATGGGCACGATAAAATAGGGAATATCTCTTCCCCCGGTCATGGCGATATTGCCCCACCCGGCGAACCAGGTGAACAATTTCGGGCCAAAATCGCGTGCCGGATTCATCGCGAAGCCGGTAAGCGGCCCGGTCGAGGCGCCGATCACCGCCACCAGAATGCCAATCAACAGCGGCGCCAGTGGGCCCTTGGGTACGCCGTTGCCATCATCGGTGAGCGCCATGATCATCCCCATCAGCATCGAGGTGATCACCACCTCCACCAGCGCCGCATGCCAGATGCTGAGCTCAGGCGCCGGGTAGGTGCTGAATATACTGGCCAGCTGCAGGCTTTCCAGGCTGCCGCGCACCATATGATGCACCGTTTCAAATTGCGTAAACAGGGTGCTGTAAAGTATCCAGGCCAGCACGGCGCCGCCAAACGCGCCGGCGACCTGAGCCAGGATATAGGGCACCACTTTTCTGCCCGGGAAGCAGGCAAACAGCCACAGGGCGACGGTGACCGCGGGGTTCAGATGTCCCCCCGAAATGCCGGCCGTCAGGTACACCGCCAGAGAAATACCCAGTCCCCAGATAATACAGATCTCCCACAGCCCCAGGCTGGCGCCGGTCAGTTTCAGGGCGCTCAGGCAGCAGATACCAAAAAACAGAAACAGCCCGGTGCCTAAAAACTCGGCGATACATTGCGCGCGTAAAGAACCATTCATTGTGACACCTCGTGACGAAGTTCGTGTCCAGGCCAGCCAACCATCCGCTGGCTCGTTGGGTACGGCGAGGCCCACTATAGAAACCGGCAGCGGCAAAGTGTTGGCATCCTGCGGAAATCGGGCGGCGTAAAGTCGCCGAAGAAGAATAATTTATTGCTATTTGTTCGCGAATCCCTGCAGCAATGGCGGGCGTTCAGGGGGGTATTTTAATTTCCAACTAAATGATAAAAAATTGCGAAAGCGCAGTGCTTATTTTCCAACAAATATCACATCACGCAAAATATCGCATAGCAAAAACAATTTAAAAAATCACCTCTTAAAATGTAAATACGGAGCGTGAATTGCAATATAATCACATTTATACAAACAATAAAATCAAATAAAAACAACGATATAAAATAAAATAAATCCATTCTATATTATATAAAAACCACTATTTTTTCGCTCTCCACCATCAACTCAGCCATTCTTTTTCGCCGCTCCGCCATATAGTTCCCTCACTGGCACATATCCTGCGAGGTCTTTATGCAACAAGAAGCATTAGGAATGGTAGAAACCAAAGGCTTAACCGCAGCCATAGAGGCCGCTGACGCAATGGTTAAGTCGGCCAACGTTTTATTAGTTGGCTATGAAAGGATCGGTTCAGGCCTGGTGACCGTCATCGTGCGTGGCGACGTGG
Source organism: Klebsiella sp. 4_1_44FAA (assembly GCF_000238715.1). Classification (NCBI taxonomy): domain Bacteria; kingdom Pseudomonadati; phylum Pseudomonadota; class Gammaproteobacteria; order Enterobacterales; family Enterobacteriaceae; genus Klebsiella; species Klebsiella sp. 4_1_44FAA. The sequence continues at coordinate 263,642 of NZ_JH414800.1, forward strand.
GGGCAGTTAAAGCCGCCACCGACGCCGGTGCCGCCGCAGCCCGCCACGTGGGCGAAGTGAAAGCCGTACACGTCATTCCCCGCCCCCATACCGATGTTGAAAAAATCTTACCGAAGGGGAATAGCCAATGAGCAGCAATGAGCTGGTTGAACAGATCATGGCGCAAGTCATAGCCCGTGTGGCGACGCCAGAGCAGCAGGCGCTTCCCGATACCCCCCATCCCACAGGAGAGACGGCTATGGCAGAGAAAAGCTGCAGCTTAACGGAATTTGTCGGGACCGCCATTGGCGACACCCTCGGGCTGGTCATCGCCAACGTGGATGCCGCGTTGCTGGAGGCGATGAAGCTCGAAAAACGCTATCGCTCTATCGGCATCCTCGGCGCCCGCACCGGCGCCGGGCCGCACATCATGGCCGCCGATGAAGCGGTCAAAGCCACCAACACCGAAGTGGTCAGCATTGAGCTTCCCCGCGACACCAAAGGCGGCGCCGGCCATGGCTCGCTGATTGTGCTGGGCGGGAATGATGTTTCCGACGTCAAACGCGGGATTGAGGTCGCGCTGAAAGAGCTGGACCGTACCTTCGGCGATGTCTACGGCAACGAAGCGGGTCATATTGAGCTGCAGTATACCGCGCGCGCCAGTTATGCCCTGGAAAAAGCGTTCGGCGCCCCACTGGGCCGCGCCTGCGGCATTATCGTCGGCGCCCCGGCGTCCGTTGGCGTGCTGATGGCCGATACCGCGCTGAAATCAGCCAACGTCGAGGTGGTGGCTTACAGCTCACCGGCCCACGGCACCAGTTTCAGCAACGAAGCCATTCTGGTGATTTCCGGTGACTCCGGCGCGGTGCGCCAGGCGGTGATCTCCGCCCGGGAAATCGGCAAAACCGTACTGGCGACGCTGGGCGCCGAACCGAAAAACGATCGCCCCTCCTACATTTAATACCCGCGAGGCTGATTCATGAGATCGAAAAGATTTGAAGCACTGGCGAAACGCCCTGTGAATCAGGATGGTTTCGTTAAGGAGTGGATTGAAGAGGGCTTTATCGCGATGGAAAGTCCTAACGATCCCAAACCTTCTATCCGCATCGTCAACGGCGCGGTGACCGAACTCGACGGTAAACCGGTTGAGCAGTTCGACCTGATTGACCACTTTATCGCGCGCTACGGCATTAATCTCGCCCGGGCCGAAGAAGTGATGGCCATGGATTCGGTTAAGCTCGCCAACATGCTCTGCGACCCGAACGTTAAACGCAGCGACATCGTGCCGCTCACTACCGCGATGACTCCGGCGAAAATCGTGGAAGTGGTGTCGCATATGAACGTGGTCGAGATGATGATGGCGATGCAAAAAATGCGCGCCCGCCGCACGCCGTCCCAGCAGGCGCATGTCACTAATATCAAAGACAATCCGGTACAGATTGCCGCCGACGCCGCTGAAGGCGCATGGCGCGGCTTTGACGAGCAGGAGACCACCGTCGCCGTGGCGCGCTACGCGCCGTTCAACGCCATCGCCCTGCTGGTCGGTTCACAGGTTGGCCGTCCCGGCGTCCTCACCCAGTGTTCGCTGGAAGAAGCCACCGAGCTGAAACTGGGCATGCTGGGCCACACCTGCTATGCCGAAACCATTTCGGTATACGGTACGGAACCGGTGTTTACCGATGGCGATGACACCCCGTGGTCGAAAGGCTTCCTCGCCTCCTCCTACGCCTCGCGCGGCCTGAAAATGCGCTTTACCTCCGGCTCCGGCTCGGAGGTGCAGATGGGCTATGCCGAAGGCAAATCGATGCTTTATCTCGAAGCGCGCTGCATCTACATCACCAAAGCCGCCGGGGTGCAAGGCCTGCAGAATGGCTCCGTCAGCTGTATCGGCGTGCCGTCCGCCGTGCCGTCCGGGATCCGCGCCGTACTGGCGGAAAACCTGATCTGCTCAGCGCTGGATCTGGAGTGCGCCTCCAGCAACGATCAAACCTTTACCCACTCGGATATGCGGCGTACCGCGCGTCTGCTGATGCAGTTCCTGCCAGGCACCGACTTCATCTCCTCCGGTTACTCGGCGGTGCCGAACTACGACAACATGTTCGCCGGTTCCAACGAAGATGCCGAAGACTTCGATGACTACAACGTGATCCAGCGCGACCTGAAGGTCGATGGCGGCCTGCGGCCGGTGCGTGAAAAGGACGTGATCGCCATTCGCAACAAAGCCGCCCGCGCGCTGCAGGCGGTATTTGCCGGCATGGGTTTGCCGCCTATTACGGATGAAGAAGTAGAAGCCGCCACCTACGCCCACGGTTCAAAAGATATGCCTGAGCGCAATATCGTCGAGGACATCAAGTTTGCTCAGGAGATCATCAACAAGAACCGCAACGGCCTGGAGGTGGTGAAAGCCCTGGCGAAAGGCGGCTTCCCCGATGTCGCCCAGGACATGCTCAATATTCAGAAAGCCAAGCTCACCGGCGACTACCTGCATACCTCCGCCATCATTGTTGGCGAGGGCCAGGTGCTCTCGGCCGTGAATGACGTGAACGATTATGCCGGTCCGGCAACAGGCTACCGCCTGCAAGGCGAGCGCTGGGAAGAGATTAAAAATATCCCGGGCGCGCTCGATCCCAATGAACTTGGCTAAGGGGTGAAAAATGGAAATTAACGAAACGCTGCTGCGCCAGATTATCGAAGAGGTGCTGTCGGAGATGAAATCAGGCGCAGATAAGCCGGTCTCCTTTAGCGCGTCTGCGGCTTCTGTCGCCTCTGCCGCGCCGGTCGCCGTTGCACCTGTGTCCGGCGACAGCTTCCTGACGGAAATCGGCGAAGCCAAACCCGGCACGCAGCAGGATGAAGTCATTATTGCCGTCGGGCCAGCGTTTGGTCTGGCGCAAACCGCCAATATCGTCGGCATTCCGCATAAAAATATTCTGCGCGAAGTGATCGCCGGCATTGAGGAAGAAGGCATCAAAGCCCGGGTGATCCGCTGCTTTAAGTCATCTGACGTCGCCTTCGTGGCAGTGGAAGGCAACCGCCTGAGCGGCTCCGGCATCTCGATCGGTATTCAGTCGAAAGGCACCACCGTCATCCACCAGCGCGGCCTGCCGCCGCTTTCCAACCTGGAACTCTTCCCGCAGGCGCCGCTGCTGACGCTGGAAACCTACCGTCAGATTGGCAAAAACGCCGCGCGCTACGCCAAACGCGAGTCGCCGCAGCCGGTGCCGACGCTTAACGATCAGATGGCTCGTCCCAAATACCAGGCGAAGTCGGCCATTTTGCACATTAAAGAGACCAAATACGTGGTGACGGGCAAAAACCCGCAGGAACTGCGCGTGGCGCTTTAACAAAGGATATCCCGATGAATACCGACGCAATTGAATCCATGGTACGCGACGTGCTGAGCCGGATGAACAGCCTACAGGACGGGATAACGCCCGCGCCAGCCGCGCCGACAAACGACACCGTTCGCCAGCCAAAAGTTAGCGACTACCCGTTAGCGACCCGCCATCCGGAGTGGGTCAAAACCGCTACCAATAAAACGCTCGATGACCTGACGCTGGAGAACGTATTAAGCGATCGCGTTACGGCGCAGGACATGCGCATCACTCCGGAAACGCTGCGTATGCAGGCGGCGATCGCCCAGGATGCCGGACGCGATCGGCTGGCGATGAACTTTGAGCGGGCCGCAGAGCTCACCGCGGTTCCCGACGACCGAATCCTTGAGATCTACAACGCCCTGCGCCCATACCGTTCCACCCAGGCGGAGCTACTGGCGATCGCTGATGACCTCGAGCATCGCTACCAGGCACGACTCTGTGCCGCCTTTGTTCGGGAAGCGGCCGGGCTGTACATCGAGCGTAAGAAACTCAAAGGCGACGATTAACAGGGGGGTAAGCATGCGCTATATCGCTGGCATTGATATTGGCAACTCCTCGACAGAAGTCGCCCTGGCGACGGTCGATGACGCAGGAGTGCTGAACATTCGCCACAGCGCGTTGGCTGAAACCACGGGTATAAAAGGCACATTACGAAATGTGTTCGGTATCCAGGAGGCGCTAACGCAGGCGGCAAAAGCGGCCGGCATTCAGCTCAGCGATATTTCGCTTATTCGCATTAACGAAGCCACGCCGGTCATTGGCGATGTGGCGATGGAAACCATCACGGAAACCATCATCACCGAGTCCACCATGATCGGCCATAACCCGAAGACACCCGGCGGCGTCGGACTGGGGGTCGGCATCACCATCACACCAGAGGCGCTGCTGTCCTGCTCCGCGGACACTCCCTATATTCTGGTGGTCTCCTCGGCCTTTGACTTTGCCGATGTCGCCGCGATGGTCAATGCGGCAACGGCAGCGGGCTATCAGATAACCGGCATTATTTTGCAGCAGGATGACGGCGTGCTGGTCAATAACCGGCTACAGCAACCGCTGCCGGTGATCGACGAAGTTCAGCATATCGACCGCATTCCACTTGGCATGCTGGCGGCCGTCGAGGTCGCTTTACCCGGTAAGATCATCGAAACGCTCTCCAACCCCTACGGTATTGCGACCGTTTTCGATCTCAACGCCGAGGAGACCCAAAATATCGTGCCAATGGCGCGGGCGCTGATTGGCAACCGCTCGGCCGTGGTGGTGAAAACCCCCTCCGGCGACGTCAAGGCCCGCGCTATTCCGGCAGGTAATCTGCTGCTCATCGCTCAGGGGCGCAGCGTACAGGTTGATGTGGCCGCCGGGGCGGAAGCCATCATGAAAGCGGTTGACGGCTGCGGCAAACTGGACAACGTCGCGGGAGAAGCGGGCACCAATATCGGCGGCATGCTAGAGCACGTGCGCCAGACCATGGCGGAGCTTACCAATAAGCCAGCTCAGGAGATCCGCATTCAGGATCTGCTGGCCGTTGATACGGCGGTGCCAGTCAGCGTGACCGGCGGTCTTGCGGGGGAGTTCTCGCTGGAGCAGGCGGTGGGTATCGCCTCGATGGTCAAGTCGGATCGCCTGCAGATGGCCCTGATCGCCCGTGAAATTGAGCACAAACTGCAGATTGCGGTTCAGGTGGGCGGCGCCGAAGCGGAGGCGGCCATTCTTGGGGCGCTCACCACTCCCGGCACCACGCGCCCGCTGGCGATCCTCGATCTGGGCGCCGGGTCGACCGACGCCTCCATTATCAATGCGCAGGGAGAGATCAGCGCCACTCACCTGGCCGGCGCCGGCGATATGGTCACGATGATCATCGCTCGCGAACTGGGGCTTGAGGACCGTTACCTGGCGGAAGAGATCAAAAAATATCCGCTGGCAAAAGTCGAAAGCCTGTTTCATCTGCGTCATGAAGACGGCAGCGTCCAGTTTTTTCCGTCGGCCTTACCACCGGCGGTATTTGCCCGCGTCTGCGTGGTGAAACCGGATGAACTGGTTCCCCTGCCCGGCGATCTGCCGCTGGAGAAAGTGCGCGCCATTCGCCGTAGCGCCAAATCACGCGTCTTTGTCACCAACGCCCTGCGAGCGTTACGCCAGGTGAGCCCTACCGGCAACATTCGCGACATCCCGTTCGTAGTGCTGGTGGGCGGCTCGTCCCTCGATTTCGAGATCCCCCAGCTGGTCACCGACGCGCTGGCGCACTACCGGCTGGTTGCCGGGCGCGGCAATATCCGCGGCTGTGAAGGCCCACGCAATGCGGTCGCCAGCGGATTACTCCTTTCCTGGCAAAAAGGAGGCACACATGGAGAGTAGCGTAGTCGCCCCCGCCATCGTCATTGCCGTCACTGACGAATGCAGCGAACAGTGGCGCGATGTCCTGCTGGGCATTGAAGAGGAAGGCATTCCTTTTGTTCTGCAGCCGCAGACCGGCGGCGATCTTGTTCATCACGCCTGGCAGGCGGCGCAGCGTTCGCCGCTGCAGGTAGGCATCGCCTGCGACCGGGAACGGCTCATCGTGCACTACAAAAATTTACCCGCATCAACTCCGCTGTTTTCGCTGATGTATCACCAGAACAGGCTGGCCCGGCGAAACACTGGCAACAATGCGGCTCGTCTCGTCAAAGGGATCCCATTTCGGGATCGCCATGCTTAATCCACAGGAGAACGCAGTATGAATAACGCACTAGGACTGGTTGAAACGAAAGGCCTGGTTGGCGCCATTGAAGCCGCTGATGCAATGGTGAAATCCGCCAACGTGCAGTTGATTGGTTACGAAAAAATTGGCTCCGGGCTGATTACCGTGATGGTCCGCGGAGACGTCGGCGCGGTCAAAGCCGCCGTTGACGCCGGCAGCGCGGCGGCCAGCGTGGTCGGCGAGGTCAAGTCCAGCCATGTGATCCCGCGCCCGCATAGCGATGTTGAGGCCATTCTGCCGAAATCCGTCTGACCCTGAAAAAAGGAGCACCGCGTGAAGCAATCACTGGGATTACTTGAGGTCAGCGGTCTGGCCCTGGCCATCACCTGCGCCGACGCTATGGCGAAAGCGGCCGCCATCACGCTGCTCGCCCTGGAAAAGACCAACGGTTCCGGCTGGATGGTGGTGAAGATCGCCGGTGATGTGGCCTCTGTCCAGGCGGCGGTGATGACCGGGGCCGAACTCGCCGAACGGCAGCAGGGGCTGGTAGCGCAGAAGGTTATCGCCAGGCCCGGGGAAGGCCTGCTGCCGGCCCGCGTCCAGGCGCCTTCACCAGCGCCTGACGTCGCCGTGACGGAGGAGAACACGGCCCTCACAGACGCCCCCTCCCACTCTACGGAGCGGGTGACCTGCAACCTGTGCCTGGACCCACACTGCCCACGACAAAAAGGCGATCCCCGCTCGCAGTGCCTGCACGCCGGTAAACGAGGTGACGCGTAATGGATAAACAACAGCTGGCTTCGACAGTCAACAAAGTGCTGGATGAGATGCGCCAGCGTCCCATTCCAATCGGTATCTCCAGTCGCCATATCCATTTAGCGGCGGCTGACTATGCCAGGCTTTTTCCCGCGCAGCCCATCCAGCCGAAAAAAGCGCTGCTGCAGCCGGGACAATATGCTGCAGAGCAGACGGTGACCCTGGTTGGCCCCAAAGGGCGATTAAACAACGTGCGCCTGCTCGGCCCTTTGCGCCAGACCAGCCAGGTGGAAATCTCACGCACCGACGCCCGGATCCTCGGTATCGCCGCGCCGCTGCGCATGTCCGGCAATCTGCAGGGCACGCCGGGGATCCGCCTGATAAGCCCCTTTGCCGAACTGGAGCTGAGCGGCGGGACGATTGTTGCCCAGCGACATATTCATATGTCGCCACTTGATGCGTTGATCCTGCGCGTCTCCCATGGCGATAGCGTCGCGGTGGCGATCGAAGGCAGCGACAGGCGGCTTATCTTCGACAACGTAGCGGTCCGCGTTGCCCCGGATATGCGTCTTGAGATGCACATCGATACTGACGAGGCTAATGCGGCAGGCGCTGACGCTGCGCAAGCCTGGGCAACGCTGGTGACGAAGCCATGAACCACGCGATGCTGCAGCGTATCGTCGAAGAGGTCGCCGCCCGTCTGCGCCGTCGCGCCCTCAGCACGGCCACGCTCAGCGTGGCCCAGCTCGGCGAAGCGGATATCCGCAGCCTGCTGTGCCAGCACGCTTCGCTGCGCATCGTGCAGGTCGATTTACCGCTGCTGGAGCAGCTTGCCGGCCAGCGTGCGCTGGCGGCAGCCGGTTGCGCACTGCATGAGGCGATGGCCTGGGGCGTTCGGGTACAGCTAACGCTGCTTCCCACCCTGCTCCCCGCGCTGGCGGTAAAAAAACTCGCCCGCTTGCCGCTGACGTTCAGCGATCCGCTTGGCCAGCCCGTCAGGCTTCACGCCGCGTCGGTGCTCACCTATGCCGACGTAGCCCGTTTCAGTGGCGGCTATCTGGTGCTGCGCCGCCGCCCCATTATCACCGCCCTCGCCCGCGAAGCGGCCGTCGCGCGGCATGTTCAATTGATTAAGCAGGAGTGAACTATGCATCTGGCACGCGTGACCGGCGCCGTCGTCTCGACGCAAAAATCGCCCTCTCTGAACGGCAAAAAACTGCTGCTGGTGCGCCGGGTAAGCGCGGACGACGATCGTCCGATTCTCCCCACGAGCGGCGATGAAGTGGCGGTAGATTCGGTTGGCGCTGGCGTCGGCGAGCTGGTGCTGCTCTGCAGCGGCTCGAGCGCACGCCACGTTTTCAGCGGCCCGAATGAGGCCATCGATCTTGCCGTCGTGGGCATTGTTGACTCACTTTCACGCTAAGGGGGCGCCTGTGGCTATCTATACCCGAACCGGCGATGCCGGCAGTACATCACTCTTTACCGGCCAGCGGGTCAGCAAGACGCATCCGCGCGTCGAAGCCTACGGCACCCTGGATGAACTGAACGCCATGCTGAGCCTGTGCGTCTGCGCCGTCGCTGAAGAGGAACAGCGCACCCTGCTCGAAGCCCTGCAGCAGCACATTTTTTGGTTCAGCGCGGAGCTCGCCAGCGACAGCGAACAGCCATCACCGGGTAAGCGCTATATCAGCAGCGAAGAGATTGCCCTGCTGGAGCAGACCATCGATCGCGAGATGGCCCGCGTGCCGGCGCTGCACCAGTTTGTATTGCCCGGACGCTGTGAAGCCGCCAGCCGTCTGCACCTGGCCCGCACCGTTGCCAGACGGGCGGAGCGCCGGCTGGTCGAGCTGGCGGCAGAGGTTACTATCCGTCAGATACTGCTGCGTTATCTGAACCGCTTATCTGACTGCCTGTATGCCCTGGCGCGCAGCGAGGATCATGCCGCTCACCAGCGCCGCCTTGTGACGGAGATCGCGGCCCGCTATCTGGCCGCCAGCGGGTCGCCTGCGCCCGACGCGCCCAAAGCCCAGGCCGGGTCGCTCTCCTTTCACGAGCTGCATCAGCTCATCCATCAGGCCATTGAACACGCCCGCCAGCTGCAGGTGCCGGTGGTGGTCAGCATCGTTGACGCACACGGCACCGAAACCGTGACCTGGCGAATGCCCGATGCGCTGCTGGTCAGCAGCGAGCTGGCGCCGAAAAAAGCCTGGACCGCCGTCGCCATGAAAACCGCCACCCACGAGCTCGCGACGACCGTACAGCCAGGCGCTGCGCTGTACGGTCTGGAGAGCCATCTGCAGGGCAAAGTCGTCACCTTTGGCGGCGGATATCCGCTGTGGCGCGATGGCCAGCTAATAGCCGGCCTCGGCATTAGCGGCGGCAGCGTCGAGCAGGATATGGCTATTGCACAGGCTGCCATGGCGGCCATTAACGTGAGAACTCATCAATGAATACAGCAGAACTGGAAACCCTTATCCGCACCATCCTCAGTGAAAAGCTCGCGCCGACGCCCCCTGCCCCTCAGCAAGAGCAGGGCATTTTCTGCGATGTCGGCAGCGCCATCGACGCCGCTCATCAGGCTTTTCTCCGCTATCAGCAGTGTCCGCTAAAAACCCGCAGCGCCATTATCAGCGCCCTGCGGGAGACGCTGGCCCCCGAGCTGGCGACGTTGGCGGAAGAGAGCGCCACGGAAACCGGCATGGGCAACAAAGAAGATAAATATCTGAAAAATAAAGCCGCTCTTGAAAACACGCCGGGCATAGAGGATCTCACTACCAGCGCCCTCACCGGCGATGGCGGGATGGTGCTGTTTGAGTACTCGCCGTTCGGGGTTATTGGCGCCGTGGCGCCCAGCACCAACCCAACGGAAACCATTATCAACAACAGTATCAGCATGCTGGCGGCGGGTAACAGCGTCTATTTCAGCCCCCATCCCGGCACGAAAAAGGTCTCGTTGAAGCTTATCGCCAGGATCGAAGAGATCGCCTACCGCTGCAGCGGGATCCGTAACCTGGTGGTGACCGTTGCCGAGCCGACCTTTGAAGCCACCCAGCAAATGATGTCCCACCCGCTGATTGCCGTTCTGGCTATCACCGGCGGCCCTGGCATTGTGGCGATGGGCATGAAAAGCGGTAAAAAAGTGATCGGCGCTGGCGCCGGCAATCCGCCGTGCATCGTTGATGAAACCGCCGATCTCGTCAAAGCCGCCGAAGATATCATCAGCGGCGCCGCCTTCGATTACAACCTGCCCTGTATCGCCGAAAAAAGCCTGATCGTCGTCGCCTCCGTCGCTGACCGCCTGATCCAGCAGATGCAGGATTTTGACGCGCTGCTGTTGAGCCGACAGGAGGCCGATACCCTGCGTGCCGTCTGCCTGCCCGACGGCGCGGCGAATAAAAAACTGGTCGGTAAAAGCCCGGCTGCGCTGCTGGCGGCGGCGGGTCTCGCCGTTCCGCCTCGCCCCCCTCGCCTGCTGATAGCCGAGGTGGAGGCGAACGACCCCTGGGTGACCTGCGAGCAGCTGATGCCGGTGCTGCCGATCGTCAGGGTCGCCGACTTTGACAGCGCCCTGGCGCTGGCCCTGCGCGTTGAGGAGGGTCTGCACCACACCGCCATTATGCACTCGCAGAATGTCTCGCGGCTCAATCTGGCGGCACGCACCCTGCAGACCTCCATTTTTGTCAAAAATGGCCCGTCTTACGCGGGAATCGGCGTCGGCGGCGAAGGGTTTACCACCTTCACCATCGCCACGCCAACCGGAGAAGGCACCACCTCCGCGCGGACGTTCGCCCGCCTGCGGCGCTGCGTGTTGACCAACGGTTTTTCCATTCGCTAACCGGGGGCGCCATGCATACCTTTTCTCTGCAAACGCGCCTCTACAGCGGCCCGGGCAGCCTGGCCGCGCTGCAGCGCTTTAGCCATCAGCACATCTGGATCGTCTGCGACGGCTTCCTGGCGCGCTCGCCGCTGCTTGACCGACTGCGCGCCGCGCTGCCCGCCAGCAACCGCGTCAGCGTGTTCAGCGATATTACACCGGATCCGACTATTCACACCGTGGCGAAAGGGATAGCGCAGATGCAGGCCCTGCGTCCGCAGGTGGTGATCGGCTTCGGCGGCGGCTCGGCGATGGATGCCGCCAAGGCTATCGTCTGGTTCAGCCAGCAGGGCGGTCTGCCTGTTGACACCTGCGTGGCGATCCCCACCACCAGCGGTACCGGTTCGGAAGTGACCAGCGCCTGCGTCATCAGCGACCCGGAAAAAGGGATCAAGTACCCGCTGTTCCATGAGGCGCTCTGTCCCGACATGGCGATCATCGACCCGACGCTGGTGGTTAGCGTACCGCCCACCATCACAGCCCATACCGGGCTGGACGCGCTGACCCACGCCCTGGAGGCATGGGTCTCGCCGCAGGCCACCGATTTTACCGATGCGCTGGCGGAAAAGGCCGCCAGGCTGGTGTTTCGCGCCCTGCCCGTTGCGATTCGTCAGGGCGACTGCATTGCGACCCGCAGCAAAATGCACAATGCATCAACCCTCGCCGGTATGGCCTTTAGCCAGGCTGGCCTTGGGCTCAATCATGCGATCGCCCATCAGCTTGGCGGCCAGTTTCACCTCCCCCATGGCCTGGCCAATGCGCTGCTGCTGACCGCGGTGATCCGCTTCAATGCCGGCGAGCCGCGAGCGGCTAAGCGCTATGCGCGCCTGGCCAGGGCCTGCCGCTTCTGCCCGCCCGCAGCTGGCGAACAGGAGGCTTTCCAGGCGCTGCTTACCGCGGTGGAAACGCTGAAACAGCAGTGCGCCATTCCCACCCTCAAGGGCGCGCTGCAGGAAAAGTATCCCCTTTTCTTATCGCGAATTCCCGCCATGGTGCCGGCCGCGCTGGCCGACGCCACCCTGCGCACCAACCCGCGTCCGGTCGATGGCGCGGCCATCGCGCAACTGCTGGAGAACCTGCAATGAGTGAAGCGATAGTGCCACTATCAAGCATTGATGCAGCGGAGATCCGCGAACGCGTTCGGGCCGCTGGCGTCGTAGGAGCCGGTGGCGCAGGCTTTCCGACCCACATCAAACTGCAGGCCCGGGTGGACACCGTGCTGGTGAACGCCGCCGAATGCGAACCGATGCTGAAGGTTGACCAACAGCTGATGGCTCAGCAGGCTGACCGACTGATTCGCGGCCTGGGTTACGCGATGACCGCCACTGGCGCCCGGGAAGGGATCATTGCCCTGAAGGCGAAATATGCTCCGGCGATTGCGGCATTAACCCCACGACTCCCGGAATGGGCCCGGCTGCATATTCTGCCTGACGTCTATCCGGCCGGGGATGAGGTGCTTACTATCTGGCTGGCGACGGGACGCCGCGTACCACCTGCCGCGCTGCCGGTCAGCGTCGGCGTGGTGGTCAATAACGTGCAGACGGTGCTCAATATCGCCAGAGCCGTGGAACAGGGCTATCCGGTAACTCGCCGGACGTTGACCGTCAATGGCGCCGTCGCCCGTCCGCTGACGCTGGCCGTACCACTGGGTATATCGCTGCGCGAGGTGCTGGATCTGGCCGGCGGCGCGACGGTTGACGATCCGGGGTTTATCAACGGCGGTCCGATGATGGGCTCGCTTATTACCTCCCTCGAGACACCGGTCACCAAAACCACCGGCGGCCTGCTGGTGCTCCCGGGCAACCATCCATTGATCCAGCGACGGCGGCAGGATGAACGAACGCTGCTCGCCATCGCCCGCACCGTCTGTGAACAGTGCCGTTTATGCACAGATTTATGCCCCCGGCACCTGATCGGCCATGAGCTTTCCCCTCATCTGCTGGTGCGGGCGGTGAACTATCGCCAGGCGGCCACCCCGTCGCTGCTGCTCAGCGCCCTGACCTGTTCGGAGTGCAACGTTTGCGAGAGCGTCGCCTGCCCGGTGGGTATTTCCCCCATGCGCATCAACCGTCTGCTGAAACGTGAGCTGAGGGCGAAAAACCTGCGCTACGACGGACCGCTGCGTCCGGCGGACGAGATGGCGAAGCACCGCCTGGTGCCGGTCAAGCGGCTCATCAGCAAACTGGGACTTGATCCCTGGTATCAGGAAGCGCCGCTGACGGCGGTGGAGCCGGAGGTGGCCTGCGTCACCCTGCCCCTGCGCCAGCATATCGGCATCAGCGCCGTGCCCTGCGTCGCGCCGGGAGAGCGGGTAACGCGCGGCCAGCTACTGGCGGATATCCCCGCCGACGCCCTCGGCGCGCCGGTGCACGCCAGTATTGACGGCCAGGTCTCCGCCATCACGGAGCAGGCCATTACGCTTGTAAGAGGTTAATCATGACCCAGGCTATCGGAATTTTAGAACTGACCAGCATCGCCAGGGGGATGGAGCTGGGTGACGTCATGCTGAAAAGCGCGAACGTACAGCTCCTGCTCTGCAGAACCCTTTGCCCCGGGAAATTCCTGCTGATGCTCGGCGGCGACGTCGGCGCCGTGCAGCAGGCAATCGCCGCCGGCACCGCGCGCGCTGGGGAGATGCTGGTGGACAGCCTGGTGCTGGCCAACATTCACCCCAGCGTACTACCGGCGATCAGCGGTCTCAACGTGGTCGGGCAGCGGCAGGCGGCGGGGATCGTCGAAACCTGGAGCGTGGCGGCGTGCATCAGCGCCGCCGACCGCGCGGTGAAAGCGGCCAACGTCACCCTGGTGCGGGTCCATATGGCGTTTGGTATCGGCGGCAAATGCTACATGGTGGTGGCGGGTGATATCGCCGATGTCGACAACGCCGTCACGGTGGCCAGCGACAGCGCAGGCGAGAAAGGATTACTGGTTCACCGGGCAGTGATCCCGCGACCGCACGATGCGCTGTGGCAACAGCTGATGGAGGGATAATGGAACCGCAAACCCCTACCGAACGCATGATCCAGGAGTATGTCCCGGGCAAACAGGTTACTCTGGCGCATCTCATTGCCAATCCTGGCAAAGATCTGTTCAAAAAGCTGGGTCTGCCGGACGCGGTCTCCGCCATCGGCATTCTTACCATTACCCCCAGTGAAGCATCGATTATCGCCTGCGACATCGCTACCAAGTCCGGCGCGGTGGAGATCGGTTTTCTCGATCGCTTCACCGGCGCGGTGGTGTTGACCGGCGATGTCTCCGCCGTGGAGTACGCGCTCAGGCAGGTCACCCGCACCCTCGGTGAGCTGATGCGCTTCACCGCTTGCCCAATTACCCGGACCTGAGCCCATGAAACGCCTGATGCTAATCGGACCCAGCCAGTGCGGCAAAACCTCGCTGACCCAGGTATTGCGTGGCGAAACCCTGCGCTATCAGAAAACCCAGGCCATCGTCTGGACGCCGGCCGCCATCGATACCCCCGGGGAATATCTGGAAAACCGCTGCCTGTACAGTGCACTGCTCACCAGCGCCTGCGAGGCCGATGTCATCGCGCTGGTACTAAATGCCGATGCGCCCTGGTCACCTTTTTCTCCGGGGTTTACCGCCCCGATGAACCGCCCGGTCATCGGGGTGATCACCAAAGCCGATTTGGCCGCCCCGCCCCGTCTGCAACAGGTCCGGACATGGCTCGAGGCGGCGGGCGCCGGACATATCTTTATCACCAGCGCGTTAACCGGCGACGGGCTTGATGACCTGTTCGCCTGCCTGAATGCAGAGGAATATCAATGACCTATAAAATCATGGCGATTAACGCCGGCAGCTCATCCCTGAAGTTTCAGCTGCTTAACATGCCGCAGGGGGCGTTGCTCTGTCAGGGGTTGATCGAACGTATCGGCCTGCCCGAGGCCCGCTTCACGCTGAAAACGTCGGCACAGAAATGGCAGGAGACGCTGCCCATCGCCGATCACCATGAGGCAGTGACCCTGCTGCTGGAGGCGCTGACCGGCCGCGGGATCCTGAGCAGCCTGCAGGAGATCGACGGCGTTGGCCACCGCGTCGCCCACGGCGGCGAACGCTTCAAAGACGCCGCGCTGGTCTGCGACGATACCCTGCGGGAGATCGAGCGCCTGGCGGAGCTGGCGCCGTTGCATAACCCGGTCAATGCGCTGGGCATACGTCTCTTTCGCCAGCTGTTACCCGCGGTACCGGCGGTGGCGGTTTTTGATACCGCCTTTCACCAGACCCTGGCGCCGGAGGCCTGGCTCTATCCCCTCCCCTGGCGCTATTACGCCGAGCTGGGCATTCGCCGCTACGGTTTTCACGGTACCAGCCATCACTATGTCAGCAGCGCGCTGGCGGAAAAGCTGGGCGTACCGCTGAGCGCCCTGCGGGTAGTAAGCTGCCATCTGGGCAATGGCTGTAGCGTCTGCGCCATCAAAGGCGGGCAATCGGTGAATACCTCAATGGGCTTTACCCCGCAGTCCGGGGTGATGATGGGCACCCGCAGCGGCGATATCGACCCGTCGATACTTCCCTGGCTGGTGGAGAAAGAAGGGAAATCCGCCCAGCAGCTCAACCAGCTGCTGAATAATGAATCCGGGCTGCTGGGCGTCTCCGGTGTGTCATCTGATTACCGCGACGTCGAACAGGCAGCTGACGCCGGCAACGAACGGGCGGCTCTGGCGCTGTCGCTGTTTGCCGAACGCATTCGCGCGACTATCGGCAGCTATATCATGCAGATGGGAGGTCTGGACGCGCTGATCTTTACCGGCGGCATAGGCGAGAATTCCGCCCGGGCGCGGGCGACGATCTGCCGCAATTTGCATTTTCTCGGCCTCGCGCTGGACGACGAGAAAAACCACCGGAGCGCGACCTTTATTCAGGCGGATAATGCGCTGGTCAAAGTGGCGGTGATCAACACCAATGAAGAGCTAATGATTGCCCGCGACGTCATGCGTCTTGCATTGCCGCAGGCGCGCGAGCTGGCGGTGTCGGCATAAACGACGCGCCTCCTCTTGCGGAGAATCATGGTAACCGGCGGGTCGCCATGCCACTATGCGCCCTGGCGAAGGTAAGCGGAAAGGTGAAAACGTGGCTGTTGCACAATGTCCCGCCTCGTGCGGAGAACTTATCCAGGGCTGGATCCTCGGCAGCGAAAAGCTGGTCTCCTGTCCGGTGGACTGGTACAGCACCGTCGAGGTCGAGACCGGGGTACCGCGAAAAGACGAGCGGCCGCTGTCGCGGGCGATGGTCGACCAGCTGCTGGCCCACTGGGGCTACCCCCCAGCGCTGAGCCAGCAGATCCGCATCACCCTGCACTCAACGATCCCGGTGGCCAAAGGGATGGCCAGCAGCACCGCCGATATCGCTGCCACCGCCGTCGCCACCGCCCATCATCTGGGCCATCTACTGGATGAGCCGACGCTGGCGCGCCTGTGCGTCGCGCTGGAGCCTACCGACAGCACCCTGTTTCGCCAGCTGACGCTGTTCGACCATAATACCGCCGCCACGCAAATCGCCTGTCCCCCTCCGCCGGCGCTCGACCTGTTAGTGCTGGAGAGCCCGCTGACGCTGCGCACCACCGACTATCACCAGCTGCCGCGCGAGCCGGGCCTGTTGGCAAACGCCTCCCGGCTGCAGCTGGCGTGGGAGAAAGTACAGCAGGCCTGCCACTGCGGCAACCCGCAGCTGCTGGGCGAAGCAGCGACCATCAGCGCCATTGCCAGCCAGCAGCTGTTGCCTAAGCCGGGGTTTGACGCGCTGCTGGACCTGGTGGAAAGCGCAGGGCTCTATGGTCTCAACGTGGCGCACAGCGGCAGCGTCGTCGGCCTGCTACTGGACCGCCGTCGGCATGACGTCGAATTTCTGCAATGGCGGCTGGCAGACAGCGACATCGCCGCCCACTGGCCGCAGCAGCATCTGTTGGCAATGGTGCCCGGGGGCGTCATCCTGCAGTAGGCCTCAGGCCAGCACCCGGCGCAACGCCGCCAGCAGCTGGTCGTTTTCCTCGGCGCTGCGGATCGCCACCCGGAAATAGCGGCTATCCAGCCCCGGGTAGTTGGCGCAGCTGCGGATCAGCACATGCTGGCGCAGCAGGGCATATTGCAGGTCAAAATCGGCTCTGTCGCAGCGCAAGAACAGGTAGTTAGCACGCCCGGGCCACACGGTCAGCCCGGCCATCTCCTGCAGCTGCGCATAGAAACGCGCTCCCTCCTCCTGCAGCCACTGCCAGGTGGCCCGCTGATACGCCCGATCCTGGAGAATAATTTCCCCGGCCAGGGCGGCATAGGCGTTGATGGACCACGGCATTTGTCGCGCGCGCAGTCGGGCCACCGCCTGGGCATCAGCGTTCAGCAGGTAGCCGAGACGCAGCCCCGGAATGGCATAAAATTTGGTCAGCGATCGCAAAACCCAGACGTGCGGATGCTGCGCCAGCAGAGGAATAAACCCCGGCTGGTCGGGGATAAAGTCGAGGAAGGCCTCATCGAGGATCAGGCTGATGTTCAGCGCCCGGCAGCGCTGCGCAATGGCTTCCAGCAGGCCCCGCTCCGGCAGCAGGCCGGTGGGGTTGTTCGGGGTGCAGAGAAACAGGCAGTCCAGCGCCGGAGTCAGGGCATCGAGGATCGCGTCGGTCAGCTGCCAGCCATCGCGCTCCCGCAGGGCATACTCCACCACCTCGCAGTCCACCGTCTGCAGCGCCCGCCGGTACTCCGCAAAACCGGGAATGACGATCATCGCCCGCCGCGGCTTAAGGCCGTGGACGAGGGTGAAGATCGATTCAGTTTCGCCGTTGCCGGCGAGGATATGCGCCGCCGGCAACTGATGGTGGGCAGCCAGCGCCTGATGCAGCTGTTGATACTCGACGTCAGGGTAGCGTTCGGCGCAGCCTGGGTTGTCAACGATCGCCTGCCTGAGCGAGGCAGGCATCCCCAGCGGATTGATGTTGGCGCTAAAATCCAGCAGCTCGCCGGGGGCTATGCCCAGTAGGGCGGCGGCCTCGCGGATATTGCCGCCATGGGCGCTTTTCAGTAAGGCCATGTCCCTTTCCTGTGTGGTTATCCGCGGCGGGCCAGCGTCGCGCCGTCGGCGAAGTAGGCTTTAATCCCGGCGAGGATCGACTCGGCCACCTCCTGCTGGAATTTGGCCGTTTTCAGTTTCCGCTCTTCTTCCACGTTACTGATAAACGCCGTCTCCACCAGAATGGAGGGGATATCAGGCGCCTTCAGTACCGCAAAGCCCGCCTGCTCTACCCGATTCTTGTGCAAATTATTGATATTGCCCATTTTCTCCAGCACTGCCTTTCCGAATTTGAGGCTGTCGGCGATGGTGAGGGACTGCACCATATCGAACATGGTGTGGTCGACATAGCGGTCGCCGCTCTTGCTGACCCCACCGATCAGATCCGAGGCGTTCTGCGTCTGGGCGAGATATTTTGCCGCGGTACTGGTGGCCCCCTTGGTGGAGAGGGCAAACACCGAAGAGCCGCTGGGCTGGCGGCTGGTAAAGGCATCGGCGTGAATCGACACGAACAGGTCGGCGCGCTGCTTCTGCGCCTTGGCGACACGCACTTTCAACGGGATGAACACGTCTTCGTTGCGGGTCATATAGGCCTTCATATTGCCTTCTTTGTCGATCAGCGCCCGCAGGCGACGGGCAATCTGCAGCACCACGTCTTTTTCGCGGGTGCGATACTTTCCCACGGCGCCGGAGTCTTCGCCGCCGTGTCCGGGATCGAGCATGATGACAATCGGCCGGTCGCGCCCGGCTTTGCCCGGCTGCGGCCCGCTTTGCGCCGGCGGCACCTGACGCTCCAGGTCGCCTTTGTTGTAATCCTCGAGCAGCGCCAGCAGCGGATCCTGAACATCGGTGGCGTTGGCGGGGTAGAGGTCCATCACCAGACGCTCTTTAAAGCCAGCCACCGGCGCGAGGGCAAACAGCTGCGGCTTGACGTTCTGCTTGAGCTCAAAGACCATGCGCACGGTTTGTGGATCAAACTGGCCCACGCGGGCGGACTTAATAAAGGGATCGTCATCGCGGATCTGGCCGCCCATGCCTTTCAGCACAGAGTTCAGGTTAACCCCTTCCAGATCCACTACCACTCGTTCCGGATTACTGAGGGCAAACTGCCGGTATTTCAGCACATGATTCGATTCTACCGTGACACGCGTGTAGGTCGATGCTGGCCAGACGCGAACGGCGACCACCCGCGCGGCGGCGGCCAACCCGACAGGGCTCACGCTCATTAACCACATGGCGCCCGCGCCCTGCAACAGACGGCGACGGCTTAATCCTGAGTTGTTTCCCGACATGCCACTCCCAAGCAATAAAAACGCATTTGTACCCAAAACAAACAGATTGACCAGAAACTTTAACTAAAGGCATATAACCTGTCATCTATAAAAGGGTAAACATTCATTGACACCCTGCGCCGGGTCACATGTTTTTCGCGACTTAGCCTAAAATTGGCACTTGCGTTTAACGGCAAAACAGAATAAAAATACAATAATTACGAATAATCATGCATTGAGGGTTTGTCATGGTGAAGGAACGTCGCACTGAACTGGTAGAAGGATTCCGCCATTCTGTTCCCTATATTAATGCCCATCGGGGAAAAACGTTTGTCATCATGCTGGGCGGCGAAGCCATTGAGCATGAGAATTTTTCGAACATTGTCAATGACATAGGATTATTGCATAGCCTGGGCATCCGTCTGGTGGTGGTCTATGGCGCTCGACCGCAGATTGACGCGAACCTCGCCGAGCACCATCACGAGCCGATCTATCACAAGCAGACGCGAGTGACTGACGCCAAAACGCTGGAGCTGGTGAAGCAGGCGGCGGGCATGCTGCAGCTGGAGATCACCGCCCGTCTGTCGATGAGCCTCAACAACACCCCGTTGCAGGGGGCCCATATCAACGTCGTCAGCGGCAACTTTATCATTGCCCAGCCGCTGGGCGTCGATGACGGCGTCGATTATTGCCACAGTGGGCGTATTCGCCGCATTGACGAAGAGGCGATTCATCGTCAGCTCGACAGCGGCGCCATTGTGCTGATGGGGCCGGTCGCGGTGTCGGTCACCGGCGAGAGCTTTAACCTGACTTCGGAAGAGATCGCTACCCAGCTGGCCATCAAGCTGAAGGCGGAGAAAATGATCGGCTTCTGTTCGTCGCAAGGGGTTTACAACCAGGCCGGGGAAATTGTCTCCGAACTGTTCCCTAATGAGGCGCAAGCCCGCGTCGAAGAGCTGGAAGCAGACGAAGACTATAACTCCGGCACCGTGCGCTTCCTGCGCGGGGCGGTGAAGGCCTGCCGCAGCGGCGTACGGCGCTGCCACCTGATCAGCTATCAGGAAAATGGCGCGCTGCTGCAGGAGCTGTTTTCACGCGACGGCATCGGCACTCAGATCGTCATGGAGAGCGCGGAGCAGATCCGTCGGGCGACCATCAATGATATCGGCGGTATTCTTGAGCTGATAAGCCCGCTCGAGCAGCAGGGCATTCTGGTACGCCGTTCCCGCGAACAGCTGGAGATGGAGATCGACAAATTCACCATTATTCAGCGCGATAACACCACCATCGCCTGCGCCGCCCTCTATCCTTTCCCGGAAGAGAAGATCGGCGAAATGGCCTGCGTGGCGGTGCATCCGGATTACCGGAGCTCGTCGCGGGGAGAGGTGCTGCTGGAGCGTATTGCCGCTCAGGCCAGGCAGATGGGACTGAGCAAACTGTTCGTGTTAACCACCCGCAGCATCCACTGGTTCCAGGAGCGCGGCTTCACGCCGGTGGATATCGACCTGCTGCCGGAGAGTAAAAAGCAGATGTATAACTATCAGCGCCGGTCGAAGGTGCTGATGGCCGACCTCGCTTAAGCCCTTCTTCACTCTTTCTAACGGCCCGGGATAGCGCGACGCTTATCGCTTTATCCCCGGCCGGTCTCCCACCCCTCTTCCCGCCAGCCTGGCGTACGCACGCGGGCGAAATTCCTGGTTTCCGCGCAGGCCATTTTTTTCTCGCTGGCTCACCGATATGCTATTGGCTGTCGACAGGACGTCGACTGGCGCCGCGGCCGCCACCCGCCCTGTAAGGATCGCTTAAAGAATGGAAACCAAACCGAACTGGCTGGTCAGACATATTAATCTCATCACCACCGCGATCGCCCTCTATCCGTGGTTGCTGATGATACTGCTCCTCTGGGATAACCAGCGCCATCATCAGCATGGCTATGCCGCGCTCGGCGCTGCCATCGCGATATTATTTCTGCTGGCCCTGACGTCCGGCATGAATCTTCTCATCTCCTCGCTGGTGATTTTTTGTGCCCGCTGTTCCACCCCACCGCTGGCCGGCGGCGCAGCAGTCCGCTTTTTCGCCATGAACTCGATCTCGGCGCTCTGGCTTATCCCTCTGTTCTTCAGTTACTGATTTTTCCGCCAGCCCGGGCGACGGCTGCAGCATTTTCCATCGCCCGGACCCGGCGTCTCATGGGGTTTCGCGCCCGGCGAAAATCTCCGCCAGGCCGCTGCGCCGTTCGGTGCGCGTCACAATGGCCTGGGAGAGCACCTGCTCGTCGGCATAGAGCGACAACCGCCGTTTCGCGCGGGTGATCGCCGTGTAGACCAGTTCGCGGGTCACCAGCGGGACGCTGCGCGCCGGCAGGATCAGCGCCGCGTGTTCGAACTCCGAGCCCTGCGATTTATGCACGGTCATCGCCCAGGCGGTATCATGCTCCGGCAGACGGCTCGGCTGCACCGACTTGATGGCGCCGTCGGGCATCAGGAACCACACCCGCAGCTCGCCGTTGCGCTCCAGCGCTATGCCGATATCGCCGTTAAACAGCCCCAGCGCGCTGTCGTTGCGCGATATCATGATCGGTCGGCCGTCATACCAGCGGGAGTGGCGCGGCAGGGCGATCGCTCGCTGGCGGTTGAGCCGCTGCTCCAGCCGCTCATTGACGCCGCTCACGCCGTACGGCCCTTCGCGCAGCGCGCACAGCAGCTGGAATTCGCTGAAAGCGGCCAGCATGGCCTGCGGTTCGGCCCGCTCGCGGCGCAGTTGCAGGTAGCGTTCATAGCCCTGCTGGGCCGCGCCGAGCATGGCTTCGTACTCTTCAGTCGTGCTGAGGGGATGAAGCGCGATATCGTCAAACGGCTGGCGCAGCGTGGCCTTCACCTCCGCGCGCGCGCCAGCGTTCACCGCCCGCGCCAGGCTCCCGATGCCGGAGTGACTGCCGAAGCGATAGCTCTTTTGCAACAGGCACAAACTGTCTCTCAGCGCGCCCGCGATAGCCCCCTCGCCCGCCGGTACCGGCGAACCGGTCAGCCGGGTCAGCTCCTGCGCCCGCGCGGCGGTATAGCCCGAACTCGCCCAGGCGCAGATATCCCCCAGCACCGCCCCCGCTTCTACGGAGGCCAGCTGGTCGCGGTCGCCGAGGAAGATCACCCGCCCGTGGGCCGGCAGCGCGTCGATAAGCCGCGACATCATCGGCAGGTCGATCATCGAGGCTTCATCCACCACCAGCACGTCCAGATGCATCGGGTTGCCGGCGTGATAGCGCATCCGCTGGCTGCCTGGCTGGGCGCCCAGCAGACGATGCAGCGTGCTGGCCTCGGTGGGAATCAACGCTTTCTGCGCGTCGGTCAGCGGCAATTTTCTCAGCGCCGCGCCCAGCGATTCGGTCAGACGCGCCGCCGCTTTCCCGGTTGGCGCCGCCAGGCGAATACGACAGCGCGGGCTGTCTTCGATCTGGATCAGTGCCGCCAGAAGCTTCGCCACGGTGGTGGTCTTCCCGGTCCCGGGACCGCCGGAGATCACTGAGATGCGGCGGGTCAGCGCCACCGCCGCGGCCACTTTTTGCCAGTCGGTTTCGCCGGTGGCAGGGAACAGGGCATTCAGGGTTGACGCCAGCCGGGCCTCATCCATCTCCAGCACCCGGTTGGCTTCATTGAAGAAGCGGGCGACGGTCAGCTCGTTGCGCCACATCCGATTCAGATAGAGCCGGTCGCCGCACAAAATCATCGGCGCCGGAGCATCGCCGCAGCTCACCGCCGACGAAGCGAGCAGTAGCCCGGGCCAGTCCTCCGGCGCGCCGGCTTCGGCCAGCAGCCGATCGCGGATCTCCCCCGCTTTACCGCTCAGCGCCTCGTCGCCGCTCAACCGCGAGAGCGGCAGACAGACGTGCCCCTCGCCGGCATCCCGGCTCAGCAAGGCCGCCGCCAGCTTGACCGCCGGCGGGTCGTTTTGCGCCACCATCAGGGCAAACTGGACGTCCAGCGGCCGCAGCAGACGCTGCTCCACCGCCGCCAGCAGTAGTTGTTCGAAAGTCATGAGGCCTCCTCCTGAGTTTCTCCGGCAAAAAGCTGATCCAGACCGTCAATCAGCGGTCGCACCGGCCGGGTGGTGAAGATCCCCTGCCCCCCCTCCTGCCCGTCCATGCCGCGCAGGAAAAGATAAATCACGCCGCCGAAGTGGCGGTCATAGTCATAATCGGCCAGCCGGTGGCGCAGATAGCGGTGCAGCGCCAGGCTATACAGCTGATACTGTAGATCGTAGCGGTGGGCACGCATCGCCTGCTCCATCGCCGGCCGGGTGTAGGCCTCGCGATCTTCCCCCAGCCAGTTGGATTTGTAATCCAGCAGGTAATAACGGCCTTCGTGACGGAAGACCAGATCGATAAAGCCCTTCAGCATGCCGCGCACCTGGCGGAAATCCAGCGGCGGCGTGTCGGCAGAGAGGGGATCGTACTGGCGGATAAGCGCGTCAAGGCGCTCCGCCGTCAGCAGCTGGGCGATGGGCAGGTAAAATGCCATCTCCACCTGTTTATCCCGCGCCGCAAGCTGATTGAGCGCGATATCCGGCCCCGGCAGGCGGGTCTTCAGCACGCCCCCCAGCCAGTCGGTCAGCACCGGCGCCCACTGCGCGTCAAACCCGCTCAGCTGCAGCTTCTCCGCCATCCACCCTTCCGGCACCGGCTGGGTGAAGTCCAGCTCCTCAAACAGGCTGTGCAGGAAGGTCCCCGGCGCGGCGCCGCGCGGGAACTGGTGCGGAGTCAGCTGCGGCTCTTCCACGACTTCGCCGACGCCGGCGGCATCAACATCCAGACGCGGCAGCAAATCCTGCCCGCCGCTGAAACCATGCTGCTGCAGTCCGGAGTAACTGGTCACCCGCCAGTCGTCGGCGATGCGGCGCTGCAGCTCGCGCGCCGACAATCGCGGGATGGTCGCCGCGGGCGCCTGCCACGGGGTGAGATCCAGTTCGCCCGGAATCTGTAATGCAATATCGCCATGACAGAAGTCTGCCAGCCGCGCAGCCAGCCCGGCGGCGTCCATAGCTTCGCCCGCCTGCAGCAGCCGCCCCAGCGCGCTGAGGTGGAAATCGCTGTTGCCGGATTTCCGGCTGCTGAGCGGCGCCACGCCGAGGCTGCAGTGCCAGACCGCGCGGGTCAGGGCCACGTACAGCAGGCGCAGATCTTCCGCCAGTCGTTCCGCCTCCGCCAGCTCGAGGCTGGCCTCATCCTGGCCCAAATCCAGCACCGCCGCGAACGTCTCGCGATCGTGGTAAAACGCCTGGTCCTGTTTACGAAACCGGGCGATAAACGGCAGCCAGACCAGGGGGTATTCCAGCCCTTTTGACTTGTGAATAGTGACAATTTGCACCAGGTGCTTATCGCTTTCGAGACGCATCTGCTGGCTGGCGGCGTTGCTGTCCGGCTCGGCGATATGCTGCGCCAGCCAGCGCACAAGGGCATGCTCGCTTTCCAGCTGGCTGGCCGCCTCCTGCAGCAGTTCACTGATGTGCAGAATGTCGGTTAAGCGCCGCTCGCCGCCGCGGGTCGCCAGCAGATTCTCGGCGATATGTCGGGCTGTCATCAACGCCCGCAGCATCGGCATCACTCCGCGCTGCCGCCAAATCTGGCGGTATTCGCTGAACTCTTCCACCAGCGCGTCCCACGCCTGCTCATCCTGGTTCAGGTTTTCAATATCCAGCGCGGTCAGGCCAAACATCGACGTCGCCAGCGCGCTGCGCAGGGTATTTTCCCGCTCCGGGGCCAGCACCGCCTGCAATAGCCAGAGCAGCTCCTGGGCCTCCAGCGTCTCAAAAACGCTGTCGCGGTTGGAGAGGTAGACCGAGGGAATACCCAGCGTCTGCAGCGCTTCACGCACCTGCGCCGCCTCCAGCCGGTTGCGCACCAGCACGGTAATATCCGAAGCCTGTACCGGGCGCGAGGTTTCCCCGCGCCACAGCAGCGCGCGCCCCCGCTGACCGGCGCTCAGCCAGTCGCGGATCTGCGTGGCGCAGAGCTGCGCCATAAAGGTCTGATAATCGCCAGACCCGACAGTGTCGCCGGGCATCAGCCAGACGTTCATCGCCGGTACGTCCGCCGCGTCAACGGTAAAGCGCAGCCCCTTGTTCTTCGCCGCCGCCTTCACCGGCAGGAACGGGATCTCGTGGAACATGAAGGGGTTATCGCTGAGGCTGAACAGCCGATTGACGCTGCCCACCATGCCCGGCGAGGAGCGCCAGTTGGTATCGAGGGTGTAGTGCGCGGCAACGTCGCCGCGCGCTTTCATATAGGTAAAGATATCGGCGCCGCGAAAGGCGTAGATGGCCTGCTTCGGATCGCCGATCAGCAGCAGAGCCGTCTCCGGCTGCCGGCGCCAGATGCGGCGAAAAATCCGGTACTGCTGAGGGTCGGTGTCCTGAAATTCATCGATCATCGCCACCGGAAAACGCTGGCGAATGGCGCTGGCCAGCGTCTCGCCGCTGTCGCCGCGCAGCGCCTCGTCAAGCCGGCTGAGCATATCGTCAAACCCCAGCTCGCCGCGGCGGCGCTTTTCGCGGGCGACCGCATCGCGGATCTCGACCATCGCTCTCGCCAGCACCAGATCGGTGAGCGTCAGCGAGGAGGCCAGCAACGACTCTACGGCGCTAAACAGGGGATGCACCGGCGGTTCGCCACCGGCTTTGGTGCGCTCGAGCAGAAACGACTGGGCAAATTTCTCCAGCGCGTCGGGCAGCTGGTAGCTTAACGTCTCTTCCTGCGCCCAGGCGTTCACTTTCTCCATCCACTTGCCCTGGTTGCCGCGATTAAACTTCCGCCGGTCAAGGCCGGAATTTTCCAGCACGCCTTCGATCTCGCCCACCTGCTCGCGCCACTGCTGCTTGAGCGAGTCAATGCGGGCGATGATCTGCTGATGGCGTTCGGCCAGCGTCTCGTTAGGGGCTGGCGGCGACTTAAGCTGCGGCGCTTCGCCCTGCAGCCAGCGGTCAAGGGACTTCAGCAGATCGCGCGGCCCTTTCCAGACGTCGTGGATCACCGCCGCGATATCGCGGGTCAGGGGATAGCAGTGGCGGCGCCAGAAATCGGCGCAGGCCTGATAACGCAGGCGGGATTCATCCTCGATCAGCTGTTGCTCGAACAGCATGCCCGACTCGAAGGCGTTAAGGCTCAGCATCCGTTGGCAAAAGCCGTGGATGGTGAATACCGCCGCCTCGTCCATCTGCCGTTCAGCCAGCAGCAGCGTCTTCGCGGCCTCGTCTTTATCGGCGATCTCCGCCAACAACGCGCTGTAGAGCGGATTGTCGGATTCGCCGCGCAGGCAGGCGATGCGCAGTTCGTGGATGTTGCTGCGGATACGGCCGCGCAGCTCTTCGGTCGCCGCCTCAGTAAAGGTTACCACCAGCAGTTCTTCAACGCTGATGGCGCGGGGATAGGCGGCCTCACCGCCCAGCCCCAACAGCAGCCGCAGATACAGCGCGGCGATGGTAAAGGTTTTTCCGGTGCCCGCAGAGGCTTCTATCAGGCGCTCGCCGATCAGGGGCAAGCGCAGGGGATCCAAAGACTCAGCGGTGTCGGTCATTCATTCTCTCGCATCAGGGGTAAGGATTGCTGCAATGCGCTGACGTTTTCCCACACTTTGCCGCCTTTCGGCTGGGCATAGTCCGCTTTGCCATTCTGGCTACCGGAAATCTGGGACAAGATCGTCATGCCCTGCGGATCCACCACCGTCTGATGGAAGAAGTCGGCAAGTTTTTGCGGCGTCAGCAGTTTAATCTGAGCCACTACTTTATCACGTGAATCAAAACGCATATTACCGCGATCGAAATCTTTGCTCAGTTTCGAGGCTTCATCGCCCAGCGTCTGCGGCGCCTGCAGCATCTGGCTTATCACCGCCTGCTGGAGCTGGGCAAACTCTTCCGGCTTCATCGCCCGCAGCTTCGCCTCCGCGGTGGGGAAGAAGGCCTGGAACCGCTGCCAGAGGAAGGCCGGCTGCTTATCGCTACTCTGCAGCAGGAAGCCCATGCCCCACTGGCGCCCCACGTTCATCGGGAAGGCAAAGACCGCGTAGCCGAGCTGCTCTTCAGTACGCAGCTGGTTGTAGAACCACGGCTGAATGATCTGTCCCAGCAGGGTGCTGGCGGCGGTGCTGCTGAACTCATCCACGTTGGGCGGCGCGAACACCGCGGCCAGCGCGGAGTCGGTGCTGTTGCCCGCTTTATTGAAGATCGCCAGCTGCTGCCGGTTCACCACCACGTCTTTATTGCGGCACCATTCGTTGCCGTCAGCGCCCAGCTGCTGCTGGATCTGGCGGGCCAGCGTCGTGGCGGCATCGGCGGTCATATTGCCGATCACCATCAGTTCAGGACGCCCCCTGGTTTTCAGGTTGGCGCGGTAGTCGAGCACCTCTTTAAGAGTGATGGAGGGCAGCAGCGCCCGGCGCACTTCGCGCTGGAAGTACGGCACCTGCGAGACCATCTGGATCGGCATTATCGCCTGATCGTAGGCTTTGCCTTTCTCGGCGGAATCCATCATCTGCGCATACCAGGATTTGGCCTGCTCCAGCTGCTCCTCGGTCGGCGTATAGCTGAAGTATCCCTGCAGCAGATCGCTGAACAGCGCCGGAAGATGCTGGGTATAGCCGTTGGCATTGACCATTAATCCGTTATTAGCGCCGGTAGAGAACGAAATGCCGCCGACCGCCGCCTGGTTACTGAGCTGGTCGAGGGCGATGCCGGCGAGATAATCGTTGAGGGCAAACATCACCTGCCGGCGAGCGCTGTCCATCGCCTGGGGATTACGCAGCACCAGGGAGATGTCCGCCTTCGGCTCGCTGGCAAAATACTGGCTCGGGGCATACACCACCCGCAGCGTCGGTTCATCAAGGATCAGCTGCGGATGCGGCCAGGCTTTATCGCTTTTGATAAGGGTGAAGTCATCCGGAATATAGGGGTTGAGCGCCGGCAGCTGCAGCTGGATGGCCTGCGATTTGTGCTGCCAGTCAGCGAACGTCTGCTCGCTAATCTTATCCACCTGATACGGCGCATCGACAAAGTAAGCCGTCTTGTTATGCGGCTCCTGGGGGCTGATATACCAGATGCGGGCGTTCTGCGGGGTCATCATCGCCAGCCGGTCTTTGATCGCCTGCGGGTCGTACTGGTCGGCAATGTTGACTACGTCCAGCGCATGCTCGACCGGCACCCGGATCATGGTGTCCGCCAGCCATTCCACGTAGTCCATGTCGCGGTTGATCGACGGATAGCGGAAATCGAGCGCCAGCACATGCGCCAGTTCGTCGAAATAGCGTTTGTCGATGCCCTGAGTACGCAGGAGGTCGAGGTAGCTGAAAATGGCCGCCGTCACTTCATCGCGGTGCGCCAGGCCTTTGTCGGTGAGGGTGGCTGAGATCGCCAGTACGCCGCTGTTGCCGTTTACCACCGGATCGGAATCGGCGCGGATACCTTCCGCCAGACCCTGTTTTTGCAACCAGTCAGAGAGCGTGCCCGGGCTGCGGTTGCCGATAAGATAGGTGACCAGCTCATCGGTTTTGCTGCGGAAGCGATCGCTGTTGTTGTCGATGCGAAACTCGACGCGCAGCACTTTACGCGGCATCGCCGGCACATAGTGAATAATGATGCCTTTTTGCGCATCCGTGACCACCGGGACGGTAATTTCCGGCCTGCTGATCTGACGATTCGGCACGCGGCCAAAGGTGTCCGCAGCCATGCGCGCCAGCGCCGGCAACGGCTTGTTGCTGTAGATCACCGCTTTCATCAGATTGGCGGAGTACCAGCTATCGCGGAAGGTGTGCAGCGCATCAAGCACCGGGCTGCCGGGCTTATCGCTGAGCGTCTCGAGGTTGCCACCCGAGAAGTGGGCCGCCGGGTGAGCCGGGTTGATGGTCTCCGCGCTGACCTGGGCCATGCGCATCCCGTCTCGCGTCCGGGCCATCGTCAGCTCGGCGTTGACCGCGTTACGTTCGCGGTCGGCATATTTTTTATCCAGCAGCGGCGCGGCGATGGCGTCGGCCAGGCGATCTACGGCCCCGTCCAGCGCATCATTTTCCACTTCAAGATAAAACGCGGTGCGGTAGGGCGCGGTACTGGCGTTATGGCTGCCGCCGTGCAGCTTAAGAAACTCTGCAAGGCTGTCAGGCTGGGGATATTTTTGCGACCCCATCAGCGTCATATGTTCCAGAAAATGCGCCAGCCCCTGATGATCTGCCGGATCCTGCAGGGATCCCACCGGCACCACCAGCGCCGACAGCGATTTCACCGCCTGCGGATCGGAAACCAGCAGCACGACCATGTCGTTATCAAGGCGGATCGCCTGATACTGACGCGTATCTTTTTCGCTTTTGCGGATCGTCTCCTGAATCGGCTGCCATCCGGTGTCGGCCTGACTAAACGGCGCCCAGAGGGCGGCCAGCACAACAAAAACCTTGAACCATAAACTGCGGGGCATTCACGAACCTCATCATTAACAAACTTGCGCTGCACAGCGTGCAGCCTTTTATGTCCATCAGTCCGTGATACGTTGCGCATATTAAATGAACCGCCATTCAGTGCGCAATTTTTATACTATTTAAATTTGTGTGGACCGATGGTAACGATATAGCGGTAACAGATAACGCTGCGTCTGGGCAATGATTTCTTCGTAATGCGCCGGCTCCAGCGAACGCCACAGGCGTTGATACCAGATATCGGCGCCCTCCCCGCTGACCACCATGTTCCCTTCGTAGGTCTGCAGGAATTTGCTCCGCGCTTTCTGCTGCGTCTCTTCGTCCATTAAGATGACATCCTTTTCGGCGTCGTAACAGGCTTTCAGCCAGGCGCCACCGCTTTCCGGCAGCAGCAGCAGCGGCTGCGACATCCCCAGCAAATAGCCATCCACCAGCTCGTTAAGGTACGCCTGCGCCTCGGCGGGCGCCAGCGCCGGAAAGCGCCACTCTCCCTCTTTCCGCACAAACAGCCGGCTCTCGCCGGTGCCGCCGCTGGCGCAGTAGACAAGGTGTTCCAGCCAAAGTTGCATCCCCTGGGAGACGCTCAGCAGCGAAGGCCGCCAGCGCAGCAGACCGTCCGGCTGCACCTGCTGCAGCCAGCCGGTCAGGTTCACGCCGCCGCACTGCAGATCGATCTCCATGCTCTGCGCCTGCTGGCGCTCGGCCATCACCCGCTCGGCCAGCGCCTGCATCTCCAGGCGCTGCGTCTCCCAGACCAGCTCGCCAAAGGCGCCATACGGCAGCTCGCCGGCGGCGCGAAAGCGGCGGAACATAGCCGAGACGTCCT
Source organism: Klebsiella sp. 4_1_44FAA (assembly GCF_000238715.1). Taxonomy (NCBI): domain Bacteria; kingdom Pseudomonadati; phylum Pseudomonadota; class Gammaproteobacteria; order Enterobacterales; family Enterobacteriaceae; genus Klebsiella; species Klebsiella sp. 4_1_44FAA. The sequence continues at coordinate 293,858 of NZ_JH414800.1, forward strand.
GCTCCTCAATAAGCGTATTGAGCAGTTGCTGATTCAGTTGATAACGGCTCAGCCCTTCAAGAGTGAACGGCTCGTCGTCTGGAATATCGTCCTCTTCGGCGCGGAAATTGACCCGCAAACGCTGCTGAAAGAACGCGCGTACCGGGTGCTGCCAGAAGCGCAGAAGCTGATCGAACGGCAGGCTGTCAATCGGCGGCGCGGTGAGCGGCTGTATAAAATCGCTATGCGCCTCTCCCTGCTGGCCGGCGGCCGCCAGCCATTCACGAGCGTAGCTCTTGTTCTCGTCTTCCTGGAAATTGGCAACGTCGAACGGCATGCGCGTATGCAGATGGGTGATATGGGCTTTAACCCGCGCTTCGCTGGCGTCGCAGTCAAGCTCTTCGTCACCGGCGAGACAGTGGCTCTGGCCGATATAATCCACCAGCTCCTGCACCAGCACCGAAGGAAAACGCTCGCTGTTGTCCTGGATCGAACGGCCGATATAGCTGATATACAGCGTCTGCTCGGCGGACATCAGCGCTTCGAGGAACAGATAGCGGTCATCATCGCGCCGGCTGCGGTCGCCGCGCTGCGGCTTCTGGCTCATTAAATCAAAGCCCAGCGGCGGTAGCGTGCGCGGATAAACCCCGTCATTCATCCCCAGCAGGCACACCACCTTAAAGGGGATCGAACGCATCGGCATCAGGGTACAGATATTGACCGGGCCGGCAAGAAAGCGCTGGCTGATCCGCTGCTGATCGAGGCGCTGGGCCAGCTCATCGCGCAGCAGCGTCAGCGGCACCTGCTCGCCATACTGCGCCTCCAGACCGCTATCAATAACCGCCAGCCACTGCTGCTCAATCAGCGCCAGCGCCGCTTCGGTCTCACTGTCCGGCAGGAAAAAGTCATTCAGCAGATCGCGACAGACCGGCAGCCACTCCGCCAGCGGCCGCTGCTGGGCCAGGCCGCGTCGCCACAGATTAAGCTGCATCAGCAGCGACGCGAGGTTGCCCACCAGCTCGGCGATCAAACCGCTGGATTCGTCATACGGCAGCACCGACTGCCATTCTCCCTCGCGGCTGTCCATCGCGTAGCCCAACAGCATGCGGGTGAGGCCGAACCGCCAGGTATGCTGCCCGGTCGCCGGCAGGTCCAGTTCACGGACGTTGTCGTCATCCATTCCCCAGCGGACGCCGGACTCGTTCACCCACTGGCGCAGGTAGCGCAGCCCTTCTTCCGTGATATTAAAGCGCGCCGCCAGCACCGGGACGTCCAGCAGCGCCAGCACATCTTCACTGGCGAAGCGGCTGTCCGGCAGCGAGAGCAGCGTGATAAACGCCTGCAGCACCGGGTGCGACTCTCGGGCGCGACGGTCGGAGATCGCCCACGGCAGCCAGCGATCGCCGCTGGCGGCGCCAAACACCGCCTGTATATAGGGGCTGTAGCTGTCGATATCCGCCACCATGACGATTATATCCCGCGGCGTGAGCGTCGGATCCGCCTCCAGCATCGCCAGTAGCCTATCGTGCAGAACCTCCACTTCGCGCTGCGGACTGTGGCAGACGTGAATGCTCAGACTGCGGTCATCCAGCGTCAGCGGACGTTTGTCGCGACTGTGGGCGAATGCCTCTGCGCTCTGCCCGGCCACCGCCGCGTTGCGTAGTTCAAGGATATCCGACTGCAGGTTATGCAACAGGTTATCGGGGGCGATGTCGACAAAAGCGTCCAGCTCCTCATAGCGCTCCAGCCCCGCCAACAGGTAGATATAGTCGCGCCCCAGTTTCCCCCAAGAGGCGAGCAACGGGTTGCCGACATCCTGTTCCCCGGCGTCATTAAACAACCCCGGCGCCTGCTCGGTGTCGCGAAACAGGGGTAGCGCGCGCGCCTCGCGGTGATGGCGCCGCTGGCGCGACAGCAGCTTCGCCAGGAACGCCGGATCCTTAATGTCTCCCCAGTAGTAGCGGCAGGGGTTGGTAAACAATACGTAGACATCGACATGCTTACCCAGCGCCTGCAGGGCCTGAAGATAGACCGGCGGCAGCGCGGAAATCCCGCAGATGAAGACGCGCGACGGCAGCCCGGCGGGCGGTTCGTCCGCTTTTTCCAGGGTACTGATAAAGCGCTGGTAGAGATTGGCGCGGTGCCACTGCGGCTGCCCCAGCTCGGCGGTATAGCTCACCAGCGCCTGCCACAGCGGCGCCTGCCACTGCTGGGCATCGCCGAGACCTTCCACCCGCTGGCCGGCCTCCCAGCGCATCAGCCACTCCGGGCGATAGACGAGGTACTGGTCATAGAGGTCCGCCACCCGGGCGGCCAGCTGAAACAGCTTGCGCTTGTCGCCGTCATCACTCAGATACTGGCGCAGCAGGATAAAATCGTCTTCCTCCAGGTGCTGCGGCAGGAGGGTCATCAGCTTCCAGCTCATGCTCTGCTTGCTGAAGGCGCTTTCGCCCGGAATATCTTTCAGGACGCGCACGAACATATCCCAGATAAAGCTCGCCGGCAGCGGGAACTCGATATTGGCGGCAATCCCGAAGCGCGCGGCCAGGGTCATCTGCAGCCACTGCGCCATGCCGGTACTCTGCACCAGCACCATTTCGGCCTGAAAAGGGTCATCCAGCCGCTGGCGCTCGACGATAAACTCCATCAACGCCTCGAGAACATCCAGCCGGTTTGAGTGGTATACCCTTAACATAATTGCTCCTGACTACTGGCTGACCGGGCAATGCAGCCGGGTCATCTGCACCCGCTTTGCAACGGGTCTACTGATCGTTACCGTGATGCTGACACATCTTTGCCTCGATGTCTGCATACGGCTTACCTGCCCGCGTGCCGGCGACGGCGGCGCGGAGAGCTGGCTATAGCGCCACGCGTCGCGCCACAGTTGACGGGTCTGGTTCAACTGGACAATTCCTTGCGCCATTCCGCGCTGATAGCCGCCCAGCGCGGTGACCGTCAGCACCATCAGCGCCATCGCCAGCACGGTCTCCGGCAGGCTAAACCCCCGCTGACGCTTCAGGGCATTTGACATAAGCTCGCCTCCCTGAGCGGGCAAAAATCGCTCCAGCCGTGGGCGGAAAAACGCACCTGCCCGCCGCGCACCTCGCCGGACTGCCAGACCTGCACCTCGCCGCTGGCGCTGCTGAGCACCAGTGAACCGTCGCCGAAGATACGCAGACAGGCGCGCCAGCCCTGCGGCGCCTGCTCCCGGCAGGCCAGCGCCACCTGCGCCGACCAGACCTGCTGTTTTCCCCACTGCAGCGCGGAATGGGCTATCGCCGTATCGCGGATCGCCTGCGTTTCGCTGGCGGTTTGCGCCAGCAGCGCCCGCTGCTGCAGGTTAAGCCCCTCGAGTAACAGGCTGCCGAGGGTCAGCAACAGGAGCACCATCAGCAGCGACGACATTCCACGCTGGCGGATCACAGGTTATACCCCGTCACCCGCTGCTCAACCTCGCTCGTCAGGCCCGTCTGTTGCGCGGAGCGCGCCGCCAGCGTCACGCTCAGCTCCGGCGCGAAGCCCGGGGTGACCTGACGTTGTACCGAGAAGCGCGTCACCACGATGGCGGCCGGGTTGGTGATTTTCTCCCATCCGCCGCCGCGGCAGTCGCTGGCCCCGCGCAGGGTCTCCAGCGCGCCGTCGCGCAGGCGAAAGCCGGTGCTCTCCGCCGCTGCCGCGGGGAAGGTTTCCCATCTCCCGTTGCTGTTCGCATCCCAGCGCACAATCAGACACTCGCCGCCAGCGGCTAGCTCAAGCCCGGCTCCGCCGCACGATCCCCGGCAGTACCCGGCGCGCTGCAGATGTTTTCCCACGGCATGCACGCGCTGCCACAGCTCGTTCTCCAGGGCCAGCTGTTCGCCCTGGCGCAGAATATGACGCTGCAGGGCAGGCAGAAAGCGGCAGGCCCCCATCAGCAGCAGCGAGCCGATGGCCATGGCGATAAGCGCCTCCGCCAGGGAAAATCCGCGGCGGCTCACTGACACCCTCCTGCGCTGTCGCTGCGGCATAAACGAATCCGCCCCCAGTGTGAGATCACAATGCTCCAGCTGCCGGCCGCGCTCTGCAGCCGCAGATTACCCGCCCAGGCGGTGCTGCGCAGACCATAAAACCCCAGACCAGGCGTAACGCCAGCCAGCGTGATCCCCGGCCAGCGCGGGCGCAGCGTGAAGGATGTCCCCGAGGCGCAGTCAGGCCCCTCCCCCTCCGCGCTCAGGCACCAGCCCACTTCGTCCTGGCCGACGCGAAGCACGCGGTCCCGGTTGTAGGCGTTGGCGTCATCGCGCAGAAAGAGCAGAAAATCCCGCACCTGGACGGCGGTTTGCCACAGTCGTTGCTGCTGCTGCCAGCGCTGCCAGCCGTACAGGCCGCCGACGCTGAGGATCATCATCAGTGTCAGCGTTACCAGGGTTTCCATCAGGGTGTAGCCATGTTCTCTGTTCATGGCGTCGAGTATGCCGCGGCGATTGGCTCTGGCGCGACGACGGAAAATAGCTTTCCCGGCCAGATACGCAAAAAAGGTTTGTATTACCACCAGCAGAACATTTTTTTGCGAACGTCTATCCAACTTCGCCTACCGCAACCGCCTGTGACCTGGGGCGGGTGGAAACGACCTTGTCCCTGTGGCAAGGGAGATCCCCCCATCGGGATGGGGTGTAAAGGGCATAAAAAAACCGGCGCCATCGGGCGCCGGTTAGTCATCTCTGCTGGGGGGTTAAATCGCCACCGGCGCTTTAATGCCCGGGTGCGGATCGTAACCTTCAATCTCGAAGTCTTCAAAGCGGTAGTCGAAGATCGACGCCGGCTTGCGTTTGATGACCAGCTTCGGCAGCGGACGCGGTTCGCGGCTTAGCTGCAGGTGAGTCTGCTCAAGATGGTTGCTGTACAGATGGGTGTCTCCGCCGGTCCAGACGAAATCACCGACCTGCAGATCGCACTGCTGCGCCACCATATGCACCAGCAGCGCATAGCTGGCGATATTGAACGGCAGGCCGAGGAACACATCGCAGGAACGCTGATACAGCTGGCAGGAGAGCTTGCCGTCGGCGACGTAGAACTGGAAGAAGGCGTGGCACGGCGCCAGCGCCATTTTATCCAGCTCGCCGACGTTCCATGCCGAGACGATGATCCGGCGGGAGTCCGGGTCGTTTTTCAGCTGGTTCATCACCGTGCTGATCTGGTCGATATGGCGGCCGTCCGGCGCAGGCCAGGAACGCCACTGTTTGCCGTAGACCGGCCCCAGGTCGCCATTCTCATCCGCCCACTCGTCCCAGATGGTGACGTTGTTCTCGTGCAGATAGGCGATGTTGGTGTCGCCCTGCAGGAACCACAGCAGTTCATGGATGATGGAGCGTAAATGACAGCGCTTGGTGGTCACCAGCGGGAAGCCTTCCTGCAGGTTAAAACGCATCTGATGGCCGAAAATGGAGATCGTGCCAGTGCCGGTGCGGTCATTTTTTGGCGTGCCCTCGGTGAGCACTTTCTGCATCAAATCAAGATACTGTTTCATGGTTCCTCAAGAATTCTGTTGCTGCGGACGGTGGCGGTAAGCCCAAACCATCATAATGATACCCGCAAGCACCATCGGGATCGAAAGAATCTGCCCCATACTGATGTACTGCACCCAGCCGCCGGTGAACTGGGCGTCGGGCTGGCGGAAGAATTCCACGATGATGCGGAACAGGCCGTAGCCAATCAGGAACAGACCGGAAACGGAGCCGGTCGGGCGCGGTTTACGGATAAACAGGTTGAGGATCAGGAACAGTACCACGCCTTCCAGCGCCAGCTCGTACAGCTGCGACGCGTGACGCGGCAGCGCGCCGTAGGTATCGAACAGCGATTGCCATTCCGGATGCGTCGGCAGCAGCGCCAGGTCTTCGGCACGGGAGCCCGGGAAAATCATCGTGTAGTGGAAGCTCGGGTCTACGCGGCCCCACAGCTCGCCGTTGATAAAGTTGCCCAGACGCCCGGCGCCAAGACCAAACGGGATCAGCGGCGCGATAAAATCGGAGACCTGGAAGAAGGTGCGTTTGGTGCGTCTGGCGAAGATAATCATCACCAGGATCACGCCGATCAGGCCGCCGTGGAACGACATGCCGCCGTCCCAGACGCGGAACAGATACAGCGGATCGGCAAGAAATACCGGCAGGTTGTAAAACAGCACGTAGCCGATACGGCCGCCCAGGAAGACGCCGAGAAAGCCCGCGTAGAGCAGGTTTTCCACTTCATTTTTCGTCCAGCCGCTGCCCGGACGATTCGCCCGACGGGTGGCCAGCCACATCGCAAAGACAAAGCCCACCAGGTACATCAAACCGTACCAGTGGAGGGAGACCGGGCCTAGAGAAAAAATGACCGGATCGAACTCCGGAAAATGCAGGTAGCCACTATTCATCTGTCACCATAAAGACTTGTTATTCCGCCGAAAGTGGACAGCGGTGATGATCCATGCCCGAACAAAACGGGCACGCCGAAGGAGGCGAATCATAGCATAAGCCACTAGAGCGATCCGCGCCGAACGTGTAAAAGATATGTATACGGATGCTAACAGAATGCCGTTTTCCCGGCGGTACCCTATTTTGCCGGAGGGGGCGAGCAGAGGATCCCCGGGTTACGGCTTACGCCTCACCCGGGCTGGCGCTACCGCCCGCCGCGGATCAGGCCGCCGAGACCGCGACGCTCCATAAAGGCCGCCACCTGATGGCGCACCTCGGCGGTCATCTGCGCATCGAGGCTGCGACGCGACAGCTCCTGCGCCTCTTCGATATCAATGCGGCGCAGCAGATACTTCACCCTCGCCACCGAGCGGCCGTTCATCGACAGATGGCGGTAACCGAGGCCGATAAGGATCGTCACGCACATCGGGTCGCCCGCCATCTCGCCGCACAGGCGCAGATCGATGCCAAAGCGCTCCGCGTCATGGGCGATCATCGCCAGCGCCCGCAATACCGCAGGATGCAGGCTGTCATACATGCTGGCGACCCGGGTATTGTTGCGGTCGACGGCCAGCAGGTACTGGGTCAGGTCGTTCGTCCCTACCGAGATAAAATCGATCCGGCTGGCCAGCTGCGGCAGCATAAAGACCATCGACGGGACCTCCAGCATCACCCCCAGGCGCGGACGTGGGATGGCGTAGCCGATCATCTCTTCCACTTCCCGGCTGGCGCGATCGATCAGCCGACGGGCCTCATCCACTTCCTCCAGACTGGTCACCATCGGCAGCAAAATGCTGAGGTTGCCGGTGGCGGCGTTGGCGCGCAGCATCGCCCGCACCTGGATCAAAAAGATCTCCGGCTGATCGAGGGTGATGCGGATCCCGCGCCAGCCGAGGCACGGGTTCTCTTCGCTGATCGGCATATACGGCAGCTGTTTATCCGCGCCGATGTCCAGGGTACGCAGGGTCACCGGTTTGCTGTTAAACATCTGCAGCATGCCCTGATACTGGGCGACCTGCTCCTCTTCTGAGGGGAAGCCGCTCTGCAGCATAAAGGGAATTTCGGTGCGGTAGAGGCCAATGCCGTCAACAAAGCTGCCGAGCTTCTCTTCGTGCTCCGGGCTTAAGCCGGCGTTGAGCATGACTTTCACCCGCTCGCCGCTTTTCAGCTCCGACGCGCGCTGGAGATCGTCCTCCGCCAGGCGGCTGAGTTCGTTCTCTTCGCTGATAAGGCGCTGATACTCCTGCAACAGGACAGGTTCAGGATCCACCAGCAGCTCACCGCGATAGCCATCGACAATCAGCGTATGGCCATGCAGCAGCGAGGGCTGAATATCGGCGCCCATCACCGTTGGGATGCCGAGGGCCCGCACCATAATAGCGGCATGGGAGTTGGCGGCGCCATCGCGCACCACCACGCCGGCCAGGCGATCCTGCGGCACTTCGGCGAGGGTGGTGGCCGACAGCTCGTCCGCCACGAGGATAATGCGCGCCGGCCAGGTGTTGGGCCCCTGAATACTGTCGTCGAGATGGAACAGCAGACGCTGGCCCAGGGTACGCAGATCGCCGGCCCGCTCTTTCAAATAGCCGTCGCTCAGCGCGGCAAACTGTTCGGCGAACTTCTCAATGATCTTTTTGACGGCCCACTCGGCGACGGCGCCTTTGTCAACTTCGGCAAACAGCTCGCGACGCAGGCGGGCGTCAGAGAGCAGGTGCGAGTAGAGATCGAAGATCGCCGCCGTCTCTTTTTGCGCCCCGGCGGCGTAGCGTTTGCTGTAGCGACGAAACTCGTTGGCCGCCTCTTCCAGCGCACCGGTCAGGCGTTCGCGTTCCGAGGCGGTGTCCAGCGTCGAGGCTTCATACACCTGCTCCATCAGCGGCAGGCTGACGTCCATCCAGCCCTCGGCGATCGCCACCCCGGAAGAGGCCGGCAGAGCGCGAATGCGCGTTTGACGATACTGGCCGAACAGGGCGTTCAGCTGGGACTGGGAGAGGATCGCCGCCATCTGGGTGGCGAGGGTGACGAGGAAAGACTCTTCGCTTTCATCAAACTGACGCAGCTCGCGCTGCTGGACCACCAGCACGCCCAGCAGCTGGCGGCGCTGAATGATCGGCACGCCAAGGAAGGCGCGGAAGCGGTCCTCTTTGACGGCGGGGATATATTTGAAGCTGGGGTGTTTTTGCGCATCGGCGAGGTTGATGGGTTCCGCCAGGCGGCCAACCAGCCCCACCAGGCCTTCATCGAACGCCAGCGCAACGGTGCGCCCGCGAGGTTTTTTTAACCCGCGGGTGGCCATCAGGTAATAGCAGCGTCGGTCATTGTCAGCCAGGTAAACCGAGCAGACTTCCGTCTCCATCGCCTGGCAGACATCCGTCACCAGAATATCCAGCGCCTCGTTTAAACGCGGCGCGCTCGCGACCTTCTCGACTATTTCTCGCAACCGAGTGAGCATAATGTGCGTGGCTTAACCTCTTTTACGTCGATAAGCAGGCGCGTTTTGCGGCTTAGGTGCGCTCTCCGCCAGCGACATGGTCACGCTGGCGAACTCTTTCATCACCCGGCGGTAGACGTCGCGCTTAAACGACACCACCTGGCGAACCGGGTACCAGTAACTCACCCAGCGCCAACCATCAAATTCAGGTGTACTGCTGGTTTGCATATTGATGTCCGCATCGTTGCCGATCAACTGCAAAAGAAACCACTTTTGTTTCTGGCCGATACAAACCGGCTTTGTGTCCCAACGCACCAAACGTTTAGGCAACTTGTAACGCAGCCAGTTACGGGTTGAGGCCAGGATCCGCACATCTTTACGGCTTAACCCGACCTCTTCAAACAATTCCCGATACATCGCCTGCTCTGCGGATTCTCCTGGATTAATGCCCCCTTGCGGGAACTGCCACGAGTGCTGACCATAGCGCCGGGCCCACATCACCTGGCCCTGACGATTACAGATTACAATACCGACATTTGGGCGGTAGCCATCGTCATCAATCACCGGACTACCTCAAGATAAGCTTCAATGTGAATGATTGTTTCACACTCGCCGGAAACGGTAAACCACTCTGTTCGCACACTGAGAACGGATAACATTTGAATAACTCACAGTAATTGCCAGAGTTATAAACAATGAAAGCGCGTGACAGCCGATTTTATTCACTTTTTCTGTGGATAGAGTTGTGAAGAAGTACGGAATTAACCCGGGAAAACCCAGAGTAATCCGAACATCGCATCGCTAGCATCTGAAAATAATAGTATCATATTCATAAAGTTAGAATATATTCCTTTCACACATTACAGCATAACGTGACGATCATCACACATGCGATCCGCCGACTGATGAAAGATCGAGCAATGTCGATTTTATCCACAGATTACGCGCAGGCCACCGGCAGATTTTCTCTAAAAATTCGATTTTCGTCGCACGTCAAGGCTGTAAATCGAACCAGTAGTGAGTCTTTTCCCCAGTTATCCCACTTTTCTGTGGATAACATGGTGTAAGATCCTGTTTATTGTCAGTGACCAGTTCTGGAAAACCCGTTTACACCGTTTTCATAAGCCGCATGATGAGTTTAAAAAGCCATATAAATCATGAGATTGGTATAGTTACTCAGAAAACGGTAAACTCTATCCACAACGCGCAAAATTAGCGCTCACTTTTTAACCAAAGGTATTACCCTATGCCCGCTATCGCTCCGCTCGCCTCACCGCCGCAAAGTCAGGAACAGCTGCTGGCCCAGGCCCGCCAGCTGGCCGGCTATTCGCTGGGCGAGCTGGCGGCGCTGGCGGGGATCCCCATTCCGCGCGATCTGAAGCGCGATAAAGGCTGGACGGGCATTCTGCTGGAGCTGTGGCTGGGCGCCAGCGCAGCCAGTAAACCCGAGCAGGATTTCGCCGCGCTGGGGGTCGAGCTCAAAACGATCCCCATCGACAGCCGGGGACGCCCGCTGGAGACCACCTTCGTCTGCGTCGCCCCGTTAACCGGCAATAGCGGCGTCACCTGGGAGAGCAGCCATGTACGGCATAAGCTGCAGCGCGTCCTGTGGATCCCGGTGGAGGGTGAACGCACCATCCCGCTGGCGGCGCGGCGCGTCGGCGCACCGCTGCTGTGGAGCCCGGACGAAGACGAGGAGCGCCAGCTGCGCATGGACTGGGAAGAGCTGATGGATCTCATTGTTCTCGGTGAGGTCGAGCGCATTACCGCCCGCCACGGCGAGGTGCTGCAGTTAAGACCGAAAGCCGCCAACAGCAAGGCGCTGACCGAAGCCATCGGCGCCCGCGGGGAGACAATCCTCACGCTGCCGCGCGGTTTCTATCTGAAAAAGAATTTTACCGCCGCTCTGCTTGCCCGCCATTTCTTGTTACAACACGATTAATTTTTTGTTCTGCGTTGGGGGTTGCATATAATTGCTGCTTTCTATTTTGCAGGACTTTGAACAATGTTATTTGCATGGATAACCGATCCTAACGCCTGGCTGGCGCTGGGCACATTGACGCTGCTGGAGATCGTGCTCGGGATCGACAATATTATTTTCCTCTCTCTGGTCGTGGCTAAGCTCCCCACCGCCCAGCGCGCCCATGCGCGCCGGATCGGTTTGATGGGCGCGATGGTCATGCGTCTGGCGCTGCTGGCCTCAATCGCCTGGGTCGTTAAGCTTACCAACCCGCTCTTTACCGTTTTCGGTCAGGAGATCTCGTTTCGCGATCTGATCTTGCTGCTCGGCGGGCTATTCCTTATCTGGAAAGCCAGTAAAGAGATCCATGAATCTATCGAAGGTGAAGAGGAGGGGCTGAAGACCAACGTCCACTCCTTCCTCGGCGCCATCGTGCAGATCATGCTGCTGGATATCATCTTTAGCCTCGATTCAGTGATCACCGCCGTCGGCCTGTCGGATCATCTGTTCATCATGATGGCGGCAGTGGTGATCGCGGTGGGGGTGATGATGTTCGCCGCGCGACCCATCGGCGATTTTGTTGACCGTCATCCTTCGGTGAAAATGCTGGCGCTGTCGTTTCTGATCCTCGTCGGCTTTACCCTGATGCTGGAAAGCTTCGACGTCCATGTGCCGAAGGGATACATCTATTTCGCCATGTTCTTCTCTATCGCGGTGGAGAGCCTTAACCTGCTGCGTAATAAGAAAAACCCGCTGTAAACCACAAAATTGCAGCCTGGTCACAGGCTGCAACCCTTTTTCAGACTTTACTGCTTTTTATGTCTCACAAATCAGGCTATTAATAGACGGGTATGGGGTGCAGCTACTGAAGAGGTGTTGACGATGAAGAAATGGGCAGTATTGATTTCCGCCGTAGGACTGGCGTTCTCGGTTTCCGGTTGCAGCAGCGATTACGTCATGGCGACCAAAGATGGGCGAATGATCCTGACCGACGGTAAACCTACCGTGGATGACGATACCGGTTTAATCAGTTACGAAGATCAGCAGGGTAATAAAATGCAGATCAATCGTGACGACGTTTCGCAAATCATTAAGCGTTAATCTTTCCCTGTCGGCCCCAGCTTCTGTTGACGCTGCGCTTACCGACCACCAGTCTTTTGAGAAGAGTCGGGATATACCAGGACGCCGCGGGTTTCACCCACCGCCCCTCCTCGTCACCCGGCTTTTTTGATTTTTTACTTCCTCTTTTTCTCACCCTCTGCCATGTTGATACTCCTTTGTCGGGGAATGCCTGACCTTATAAATAAAAAGGAAGCTGGCTATGCAGTATCACCGTATCCCACACAGTTCTCTTGAAATCAGCACCCTCGGGCTGGGAACCATGACTTTTGGCGAACAGAATAGCGAGGCCGATGCCCACCAGCAGCTCGATTACGCGGTTGCCAACGGCATCAACCTGATCGATGTCGCTGAAATGTACCCGGTCCCGCCGCGCCCGGAAACCCAGGGGCTGACTGAAACCTACGTCGGCAACTGGCTGGCGAAACGCGGCAATCGCGAAAAGCTGGTGCTCGCCTCGAAAGTCAGCGGGCCCGCGCGCAATAACGACAGCAGCATTCGGCCCAATCACGTCCTGGACCGCAAAAATATCCGCGAGGCGCTGCACGCCAGCCTGAAGCGGCTGCAGACCGATTATCTCGATTTATATCAGGTTCACTGGCCGCAGCGGCCAACCAACTGCTTTGGCAAGCTGGGCTATACCTGGGCCGACGCCGCGCCCGCCGTGACGCTGCTGGATACCCTCGAAGCGCTGACCGAGTTCCAGCGCGCCGGGAAGATCCGCTACATCGGCGTGTCGAACGAAACCGCCTTCGGCGTGATGCGTTATCTGCACCTGGCGGATAAGCACGACCTCCCGCGGATCGTGACTATTCAGAATCCTTACAGCCTGCTGAACCGCAGCTTTGAAGTCGGCCTCGCGGAAGTGAGTCAGTTCGAAGGCGTGGAGCTGCTGGCCTACTCTTGTCTGGCTTTCGGCACACTGACCGGCAAGTATCTCAACGGTGCGAAGCCGGCAGGGGCGCGCAATACGCTGTTCAGCCGCTTTACGCGCTACAGCAGCGAGCAGTCGCAGAAAGCGGTAGCGGCCTATGTGGATATCGCCAAACGCCACGGCCTCGATCCGGCGCAAATGGCGCTGGCCTTTGTGCGTCGGCAGCCGTTTGTCGCCAGCACCCTGCTGGGGGCGACGACCATGACGCAGCTGCAGGCCAACGTGGAAAGTTTGCAGCTTGAGCTGAGCGAAGAGGTATTAGCGGAGATTGAGGCGGTGCATCAGGTTTATACCTACCCGGCGCCGTAAGAAAGCAAAGCCCCGGGTAGCGGCGTATACGCCTTACCCGGGCTACTGAAGAGCAGATATTGGCGACCCCCTCGCCCAGTCAAGCGCAGCGCAAGCCGGGAGGTTATTTACGCCGCCCCCAGACCCACAGCGCGGCAATGGCCACGGCGAATACCGCGCCAAAGCCTATCCCCACGGCGACCGGTGGAACGCCCACGCTCACCGCCAGGGAATAGAGCCCCAGCATCAGCAGCATCGCCACGTTCTCACCGAGGTTCTGTACCGCAATGGCGTTACCTGCCCCGACCGAATGTTTCCCACGCTCCTGCAGCAGCGCGTTCAGCGGTACGATAAAGAACCCGCCGAACACCCCGAGCAGCAGCAGCAGACCGAACGCCGGCAGCAGCGACTGCTGCACCGCAAAGGCTATCACCGCGATACCGATCAAAATCCCGGCCGGCATACAGCGCGACACCGTCTCCAGGGTCACCAGCTTCGCCGCCGCCCCGGCACCCAGCACAATCCCCACCGCCACCATCGCATTAAGATAGGTGGGCATGGCGTTGCTGGTAATGCCCAGCGCCACCGGCACCCAGATCACCAGCAGGAAACGCAGGGTCACGCCAGCGCCCCAGAACAGGCTGGTGCCCATCAGCGAAAAGCGGGTTTCGCCGTTGCGCCACAGCGTCCGGCAGGCGCTGAAGAAGCTGTGCGTCATTGGCTTAAAACGCCACGACTGCCCCGGACGCGCTGCCGGCAGCCTGGGTATCCACAGGTTAGCCACTACCGCCCCGCCGTAGACCAGCGCGCAGACGATCAGCGCCGCCAGCACGTGCCAGTCGGCGAGGATCCCGCCGGCCATGGAGCCCAGCAGGATCGCCGCGATGGTCGAGGACTCCATCAGTCCGTTAGCCTTCACTAACTTATCGCCGGTGGTGAGTTCGCCGAGAATGCCATACTTGGCCGGCGAATAGGCGGCGGCGCCAATCCCCACCAGCGTATAGCCGATAAACGGATTGACGCCGAAGCAGATGCAGCCGGCGCCGAGCAGTTTCAGGCCGTTGGCCACCATCATCACCCGGCCTTTGGCAAAGCTATCGGCGAACTGACCGACAAAGGGGGCAAAGAGGATGTAAGCGCCCACAAACAACATCTGCAGGACCGGCTGGCTCCACTCCGGATAATAGAGCTGCTTCATCAACGCCAGGGTGGCGAAGAGAAGCGCATTGTCGCCGAAGGCCGACAGGAACTGAGCGCAGATCACCGCCAGCATCCCTTTCGAGTACAGCGAAGGGTTAGTATGTACTGACTCACTCATGGGTTGTTTCCGCCTCGTCGACCATATTTTTCAGGGTGACATAGTCTGGCTTGCCGCTGCCGAGCACCGGTAGCTGTTTCAGCCAGCGTATATCTCGCGGCACCGCCAGCTCCGGTACGCCGTGCTGGCGAGCGTAGCGCAGCAGGGCTTCACGAGTCAGTTCATTATCGGTGGTAAACAGCACCAACGCCTCGCCTTTGCTGGCGTCCTGTTTAATCGCCGTGGCGTGCATTTTGTCCGGCGACGCGCCGAGGGCCACCTGCTCCACCATCTCGAGGGAGATCATCTCGCCGGCGATTTTGGCGAAGCGCTTCGCGCGGCCCTGAATGCGGACATAGCCCTGCTCGTCGAAGGTAACGATATCCCCGGTGTCATACCAGCCCGCTTCCATCTCGCCGTGCTGGTTTTCCGCCGCAGGCGCTTCCAGCACGCCGGGGTTTTCCACCCGCAGGTAGCCTTTCATGATGTTCGGCCCTTTCAGCTGCAGCCGCCCCCCTTGATCAATGCCTGGCATCGCCAGCAGGCGGGCGTCCATCCCCGGCAGGATGCGGCCCACGGTGCCGACCTTCGCCGCCATCGGCACGTTAATCGAGACCACCGGCGCGCACTCGGTCACGCCATAGCCTTCGAGAATGCGCAGGCCGAATTTATCCTGCCACAGCTGTTTGGTGCTCTCCTGCAGCTTCTCCGCCCCGGCGACCACGTAGCGCAGGCGGTAGAAATCGTACGGATTGGCGAAACGGGCATAGTTGGCGAGGAAGGTCGAAGTGCCGAACAGCACCGTACAGTTGCGATCGTAGACCAGCTCCGGCACCACGCGATAGTGCAGCGGGCTGGGATAGAGAAACACTTCCGCCCCGGTAAGCAGCGGCGTCAGCAGGCCGACGGTGAGGCCAAAAGAGTGGAACAGCGGCAGCGCCGACATAAAGCGGTCATTGGCGGTAAAGTCGGCGATAGTTTTGATCTGCTCGACGTTGGACAGCAGACTCTTATGGCTGTGCACCACCCCTTTCGGATTGCCCTCGGAACCGGAGGTGAAGAGGATCATCGCCGCGTCTTCCGGCTGCTGCTTAACCTGCGCCAGACGCGGCGCCAGCAAATGAGCAAAAATCCACAGTTTGTCAGCGAGGGTGATATCGCCTTTAAGATCTTCCAGGAATACCCAGCGCACCTGGGTCAGCTGCTCCGGCAGGTGCCAGAGTTTGCCTTTATCGAGGAAGGTGCGCGAGGTGAAAATAGTGGTGAGCTCCGCGGCGGCTATCGCGCTGCTGAGCCCTTTCACCCCGGCGGTATAGTTCATCATCGCCGGAATACGCCCGCGGGCGATAGCGCCGAAAATCACCGCCGCGCTGATGCCGGCGTTAGGCAGCATCAGGCCGATCTTCTCGCCCGGCTGGCTGTATTTTTCCAGAATGCGGGCGACAAACAGGGTTTTGGTCAGCAGCTTGCGATAGGTATCCGGCTGGAAGTTAATATCCTCCACGCAGGGTTTGCGCGCGCCGAAGCGGTCCTGCGCCGCCAGCAGCGACTCATACAGGGTTTCCCGCGGGCGCACCGCCATCCGGGCTTCCATCATGATCTGATGCAGCATCTCCCCGGCGATCTTCCGCCGGTCGCGGGGGCGCGGCGCCTCGGGCATCGGCAGATGGGTGGGCGGCAGGAGATGCAGCTGAATACGCGGGAACAGGCGACGTTTCACCAGCCCCTTCAGCCGGCTGAAGGGCGTCAGTTCGGCGCCTTCAATACGCAGCGGCACAATGGTCGCCTGCGATTTGGCGGCGACAAAGGCGGCGCCGTCATAAATTTTCATCAGCGAGCCGCTGACCGAAATTCGCCCTTCCGGGAAAATAACCACCGGCCGCCCCTGCTCAATCAGGCGCACCAGATGTTTGATCGACATCGGCTTGGTCGGGTCCAGCGGCACAAAATCGATAATCGGCGTCAGCGCGCGCATAAACCAGCGCTGGCTGATTGAGGTATAGACCGCAAAAACCGGTCGGACCGGCAAAAACAGCGCCAGCAGAATGCCGTCGAGGAAAGAGACGTGGTTCGGGGTGATTAAGACCTTTTGCTGGTATAAAGCCTGCGTGTCGCCGGTCAGTCTGACCCGGTATAACCCCTTGAACAGCAGTCTGAAAAATCCCAAAAGCATAACAACTCCATGTGACCGGTTGATGAGTCAAAGCAGGTTACACGAGAAGGCATGGGAAAGCAGTGCAGCGGGGGGATTTTCGGAATAAAAAAAACCTGCGCATCCGCGCAGGTCGGTGTAAGACGTTCAGTACGAAGAGCGTACCTGAGAAACTCACCTATCAATACCTCTGGGATCTCGATTGTCACGTTTTTTGGCCGTAACGGGCCAGCGGGAAAACGCAAGGGAGTGAGCCTAAGTGCAACGAGGTATTACGATTTTCGCTATCTGTAACAACGCCGATAGCGGGCAAAAAAAAACCTGCGCATCTGCGCAGGCTGGTGTAAGTAAAGTGGTCAACGTGACGTTGACTCCACCTATCAATACCTCTGGGATAGCCAGAATATCAACCGGATCCGCGAACAAACCAGCGAACATTCGCAACAGCGCATCGCAAAGTGTAAGCAAAGGTTTGTATTTCCCTGCGCCGGTTTCAATTACCGATCGCGTCAATGTAAACAGGTCACCGATAAGCCCGCGCTGAATCACATTTGCGCCATTCCTTCGCCGCCGCGCCTTGAATCTGCCGCTCTTTCCCGTAACATAGCAGTATGTAAACGCTTACCCTAGAAAAGGCATGGTATGGCGACTATTAAGGATGTAGCCCGACTCGCAGGAGTCTCCGTCGCTACCGTCTCCCGCGTCATCAACAACTCTCCCAAAGCCAGCGAAGCTTCGCGTCAGTCCGTGGGCGCGGCGATGGAAACCCTGAACTATCACCCCAACGCGAACGCCCGGGCGCTGGCCCAGCAGTCAACGGAAACCGTCGGTCTGGTGGTGGGCGATGTCTCCGACCCCTTCTTCGGCGCGATGGTCAAAGCCGTCGAACAGGTGGCCTACCGCACCGGCAATTTTTTGCTGATTGGCAATGGCTACCACAACGTGCAGAAGGAGCGCCAGGCGATAGAGCAGCTGATCCGCCATCGCTGCGCGGCGTTGGTGGTGCACGCCAAAATGATCCCCGATGAGGAACTCGCCGGGCTGATGAAACAGATCCCGGGTATGGTGCTGATCAACCGCATCCTGCCCGGATATGAAACCCGCTGCGTCGCGCTGGACGACCGCTACGGCGCCTGGCTGGCGACCCGCCATTTGATCCAGCAGGGACACACGCGTATCGGCTATCTGTGCTCAAACCACGATATCTCCGATGCGGAAGATCGGCTGCAGGGGTACTACGCGGCGCTGGAGGAGAGCGGCCTGCCGTGCAACGACCGGCTGGTCACGTTTGCCGAGCCGGATGAAAGCGGCGGCGAACAGGCGATGACCGAACTGCTTGGCCGCGGTCGCCACTTTAGCGCCGTCGCCTGCTATAACGACTCGATGGCCGCCGGCGCGATGGGGGTGCTGAATGACAACGGCATCGACGTTCCGCGGGAGATTTCGCTGATTGGCTTCGACGATGTCCTGATTTCGCGCTATGTCCGCCCGCGGTTGACTACCGTCCGCTATCCGATCGTCACGATGGCGACCCAGGCGGCCGAGCTGGCTTTATCCCTGGCGGAGCAGCGGCCGGCGCCGGAGATCACCCATCTGTTCAGCCCGACGCTGGTCCGTCGTCACTCGGTGGTCGCCCCGCAGGAAGGCGATAAGTCATAGCGATAGAGGTGCACGGCGGTGGCCGGGTAATCCAGCCCCTCGCCGATGTAGCGCCAGCCGAAGCGTTCATAGAAATCCCGGCAGGCGGAGTAGAGATAGAGCTCCCGAAAGCCCGCGCGGCGGGCATAATCGATCACATGCCGCTGCAGTTTTCCGGCCAGCCCCTGACCGCGGGCGGCGGGCGCGACGTACAGCGCCGCCAGCCAGGGAAACAGATCCTGGCGGCTGATCAAATCGCAGCGCCAGAGGCCAATCGTGCCGAGCAACTGCTCGCCTTCCACGGCAATAAAGGTCAACGGCAGCGCCTCCGCCGACTGGCTATGCTGCACGATGCTGGCGAAGAATTGCCGCGGCAGCGTCTCGCCGCCAAAGGCCTGCCACAACCAGTCGGTCACCTGCGGGGCGTACTGCGGCGCAGCGTACAGCGGCAGGATCGTCATACCAGCTTCCCCTGAAAAATCGGCACCGAGTCGAACAGATAGCCGTCAAAGTCGGGGGCGTCTTCATCGGACAGCTCCAGCAGACTGTTTTTGACGTTTTCCAGATGCTGCCACATCGCCTGCCAGGCGCCCATCACATCGCGACGCCGCAGCGCGGCGAGCAGGGTCTGCCGGTCGCCGAGCCATTTCAGCCGCCAGGCGCGGCTGGCAATATGCACATTGAACTGCTGCCACAGCGGGCTGCTGTCCATCTGCAGCCAGATCCGCTCTACCGTCGCCAACAGCATCTGGTTCTGCGTCGCCCCGGCGAGCACCAGATGGAACAGACGAGCGTTATCCTGCGCGGTGTCGTTGAGAGCGATTGCCCGCTGCTCCTGTTCAATAATCCGCTTCAGATTGTCGATATCGGCGCGGGTGGCCATTTTCGCGGCAAAGGCGGCGATGTTGCTCTCCAGCAGCTGGCGCGCCTGGAGAATTTCAAACGGGCCGACGTCGCTGCTGAGCAGCTGCTCCTCTTCGCTGTCGTTCTCGTGGGGAATGCGCATGACATACACCCCGGATCCCTGACGAATATCCACCGTCCCCTGCAGCTCCAGCATCAGCAGCGCTTCGCGCACGATGGTCCGGCTGACGCCATAGGTTTCGGCAATATGGCGTTCCGGCGGCAAACGCGACCCGACCGGGTAGCGCCCCTGCGCGATCTGGGCGCGCAGGTCATCACCAATCTCCTGATAGGGCTTCTTTTCCGGCGGAACTATCGCTTTTTCCACAAAATCACCTGTGCGTTACATGCCTGCGAGTCAAATACGCCGCTATCTTAGCAAATATTGCCCCCGGCTAGCGGTATTCATCATCGATATCCAGCACCAGTTCACGCCGTTCGCCCAGTTGACGAAACCAGTGCGCCGAGGCTTTGGGTCGCCGGGCGCGATGGTTTTGCAGATCGATTTCGATAAGCCCGTAGCGGTTTTTAAAGGCGTTCATCGGCGATACGTTGTCGGTAAACGCCCACAGCATATAGCCCTGGCAGTTGGCCCCTGCCTCGCGGGCGCGCAGGGTGTGCCACAGATGTTCGCTGATAAAACGAATGCGGTAGCTGTCATCGATGACGCCTTCGCGGTTACGGAACTGGCCTTCGTTTTCCACCCCCATCCCGCTCTCCGCCACGAACCACGGGATGTTGCGATAGTCATTTTTTATCCGCATCGCCATATCAAAGATGATTTGCGGGTAGATTTCCCAGCCGCGGGAGGCGTTCATCCGCCGGCCGGGCAGCTCAAACGGCTCATAATACCAGGCCGGATGGAACGGGGTATGCGGATGCCAGGCCCGCGACGGGGCTTTGACCCGGTGCGGGTAGTAAAGATTAATCCCCAGCTCATCGACGGTGTGCTCGCGGATAACCGCCAGATCCTCCTCGCTGGTCTCCCACGTCACCTGATGCTGCTCGAGCAGCGCGAGAAGCTCCGGCGGCCAGACGCCGTGCACCAGCGGGTCGAGGAACATGCGGTTGTAGAATAGATCGTAGATCTTCGCCGCGCGCAGGTCATGGGGGGCGCGTGAGCGTGGGTAGGTCACCTCCGGATTGAGGATGCAGCCGACGGTCCCGGGATAGCCGAGCTCGCGAAACCGCTTCACGACGCTGGCGGTCGCCAGCACCTTATGATAGTTCCACTGCATCCAGGTGCTGGTGTTCTGCTCATAGGGCCAGCGCAGAGCATCCAGATAGACCCGGGTCTGCACCACAATTGGCTCATTAAAGGTAAACCAGCGCGTCACCTTCGGGTGGTAGCGGGCAAACACCTTCTCCGCGTAGCGCACAAACAGCTCAACCACCGTTTTCGACCCCCAGCCGCCATACTTTTCCAGCAGATAGCCGGGCAATTCATAATGCTCAAGGCAGATCATCGGCGTGATGCCGTTGGCCAGTAGCGCATCGAACAGCTGGTCGTAATAGGCCGCATACTCCTCATCCACCGTGACGTTTTCATAGTCGGTCAGAAAGCGCGACCAGTTGATTGAGGTGCGGTAGTGGGTCAGCCCGGCCAGCTTCATCAGCTGCACATCTTCCTGAAAGCGGTTGATAAAATCGGTGGCCACCGCCGGGCCATAGCCGTTATGCCAGACGTGGCGATCGTTTTTGTACCAGAGATCGGGCCAGGAGTCCTGCCCTGGTTTTTTCCCGCTCCAGCCTTCGGTCTGCCAGGCGGAAGCCGCCGCGCCAAGGATAAAATCATCGGGAATGGTCATCCGTACGGTAGTCATAGGCTCCTCAGACAGGGTTGGCGGTTTGTTGATTGTCTACCTGACGCTGCGCGGCATCGGCACGGCGGGAGGCGATTTTGACGAAAGGCAGATAGATAAGCACCGCGACGACGATGCAGATAAGCTGGGTCACCACCGCCCCCATCGAGCCGGCGGTGGAGAGCCAGGCGTTGATCAGCGGCGGCGTGGTCCAGGGGACCATCACCACCGCCTTGCCGGCGAAGCCGGTCAGGGTGGCGAAATAGCCGATGCTGCCGGTCACCAGCGGGGTGATGATAAACGGGATGGCGAGGATCGGGTTAAGCATGATCGGCATCCCGAAGATCACCGGCTCGTTAATATTGAACAGCCCCGGGCCTATCGACAGCTTGGCGATCTCTTTCATCTCTTTGCGCCTGGTGGCGATCATCACCGCAATCAGCAGGCCGATGGTCAGCCCCGAGCCGCCGATGCTCATGTAGACATCCCAGAAGGGCATCGTGATGATGTTCGGTACCTCTTTCCCCTGCTCAAAAGCGCTCATATTGACAGTGATCGCTCCCAGCAGCAGCGGCTCGCGGATCGGCTTGATCATCTGGTTGCCGTGAATGCCGATCACCCAGAACAGCTGGGCGACGAACATCAGCAGCAGGATCCCCGGCAGGCTCTGCACCACCCGCTCCAGCGGCTGCTGCACCACCTGGTAGACCGCATCGTAGAGATACATTCCCGTCAGCTGGTGAAAGAGAAAACCAAAGGTGGCGATCGCGGTGGTGGTGATGATCGCCGGGATCAGCGCGGAAAAAGAGGCAGAGACGTTCGGCGGCACGGTATCCGGCATTTTGATCTTCAGTCCCTTGCGCCCCTCCAGCCAGCAGTAAATCTCCACTGACAGAATGGCGATGAACATCCCAAGGAACAGACTGCGGGTATCGGAAAACTGGCGCAGCAGGACATCTTTCACCACGTGCATCTGGCCATCGACCATCATCTCCACCGTGGTCGGCGTGACGCAGATAAAGCAGATCACCGCCAACAGGCCGGGAAACAGGCTTTTGATGCCGTTGATCCGCCCCAGCTCAATACCGATCAGAAACACGGCGCCGATATTGAGGAAGTTGAGCGTAGCGTAGTTAAGCGCGCTGGTGATCGGCTTCAGCGCCGCAAGAAAGGAGAGCGAGGAAAAGCTGGCGAGCCCATTCTTCGGATCCAGCACCATATTGGAGATCAGCACCGAAAAGGCCCCGACGATGATCACCGGCATCAGGGTAATAAACGCCGATTTGATCGCCATAATGTAGCGATAGCTGTTGAATGTCGTCGCGAAACGCCCCAGCGCGTCGATCAGTTTGTCCTGTAATGCCATAAAAGAGTACCTCAGTGTAAAGGGCTTATTGCGGCCAGGTGAACAGCCAGAGACTTTTGGCATACCAAAACATAGTCGCCAGGCAAAAATAGTTCTGTGACAGCGCTCGCAACGCGCACAGTGGTATCCCAAATATCCGATAAAATCGACATTGGCATACCAAAGTCTGTCGGCTCGTCAGTTCCTGCCAAAAGCGTGATCGCGATGGTTTTTCCGCCCCGCCCCGTCGATATGTCCCTTTTCGGTCTGTGATAAACTGCGCTTTACCACGTGAAATCAGGAATCGATGAATGGCTACAATGCTGGATGTCTCAATTCGCGCAGGCGTCTCGAAAGCGACGGTTTCCCGCGTGTTGAACGGCACAGGTCAGGTGAAAGAGAGCACCCGCCAACAGGTCTTTAAAGCGATGGAAGAGCTGGGCTACCGGCCCAATTTCCTTGCCCGCTCGCTGGCCAATCAGACCAGCAATAGTATCGGGCTGGTCGTCTCCACCTTTGACGGCTTCTACTTTGGCCGTCTGCTGCAGCAGGCGTCACGCCAGACCGAAGCCTGGGGAAAGCAGCTTATCGTCACCGACGGCCATGATACGCCGGAGCGCGAAGAGGAAGCGGTGCAGATGCTCGCCGACCGGCAGTGCGATGCGATCATCCTCTATACCCGGCACATGAGCGAGAAGGCGATCATGTCGCTGATTAACTCGATCGCCATGCCGCTGGTAGTGATTAACCGCGATGTGGCGCAGGCCCGCGAACGCTGCGTGTTCTTCGAACAGCAGGAAGCCGCCTTCCAGGCCGTGGAGTATCTGATTACCCAGGGCCACCGCGATATCGCCTGCATCACCGTCCCGATGCATACCCCTACCGGCCAGGCTCGCCTGCAGGGCTACCGCAACGCGCTGATAAAACATGGTATTGAGTGGGATCCGAGCCGGGTGAAGTATGGGGACTCGACGATGACCCGCGGCTACGAACTGTGCCGGGAACTGCTGGACGAGAAAGCCCGCTTCAGCGCGCTGTTTTCCTGTAACGATGATATGGCGCTGGGGGCGTCAAAGGCGCTGCATCAGGCGGGGCTGCGTATTCCACAGGATGTGTCGCTGTTTGGCTTCGACGATGCGCCAAGCGCGAAATGGCTGGAGCCGGGGCTGTCGACGGTTTATCTGCCGATCGACAACATGATCACTACGGCTATCGACCAGGCGATCAAGCTTGCCAATCAGCAGCCGATAGAAACGATCCCGCCGTTTACCGGCACGCTGGTGCTTCGCGAGTCGGTGACGACGGGACCTTTTTTTAAATAAGCTCTAAGGCCAGCAGCTCCTGGATGGTCTGGCGACGGCGGATCAGCCGCGCCTTGCCGCCATCAAACAGCACCTCCGGCAGCAGCGGACGGCTGTTATAGTTGGATGACATCGAAGCCCCGTAGGCGCCGGTGTCATGGAGCACCAGATAATCCCCAGGCGCTACCGCCGGCAGCAGGCGGGTCTCGACTTTGCCCCCCTCCTGCTGGGTAAAGACATCCCCGGATTCGCACAGCGGCCCGGCCACCACGGTTTCGACCTGCGGCGCGGCGTTGAGATCCCGGCCATCCCCCGCCAGAGCGGTGATATGGTGATAGCTACCGTACATTGCCGGGCGCATCAGGTCGTTAAAGCCGGCGTCAATCAGCACGAAGTGACGGCTGCCCATCTCTTTCACGCTGCGCACCTGCGACACCAGCACGCCGGACTCGGCCACCAGGAAGCGTCCTGGCTCAATCTCCAGTTTCACCGGGTGCCCCAGATGGGCCGCGATCTGCTCCCGGGCGCGGTTCCACAAGCCATAATAGTGGGCGGTGTCGATGGCCTCTTCACCTTCGCGGTAAGGAATCGACAGACCGCCGCCGGCGGAGATGGCCTGCAGATCCTGGCCAAAGTCGACGACCTGGCGCACCATCGCGCCGCACACCTGCTCCAGGTGACCATAGTCAACGCCAGAGCCGATATGCATATGGATCCCGACCAGCTGCAGCTGATAGCGACGCATCACTTCCAGCGCCGCCGGCAGGTGGCTGTACCAGATGCCATGCTTGCTGTTCTCACCGCCGGTATTGGTTTTCTGGCTGTGGCCGTGACCAAATCCCGGGTTGACGCGCAGCCAGACGCGATGGCCCGGCGACACCTCGCCCAGCTGGCTCAGCATGTCGATCGAGCCGGCGTTCACCGGGATCTGTAACGCCTTCACCCGATCGAGGGTGGCGTCGTCGATCAGATCGGCGGTGAAGACGATATCCTCGGGATTCTGCTGCGGATCGTAGCCTGCCGCCAGCGCCCGCTCGATCTCCCCCAGCGACACCGAGTCCACCTTCACCCCCTGCTCACGCATCAGACGCAGAATATGAATGTTTGAGCAGGCTTTTTGCGCAAAACGCACAACGTCGAACTGGCTGAGCTGGGCTATCTGGCGGCGAATAATCTGCGCATCATAGACCCAGACCGGGCAGCCAAATTCCGCCGGCAGGCGCAGCAGGTTGTCCGCGGTCAGGTCAGTATCGGTGGCGTAAAGCGAGTGTGGCATAAGAACTCCGGTGCAGTGCGTGTGTTGGTCGCTGTTTTTTCTGATTACGCCACAGTGACAGACGAATAAAAAATATCGTTTTATCGCGACTCTATGCAAAAATGATATGGTTCCAGCCGAGCCTCACGGAGACCGCATGCCAGCCGTCAATTTGCGTCATATCGAAATCTTTCACGCGGTGATGACCACCGGCAACCTGACCGAAGCGGCGCGAATGCTGCACACCTCGCAACCCACCGTCAGTCGCGAGCTGGCGCGCTTTGAGAAGGTGCTCGGCCTGCAGCTGTTTGAGCGGACCCGCGGTCGCCTGCAGCCGACGGTGCAGGGCCTGCGTTTGTTTGAGGAGGTTCAGCGCTCCTGGTATGGCCTGGACCGTATCGTCAGCGCCGCCGAGAGCCTGCGCGAGTTCCGCCAGGGCGAGCTGTCGATCGCCTGTCTGCCGGTGTTTTCCCAGTCCTTTCTGCCGCTGCTGTTGCCGCCGTTTCTCTCTCGCTATCCGGAGGTCAGCCTGCAGATCGTCCCCCAGGAGTCGCCGCTGCTGGAGGAGTGGCTCTCCGCCCAGCGCCATGACCTTGGCCTGACGGAGACCCTGCATACCCCCGCGGGCACCGAACGCACCCCGCTGCTGACGCTGAATGAAGTCTGCGTGCTGCCCGCCGGCCATCCGCTGGCGGCGCAGGCGACGCTGACCCCCGCCGATTTTCAGGGCGAAAACTACATCAGCCTGTCGCGCACCGACAGCTATCGCCAGCTGCTCGACGCCCTGTTCCTTGAGCATCAGGTTAAACGGCGGATGGTGGTCGAAACCCACAGCGCGGCCTCGATCTGCGCCATGGTGCGCGCCGGCGCCGGGATCTCGGTGGTGAATCCGTTAACCGCCCTGGACTATGCCGATAGCGGCGTGGTGGTGCGCCGCTTCAGCGTCGAGGTGCCGTTTACCGTCAGCCTGATCCGCCCTCTCCACCGCCCGCGCTCGGCGCTGGTCGACGCCTTTGTTGCCCACCTGCAGCAGAGTCTGCCGCAGATCCTCACGCCGCTGGCGTCGGTCCTGCAGAGAGCATAAAGTTGACCGCGTCTTCCGCGTGGATCGCCGCGGTGTCAAAGACCGGCAGCGGGCTGAGCTCGGCAGGCACCAGCAGGCCAATCTCCGTACAGCCGAAAATAACCCCTTCCGCCCCCTGCTCCGCCAGGGCGGCGATCGTCTGCAGATAATAATCCCGCGACGCCTCGCTGAAAGTGCCGAGACAAAGTTCGTCGAAGATGATCTGATTGATCTGCGCCCGATCGTCAGCCTCAGGGATCAGCGTCTCGATGGCAAACTGCTCCTGCAGACGACCGCGGTAAAAGGTCTGCTCCATGGTATAGCGGGTGCCCAGCAGCGCGACCCGGCGCTGACCTTTGGCGGCAATCGCCCGTCCGGTGGCATCGGCAATATGCAGGAAGGGAACCTGGCAGCGGGCGGCGATGGCATCTGCGACTTTATGCATGGTGTTGGTGCACAGGACAATGCCTTCGGCCCCCGCCTGCTGCAGCCCGACCGCGGCCTCAGCAAGGATCTCCCCGGCGCGATCCCAGTCGCCGGCGGACTGGCAGGCTTCGATGTCGTGAAAATCGACGCTGTGCAGCACCAGGCTGGCAGAGTGCAGGCCGCCCAGTCGCGCCTTAACGCCCTCATTGATCAACCGATAATAGGGGATCGTGGACTCCCAGCTCATGCCGCCTAACAGGCCAATGGTTTTCATCTTCTGCTCCTTATGTCGTTTCTGCCAGTGAAGCAAACTTGTGATCAACTTTCCACTTCTCTGGCCGCGTATTTCTTTTGCATGAAGAGTGGGATAAGTTAAATGAAACAATGTTTCACTTTAACAACAGGATCGCCCGATGTTTATTTTTCATAAAGACACCACCCTTGAAGACCTCGGCAATGGCGTAACCCGCCGCATTCTGGCCCACGACGGCAAAATGATGGCCGTGGAGGTGAATTTTGCCGCCGGCGCCGTCGGCCCGATGCATAACCATCCTCACGAACAGCTCACCTATGTGCTTTCCGGCGAGTTCGAGTTCACCATCGGCGAGGAGACGCGCGTCGTCAGCGCCGGCGATACGTTGTATAAGCGGCCGGGGATTATGCACGGCTGCGTCTGCCTGCAGCCCGGCACGCTGCTCGATACCTTTACTCCCATTCGCGAAGATTTTCTTGAAGGCTAATCCATAACGGGGGCGTTCGCCGTCCCCGGTTACTGCCCGGCGCCCTTCAATAAAAAGATGCGGCCACAATCATTATCCTGGTAATTATATTTCCCGCTCAGTTAAGCCTAATTTTTCATTCCTTTCAGGCGCCCTTTACGGCCAAAATGCTTACCACCTCACCTTTTTGAAACATCGTTTCGACTTTGATCACATTTCCATCCTGATCTGCATGACGCAGAAACAAATCGCAATAAAATGAAATTAAAACGGTGTTTTATAAAAAACAGTTCAGCATAAAAAAAGGGCTGACAGCCCTTACCTGCTAGACCAGTTAAAGAATAACCCATTAATTAACAAGGACATGTTAAGCAGAGGAAGCGTTCAGACATTTTTGCGTTGTCAGGCGTAAAAGGCCGACAGCGCGGCGTCACCGGATCCGTATTACAACTCGTAAGCCAGGTAGGTATGTATGAATGAAAACAAGCTGCTGGGATTGGCATGGATATCGCCCTATATCATCGGGCTGATCGTCTTTACCGCTTTTCCCTTTGTTTCATCTTTCTTTCTCAGTTTTACCGAGTACGACTTGATGAGCCCGCCGGTATTTAACGGCATCGAAAACTATCGCTATATGTTGACCGAGGATAGCCTGTTCTGGAAATCGATGGGGGTGACCTTTGCCTACGTCTTTTTAACCATCCCCTTAAAACTGGCTTTCGCCCTCGGCATTGCTTTTGTGCTCAATTTCAAACTGCGCGGCATCGGCTTTTTCCGCACCGCCTACTACATTCCGTCGATCCTCGGCAGCTCGGTGGCGATTGCCGTGCTGTGGCGCGCCCTGTTCGCCATTGACGGCCTGCTGAACAGTTTTCTCGCCGTCTTTGGCATCGATGCCATCAACTGGCTGGGGGAACCCTCCCTGGCGCTGATGTCGGTCACCCTGCTGCGCGTCTGGCAGTTTGGCTCCGCGATGGTCATCTTCCTCGCCGCGCTGCAGAACGTTCCGCAGTCGCAGTATGAGGCGGCAATGATTGACGGCGCCTCAAAGTGGCAGATGTTCATGAAGGTCACCGTGCCGCTGATCACCCCGGTGATTTTCTTCAACTTTATTATGCAGACCACCCAGGCGTTCCAGGAGTTTACCGGCCCGTACGTGATAACCGGCGGCGGTCCGACCTATTACACCTACCTGTTCTCGCTCTATATCTACGATACCGCCTTTAAGTACTTCGACATGGGCTATGGCGCCGCGCTGGCGTGGGTGCTGTTCCTCGTCGTGGCGGTCTTTGCGTCGATCGCCTTTAAGTCATCGAAATACTGGGTCTTCTACTCCGCCGATAAGGGAGGCAAAAATGGCTGATATTCAACAGATGGCGCCGGTGATGAGCGACGCCGATCGTGAGGTCGCCCGTACGCTGCGCCGGGAAAAGGTGAGCCGGGTGGTGCGCTACGTCGTGCTGATATTCGTCGGCCTGCTGATGCTCTACCCGCTGGCGTGGATGTTCTCCGCCTCGTTCAAGCCGAACCATGAGATCTTCACCACCCTCGGGCTGTGGCCTGCCCACGCCACCTGGGACGGGTTTATCAACGGCTGGAAGACCGGCACCGAATACCATTTCGGCCACTATATGCTGAACACCTTTAAGTATGTGATCCCGAAAGTGGTGTTAACGATCATTTCCTCCACCATCGTGGCGTACGGCTTCGCACGCTTTGAGATCCCGTGGAAGAAGTTCTGGTTCGCAACGCTTATCACCACCATGTTGCTGCCGAGCACCGTCCTGCTGATCCCGCAGTACCTGATGTTCCGCGAAATGGGGATGCTGAACAGCTATCTGCCGCTGTACTTGCCGCTGGCCTTCGCCACCCAGGGATTCTTCGTCTTCATGCTGATCCAGTTTCTGCGCGGCGTGCCGCGCGATATGGAAGAGGCGGCGCAGATCGACGGCTGCAACTCCATCCAGGTGCTGTGGTATGTGGTGGTGCCGATCCTCAAGCCGGCCATTATCTCGGTGGCGCTGTTCCAGTTTATGTGGTCGATGAACGACTTTATCGGTCCGCTGATCTACGTCTACAGCGTCGATAAGTATCCCATCGCGCTGGCGCTAAAAATGTCTATCGACGTCACGGAAGGCGCGCCGTGGAACGAAATTCTGGCAATGGCGAGCATCTCCATTCTGCCGTCCATCATTGTCTTCTTCCTGGCTCAACGCTACTTCGTGCAGGGCGTGACCAGCAGCGGAATCAAAGGTTAAGAGGGAAATATCATGGCTGAAGTGATTTTCAACAAACTGGAAAAAGTCTACTCCAACGGGTTTAAAGCGGTGCATGGTATCGACCTGAAGATTGCCGATGGCGAATTTATGGTGATCGTCGGCCCCTCCGGCTGCGCCAAATCGACCACCCTGCGCATGCTGGCGGGCCTGGAGACCATCAGCGGCGGCGAGGTGCGGATTGGGGACAAAATCGTCAACAACCTGGCGCCTAAATCCCGTGGCATCGCGATGGTGTTCCAGAACTACGCCCTCTATCCGCATATGACGGTGCGCGAAAACCTCGCCTTCGGCCTCAAGCTGAGCAAGCTGCCGAAGGCGCAAATCGACAGACAGGTGGAAGAAGCGGCGAAAATTCTCGAACTGGAAGAACTGCTCGATCGCCTGCCGCGCCAGCTCTCCGGCGGCCAGGCGCAGCGCGTGGCGGTGGGCCGGGCGATCGTCAAAAAACCGGACGTCTTCCTGTTCGACGAACCGCTCTCCAACCTTGACGCCAAGCTGCGCGCCTCGATGCGGATCCGCATTTCCGATCTGCATAAGCAGTTGAAAAAATCTGGCAAACCGGCGACCACCGTCTACGTCACCCACGATCAGACGGAAGCGATGACCATGGGCGACCGCATCTGCGTGATGAAGCTCGGCCACATTATGCAGGTTGATACCCCGGACAATCTCTACCACCAGCCGAAAAATATGTTTGTCGCCGGGTTTATCGGCGCGCCGGAGATGAATATTCGTCCCAGCCAGCTGGTTGAGCACGGTGGTCGCCTGCATTTGACGCTGGGCGATCAGCGGCTGCCGCTCAACGATCGGCTGCAAAGCAAAGTTGAAACCCATAAGAATCAGCAGGTGTTCTTTGGCGTGCGCCCGGAGTTTGTCTCTCTCTCCGATGAACCGTTTGCCGAAGGTTCCTGCGCGGGTGAAATGGTACGCGTAGAAAACATGGGACATGAATTCTTTGTTTATCTCAGGGTTGCTGATTATGAGCTGACCGCCCGCGTGCCGTCGGACGATGCGAAGCCGATGATTGCCAGGGGACTGAATCGCAAAGTCTATTTCACCTTTGATCTCAACAAGTGTCACATCTTTGACGCCAAAACCGAACAGAACCTCTCTCTGTGAACCCTGGAGCATAACAATGAAAAACGTGCTGATAAGCGCCACCCTCTCCGCCACCCTGGGCCTTAGCGCCTTCTCTTCGCTAGCGCAGGATGTCGACATGCGTATGTCCTGGTGGGGGGGCAACGGCCGCCATCAGGTCACCCTCAAGGCGCTGGAGGAATTCCACAAACAAAACCCAGACATCAACGTCAAAGCAGAATACACCGGCTGGGACGGCCATCTTTCACGCCTGACCACCCAGATTGCCGGCGGTACCGAGCCTGACGTGATGCAGACCAACTGGAACTGGCTGCCGATCTTTTCGAAAAATGGCGATGGCTTTTACGATCTGAATACCCTGAAAGACGAGATCGACCTCAGCCAGTTCGACGCCAAAGAACTGCAGTCCACCACGGTCAACGGCAAGCTTAACGGTATTCCAATTTCCGTCACCGCCCGCGTCTTCTACTTTAACGACGAAGCATGGAAAAAGGCGGGCATCCCCTTCCCGAAAACCTGGGATGAACTCATGGCGGCGGGAAAAACTTTCGAAAGCAAGCTCGGGAAACAGTACTACCCGGTGGTGCTCGAACACCAGGACGTGCTGGCCCTGCTCAACTCTTATATGGTGCAAAAATACAATCAGCCGGCCATCGATGAGAAAGGGCGAAAATTCTCCTACAGCAAAGCGCAGTGGGCGGATTTCTTCGGTATGTATAAGAAGCTTATCGACAGCCATGTGATGCCGGACACCCGCTACTATGCCTCCTTCGGCAAGAGCAACATGTACGAAATGAAGCCGTGGATCCAGGGCGAATGGGGCGGGACCTACATGTGGAACTCCACCATCAACAAATATTCCGATAACCTGAAGCCGCCGGCGAAGCTGGTGCTGGGGGAATACCCGATGCTGCCGGGCGCCACCGATGCCGGACTGTTCTTCAAGCCCGCGCAAATGTTATCGATTGGCAAATCGACGAAAAACCCGCAGGCGGCGGCGAAAGTGATTAACTTCCTGCTGAACAGCAAAGAAGGGGTGGATATTCTTGGACTGGAGCGCGGCGTGCCGCTGAGTAAAGCGGCGGTCACCTACCTGACCGAGGATGGGGTAATCAAAGCCGACGATCCGGCGGTGTCCGGCCTGAAGCTGGCGCAATCCCTGCCCACCGCTCTGCCGGTCTCCCCGTACTTCGACGATCCGCAGATCGTCGCCCAGTTCGGCACCACCCTGCAGTACATCGACTACGGTAAAAAGTCGGTGGAAGAAGCGGCCGAGGACTTCCAGCGCCAGACCGACCGCATTCTGCGCCGCGCGATGCGCTAACCTGCCCGCCTGAACTCTCCCGTGGCGTCCGCCGCGGGAGAGCCTGCCTGAGTATCCTGTCAGAAGAAATATTTGAAGCGCACCCGGGCGCCGTAGCGGTCATCGGGATTCCCGCTCTTCGCTGCCGTGGAATCGAGCCACGAGGCATAGGCGCCAAGGTAAATATTGAAGTTCGGCATCGCCATGATATTCGGCAACTGCCAGGAGGTGTGCAGGGTATGGATGTCATAGCGCCCCGGCGCCAGGATAGCGCAATCGCCATCGCATTCGCTGGTCACCCCGGCCATATTGAACTGGTCGATTTTATTGTGCGCATAGATATAGCCCAGCTCCACGCGATGCCAAAGGGCGTTGATCCCGGCGCTGAAGTCGGTTTCGTCCGCCGCGTCCAGCAGGGCGGTACTCAGATTAACCACCGCCCCATCCTGCGGATCGCTTTTCAGGGTGTTCCAGCTCATGGTCAGCCCGTAGCCGGTGCGGTTTGACTGGTCGACCCAGCGTCCGCTCTGGCTCTGATAGCCGTAAGCATTGTTGACGAGATTGCTCTCTATCGCCGCGGCCGCCGACCAGGCGCCGGACTGCCACGCCGCCACCGGCCGCACGTACACCACATTTTTGCGGTTTTCCAGCGCGTTACCATGATAGTTCTGATCGACAAACAGCGAACTGCCGTCCTCCACCAGGGTGTTAACTTCGAAATACCAGTTATCCACCGTTTTGCTAAACAGAAGGTTACCGCCGCTGCTGCTGCGCCCGCGCCCCTCTTTCATCATGTAAATATAGCCATAGCCATCGGAATAGAGATCGTTGGCGGTATTACCTGAATATTCAATAAAGGTATCCTGATTCAGCGGGAACATATCCCAGGCTTCAAAGCGGCCTATTTTTATTTTCCAGTCATCCTGCTGGCCGAAGAAAAATACCGCATCATCAAGATTCATTTTGCCATCCATATCCGCCAGAGGCTGCACGCTGAATCCGGCATATTGCCCGTCGGCGCCATTCCGTCTGCCATCGAAACCCAGCAGAATACGACCGTTAATATCCCAGCGCTCTTTATCGCCGGGCGCCCAGCTTTTATTCGCGCTGGTTTTGACCGACGTCAGACTGCCGGTGCGACTGGCGCCATCGAGGTTAAATTCGACGTCGCCATAAAATTTTAATTCGCCATTGTCATTTAGCTGCAAACGCGGCGAAGCAGGCTCCGCGCGGGCGACCGTCGCGGCCTGCTGCTGGCCTTTCAGCGTCTTAATTTCCGCCTCTGCGCTGGCGGCGCGCGCCTCCGTCGCCTTTAGCCGCTGCTCCATTTGCGCCAGTCGCTCCTCCAGCGATAACGGCGCCTGCGCCATAACGGATGGCAGATACAGAGACGTCAGAAAACACCCGACCCAGATTTTATTCATCGGTAAACCCTTTTATTATGGAATGAACTGAATTTTTTATTAATGGGTAACGCACGACGATGCAGGCAATAATAACCCGCCCATCGTCAAAGACGGGTTATTAACGACAACAGCCTTATTATTATTCGAGCTGCCAGGCGCCGGCTTCGGTTAATGCCGCCGAGCCGCTCCAGGCAAATAACGCTAATTCACGGTGGGGAGCCTGCGGATAGATACGGCTGCTCAGGCAGGCTTCGCCGTCATTGACAAAAACCTCCACCGAAGAGCTATCGAAAAATATTCGCAGGTTGAGATCCGCCCCGGCGGTCAACGGCACGCTGCGCGTCCCGCACAGGCCATACTGCGGATAATGCCGCTCCAGCACCAGACGCTGCTGTTGGGCATCCACGTAGATGCGCAGGCCATCGCCAAAGCGCAGACCATACTGCTCGGCGCTGCTGCGGGCGCAGTCCCAGCGCAGATTCACCTCCATCGCCTCGCAGTTGTCGACCATCGTCGTCTGCTGGTTGTTCAGGGTGCTGACCGGCCACGGGAACCAGGCGCCGCGCAGGCTCTCCACTTCTTTCGCCGGGCGCATCTGCAGGCGGTCATCCGCACTCAGGCTCAGCTCGCGCGGCAGGGAGAGCATGCCCGCCCAGCCGTCCTGCTGCTCCGGCAGCGGCGATTCCCACATATCCAGCCAGCCAATCACGATCCGCCGGCCATCGGGGGTGGCGAAGCTTTGCGGGGCATAGAAATCGTGGCCGTTATCCATCTCCCGGAATTCGCCATGGCGAATAAAACGCTGGCCTGGCTGCCACTCGCCGATCAGATAGCCGCTCTGGAACAGATTACGGTTGCTGAACCCCGCGGCCTGCATCCCCTGTGGGGAAAACATCAGAACGCGTTTGCCGTTGAGGGTGAAGAAGTCCGGGCACTCCCACATATAGCCCATGGTGCTTTCCGCTTCATCCAGCACCCCCGCGTCCTGCCACTGGCGCAGATCGGCTGAACGGTACAGCCGCACCTGGCCGGTATCGCCTTCGCGCGCGCCGACGATCATGTACCAGCTGTCTCCCTCACGCCAGACCTTCGGGTCACGGAAGTGGTGCATACCCGGCGGGGTGTCGACCACCATCCCCTGGCGCTCAAAGTGGATCCCGTCGCGGCTGGTGGCCAGACACTGCACCTGATACAGATTGGCTTCGTCGCCAGGATCGCCGTGGAACTTATGCCCGGTGTAAATCAGCGCCAGGGTATCGCCATCGACCACCGCCGAGCCGGAGAAGCAGCCGTCTTTATCCTCCGGGCCCTCCGGCGCCAGGGCTACCGGCAAATGCTCCCAGTGCACCAGATCCTTACTGCGCGCGTGCCCCCAGTGCATCGGCCCCCACTGGGTGGAGTACGGGTGATGTTGATAAAAGGCATGGTACCAGCCGTCGAACCACACCAGACCGTTTGGGTCGTTGATCCACCCGGCGCGGGCCGCCAGGTGATAGTGCGGATACCAGCGCAGATTCAGCGCCTGGCGTTGTGTCTGGAGTACCTGTTCAGCCCGGGAGATTGTGTAAGTCATCATTTTCACTCTTTTTGATTCAGATAGCGGTAGGTTGCGACACCAGCGGATCGGCGGAGGATTTGCCGGAGCGCAACAAGAAGATGGAAATAAAGGTGGTGCAGAACACCAGCATGCCCATGATCAGGTAGGACTGGGCGAAGCCATATTTTTCATAGCTGTAGCCCGCCAGCGGCGACAATACGCTGGCGATAATCGAGCTGGTGCAGGCGAAGCCCACCAGATAGAGGGTGGAGGAGAGACGTTTATCGAAGTTGAGGCTGTTGTACTTAAAGATAGCCACCAGCAGTATCGGCAACTCCACCGCGTGCAGCAGTTTGGTGATGGAGATCAGCAGCGGCCCCTCCACCAGACCGGAGGCCACCATGCGCATCGCCATCACCATGCCGGCGAAAATCAGACCGTTTTTGGCGCCGATGCGGTTCACCAGCCACGGCGCGCAGAACATGCCGGCCGCCTCGAGGAACACCTGGAAGGAGTTGAGGTAGCCATACATCTCATTGCCTTCCTGCAGGGTCGCGAACTGCGATGAGAAATAGACCGGGAACTGCTGGTCATAGACGCCGTAAATGCAGGTGCCGATGACGAAGAAGACCAGTGCCCAAAAGCGCGGCAGCGTCAGCAGGCGCAGCGCATCTTCGAGGGTCACCTTACCGCCCGATACCGCCTCCTGCATCGCATGCGGCGCCGAGGAGACCCGCAGCCGCGCCAACAGGATAAAGAACACCAGCCCGGAACAGCTGGCGACGAGGAAGTTTAGCTGCGGATTGATGTTAAACAGCAGGCCGGCGAAGAAGGTGGCCACCGCCCAGCCCAGCGAGCCCCACATCCGCGCCCTGCCGAATTCAAACTGGCTCTGACGCGCCACCCTCTCGGTGTAAGATTCCAGCACGCCGATGCCGCCGTTAAAGGTCAAACCGATATAGATCCCGCCAAAGATGCTGCCCAACAGGACGTTGATTTTCAGCAGGTGGCCGAACAGCAGATACGCCGGACCAGAGAGGATCAGCAGCGCGGTGATATACCAGAGCAGATGTTTGCGCAGCCCCAGCTTGTCCTGGATAAATCCATAGCAAACTTGCGCAAACAGCGCGGAAACCGACAGTACGGCATAGATAATACCGGTATCGCCTGCCTTCAGCCCAACCTCCTGGTGAAGCCAGATAGAGAGCAAGGAGCCGGATGACGACCAGGTCACGAAAAAGAAAAACAGTAAGGCACTGAGCAACGGGTAGCTGTGTGAGTGAGGCGCTTTCATCATGACATTCTCGTGTTAGAGGAATGCAATTATGGTAACGTTAACAAAAACAAAACGCAGGTGGATTCGCTGCGATATATGATGTTAATCACAAAAGTTAACGTTAACATAATGAAGATGCGATCGCGATCAAAAATCAACCGCAACATAGCTCACGACGGCGATAGCAGAAAATCGTTTCACTCTTTTACATCAGCGACTTAGTTGTATAGCCTGTACTCTGCGGCAATGGCGGAGGAAAAAATGGCGTCCCTGAAAGATGTAGCAAAACTGGCGAATGTATCTCTGATGACCGTCTCACGGGCGCTGAACACCCCGGAGCGGCTGAAGCCCGAGACACTGGCCCGCGTGCAGGCCGCCATCGCCGAGACCAACTACGTCCCCGACCTGTCGGCGAAGAAGATCCGCGGGGCCGCGCCACCCCCAGCACCATCGGCGTGCTGGCGCTGGATACCGTCACCACGCCCTTTTCGGTGGAAATCACCTTATCGATCGAAGAGACGGCCCGCGCCCACGGCTGGAACAGCTTTGTGGTCAATATGTTTTCTGACGATCGTCCGGAAGCGGTGGTCGACCTGCTCCTCTCCCACCGTCCGGACGGCATTATCTTTACCACCATGGGCCTGCGCCAGGTACCACTGCCGGAAAAACTGCTGACTCTGCCCTGCGTGCTGGCCAACTGCGAAAGCCTCAGCCAGCCGGTGGCCAGCTATATCCCGGACGATGAACAGGGGCAGTACGACGCGGTGAAAGCCCTGCTTGCCGCTGGCTATCGTCGTCCGCTGTGCCTGCACTTACCCGCCAGCCAGCCGGCGACGATCCGCCGCCGCCGGGGGCTGGAGCGCGCCTGCCGGGAGGCCGGTATCGAACCGGATCATCTGAGCCATTCGTATATGGGCCAGGGCGATGAGCATTACCACGATATCCCGGCGGTGGTGCTGGCGCATATCCGCGAGGGTAAACCTGGCTTTGACTCAGTGATCTGCGGCAACGATCGCATCGCGTTTATGGTCTATCAGACGCTGCTGGGCCAGGGGTTACGCATTCCACAGGACGTGGCGGTAGTGGGATACGACAACATGGTGGGCATTGGCGATCTGTTTCTACCGCCGCTCTCCACAGTGCAACTGCCGCATTATGACATCGGGCGCCTGAGCGCCCTGCATATCATTCACGGCGACAACCATCGGGAGACGCGCAAAGTCGCCAGCCCGTGGTTGCCGCGCGCCTCACATTAACGATTACCGATGTTGCGCAGCTTCTCGCCCGCCATCAGGTTGCGCTCAATGTGCTCGAGGGTGACATTCTTGGTTTCCGGGATCAGCCAGAAGGTGATGCCGATAAAGGCCACGTTGAGCGCCGTGTAGAGCCAGAAGGTGCCGGCGGCGCCAATCGCGTCAAGCAGCGTCAGGAAAGTGGCGCCGATGATCATGTTCGACACCCAGTTGGTGGTGGTCGAGCAGGTGATACCGAAGTCGCGGCATTTTAGCGGCTGGATCTCGGAGCAGAGGATCCACACCACCGGCGCCGCGCTCATCGCATACCCGGCAATACACATCATGGTCATGCCGACGGAGAGCCAGGAGAGGCCGCTGGATGCGGTGCCATTGTCGAACTGCATCAGGCAGTAGCCCAGCACCAGAGTGCCCAGCGCCATCACGCTAAAGCCGATTTTCAGCGCTGGCTTGCGGCCCGCTTTATCCACTGTGAACACCGCAATAAAGGTGGCAAACATAAAGGTCAGGCCCACCACCAGGGTGGCGATCATCTGCTGTTCAGTAGTGGTAAAGCCCGCCATTTTAAAGATACGCGGCGCATAGTACATGATGATGTTCATGCCGGTGAATTGCTGCATCGCCTGCAGCAGCATGCCCAGGAACACCGCCCGGCGCACGTTACGATTGACCTTAAACAACGCCCAACCGCCCTGCTTCAGCTTGAGGCTCTCACGGATCTCGTTAAGCTCGTCGCGCGCCTTTTCCGAGGTATCGCGCAGCATCCGCAGCACTTCTTCCGCTTCGATATGGCGTCCCTTCTCCGCCAGCCAGCGCGGGCTGTTCGGCAAAAAGACGACCAGAATGATCAGGATCACCGCCGGCAGCGCCAGCACGCCCAGCATGGCGCGCCAGTTACCGCTGTAGCTAAAGGCGGTATCGGAAAGAAACGCCAGCACAATGCCAAGGGTGACCATCAGCTGATACATACTGATCATTTTCCCGCGCACGTTCTCGCTGGCCATCTCGGAGAGGTACAGCGGCGCGGTATAAGAGGCAATCCCGACTGCCACGCCCAACACCACGCGGGCCACCAGCAGCACCTCCACGTTGGCGGCAAAAGCGGATCCGATAGAGCCGGCCACAAAGAGTACGGCCCCCGCCATCAGGCTGTATTTACGGCCAAGGCGGAAAGACAGCCAGCCGTTAAACAGCGCGCCTATCGCCGCCCCCAACATCATGCTGCTAACCACCCACTCCTGAAGCTGGCTGGATAAGGTGAAATGGTCGGTTATAAAGGGCAACGCTCCGGATATCACGCCGATATCCAGGCCAAAGAGCAAGCCAGCCACCGCCGCGGCGATGGAAACAAACCAGTTCATCCGCCGGGTATCACGTTGCGTCCGCGGCGATAATGTAGAGTCGTTACTGATTGAAGTCATTTTTTTCCTGCCACACAGAGTAAGACATAAGACGAAAGTACGTGACTGGTGGATGAATGGGTCAGGCAGGATAAGCCAAAGATATGGACTATATTGCTGGCAGGATGGGTTTTGTGATGGACATTAAACTTTCAAAGTAACAAAAAATGCGTTTCCAATAGTTAATAACCCTGTTTATACAGAGCGGTAACATTATACCCGTGTTCCGGAGTATGGACGATCCGCACTTTGCCGTATGGACAATAATTGCTCAGATGGCCGGAGCGATACCACAGACTCCGGCCATCGCGGACGGTTAGCGCGCCAGCCAGCCGCCGTCCACCGCCACCGTGTAGCCATTGATGTAATCGGAGGCTGAGGAGGCAAGGAACACGACTGGCCCCATCAGATCGGCCGGTAGCCCCCAGCGCCCGGCGGGAATGCGATCGAGGATTTCGCTGCTACGCTGCTCGTCGGCGCGCAGCTGCTGGGTGTTGTTGGTCGCCATATACCCCGGGGCGATGGCGTTGACGTTGATGTTGTGTTTGGCCCACTCGTTGGCCAGCAGGCGGGTGACGCCCATCACCGCGCTTTTGGATGCGGTATACGACGGCACGCGGATCCCCCCCTGGAACGACAGCATGGAGGCGATGTTAATGATCTTCCCGCCGCTGCCCTGGGCGATAAAGTGTTTCGCCGCCGCCTGGGACATAAAAAATACGCTCTTGATGTTGAGGTTCATCACGTCGTCCCAGTCTTTTTCGCTGAACGCCAGCGCGTCCTCGCGGCGAATCAGGCCGGCATTGTTGACCAGAATATCAATATGGCCGAACTCCGCCACCGCCCGCTCCAGAAGCTGAGGAATACCGTCGATCTGGCGCAGGTCGGCGGTCAGGCTAAGAAAACGGCGTCCCAGCGCGGTTACTCGCTCGATAGTCTCCACCGGTTCGACGATATTGATACCGACAATATCGCAGCCCGCTTCCGCCAGCCCGAGGGCCATCCCCTGACCTAAACCGGTATCGCATCCGCTCACGACGGCCACTTTTCCCTGCAGGGAGAATGCATCAAGAATCATATTATGTTCCTTAGTCGTTCAGAGCCTGCTGTTTGCAGGCAAGGTTCTCTCGGCCCGGTCCGCGCCGGCGGCGCGACTGAGCGTGGGGCGAACTCTCGGGCATAGCCCACCATAATGAAAATAAAACAGAGTTCCGTTTTGCTGATGGGTGCCATCTTAGCCCCGCCCCCAGCCATTTTCAATATTATTTAAAACGATGTTTCATTTTTTATGATGACGATTACAAAAAAAGAAAAAGCGAAGGAGCCTCCCGGCACGCGCCAGGCCGGAAAAGGTTTTGAAAAGATAAAGATTCAACCGTTTGTCTGCAGAGGTGCCGAAGCGAAGCCAGCAGCCCGCTGAAAACGCGGGAATTACGCTGAACTGCGTGAGCCATCACAAATAATGAAACAATGTTTTGATAAATTAACACCTGTCTTTTAAAACATATCACTCAGCGACACGCCTCTGGTCCAGCGGCATCGCAGGAAAGAAAGGAGCACTACATGGCTAAAGGCATGCGGGTCAAACTGAATTATCACGTCAGCCACGATCCGGATACCGGGGCGGAAGTCACCCGCTTAACTCCCCCGGAGGTCACCTGTCATCGCAACTACTTCTATCAGAAGTGCTTTTTTAACGATGGCAGCCATTTACTGTTCGCCGGCGAGTTTGACGGCCACTGGAACTACTATCTGCTGAATATCGCCAGCGCCGAGGCCGTCCAGCTAACCGAAGGCGCCGGGGATAACACCTTCGGCGGCTTCCTCTCCCCGGACGATAAGTCGCTTTATTACGTGAAAAATGACCGTATCCTGCTGGAAGTCAACCTGACTACCCTCGCCGAGCGCGAAGTTTATCGCGTTAGCGATGACTGGGTAGGGTATGGCACCTGGGTGGCAAACAGCGATTGCAGCAAACTGGTGGGCATTGAGATTGCCAAAAGCGACTGGACGCCACTCAACGACTGGCAGATTTTCCATGATTTCTTCCATAAAGGACCGCACTGCCGCCTGCTGCGCGTCGACCTGCGCAGCGGTGAGAGCCAGGTGATCCATGAGGAAAAAATCTGGCTGGGACACCCGATCTATCGTCCCTTCGACGACCATACCGTCGCCTTCTGCCATGAAGGGCCGCACGATCTGGTGGACGCCCGCATGTGGCTGGTCAACGAGGATGGCAGCCATGTTCGCAAAGTCAAAGCGCATGCTCCAGGCGAAAGCTGTACTCATGAATTTTGGGTGCCGGACGGTTCGGCGCTGATCTACGTCTCCTATCTGAAAGGCCAGCAGGGGCGGACGATCTATCGCTTTGATCCCGAAAGCGGCGTCAACGAGGCCCTGATGACGATGCCGGCCTGCTCGCATCTGATGAGCAATTTCGATGGCACGCTGCTGGTAGGCGATGGCTCAGGTACACCGGTGGATGTCAAGGATACCGGCGGCTACTCCATTGATAACGATCCCTGGCTGTATGTCTTTAACGTGGCGGAAAAGCGCTACTTCCGCGTCGCGCGCCATGATACCTCGTGGGCGACGGTGGCCAACAGCCGCCAGGTAACGCACCCGCACCCCTCATTTACCCCGGACGATAGCGCCATTCTGTTCAGCTCCGATAAAGACGGTAAACCGGCCGTCTATATCGCGAAATTACCCGCGCACCCGTCAATGCTGAGCGCCTGATCCACACCACACTTTTTTCTGTAACTGGCCTTGCCCTCCTTCGCGGAGGGCTTTTTTTGTCCCTTCTCTTTCCCCCATAAAAAAACCCCGGCTGACGGCGCCGGGGAAAACAAACGATGAGGGATGAATGGTCGGTCAGAACGAGTAAGCCACCCCAACGCGGAAGCGGGTCTGGCGATCGCTGCGGTCATTGACCCCGACGTTGCCAATTTCGCCATACGGCGACCAGTTATTATCCAGCTTATAGGCCACCTTCACGTTATATTCCTGCGAGTAGGGTTTATTGTCGTTGCGGCTGACCCCTTCCGAGCTGCGGGCATAGACATAGTTCAGCTCTGTACGCCAGTCGCCGAGGACAAATCCGGCCCACGCGTCGCCGCGGTTAACTTTGTCATCATCTTTGCCGGCGTTGTTCGGATAGCGGGTG
Source organism: Klebsiella sp. 4_1_44FAA (assembly GCF_000238715.1). NCBI lineage: Bacteria > Pseudomonadati > Pseudomonadota > Gammaproteobacteria > Enterobacterales > Enterobacteriaceae > Klebsiella > Klebsiella sp. 4_1_44FAA. Next base: position 335,616 of record NZ_JH414800.1, read on the forward strand.
TATTCATAGCGATAGCGAGCGGCGACATAGAAGCCGTTGTCGAAGCTGTACTGCGCGTGCAGGTGCGGCTTGTAGATGGAGCGGCTGTCGTTGCTCTCAATGGTAAACCCGGGGGTGAGGAACAAGTTCGACGTTGCTTTCCAGCGCCAGCTGATGGTGTCTTCATGACCATTGCCCACCACGTCCGAATAGGGTTGCGAACCGTTGTCGCCACCCGAACGCCATTTGGCCTCGACGGTAAAGCCTAAGCCGTTGGCAAAGCGGTGAGAAACGGAGACGCGGTCAGCATTACTTTTATCACTCTTTCCGCCATCAATAAATTCATGACGTAAATCTATCGTTACCGCGGTTGCTGCAAAAGACATACCGCAGAGGGCGGCGAGAACCAGAGAGCGTTTTAACATAGGGTACCCTTACAATAAATAAAATGACATTTCGTTTTTATGAAACATCATTTTATTTTTTAGGCACCATAGTTTTAGTGACCAGGATCGTAGTTATTTGTTTCAAAAAAGGTGGCACAACAAGACGTGACGAAGCTCAATAATTTCGCCGGGGAGAGTGAAAGAGGGAGGGGAAAAATAAGGGTTCGGCAAAGCACGGCGCATAAAAAAGGCCTCCCGCAGGAGGCCATGGAAATCGAGGTATAGCGCTATGCGCGTTCTACCGCCAGCGCCACGCCCTGACCGCCGCCAATGCACAGCGTCGCCAGACCTTTGCGGGCATCGCGCTTTATCATTTCATGCACCAGCGACACCAGAATCCGGCAGCCGGAGGCGCCGATGGGGTGGCCGAGGGCGATCGCGCCGCCGTTGACGTTGACCCGGCGCTCATCCCACTCCAGTACCCGGCCAACCGAGATCGCCTGAGCGGCAAAGGCCTCATTGGCTTCGATCAGATCGACGTCGTCCAGCCGCCAGCCGGCCCGCTCCAGACAGCGACGGGTGGCATGCACCGGGGCAATGCCCATCAGCGCCGGATCGACGCCGACGCTGGCGAAGGCGCGGATCCGCGCAAGGATCGGCAGCCCCAGCTCCAGCGCTTTAGCCTCGCTCATCATCATTACCGCCGCCGCGCCGTCATTGATGCTTGAGGCGTTGCCGGCGGTTACCGATCCAAGGCGATCGAAGGTGGGCTGCAGGCTGGCCAGCCCTTCCGCGCTGGCATCCACCCGCGGTTGTTCATCGGTATCCACGGTGCGCGCCGCGCCGTTATGCTCGGTGACAACCGGGACGATCTCATCGCGAAAGCGACCGGAATCAATCGCCTTGCGCGCCTTATGCTGTGAGCTGAGCGCCCAGGCGTCCTGCAGCTCGCGACTGATGCCAAATTCCCGGGCCAGGTTTTCCGCCGTGACGCCCATATGATAATCGTTGAAAGCATCCCACAGCCCATCATGCACCAGACTGTCAATCAGCTGGCTGTTGCCCAGCTGGGCGCCGGTACGGCTGTCGGTAAGCACATGCGGAGCTCGGCTCATATTCTCCTGGCCGCCAGCGATCACCACGTCCGCTTCCCCGCACTGGATCGCCTGGGTAGCGAGGTGCAGAGCCTTCAGGCCGGAACCGCAGACATCGTTAATGGTGATAGCCGATACGGTGTTAGGCAGCCCACCGCGAATAGCGGACTGACGCGCCGGATTTTGTCCGGTCCCCGCGGTCAGCACCTGGCCGAGGATCACCTCATCCACGCTGTGCGGATCGATTCCCGTCTTCTCCACCAGCGCCTTCACCACCACGCTCCCCAGCTCGACGGCTGAATGGCGCGATAATGCGCCCTGAAAGCAGCCAATCGGCGTTCGCAGCGCGCCGACGATCACGACATCCTTCATCCTCTACCCCTGCCCATGCATTTGCGCAAAGAAACAGCGATATACTAGATAATTGTTATCAAAAAACTTTGTAATTGTTTAAAAAAAGTGAAGCCAATCACAAAGAAATAGCTATTCGTTAACGTTCACGCCGCTGCAGATGCTGACGAAGCCAGCTGCCGGCCGCTCCCGGCGGCGCTTTCTTATTCCACAGCAGATCGACTGAAATCGCCCGCGGCCAGCCGGGGATATCGAGCGCCACCAGCCCGCCCTGCGGCGCAAACTCCGCCACCAGCGCGCTGGGCAGAATGCACCAGCCGAACCCCTGCGCCGCCATGCTGAGCAGCAGCAGGTAGTTTGGCGCCGACCAGACCTGGCCTGCGGCAGGTTCGGTGGCGCTGGCCAGAAAGGTGCTCAAACGCAGCTCGCGCCAGCTGCGCAGCTCATCCCAGGCGACCTTACCCTGCGCCGCCAGCGGATGGCCAGGGGCTACATAAATGCCCATCGCCGTCTGCAGCGGCAGGCGGGTGCTGCCGATATCGGTGGGGTAGCGCTCCCTCGCCTCAATCAGCCCCACCTGGGCGCGGGATTTTTGCAGGAGATCGATCACATCCTCGTCTTCGCCAATCAAACACTCAAACTCGGTATGAGGAAAGCGGCGGTCAAACTGCACCAGCAGATCTTCCAGCACGTCCGGGTGCAGAGTATCGGAGAGCACGAAGGTCAGCCGCGGCTCCGTCTCGCCGGACAGCGACACAGCCAGTTCGTCCAACCGCTCGCTGGCGGCGAGAATCGCTTTGACATAGCTCAGCACCTGCTCCCCCTGCGGGGTCAGCGTCGGTTGCCGCGTTGCCCTGTCAAAGAGGGTTACGCCGAGATCGGCCTCCAGATTGGCGATGGCGGTACTGATCGTCGACTGACTTTTCCGCAGGCGGCGGGCGGCGGCGGAGAACGATCCGCTGTCGACCGCCTCGACAAAGGCGGTTAAGGCTTCCGGTGAATAACGCATGATGTATCTACAATATCGATGGGTCTTATCTTTTGTTTATCATATTTTTCCATAAACTGCCGGGTAATTTCCTGTTCAGGCTAAAACTGGAGGTAGCTCGCCATGCAACAGACCCCACATCAGCGCAAGACGCTCACCGAACGCGTTATCCACGCCATCACCTTCGAAGGACTGGCGACGCTGATCCTCGCCCCTACCGCCGCCTGGCTGATGCAGCGCTCGGTAGTGGAGATGGGCGGACTGAGCATTCTGCTCGCCACCCTGGCGATGGTATGGAACATTATCTATAACGCGGCGTTCGATCGCCTGTGGCCGGTCTCCCGCTTCCCCCGCCAGCTGAAAGTACGCGCCCTGCACGCGCTCGGTTTCGAAACCGGATTCGTCATCATTGGCGTCACCATGGTGGCGATCGTGCTGGGCGTCTCGCTGCTGCAGGCGTTTATGCTGGAGATCGGTTTTATGCTTTTCTTCCTGCCCTACACCATGGCCTTTAACTGGGTATGGGACACCCTGCGCGAGCGCGTTATTCGTCACCGCCGCCCGCGCCAGACGGCGCGCGGTTAATCCCGGCGCGGATCTTCGACGATCCGCCGCGACTTTATCACCAAAAACTATCGCAACAGACGAACCATAAATATGGTAAATTGCACTCCTTTTTTTTGGTTTGACGGTTGATAAAGTCGCATAATGTCTAAAATTTGGTCTAAAGAAGAAACTCTATGGAGTTTTGCCTTATATGGCACTGCAGTAGGCGCTGGGACGCTATTTCTACCGATCCAGCTGGGTTCGGCTGGCGCCATTGTGCTGTTCATCACCGCGCTGGTCGCCTGGCCGCTCACTTACTGGCCCCACAAAGCGCTGAGCCAGTTTATTCTCTCGGCCAATATCGCGCCGGGAACCGGGATCACCGGCGCAGTTAATCACTACTATGGTAAGAAAATTGGCAACCTGATCACCGGCCTCTATTTCCTTGCCTTCTTTGTGGTGGTGCTCATCTACGCCGTGGCCATCACCAACTCGCTGGCCGAACAGGTGGCGCATCGCACGCCGATGACCCCAGGGCTGCGTGCGCTGCTGAGTCTGGGGGTCGTGCTGGTCCTCAACCTGATCTTTCTCATGGGACGGCAGGTCACCATCAAGGTGATGGGCTTTCTTGTCTTCCCGCTTATCGCCTGTTTCCTGTTTCTCTCCCTCTATTTAATCCGCGACTGGCATCCGGAGCATCTCACCAGCCAGATGCAGTTCAGCCCGCAGACGCTCCACCAGGTCTGGATCTCTATTCCCGTGATGGTTTTCGCTTTTAGCCATACGCCGATCATCTCGACTTTTGCTATCGATCAGCAGGAGAAACACGGCGACCTGGCCATGGGTAAATGCAAAAAAATCATGAAGGTGGCCTACACCATCATCTGCGCCAGCGTGCTGTTTTTTGTCTTCAGTTGTCTGCTGGCGATCCCGGCAACCTATATAGAGACCGCCCGCGATCAGGGGGTGACTATCCTCTCCGCCCTGTCGATGGTGCCAGGCGCGCCGGGATGGCTGGCGGTGACCGGCATCATCGTCGCCGTCGTCGCTATGTCGAAATCGTTTCTCGGAACCTACTTCGGAGTGATTGAAGGCGCCAGCGAAATCGTCAAAAGCTCGCTGGGCCTGCTGGGCGTGCGTAAGAGCCGCGCTTTCAACCGCGCGATGTCGATCCTGCTGGTCTCCGCCTTCACTTTTGCGGTGTGCTTTATCAACCCGAATGCGATCTCAATGATCTACGCTATCAGCGGACCGCTTATCGCCATGATCCTGTTTATTATGCCCACGCTGTCGACATGGCTCATTCCGGCGCTGAAGCCGTACCGCTCGGTGGGTAACGCCATTACGCTGGTGGTTGGTCTGCTCTGCGTGTCGGTGATGTTCTTCGGCTAATCCCCTCTGGCGACAGCGGCTGCCTGAGCTGCTGTCGCACATTCTGACAATATTCTCCCCCTTGCCTTCCTTGTGAGCGGATTACACTTACGGCTTAGCCACCGTGAGGAGAGTTCTTATGTCCAGTGTCACCTTATCCGGTCGCGGCACGCTCGGCGATCGCCAGGTCTATCGCTTAGGTTACGGCGCGATGCAGCTGGCCGGCCCCGGTGTTTTCGGCCCGCCCAAAGATCCTGAAGAAGCGGTGCGCGTACTACAGGCCGCCGTCGAGGCCGGGATAAACCATATCGATACCTCTGATTTCTACGGTCCACATGTCACCAATCAGTTGATCCGCAAAGCGCTCCACCCCTACCCTGACGATCTGTGCATTGTCACCAAGGTCAGCGCCCGCCGTGACGAGAAAGGCAACTGGCTACCGGCCATGTCGCCCGCCGAACTGACCCAGGCCGTTGAAGACAATTTGCGTCACCTGGGGCTCGAGGTACTGGAAGTGGTTAATCTGCGCAGTATGCTGAGCCCGCACGGCCCGGTGGAGGGTTCGCTGGAGGCGCCACTCGCCACCCTGCTGGAACTGAAAGAGCGAGGATTAATCCGCCATATCGGCCTCAGCAACGTGACGGCAAAGCAGGTCGCGGATGCGCAGAAAATGACGCCCATCGTCTGCGTGCAAAACCTTTATAACGTTGCCCATCGCGCCGACGACGCGCTGGTGGATGCGCTGGCCGCCCAGCACATCGCCTGGGTGCCCTTTTTCCCGCTGGGCGGTTTTACGCCGTTGCAGGCGCAGGAGTTGAACGAGGTCGCGGCTTCGCTTGAGGCGACGCCGATGCAGGTCGCCCTCGCCTGGCTGCTCCAGCGAGCGCCAAATATTCTGCTGATCCCCGGCACCTCCTCCCGCACGCACCTCGCGGAAAATATTGCCGCTGCCGAGCTGGTCCTGCCCGCGGAAGCGCTGCGCACCCTCGATAATATCGCCACCGCCGCGCGCCGCTGACCTGCCAGACAAAATGGAGGGAACCCTATCCCTCCTCAATATTTGCCTGGAAAAACCTCACCGCTACTGGCACTATAGATCCTACAAATGGGGCGTGATCGACGATCGTTCTCTCATTATCCCCGTTAATTAAACTTAAGTTTTTATCCTTCGACCGGTCTCCAGCTTGGAGGCCGTTGTCGTTTTTGTCATGACCAAAATTCGAAACTCTTGATTACAGGAAATACAATATCAAATTCCAAGTTTATACATATCAATCTGGCTGCAAAGATAGTCAATAACATCAAACGCTCATAAAAACATCTGATTAACCCAATCAGAATGTTGCTATTGCTATAAGAAAAATCAAACGCCTCACGACAACTATTTACAAGGGATGCATATGACAGAGGGAACGATAAAGACCAGTAAGTATGAAATTATTGCTATTTTCAGAGAGGAGTTGCGCAAACGTACTGAAATTGAAATATTTTTTAACAACACCAGTATCATAACCCAACTGACGCGCGTGGACTTTGCCGAGTTTCATATTCAGACCCATCGCAAAATCCCGTCCGGGCATAAAATTCGCTTTCTCCTGCATAGCGATTCAGGGAAAATAGAGTTTAATGCGGCCCTGACAAAACATGACAATAGCGGTGTCGATAAAGGTATCCGCTACGCTTTTTCATTGCCTGAATGCCTGCAGGTAGTGCAGCGTCGCCGCGATCCCCGCTTTCGTTTACGCCATGAGCATGACTTTTATTGCCGCGGCCGCCATAAAAACGGCGAAAACTATCTTTTCGATATCAAAGACATTTCAGATGGCGGTTGCGCATTGATGACCAAAACGCCGAATCTTAAATTTCTCAGCCACAACGCCTTACTGAAAAACGCCGTACTTATGCTTGCAGAATATGGCGAGATCACCATCGACCTGGTGGTCAAAAATGTCATTGTTATCACCCTGGATAACGCTAATGAAGAGAGTGAGAGCTACTATCAGATATCCTGCCAGTTTAAGTTCCGCCATCTCGATGACCAGCGCAGAATAGAGAAGATACTGCTGGACCTGATCTTAGAAGCCAAGCGCAAAAAGAGAATCTGACAACCTTGGACAGTATATTGCTGTACACCAATGACAATCTCATTGGTCACTCAATCTATCACTACCTTATTGATAGCCATGAAAATGCCACCCGTCTGAGTTATGCCGATGTCATCCATGAGAAACATCTGCCACTGGCCCAGACGATTATTTTCAATTTAATTAATAAGGATATTTCTGCCATCAGAATCGTCGATCTGCTGAATGCGCTCCGCCTTTCCCTGCTGCGCTGCCAGCAGCCGGTGCTAATGGTGAAAAGCGACATTGTCGGGCTGTGCAGAGAGTTGATAAACTTTGACAACGCTATGATTATTAGTGAGAAATCTCCGCTAACTCTTTTTTCATCTATCGTCCAGCGCGCCAAAGGCGTCAGCGAACTGCCGCCGCGAGGATTGCGCAAACAGCTTTCACCACGGGAGTGTCAGATCCTCGAACTGCTCATTGCCAACAATAATAATAAGCGTATTGCCGCCCTGCTCGGCATTGCTCATAAAACGGTTCATAGCCACCGCATCCATATCATGCAAAAACTGGGTATAGATAATTCCCGCACTATGAATCAGCGTATTGCCGCTCTCCATCAATGCTAAATGTTCTCCCGGTAAATCAGTAGCGGATAAAGCGTACTTATTCGCTGTTGATTTACATTTCCCGCCATTCCCATTAATCATCAGGTAGCCTATAATTAATGTATCCTCTGCCTATTGTCTGACTAACCTCGTGAAGAGGGATAATGAACACTAAAATATTCGAAGACAACATTTTATCTCGTAATGATATCGCTGTACGCTACGTCTTTCAGAAAATGTTTTCCCCACAAGGTACTCTGGTCGCGGTGGAATGCTTAAGCCGCTTTGATAATCTTTCTATTTCCCCCGAAGATTTTTTCCGCCATGCTACCGCCGCCGTTCGTGAACGTATTTTTCTCGAACAACTGGCACTGATTGAAAAGCATAAAGCCTGGTTTTTACGTAACCATATTTCCGCAACAATTAACGTTGATGACCATATCCTGAACCTGTTGCGCCAGAAGGATATAAAAGCCAAAGTCGCCGCCCTGACCTGCGTCCATTTCGAGGTAACCGAAAACGCCGAGAATCTGCTGCATAATTCCCTTGCCGCCTGGCAGAGCCCACAGGATACCTCACTGTGGCTCGACGACTTCGGCTCCGGCTACGCGGGAATTAACGCTATTCGCGGTTATCACTTTGACTATGTGAAAATTGATAAGGATTTTTTCTGGCACCTGATGCGCAAAGAGTCCGGCCGCCAGCTGATGGATGCGCTGGTGACCTTTTTANCGCGCAACCATCATAATGTGATTATTGAAGGTGTCGAAAGCGAAGCCCATAAAGAATGGCTGCAGGGAATGGAGTGGTTTGCTATCCAGGGACATTACTGGCGGGAAGTCAGTATTGAACAACTGGTCGCCGATGATATTGCCATGTAAAAAAAGCCGGGAATTCCCGGCTTTTTAACGTCACTTAATTATAAACTAATTCCCACGTTGCCCAGCTGGTAATCGGCCCGCTGGTGGCGCTTTTCGGCGTTGGCGAAACATAGCCAACGTAATAGGTGAACAGGCCGCCGCTGACCGCGCTTTCCTGCAAACGCACCTGATTTTGCTGCGGGTCCGCCGGGACAATTTTATTACTCTTATCCAGAGTATTATTATCGTTAGTCGATAGGGCCAGATAAATATTCTGCGCTCCATCCGGCAAGGTATTGGCCAGATACCCGGCGTTTTCGTTACCGACCGCCGTCAGTAAAAAACCATCGACCCAGCGCACGCTGACCCGACGCACCTCATCCTGCGAAGCTGCTCCACCATCATGACGTAGCTGGCAGTTTGACAGCGCCAGGGTAAAAGGCTGCGGCTTCATAAACGCCCCGGCCCCGCGATCGTGGACTTCCGCCAGGCTGACCGGCGCCAGCCAGACATTACCGCTGCCGGCATGCTGGCCGCCGTTTAGCGCGACGCTACAGGAAATATCCGTCACCCGCCCGGCAAAATCGACCCGTCCGCGATCGTAATTGGTCTCAAAACCCCACGCCGAGGGGGCGGCGAGGCTGCCGCAAAATAGCAGCCACGCGATAGTGTTTTTCGGCAATCCCTTCATTCCCCCTCCCGTATTAATCGTACGTCAGGTTAAAGATCATATGCGACTCCACCTCGCCGGTGCTGGTCGTCGGGCCATACTGATAAAAACGCGCGTGCAGCGGTATGGTGATGTAGCGGGTCTCCTGATTATTCAAGCGGCCGACGGTGTATTTCTTATTAAACTGCAGCGGGGAGCCATCCTTCAGCACCTGGATGCCAATGCCTTTCGCCATCCCGCTGCCGGCTTTTTCATTCAGCAAGGCGCCCATGGTAGCGGTAGTGCTGGTGGCCAGGGTACCGGAGAATGAGGTGCTAATGTTGGCATATCCCGTTTCACTCAGGCCGCCGCTGCACTGCAGCTCAATATTAAAATCCTTCCCGCCCGCGGTGGTGCCAACCCCTTTCAGGTCGGTGCGCCGGATGGAACCCACATCGACATTCATATTTTTCCCGCTCAGCACCGAACAGGAGGGCGAGACCACGGTGATGGCGCTGGCGCTCAGATAGGTTTCGAGGATCGGGTTACTGCCGCTCTCCCAGTCGTAGGAGGTGTACTTACCCGCCACCAGGGTGCCGCTGCCGGTGGTTGCCGCGGTTTTGATAATCTCCAGCGTAAAGCGCGACCCTTCGAGGGAATAGTCGGTGGTGTTATATACCCGGGACGAAAAGACGTCGGGATAGACGATATTTACCGTTGCGCCGCCGCGGCTGAAACGCATGCCGATTCCCGGCACGTTGGTGGAGTAGATTTTATTTCCAAGGTCCGTGGCCCCTGGCGACACGATCTTCGCCGCGAAGCGGTTGGTGCCGGAAGTACAGCGATAGCTTGCCCCGCCGGGAGCGCTCATCGTCCAGTCGTGGGTAAGGATCACCGAGCCCACCGGCAGATCCGGGGGCACCACCACCCTGCCCACCACCATGTCCAGCATCACCGTTGGCGATGAGAGACGCGTACAGGAGGCCCAGGACGAGGTGGTTCCCAGCGCCATTAAGACGATAAAAAGCGTTAGTAATTTCCTCAGCGACATACGCTATCCTTTGTTGTTTGCTGTCCCAGATCCACCGAACACTGCCCGCCGCTCCACTTCACAATCGCGCGTTTGGCGTTCGCATCGCTGATAAACATCATGCTGCCCTGGCCGACAACGCCGATCTCCTTGCCGTCGGGGGAGAAAATACTTGCCGCAAACGGCAACGGCTCGTGGTTCGCCTGGCGCGCCTGCAGGGTGAGGTTGTTCTGCACCTTAGTGCCGAACGCGACCTTAACCACGCTGCCTTCCCACGGCACAACCTGCGCCACAGTGCGATCGAAGGCCACGTCGTCATGGCTGCCTTTCGGGTCGATTTCCACGGCGTTAATCCGGTACGGGCGCAGATACGGCAGGATGGCGTAACCATTGCTGTCCACACGGGTGCCCGGCGATCCCGGAAGCATCGCCCCGGCCGCGTCTTTGGCTTCAATCAGGGCCATCGTCGAGCCGCTTTCCGGTGAGAGCACCACGCCGCCGCTGTGGGCGATCATCGTCCCGCTGGCGCCAATGCCGCTCTGACGATAGCCTTCGCCCTGGCTGTAGCTGCCGTTGAGGGTGGTCCATGGCGTACGGTAGCTGCCGTTGAGCGCCACATCATGCTGACCGCCGGTGGCGGTGGTGGTCGACACGCCGTAGTTAAGGTTGTTTTCACTGTCCAGCGAACCGTTGATACCAATCTGCGAGCTGGCAAAGCGCGAGTTATTGAACGAGGTGTTCGACGTCAGGTTGGCGGTGCGGTTATCGCCAAACCACAGCGGGTAGCTGAAGTTGAGTGAAATACGATCGTCGCGACGATGACCGGAGCTGTCTGGCGTATAGACGCGCTGCGCGCTCGCCGACCAGGAGAGACGACCAAATGAATTGTTGTAGCTGACCTGATACTGCTTCTCGGTCCCGGAGCGGTTCCAGTAATCGGAGATACGGCCGCTGAGATAAAACCCGCCCCAGCCGTCCGGCAGGTTCTGGTTCACCGTGAAGGTCATGCCGTTTTTTTGCCGCCACAGGGTGTAGTTGCTGCGACTATTTTTTTCCTGATCGACGGCGTACAGCGCGTCGTTGAGGTTGTAATAACCTTTCGTCGAGTAGCGATACGCCGCCAACACGATGCTGGTCTGGGTATCGGTAAACATGCGGTTAAAGGTCGCGCGATAGCTCTGACCCGAGTCATCATGGGCATCGCTCTTCAACCGCGAATGGGTGACGTCAAAAGAGAGCGCGCCGATGCCGGTGTTCATCCCGGTCCCCACCAGGAAGGCCTGATAGTCGTCAAAACCGGTGACCCCGGTGTAGCCGGTCAACAGATTGTTGATCCCGTGCTGCCAGGTCGCCTGATAGAGCATCGGCTTGTTGCGCAGCGCGCTGTCGTCCACTTTACCGGCGGAGAGCGCGTAGCGGGTCATTCCCGGACGCAGCAGCTGGGCGACGGAAGCGTAAGGCACGCTAAACACTTCTACCGAGCCATCCGCTTCTTTCACCGAGACCTCAAGATCGCTGCCATAGCCGGAAGGATAGACATCCTGCAGGGTAAACGGTCCGGGCGGAACGGTGGTCTGATAGATAATATTGCTGCCCTGGCGCACGGTGACGAGGGCGTTGCTCTGCGCCACACCGCGAATTTCCGGAGCATACGAGCGCATGCCGTCCGGGAACATATTGTCATCGGTGGAAAGATTAACCCCGCGCAGACCGATGGTGTCGAAAAATTCACCATTGGTGAAAATCTGCCCGCCGCTGACGATGGAGTTGAGCTGTGGGATAGGGCGCTGGAGATAGGTCTGGTTGCTGTTCCAGTGCGCTTTACCCTGCTGCTGCCAGTTCAGGTTGCCGATGTGCTTCAGCAGCCAGCCGTCCCACGACAGACCGGCGTTGACGCCCAGATAGGCGCTGCTGTTATCCGACCCGCCTACCGAAGAGGTATGGCTGTTCCAGGCGTTCGCCATCCAGCCAAGATTGAGCGCGGTAATACCTTTGTCCCAGAACTCCGGGCTGACATAGTTTTTCAGGCGTTGATCTTCATAGATCTGCGGTACCGAAATGTTCAACCGCAGGGAGGACTGGACCAGGTTGTCTTTGACGTTTTCTTCGTTGCGCCAGGATTTGAGGCTACCGCAGTAGCCCTCCTGCTCGCTCAGCTGCGGATTGAGCTTTTCCGCCGCGATGCCATATTGGGCCAGCATCGCTTTGGTGTAGCAGACGCCCAGCCGACCATCTTTATCGCGCGCGATGCGTAAATCGTAGCGCCCTTTCCACTCGTCGTTGGTGTAGACGTCAAGGGAGTAAGTGCCTTCGGTAATCGCGCTGGTCGAAAAGCGCAACAGATCGACCTTTTCGCGACTGCCGACAATAAAGCCGTCGTTAAACTGATATACCGTTCCCGGGTTTTCCTGTCCGCTGGAAAATGGCGGAAAGCAGCACAGCGCGATGGCGATCGCGGTGCTTAATCTTCCCGGGCAGAATGACCTCTGCTTCATTAGCTTTTCCCTTATTTAACGGCCACTTTCACTGCGACATCGGCGCCATAGTCATTAATGTTGTTAACGGTCAGGGTTTCGCCGCGGTTGACGGCGGAGGAGAGCGCCACCGTCTGGCTGGACTGCGGCGCCAGCATCACGGTTTTGCTGTTCAGGGCTTTACCGCCGTCGCGGGAAATACGGCTGACGGTAATGTAGAACGGCGTCGGGTTGTTGATGGCGAGACTACTGCCGCTGGCGGTCAGGGTCAGCTTCTCGGCCGCCGCATCGCGGTTGCCCAGTCCGGCAGGACGATAAATAAATTTAAAGCGCGAACGGATCGCCAGCTGCAGCACGTTCTGGCCTTCATTTTTCTGATTGGCCACCACCGGCGGAATTTCCAGCAGATTCAGCCACCACAGCGTCTCTTTATCTTTCGCCAGACCGGCGCTGCTACCGAGCTTAATACGCAGCGTCTGGCCGCTCTTGGCGTCAACGCGCGAAATCGGCGGGGTGATAATAAACGGGGTGGTAATGGTATCCGGTGTGGCATCGGCATCGCCGTTATCCAGCCAGGCCTGCGCCAGCGCCGGACGGTCGGCGTTATTTGAAAGCTGTACCGTTATTTCTTTTTCATTTCCTGGATAAATAAAGCGGGTACCGTTAACAATAATATTGTTGGCATGGGCCGCAAAACTAAAAATGAAACAGAAAAAAAGGGCAATACGCTTCATGCTGACCTCAGAATAAAAATACAAGCGGCGGACATTGCCGCTTTATTATTGTTATTAACTGCCCCATCGCGGGGCAGTTTTATTTTCTGACGGAATTACTGGTAAGTAATTTCGTAAGTCGCGTAGCTGTTAACCACACCGGTGGTTACCGTGGTCGGCGCGCTGGTGGCGTAGCCTACGTAGTAGGTGAAACGCGCGCCATCAGCTACAGCGGAAGCGTCGCCTTTCGCTTTCGGCTGAGTGCTGTCACCCGGGATGATTTTGTTGGTCAGCGCGGTAGCGTTGTCAGTAGACAGCACCAGCTGGATGTTCTGAGCACCGGAAGCTTCGGTGTTCGCCAGGTAGCCCTGTTGTTTGCTGGTTGCGCCAGCCAGCAGGTTACCGCCGGTCCAGTTCACGCCCAGTTTGCTTACGTCATCCTGTTTAGTGCCATCAGCAGCCTGGCAGTTAGAGACGTCAATGGTGAAAGATTTCGGTTTCAGGTAAGTATCCGCTGCTGCCGCTTTAACTTCAGTCAGGGTTACCGGAGACAGGTAAACGTTCGCATCGCTGCCCTGGCCGTTAACGGAAACAGTACAGGATACATCGGTAACTTTACCGAAGAAATTAACCTGGCCGCCGCCAACAGTGGTATCAGCTGCATGGGCAGCAGTCATGCCAAAAAACGCGGTTGCCATTGCTGCAGAGAGAAGAACCTTTTTCATTGCCATTTCCTTGTCAGAGTGAATTACGAATCAATGAGCACACTGTGAATTCGCATAGAACCAGAAACATCAGGCGATGCTGATTTATGCCACTGCTAATAGAATCTTCGACTGACCGGGAGCCGCAATATTTAAGGCGTCAGGTAACGAACCTAAAAATATAAGTTCGCTGGTGCTATCGGCGTCAAAGAATGCTATTTATTCGCCGACAAATATACATTTGTTCACGTTTCATTAAGTTATATAACAGATAACCATCGACTATTAATAAACAGTCATTGATAGATGAAAACGCGAGGGTGGTTGTTTACAGCGCAGCAAGCCTAACGCCAGAGCGAGAGAAAGTGACCGCAACAGCATGCAGAAAAAGCCCTCGGAAGGCCATCGCGATAAGTCTGAATCTGCCTTTGCGGTGGTGAAAACAGCACCAAACCATTCACATAATGAATGATGAAAGCATGAATGAGGCGCATTCCTCTCCCTGAACAAGGGCAGCCCATGTGATCCCCCCTTTCAGAAACAAATCATTAATTCATTGTTTTTAAATTAAAAAATAGATAAACGATCATGTTTACGCCATCAAACCGCCATAAAAATGTGATCTAAATCGCACTTTTTGCCACGCACGTTATAGTTAGCAGGCTTATTATAAGTCCATCGAAAGCAAACATACTTTCCACCATAAAAGTTAAAAGGACAAACACCATGAAAAACGTAAAATTACTCGCCGCTGCCGGTATGCTCTCCCTGGTCTCTTTCGCTAGCTTCGCTCATCCGGTGAGCGTGACAGCAGACACCCTGGACAGCGCAGAAGCGAAAATCGCAACCATTGCGAAAGAACAAGGCGCTTCCTATCACATTACCGAAGCGTACACCGGCAACCAGGTCCATATGACCGCCGAGCTGTCTAAATAAGCGAATGGTTGCAGAGGGAGCTGCCGGACAGGCCGCCTGCGGGTGGCTGGTCTGGCTCCCGCCGCCCACCCCGCACGCAGCAATGTCGAGCCCCGTTACGGGGCTTTTTTCGTTTTTGCTCCCGCCGCCTGACGCGCCAGCGCGAGCTGGATAGACAGCACGCTCGCCAGCACCACGATCAATCCCATCAGCGCCATCCCCTGGATCTTTTGTCCGAGGAATATCCATCCCAGTACCACGGCGGTCACCGGGCTCAGCAGACTCATCGCCGACACGGCCACCGGTGAGAGGCGGCCAATCCCCCGAAACCACAGGCCATAGGCCAGCATGGCGCCCGCCAGGCACAGCCACAGATAGCCGGCCGCCTGCAGCACTGTTACCTGATGCAAAGGAGGGTCAACGATCAGCGCCACCGGGGCCAGCACCACCCCACCGATCGTCAGCTGCCAGCCGGTCAGCGCGACGATCGGCAGGGAGAGCGCCCAGCGCCGGGAAAGCCAGGTGCCCAGCGCCATACTGATCGCCCCGAGAAACGCCGCGCCGATGCCCAGCGGGTCGAGGACGGTGTGCGGCGACAGCAGCAGCATGGCCATACCGAGTATGCCGGCGATGGCGGAGAACACCGCCAGCCAGGGCGAGCGCTGCCGGTCGACACACCAGGCGAGGAGCATCACCAGCAGCGGCTGGATCGCGCCGATCACCGCCGCCAGCCCGCCGGGTAAGCGATAGGCGGCGATAAACAACAGCGCCTGAAACGCGCCGATATTTAAGATGCCGGTAACGATCAGCTTTGCCCATTCGCCGCGTTGCGGAAAACGACGGCTCCAGATCAGCAGGGCGATACCTGCCGGCAGCACCCTCAGCAGCGCAGCAATAAATGGGCGGTCAGGGGGCAGAAACTGGGAGGTGACAATGTAGGTCGTCCCCCAGATAGCGGGCGCCAGCGCGGTGAGCAGCAGGTCGAGAATCAGATTACGTGAGAGAAAAGCCATGATTTTATCTTCACTTCAAGGTAAATTAGTGAGTGAAGTATGTACCGCCAAGTATCTTGGTATCAAGACAAGTGAGCACTAATGGACAAATCACCGCCGATCGACGCCGTGGATCGCATCCTCGCCCAGTGGCAGCGGGAGCGGCCAGACCTCGACTGCAGCCCCATGGGGCCGATAGGTCGCCTGAAACGATGCGCTATGCTGCTGGAGCCGCAGGTGGAAGTGGCCTTTACGCGCCACGATCTGGTGCGCTGGGAGTTTGACATGCTGGCGACGCTGCGGCGCGCCGGGGCGCCTTTCGTACTTTCGCCCACCCAGCTCTTCTCCACGCTGATGATTACCTCCGGCACCATGACCCATCGTCTGAAGGCGCTGGAGAAACGCGGGTTTATTACCCGCCTGCCCAATCCGGAGGATGCCCGCAGTATGCTGGTCGCCCTGACTTCCGCCGGACGCGAACGGATCGATGCCGCAGTGGAAACCCACGTCGACAACGAACGGCAACTGCTGGCAGGACTCAGTGACGGTGAACGCCAGCAGTTGGATCAGGCGCTGCGGGTGTTGATGCGACTGCTGGAAACGGGCTAACAGCCTGCGGCGATAAAGTCGCCGTTGGCGCTGATCGGCACCACGCTGAAAAACAATCCCACGGCAAAGAGGATCAGCGCCAGACCGCCGAGGATCTTCATCAGCGGAACCAGCCAGGGCCGCGGGCGGTGATTCGTGGCCAATCGTTTGACCGTCCGATGGCGCGCATAGTGAACCAGTAGCGACAGACCGAGGATCGAGAGCGCGGTGCCCAGCGCCATGCTCATCACCGCGGCGATGCCCCAGCTAACAATCCCCAACGCATTGGCGAATAATAAAATCATGATCGCCCCGCTACAGGGCCGAACGCCGATAGCCAGCACCACGCCAAGGCGCGTCTTCCAGTCAGCGCCCTGCAGATCCTGCCCCACGCCGTGATGGCCGCAGCCGCACGAGGCGTCATGCTGATGCGCTGGCGTCAGACGGCGAATCACCTGTTTTGTCGGCCACAGGCTTTGCAGAGCGCGAAAGATAACATAAGCCCCAAAGACGCCGATGGTCAGGGCGCTGATCTTCTCGACGTACCAGCGGCTGGCGCTAAGATCGCTGGCGGCCAGATTCAGCCCCACCGCAAGAATAAAGACGAAGAGTATCGCAGTGACGCCCTGCAACAGGCTGCCGAGAAAGGGCACCACCCGCGCCGCCGTCAGGCTCTCCTGATTGGTGCTCAGGTAGGTCGTCACGATAAATTTACCGTGTCCCGGTCCGACGGCGTGCAGCACGCCATAGAGAAAGGCCCCCACCAGCAGCCAGATACCGCCGCTGTACTGATGGTTATTCAGCAACAGAAGGTACATCACCAGATAGCGATGCAGGGTAATTTGGGTGGCGAGACACCACTGGAGAAAGTCACCCCAGTGGCTGCGCAAGGTGATAGCGGCGGCCAGCAGTAGAAGGCCGCCGCACCCGGCCGCCAGCAGGCGCCAGTCGCGGAGCGCAATCGGAGTCGTCATCGTTATACCATTGTAGTAAACGTAAACCGCCTGACAGCAACTTTACGACAGGCGAGCGAAGGCGGCAGCGCTGAAGGGTGAGGAATTTGTCGAAGCTGTTCACGGGATTGTTCGTAGTCACCAGGCTCCGCATTATCTACCGATCGCTATCTTCCCGACACCGTATTAGCGCAGAATGCCTCAATATCTTGAGCATACCACAGCTATATCTTTTTATGCGTTATTGGTTACCAATACCTTTTAACAGGAATAATTACTCAAAAAATCACAGATAAAAATAAATAAGTTATTTCTTGGCGAGCATTTTTTGTCAGTTATTATGCTGCGCTTCCGGCAAGAATATTCTTTAACTGCTATTTATTGTACTCTTCAGCAGGATCACTCCCATGAAAAGAGGCTTACTTACCTGGTTACTGCTGCCATCGCTTTCCGTACAGGCCACCTGGCGCAGCGACAAGCGCCAGGAGGCACGTGACGAAAAGTGGTGAACCGGCAGGCTTCGGCGTATCCTGGATGTGAGTCCTTCCCGCGCCGAAGCGAGCATTCCAACCCGCCGCCAGACCGTGTCGCAATACTTACCTGTCCTCTATACCTCCCATTGATATCTTCCTGTATACGTTGACCGTGACGAGTTTTCATCTCATTCAACCGCATGTACCAGATTAAGCTTACCCGTTGAAATACGGCGTAATGTGCTCTATTACAGACAATGCTATTATCACCAGGCTTTTTGCAGTATGGTTTAATCACTGTTGTAGTTTTGCAGTGAATGCTATCCAGACGACTTAAGGTTGTATTTTGTCTGAGAAATTTCTCATGCCATTCCCGAAGGTTGTCGGCGAGGGAGGCTGGTTTACTGGGGTGACATTGCCCAGTAAACAGGCAATCAATCATGACGGCATTGATAGCCGCCTTGCCGTGGCCGGAAGCCCAAGCCTTCATCATCATGCGGGTATCATCAAGAGGATCAGGGATGTACAGGACGTGGAAACCCCCAGGAAAGATTCATCAGTTCAGCCAGCTCACCCTTTCTTTACCCTTCAGATCGCGGCCTCTTATCGTTAGCAATGGAGCTAGCCCATGATACCGCTCGCACTCGTAGCAAATTAAAACGTTATCACCACGCTGTTTCAAAATAAAAAGGCAGTCAAATTTAACAATGACCTGACGCAGGCTCGGAAAACCAAAAATATGCCTGCAATAAAAGGGAAAACCATGACGAATAACGCCGACATAAAAAAAAGGAACTTCCTGACTCAGAATGAAATTGAGTCTTTACTTAAAGCGGCCGATACCGGTCCTTATGCTGCACGTAATTATTGCCTGACGTTACTGTGCTTCATCCATGGTCTGCGCGCCAGCGAGATCTGTCGTCTACGAATATCGGATATCGACCTTGCTGCCCGATGTGTTTACATCCATCGGCTTAAAAAAGGGTTTTCGACTACCCACCCGTTGCTGGATAAAGAGATCTACGCCCTAAAGCGCTGGCTGGCCATTCGCAGCAGCTGGCCGCAGGCCGCCAGCGAATGGCTATTTCTCTCCCGCAAAGGTAATCCCCTTTCCCGCCAACAGTTTTATCAGATTATCGCGTCCTCAGGGGGACTGGCGGGGCTGCCACTGGAGATCCACCCGCACATGCTGCGGCACTCCTGTGGCTTTGCGTTGGCGAATATGGGGATCGATACCCGCTTGATTCAGGATTATCTCGGGCATCGCAATATCCGCCACACCGTCTGGTATACCGCCAGCAATGCGGGACGCTTCTATGGCATCTGGGACAATCCCCGTGACAAACAGCGATCGTCGCTGATCCAATAGCCTTGACGCCATGGATGGCGTTGTATCGCGATCGGTCGACAAATTAAAATATTCATGATTATTAACCCTGCATTAATTAGGATTACTGTTCCCACAAGTTCTTATTTAATCCTTATGACTGAGAGTTAATATAACCCTGCGTTTACTCAGGAATAAGGCTGGGTATTTATTGGTGGGAAAAAATTACCGCGGCTGTGTTTTTAATAGCGGCTGGTAATGAAAAATATCCTTTCATTTTATATACCTGGCGGCAACCCGCGCAGATACTATTGAGCCGATGATTAAAATCTTTAAAATTAAGAATTATCACCCGACGATATTTTTAGTGTCTGGCAATGTAATATGTTATCAATTCGTGATTAATCATCTTCACCCTGTACCGTTTTAGCATTACAGAACCTTTCTCGTCATGGCGTATGGTTTCGCTGTGACGGTCATTCATACCTATTTTCAGGAGCAACTATTGTGAACCGACGTCGTTTTCTAACCGCCAAAGAAGTTCAGGCCATGATGCAGGCTGCTCGTCAGGGCCCTACCGGCGAACGGGACTACTGCCTCATTCTGCTGGCCTTTCGCCATGGCATGCGCATTAGCGAACTGCTGGATCTGCATTATCACGATCTGGATCTCCATGAAGGGCGGGTTAATGTGCGGCGATTAAAGAATGGTTTTTCGACGATTCATCCACTGCGTTTTGATGAGCGCGAGGCGATTGAGCGCTGGAGCCTGGTCCGTGCCGGCTGGAAAGCGGCGGACAAAACGGACGCACTGTTTATCTCCCGCCGCGGCACCGCGCTCTCCCGCCAGCAGGCGTATCGTATTATTCGCTCCGCCGGGGAAAATGCGGGTACCGTCACGCACACTCACCCCCATATGCTGCGTCACGCCTGCGGCTATGAACTGGCGGAAAGAGGGACAGATACGCGTTTGATACAGGATTATCTAGGACATCGCAATATTCGTCACACAGTACGTTACACCGCCAGTAATGCGGCACGTTTCGCTGGCATCTGGGAAAGAAATAATCTTTTAGAGGAAAAAGACCAGAAGACGAAAAATGAAATAACAGATTGATTTTAAAGAATTAAAAAATAACGAACAGGTCAATTGGGGCCAAACTGTTTATATCATAAAAATGTTTTGACATATTTTGCAACTCACTGCGCCATATTTCCGCAAAAAAAATCATATCTCATTGATTATTATCTATTTTTAAACCTGCAATTACTCAATTTTCTCTAACCATATCTCTGCTGCACCGGCGATCCGTCGCCAACGCCATCGCTATTCCTTTCGCACCCCCTCCCACCACACCAGATTATATTACCATAAAAACCAAATTTAGCAGAATTTAAAACCACAGAATACCAGGTTGACACAAAATACAGATCATTTATCCCAACGAGTCAAAATGGCCCCAATTGTCTCATCGGTTGGGCGAAAACTGTGCAGAGCCGGCAGCCGGACCACTCGGCTGAAATCTGAAATGCCTGGAAGGCACAACGGCTGCCAATCCGGTTCGTTATTTCGACATCGTTCAAAGGAAAACAGTATGAAAATCAAAACACTGGCAATGATTGTTGTGTCAGCCCTGTCACTGAGCTCCACGGCAGCTCTGGCCGATACCACCACGGTCAACGGCGGGACCGTGCATTTTAAAGGAGAAGTCGTTAATGCGGCCTGTGCGGTGGATGCCGGCTCTATCGATCAAACCGTTCAGTTAGGCCAGGTGCGTTCCGCGAAACTGGCCACGGCGGGGAGCACCAGTTCGGCCGTCGGTTTCAACATCCAGCTGGATGATTGCGACACTACGGTAGCCACCAAAGCGTCCGTCGCCTTCGCCGGTACGGCCATCGACAGCAGCAATACCACCGTTCTGGCCCTGCAAAACTCTGCCGCCGGCAGCGCAACCAACGTCGGCGTGCAGATCCTCGACAATACCGGTACGCCACTGGCACTGGACGGCGCCACCTTCAGTGCTGCGACCACGCTGAATGACGGCCCCAACATCATCCCGTTCCAGGCACGTTACTACGCGACCGGCGCAGCGACGGCTGGTATAGCGAACGCGGATGCCACGTTCAAAGTGCAGTACGAGTAAGACCCGAGTCAGGCAGGGAAGCTATTCGGGCCAGGAGGGCCCGCTCTCTATTTTCAACCGGAGTGAAACGATGCAGGGAATGAAATCTGGTCTGCTGCTGCTACTGCCTCCGCTGGCGCTGGCCGGTAATCATTGGAACGTCACGCTGCCGGGGGGCAGCATGCGTTTTCAGGGCCTGATAATGGCGAGCTCCTGCCGCGTCGAAGCCGGCGATCGGCAGATGACGGTCAATCTGGGGCAGATCAGCAGTAATCGATTTCATGCTGTCGGCGAAGACAGCAACCCAATCCCTTTCGCGATTCATTTACAGGATTGCAGTACGGCGGTCAGCCAGCATGTGGGTGTGACCTTTCACGGCGTGGCTGATGGAAAAAAACCCGACGTGCTGTCGGTGGGTGAAGGTCCGGGGATCGCCAGTGGGATCGGTATTGCGCTATTCGACAGCCAGGGCCAGCAGCTCCCGCTCAATCGTCCAGCGGATCGCTGGATATCACTCTACCGCGGACCGACGACGCTAAATTTCGTCGCCAAATATCGGGCGACCGGACGCCAGGTCACCGGCGGTGCAGCCAATGCCCAGGCCTGGTTCTCATTGACCTATCAGTAATTAATCCGCAGACAAACAGGACAACACGGTGAGCAGACAAGGAGATAATGTGAGAAAAACGGCAACGATGGCGCATGGCTTACTGGCAGGATGTGTGCTTTTCGCCGCCAGTATCTTTAGCGCCAGCGCGCAGGCGGGCGTTGCGCTTGGCGCGACCCGGGTTATCTACCCGGCGGGACAGAAGCAGGTCCAGCTCGCGGTGACCAATAATGATGACAACAGTACCTGGCTTATTCAGTCATGGGTGGAAAATGCCGATGGTCAGCGAGACGGCCGGTTTGTCATCACTCCTCCGCTGTTTGCCATGCAGGGTAAAAAAGAGAACACCCTGCGCATTATCGACGCCACCAATAACCAGCTGCCGCAGGATCGGGAAAGTCTGTTCTGGATGAACGTGAAGGCGATCCCTTCGATGGATAAATCAAAGCTCAGCGACAATACCCTGCAGCTGGCGATTATCAGCCGCATCAAGCTCTACTACCGTCCGGGAAAACTGGCCCTGCCTCCGGATCAAGCGGCGGAAAAGCTGACCTTTAGCCGTAGCGGATCGTCGCTGACGCTGACGAACCCCACCCCCTATTACCTGACGGTGACCGAACTGAACGCCGGGACACGCATTCTGGAGAACGCCCTCGTACCGCCGATGGGCAAAACCAGCGTCAAGCTACCCGCGGATGCCGGGAACACCATCACCTATCGCACGATTAATGATTACGGCGCGCTGACGCCGAAAATGAATGGCGTGCTGCGCTAACCCAGAAGCGCCCCGCCGCGCGGGACACGCTGCGCATGACCAGAAGCAATGACAGCCGGGCAACGTCGGACCGGAGGGATAATGTCACATCGGAAATATGGACTGGATCATTTAGGTTGCCGAACTGCCCGGCGCCTGGTATCTCCGGCGCTGGCGCTGTGGCTCTGCTCACAGCCGTTTGCCGCGCGGGCGGACCTCTATTTTAACCCCCGCTTTTTAGCTGACGATCCGGCGGCGGTGGCTGACCTGTCGGGATTTGAAAAAGGCCAGGAGGTTCCGCCAGGCACCTATCGCGTCGATATTTATCTCAACAATGGTTTTATGACCACCCGGGACGTCACCTTCCAGGCCGATGCCCAAGGTCACGGTCTGTCACCCTGCCTGACGCGCGGCCAGCTGGCGAGCATGGGTGTGGATACCGGTCGGGTGCCAGGCATGGCGACGCTGGACAGCACGGCCTGCGTGCCGCTGACCACGCTTATCAGCGAAGCTACCACGCGCTTCGACGTCGGACAGCAACGCCTGTACCTCACCGTCCCCCAGGCATTTATGGGTAACCATGCGCGCGGCTATATTCCGCCGGAGCTGTGGGATAACGGTATCACCGCCGGGCTGATTAACTATAACTTCACGGGCAATAACGCCCATAACACCACAGGTGGCAGCAGCCGTTACGCCTATCTGAATCTACAGAGCGGCCTGAACATTGGCGCCTGGCGTCTGCGCGATAACAGCACCTGGAGCTACAGCAGCGGCGGTAGCACCTCATCCAACGAGAATCGCTGGCAGCACGTTAACAGCTGGCTTGAGCGGGACATCACACCTCTGCGTTCGCGACTCACCCTAGGGGACAGCTACACCAACGGCGATGTATTCGACGGGATCAACTTCCGCGGCGCCCAGCTGGCCTCCGACGACAATATGCTACCGGACAGCCAGAAAGGCTTTGCGCCGGTGATCCACGGGATCGCCCGCGGCACGGCGCAGGTGTCAATCAGGCAAAACGGCTACGAAATCTATCAGAGCACAGTGCCGCCGGGACCATTTACCATCGACGATCTCTACGCCGCGGGCAATGGCGGCGATCTGCAGGTCACGATCAAAGAAGCGGATGGCTCCCGCCAGGTCTTCAGCGTGCCCTGGTCAACGGTGCCGGTTCTCCAGCGTGAAGGCCATACCCGCTTCGCCCTCACCGCCGGGGAGTACCGCAGCGGCAACAGTCAGCAGGAAACGCCCGATTTTTTCCAGGGCACGGCCATGCATGGCCTGCCGGCAGGCTGGACGCTCTACGGCGGCACCCAGCTGGCAGACCGCTATCGCGCCTTTAACCTTGGGGTGGGGAAAAACATGGGCTATTTCGGCGCCCTGTCGCTGGATATCACTCAGGCCAACGCCACCCTGGCTGACGACAGCGAACATCAGGGGCAGTCGGTGCGTTTTCTCTATAACAAATCCCTGGATGAGACCGGCACCAACCTGCAGCTGGTGGGCTACCGCTACTCTACCCGCGGCTATTATAACTTTGCCGATACCACTTACCGCCGGATGAGCGGCTACAGTGTGGAAACCCAGGACGGCGTTATCCAGGTAAAACCGAAATTTACCGACTACTACAATCTGGCTTACAGCAAGCGCGGCAAGGTGCAGCTGAGCGTGACTCAGCAGTTGGGGCGCACCGCCACCCTCTATCTCAGCGGTAGCCACCAGACTTACTGGGGCACCGACGATGCCGATGAGCAGCTGCAGGCCGGCCTCAACGCCGCCGTGGACGATATCAACTGGTCGCTAAGCTACAGCCTGACAAAAAACGCCTGGCAGCAGGGGCGCGATCAAATGCTGGCGATCAATATCAATATCCCCTTCAGCCACTGGCTGCGTTCCGACAGCCGCTCGGTCTGGCGGCACGCCAGCGCCAGCTACAGCCTGTCGCACGATCTCAATGGCCGCATGACCAATCTGGCAGGCCTGTACGGCACCCTGCTGGAAGACAACAACCTCAGCTATAGCGTGCAGACCGGCTATGCCGGCGGCGGCAACGGCGACAACGGGAGCACAGGCTACACCGCCCTCAACTACCGCGGCGGCTACGGCAACGCCAACGTCGGCTACAGCCGCAGCGATGGCTTTAAACAGCTCTATTACGGGGTCAGCGGCGGCGTGCTGGCGCACGCCAACGGCATCACCCTTAGCCAACCGTTAAACGATACCGTGGTGCTGGTGAAAGCCCCCGGCGCCGGCGGCGTGAAAGTGGAAAACCAGACCGGGGTACGCACCGACTGGCGCGGGTATGCCGTCCTGCCTTATGCCACTGAGTATCGTGAAAACCGGATCGCGCTGGATACCAACACCCTGGCGGACAATGTCGACCTTGACGATGCGGTGGTCAGCGTGGTGCCCACCCATGGGGCGATTGTCCGCGCCAACTTTAACGCCCAGGTGGGGATGAAGATCCTGATGACGCTGACCCATCGCGGCAAACCGGTGCCGTTTGGCGCCCTCGCCACCGGCGACAGCAACCAGAGCGGCAGCATCGTCGCGGACAACGGCCAGGTCTACCTGAGCGGGATGCCGCTGGCGGGCAAAGTGCGGGTGAAATGGGGCGATGGCCCGGACGCTCAGTGCGTGGCCGATTACCGTCTGCCGCCGGAGAGCCAGCAGCAGGCGCTCAGTCAGCTTTCGGTCGCGTGCCGCTAAGGAGATCATGATGAGAACACTGCAGTATCTGCTGGGCACCCTGTTCACCCTGGGCGCACCGGCTGCGCTTGCCGCCGATAGCACGATCACCATCAGCGGCTATGTCCGCGATAACGCCTGCGCGGTAGCCGGCGAATCGAAGGATTTTACTGTCGATTTACAGGATAACGCCGCGAAGCAGTTTTATGCCGTTGGGGCGACGACGCCGCCGGTGCCGTTCCGCATCGTGCTGTCGCCCTGCGGCACTTCCGTCACCGCGGTGAAGGTCGGTTTCACCGGCGTGGCGGACAGCATCAACACCAGCCTGTTAAAACTCGATGCCGGGGCCTCGGCGGCGGCAGGAATGGGGGTGGAAATTCTCGATCAGCAGCAGTCCCGGCTGCCGGTCAATGCGCCGTCATCCACCATGACCTGGACCACGCTGACCCCGGGCCAGACCAATATTCTCAACTTTTACGCCCGGCTGATGGCCACTCAGGTGCCCGTCACCGCCGGGCATGTCAATGCGACAGCGACATTCACCCTGGAATTTCAGTAAGCGGAGGCTGAAATGAAATGGACTCATGTGGGCTGGCTGCTGGCCGGCCTGTTAACCGCGAGCGCTTCCCTGCGGGCGGCCGACGTCACTCTCACCGTCAACGGCAAGGTGGTGGCCAGACCCTGCACGGTTTCCACCGTCAATGCCACCGTCGAGCTGGGCGATCTCTATACCTTTAGCCTGATCGGTGCGGGCTCGGCATCGGCCTGGCACAGCGTGGCGCTGGATCTGAGCAACTGCCCCGTGGGTACTTCACGGGTGAAAGCCACCTTCAGCGGAACGGCGGACAGCACCGGCTATTACAAAAACCAGGGAACGGCGGGCAATATTCAGCTCGAACTGCAGAACGAGGACGGCACCACGCTGAACAATGGCAGCAGCCAGTCGGTACAGGTGGATGAGGCCAGCCAGTCCGCTCGCTTCCCGCTGCAGGTCAGGGCGCTGTCCGTCAACGGCGGCGCCACGCAAGGCACCATTCAGGCGGTGATTAACGTCACCTATACCTACGCCTGAGCCAGGAGAGCATCATGATGAAAAAAATAATCCCCCTGTTCACCACCCTGCTGCTGCTGGGCTGGTCGATGAACGCCTGGTCCTTTGCCTGCAAAACGGCCACCGGGGCGACGATTCCCATCGGCGGCGGGTCAGCCAACGTCTACGTTAACCTGACCCCGGCGGTGAACGTCGGGCAAAACCTGGTGGTCGACCTCTCCACGCAGATTTTTTGCCATAACGACTATCCGGAAACGATCACCGACTACGTGACCCTGCAGCGCGGATCCGCCTATGGCGGTGTGCTGTCGAGTTTTTCAGGCACCGTGAAATATAACGGCACCTCTTACCCGTTCCCGACCACCACGGAAACCGCGCGGGTGATTTATGATTCACGGACCGATAAACCCTGGCCGGCCGTCCTGTATCTGACGCCGGTGAGCACTGCCGGTGGAGTGGCCATCACCGCAGGATCGTTAATCGCGGTGCTGATCCTGCATCAGACCAACAACTACAATAGCGACTCCTTCCAGTTCATCTGGAACATTTACGCCAACAACGACGTGGTGGTCCCCACCGGCGGCTGCGACGTCTCCGCCCGCGATGTCACCGTCACCCTCCCCGACTACCCGGGATCGATGGCCGTGCCGCTCACCGTCCACTGCGCGCAAAGCCAGCAGCTGGGGTATTACCTCTCCGGCACCACCGCGGACAGCGCCAACGCGATCTTCACCAATACCGCCTCCGCCTCGCCGGCGCAGGGGATAGGCGTTCAGCTGACGCGCAACGGCAGCGCCGTCCCGGCGAACAGCACGGTCTCGCTGGGCACCGTCGGCACCTCGCCGGTCAACCTCGGCCTGACGGCCACCTATGCCCGGACCACAGGCCAGGTTACCGCCGGCAACGTGCAGTCGATCATCGGCATCACCTTTGTCTATCAATGATGACCGATTATATCCTCTCGCCCTGCTCGCTGGCCGCCCGCGGGTTGAGCCAGCTGATGCTGAACGCCGCGAAGCGGCCCGTTGAGCTGCCGGTCGAGGGCGTGTCCCTGCGCGAGCTGGCCGCCGTGAAGCGGATCGTGGTGTATCTCCCTGACGATCCCCTGTGGATGCTCACCACGCTGCGCCAGGCGGCAAGGCTACTCGACGAGGCCTTGCCGCCGTTACCGATGTTGATTCTGAGCCGCAGCCCGGCCATCTGGCTGTGGCAAACGCTGCTCTATCAGGTGAGTCATCCGGATCGTCTGCGCAACGTCCATACTGCCCCCGCCGATCTGTCCTGCGCGGAGCTGGCCCATCGGCTGGAGAATGCGCCGCGGCTTGAGCGGCTTGCCAGCGAAGCCGCCCTGATCCACGGAAAACGGGTCGTCGGGTTGACCCACGCCGAGCTCAAGGTGATCCTCGCCCTGCTGCAAGGGCAGACGATAGGCGAGCAGGCCCAACGTCTCGGATTGAGCCAGAAAACGCTCTACACCCAACGGCTGGCTGGGGTGAAAAAGCTGGTGGAATGTCATCCGCATCTGGCCCCCCGCTTTCCGCGCACGCTGCTGCCGCGCTCACCCGCAAACGCACTGACGGCGTTTGAACAGGAATGGGTACAAGCGATTCACGATCGCCAGGTCTTCCCGGTTTTTCAACCTATCGTCGATAGTCGCTCACAGCTACAGGGGGTGGAGATCCTGATCCGCTGGCGCCACCGCGGCCAGGTACTTCACCCCCAGACCTTTCTGCCGCACTTCCGCGCCGACTACACCTGGCTGCTGCTTACGGCCTTTGTTCTGCAGGAGGCCGTGCAGAATATTAATGAGTATCCAGGCACCTTCTATTTTTCGGTCAACATACCCTCCTCACTCGCCGACAGTGACAGCCTGCTGCGGATGGTGGAAGCCGCTCGCCAGCAGCTTCGGCAGCCAGAGGGCGTGGCAAGGCTGGTGCTGGAATATGCTGAAACTATCGATTTTCGCCATCAGAGCCGCTCCGCCGCCCACGTGGCGCAGCTGCAACGTGCTGGCGTGCGCGTGATGCTGGACGACTGCTTTTCTCAGGGGAGCGTTATCTTTCCGGCGCGTCGACTGCACTTCAATGCGTATAAACTGGATATGAGCATCGTCAATGACGCCCAGCACGATCCAAAGGCGCTTGCGCTAATAAAAAGCCTGGCCTACTACTGCCAGTTGAGCGGCAGCCGCTGTGTGGCGGAAGGTGTGGATTCACTGGCGAAATTTACGCAGTTAAAATCGCTGGGGATTGATCGCTTCCAGGGCTATCTGTTTTCACCACCGATGCGGCGCGAACATCTCCCGGATCTGATCCGCCGCTTTTCCCACCAGCGCGATCCGGCGAAACGTTGAGGGTGCGAGAAAAGCGCACCGGTTAGCACCGGTGCCGGTACGTCATGCGCGAATATCGTCGTATTCGCGGGTGTTATCGAATTCATGTTTGGCAAACGGGCAGAGAGGGATAATCTTCCGTTGCTCCTGGCGCATTTTTTCCACTACCTTCGCCACCAGCTGTTTCCCCACGCCCTGGCCTTTCAGGCTGGGATCAACATCGGTATGTTCGATAATGCTGAGGTGTTCGCCGGTGGGAACAAAAACAATCTCCGCCACCTGGTTTCCCTGCGCGTCGTTAACATAAAATTTGTTATGCCCTTCCAGTATTTCCATCTTCTCCTCGCTTATTTATGACGATATTGCAGAGCGCCGCTCGGGCAGGTATCAATCACGTTTACCACCGTCGCGACATCCACTTCATCCGGGATAATCCACGGCTTACGCTTCAGGTTGAAGAGCTTCGCGCTGCCGCGCACGCAGTTCCCGGAATGCTGACAGATCGCCGTATTAAAGTAGACGTCGATTTTCTCCCCGGTGTAGGCCCGGTAGCCGGCTTCCAGTAATTCCTTATCCATGACATTGCCTCGGTCGTTTTTATCTTTCAGGCTAAGCATAGCCCTCGCCGTGGCGGCTGACTATGCGCAAGCGCGGGAATTGACGCCTCACATCATGCTCTCCCATCGCGCAAGGATCCCGCAGTCAACGATCGGTTGACTTTCATTCCCGCAACGAGGCGATTACACTCATGACACACTGGTATGATCACTCAGGGATGTTCCATTGAATCATATTGCCACCATCGCCCGCCCGGCGCGGTTACTGCTCGTCTTGCCGCTTTCCGGCTGCTCACTTTCGCCAGAGATCCCGGTATTGGGCGCTGCTTTTCCCGGCTGGTTTTTCTGCTTACTGGGCGGTGCGTTTTTACTGATCCCCTGCCATATCCTGATTACCCGTAAAGGCAGGCAGCCGCGCTTTTCTCCCCTGGTCTTCAGCTACGTCGCGCTGATGTTCCTGTTCGCCACGTTGCTGTGGTTTCTGTTTTTTGTTCACTGATCGCTTATGACAACTTCCCGCACTTCCCTGTTACGCAAAAAGTGGCCTCTGCTGGCGCTGGTCCTTGCCGCCATCCTGGCGCTGATCCTCGTTATCTGGCAGTTGCAAACCTCGCCGGAGACCAATGACGCCTATGTCTATGCCGATACCATCGATGTAGTGCCCGAGGTCAGCGGACGCATCGTGGAGATGCCCATTCGCGATAACCAGCGGGTGAAAAAAGGCGATCTGTTGTTCCGCATCGACCCCCGCCCCTATCAGGCAATGCTCGATGACGCGAAGGCCCGGCTGACGACCCTCGACGCGCAGATCATGCTGACCCAGCGCACCATCAAAGCGCAGGAGTATAACGCCCAGTCGGTGGCGGCCGCCGTCGAGCGCGCCAGAGCGCTGGTTAAGCAGACCACCTCCACGCGTATCCGCCTTGAGCCGCTGGTGCCGCAGGGGTTCGCTTCCCAGGAAGATCTCGATCAGGCGCGCACCGCTGAGAAAGCGGCGCGGGCGGAGCTGGAGGCCACGCTGCTGCAGGCCAAACAGGCCTCGGCGGCCGTGACCGGCGTGGATGCCATGGTGGCGCAACGCGCCGGGGTCCTGGCGCAAATCGCCCTCGCTGAACTGCATCTGGAATTTACCGAAGTGCGCGCGCCGTTCAACGGCGTGGTGGTGGCGCTGAAAACCACCGTCGGCCAGTACGCCTCGGCGCTGAAGCCGGTCTTCACCCTGCTGGATGACGACCGCTGGTATGTGATCGCGAACTTCCGCGAAACCGACCTGAACAACGTGCGCCCCGGCGTGGCGGCGCGGATCACCGTGATGACCAACCACAACCGGACCTTTAACGGGGTGGTGGATTCGGTCGGCTCCGGGGTCCTGCCCGAAGGTGGGAGCGTCATCGAAGGGCTGCCGCTGATCCAGAAAAGCATTAACTGGGTCCACGTCTCGCAGCGCTTCCCGGTGAAAATCGCCGTCAGCGATCCCGACCCGGAACTGTTCCGCATGGGCGCCTCGGCCAGCGCCGTGCTGCAGCCGTAGCCGGGCGACGCTATGTTTCCTCTCGCCCATTTTTTACGCCAGGAACTGCGCGACGCGCCGGGACGCGCCAGCTACACGCTGCGCCTGACGCTAAGCTGCGCGGTGCTCATCACCCTGTTTATGACCCTGCAGATCCCTTTCCTGGCCGTTGCGCTGATCGTCGTGTTCTACGTCAGCCAGCCTAACGTGTTGATGATTAAGCTGGTCAGCGTGGTCTTTTTTGTCACCGTCACCGTGGCGCTCGGCGGCGTGCTGCTGATCATCAAGTGGACCTATGACTACCCGCTGATCCGCCTGGCAGCCTCCGTGGCGCTCTTTTTCTGCGCCCTCTATCTGATGCGGGTGCTGGGCAAGCTGGGACTGGCCTTTTTCGTGGTGGCGCTGGCGGTGATTTACGCTCAGACCTTCCCGTCGATGACCAGCCAGAGCGAGATCCTGGTGCGGCTGCTGCTTTGGCTGTGGGTGGCGATTAACACCGCGATCCTCGTCACCCTGCTGGTCAACGCCTGCTTTCAGCAGGCCTTTCCCGGTAACCAGTTTAAGGCGCGTCTGGCCGGGATGCTGCACGAGGTCGCCCGGCGGCTGGCGGCCCCGGACGCTGAAGCGCCACCGACCTTCGGCGAGACCGCCGCGCAGTTCAATCAGCTGCAGTCGCTATTCGCCCAGGCCAGCCGGGCGACACCGGAGATCGCCGCCGATCCCCAGGCCTGGCGCTCGCGGCTGGCCGCCACTTTGCGCTGCTACCAGCTGGCGGCCCTGCTGCAAGCAGACGAGGCGGATAGTGACGATCGCCAGCAGCTGTCGCAGGCGGTACTTCAGCTGAAGAACGCCCTTAGCGAGGGGCCGTTTGACGGCGCTATTCCTCCCCTGACGCTCAGCGGTCGCGGCGTCAATCGCGCTGTTCTGCAGGAGATGGCTACCACTCTGCAGCGGCTGGCGCAGGGTGAGCCGGTTGCCCTGCCGCAGGGTGAGGTGGAGAAGGCGCCCCTGCTGGCGCCGGACGCCTGGCGCAACCCGGCATATCTCCATTTTGCGCTCAAGACCCTGCTGGCGACCCTAATCTGCTATGTCTTCTATACCGCTGCCGACTGGCAGGGTCTACATACCATTATGCTGAGCTGCGTGATCGTCGCCCAGCCCGGGCTGGGCGCCACGATGCAAAAGACATGGCTGCGCATCGGCGGGGCGCTGCTCGCCTCCCTGCTGGCGCTGCTGTTAATCGTCTTTGTCCAGCCCTGGACCGATTCGCTGACGGGCCTGCTGGCGATGTCCCTGCCGGTGCTGGCGCTGGCGGCGTGGATTGCCGCCGGCTCGGAGCGTATCGCCTACGCCGGGATCCAGATTGGTTTCACCTTTGCGCTGGCCTTTCTCAGCTGGTTTGCTCCGCTGACGAACCTCACCGAGCTCCGGGATCGGGTGCTGGGCATCCTGCTCGGGGTGCTGGTCTCCTCCATTGTTCATTTGTATCTCTGGCCGGACAGCGAAGCGCCGCAGCTGAAAACCCGCCTTGCGGCACTCTATCGCCGGCTGGCGGACTGCCTCGCCGCCCCGAAGGAGGCGGTTCCGCTGGCTCCCCTGCTTGTCGCCTTCACCGACAGCGAAGCGCTGATCCACCGGGTTCGCGCCGAACCGCTGGGCACGTATGCTCACCCCTGGCCCCAGGCGAAAGACTGGCCGATGCGCGCCACCCTCGCCCAGGCCGAGGAGATCGCCCGCCTCAGCGAAGGCTACCGACTCAACGCCGCGCCGGGAGACCCGACCCTGGCCCGCTGCGCCGAACAGCTGCGGCGCTACGCTGAACGTATCGAACAGGAGGCGACGGCGCCTGGCGAACAGCTGACCGCCGAACTGACTAACCCCTTTGGCCCGGCGCTGGCCGCCGCGCTGACCGCCCTGCCCGACTGGGGGCCGACACCGATAGCGACTGAGCAACAGGCTAAAACGTCATGATGATCCTTCCTTTCTCCGCGCGCCTGCGCGGCACTCTTTTTACCCTGACGCTGACGCTGCTCAGCGGCTGCGCGCTGATCCAGGATGAGCCTGCCCAGGTCGCCATCGTCAATCCGCAGCAGGCCCAGCTGGCGCAGGTGATCCACCTGGCGAACAGCGACTGGCCGGCCGCCCGCTGGTGGGAGGCCTATGATGATCCTCAGCTCAATATGCTGATCAACCGGGCGCTGCAGAACTCGCCGACCATGCAGGCCGCCCGGCTGCGCATCTCCCAGTCGCAGTCCACGGTGGAACTCGCCCGGTCGGCGATGGGCCTGCAGGCCACCGCCGTCGCGGCGCAAAACCGCCTGCGGATCACCGACAAATCCTTTAGCTGGCCCTACTCATACTCCCTGCCGGTGGATAAAAACGGCCCCTGGTATACGCTGAATACCGTTGGCGTCGGGGCGCAGCTGAATATCGATCTCTGGGGGGCCGATCGCGCACGGGTCGCCGCCGCTATTGGCG
Organism: Klebsiella sp. 4_1_44FAA; assembly: GCF_000238715.1. Classification (NCBI taxonomy): domain Bacteria; kingdom Pseudomonadati; phylum Pseudomonadota; class Gammaproteobacteria; order Enterobacterales; family Enterobacteriaceae; genus Klebsiella; species Klebsiella sp. 4_1_44FAA. The sequence goes on from NZ_JH414800.1 coordinate 368,788, forward strand.
AGAAAAACGCCCGGCTGGCGGAGACCGCCGGCATTGAGCTCGACATCGCCAGCAGCGTGGCGCAGCTCTATTTCGCCATGCAGGCGACGTTCCAGAAAATCGCGCTGCTGCAGGAGCTGGAGGGCATTGCCCGATTCTCGGTGGAAGCCCACGAGCACCGGACCCGGCGCGGCCTGGAAGACAGTGTGGATGTGGCCAACGCCCAGGCCGAACAGCTCGCCGCTCGCCAGCAGATCATTAGCGCCGAGGGGATGCTGACCCAGTATCGTGAAACCCTGCGGGCGCTGATCGGCGCCGATGCGCAGAGCATGCCGGCCATCCATCCGGTGGCGCTGCCGGCGCTCCAGGAGACGCTGCCGCCGTCGCTCTCTTTCGAGCTGCTGGCCCGCCGTCCGGACCTGCAGGCGCTGCGCGGCTACGTCACCGCCTCCCTGAGCCAGGTCGATGCGGCGAAAGCGGCCTTCTATCCCCATTTTGATATCAAAGCGTTCTGGGGCTATAACGCTCTGAGCGTCGGGGATCTGTTTAAGTCCTCTTTCCAGCAGATCAACCTGCTGCCCGGGCTGTATCTGCCGATCTTCGACGGCGGTCGTCTGAACGCTAATCTGCAGTCGGTACGCACCGCCAGCAACATCCTGATCAAACAGTACAACCAGGCGGTGCTGGATGCGGTTCGCGATGTCGCTATCAGCTCCAGCCAGCTTAACGACCTGAATCAGCAGCGCGCGCTGCAGCAGCTAAAAGTCACCGCGGCGCAGACCACCACCGATAGCGCTCGCGCTCATTATCAGCGCGGCCTCCTCAGCCGCTACGCCGCCGAAGAAGCCCGCCGGGCGGTCCTCGCCCAGCAGCTGTTGCTGCTGGACATTGAGACCCAGCGGCTAAGCACCGACATTACCCTGATCAAAGCCCTGGGCGGCGGCTATCGAGGGCAGTAACAAGAATGCCTTCCCAATAGGGGAAGGCATTAAGCTGAAGGGGCGGGGTAGATGCGCGGCGATTACACCAGGGCGCGCAGCTCTTCCCGCATATAGGTGGAAAAGAATTCCGGATGCTTAATCACCAGCCGTTCGCCGGCGGCGACCCGTTCAGCCCACTCCGCCACTTTGTCGGTAAACCCAGCGCTCCAGCCCTGCTGTTGGCCGCGCGCAGCGACGTCGGCCGGGGTGACTGGTACGCCCAGTTCTTTTAAATATTTGAGAATTCCCTTCGCGGTACTTTCATCCATAGACTGTGGTACTGGCTCAGACGTATTCATACCACCGATGAAATCCAATGCTTTATCAATGACTGCTGGCATAGGTGTGTCCTTATATTAACCACATAGTAAACCTGACTACACTATGGACCGGAAAGCGACGTGATTTCAAAGAACACGCTCACGTTATGGGACATCGCGCATTGTGAAAAGGGGATTTTGTTCTGCTGGGGCGGGGATTGGACAAAAACAAGCCGGCCCCGTAGGGCCGGCCTGAGGATCGCGTCAGGCGTTGCTGAGGGATTTTTGCGCGGCGCTGGACCGGCTGTTCTCCAGCATCCGGCGGACCGGGACAATCAGCACGGCCAGCACGGCGGCGCAGATCAGCAATGCGATGGAGCAGCGGGCGAAGAGGTCCGGCAGCAGCGACAGTTGATCGGCCTTCACATGACCGCCGATCAGGCCCGCCGCCAGGTTACCCAGCGCGCTGGCGCAGAACCACAGCCCCATCATCTGGCCGCGCATTCTCTCCGGCGCCAGCAGAGTCATGGTCGCCAGCCCAATCGGGCTGAGGCACAGTTCACCGAGCGTCAGCATCAGGATGCTGCCCACCAGCCACAGCGGCGACACACCGGCCCCGCCGTTGCTCAGAACGTTCTGCGCCGCCAGCATCATCAGGCCAAAGCCCGCCGCTGCGCACAGGATGCCAATCACGAATTTGGTCATACTGCCCGGACGAACGTTTTTACGCGCCAGCGCAGGCCACGCCCAGCTGAATACCGGCGCGAGGAGAATGATAAACAAGGCGTTAATCGACTGGAACCAGACCGCGGGGATCTCAAAATCGCCGATCATCCGGTTGGTGTAGTCGTTAGCAAACAGGTTGAAGGAGGTCGGTTTCTGTTCAAACGCGGACCAGAAAAAGGCCGCCGAGACCAGCAAAATAAAGCATACCAGCAGGCGCGCCCGCTCTTTACGGTTGAGTCCGGCGAAGACGAACAGCCAGATGAAATAGAGCGCCACGGAGGCGGCAATTACATAGACCAGCACGCTGGCCACCGCCACCGGGTTAATCACGATCGTGCCCAGGCTGATAAGCGTGACCAGCACCGCCACTCCCAGAGCCAGCGCCAGCAGCCACGCTCCAACGCCATTCTTTTTCGCCACCGGGCTGTTCCAGGTGGAATCGAGGCCAACCTCCGCGTCATAGCGCTTCATCGACGGTACGGCAAAGACACGGAAAATGATCAGCGCCACCAGCATCCCGATCCCCCCGATGCCGAAGCCCCAGTGCCAGCCATGCGATTTGATAAGCCAGCCAGAGATCAATGGCGCGATAAACGAGCCGATGTTGATCCCCATATAGAACAGCGAAAAACCACCGTCGCGGCGCGCGTCGCCCTTTTTATACAGGGTGCCGACCATCACCGAGATACAGGTTTTAAACAACCCGGAACCCAGGACGATAAACATCAGACCGATAAAGAACAGATCGTTGCCCAGCCATGCTGACAGAGCGATCGACAGGTGCCCCAGGGCGATCAGGATAGAGCCGTACCAGACGGCGCGTTGTTGGCCAAGCCAGTTATCCGCCAGCCAGCCGCCCGGCAGCGCGGCCAGATACATACTGCCGGCAAAAATCCCAACGATCGCCGAGGCGTTCTCTCGCGCCAGGCCCATGCCGCCGTCGTACACTGTCGCCGCCATAAACAGGATCAGTAAAGGACGGATGCCGTAAAACGAGAAGCGCTCCCACATTTCAGTGAAGAACAGGGAGCCCAGCGGATAAGGATGGCCGAAAAAGGTACGGCTTTCGTTTTTATTAACAGAGGAATGCATAAATTCTCCAGGTAAGGTGCGCCGCAGCGCAAGTTAACCGTATAAAGCAGGCTGACGATTTATAATTTGTTTGTATTAACATCAAACACGAGCATTTTTAACCATTTGATAACCACGCAATGGTTTTGTCCAGCCCCTTACCTTCCCTTTTTAGATGAAAAGTCGACAAACATCTAGTTTTACAGATTTAATGTTCGCAATAATGCAAACGACGTTGACTTTATATCATTACGCACAAAACGAAATTTTACCCATTAAAAACAAACAGTTAATAATTTATCGAGAGACATAAACCACCGGCGCAGAGGCGGTGTATAACGGCAGGAAAAGTAAGGGAAACAGACTGGATAGTGGAGAAATAGCGCTAAGCGAGAATATTGTCAGCAATCCAGGCGCTACATACCTGGAGAGCCTACCATACAGCAGGATTAACACGGCATGCCGGCTGCTACAGCCGGCGCCATTCTGCGCGCTATTTCACACGCTGCCCTGCGGCATCAATGACTGGCTCACCGTCCTCCTTCACGAATGCGCCTTGTTGCGGCGCCGTCAGGATCTCCAGCACCACCTCTGACGGGCGGCAGAGTCGGGTGCCCTGCGGCGTCGTTACGATCGGACGGTTAATCAGGATCGGATGCTGAAGCATAAAGTCGATTATCTGGTCGTCAGTAAACCGGTCTTCCGCCAGGCCCAGCGCGTCGTAGGGTTCGACGTTTTTCCGCAGCAGCGCGCGCACCGGGATCCTCATCGCGGCGAGCAGCTGGCGCAGCTCATCACCCGACGGCGGCGTCTCCAGATAATAGATAATGGTGGGCTCGGCGCCGCTGTTACGGATCAGCGCCAGCGTATTACGCGAGGTGCCGCAGTCAGGGTTATGGTAAATGGTGATGCTCATAGTACGTTCTCATGGCTGGTTGAAGGAGAGACGCAGCGCCAGCGCGGCCAGCGTCACAAGCAGCACCGGCAGGGTCATGGTGATGCCGCAGCGGAAATAATACCCCCAACCGATGGTGATGTGCTTCTGCGCCAACACATGCAGCCACAGCAGCGTGGCCAGGCTACCAATTGGCGTGATCTTGGGCCCCAGATCGCAGCCGATGACGTTGGCATAAATCATGGCCTCTTTGATCGTCCCTGTTGCCGCGCTGCCATCAATCGACAGGGCGCCGACCAGTACGCTGGGCATATTATTCATAATCGAAGAGAGGAAGGCCGACAGAACACCAGTGCCCAGCGTCGCGGCCCAGAGGCCGCGCTCCGCCAGCATGTTCAGCACCGTGGTCAGATAGTCCGTTAACCCGGCGTTTCGCAGACCATACACCACCAGATACATTCCCAGCGAGAAGATCACTATCTGCCACGGGGCGCCGCGCAGCACCTTACCGGTGTTAATTACCCGCCCGTGCTTCGCGACAGCAAACAGGATCCCGGCACCGAGCGCCGCGATGGCGCTGACCGGGATCCCCAGCGGTTCAAGGATGAAAAAGCCAGCCAGCAACAGCAGCAGCACGCCCCAGCCGGTGCGGAACGTCGCTGGATCTTTTATTGCCGTGGCCGGCGCTTTCAGTAACGCCATATCCCAGGCCGGCGGGATATCCTTGCGAAAGAACAGGTGCAGCATCGCCAGGGTGGTGAGGATCGCCGCGAGATCGACCGGCACCATCACCGAAGCGTACTCCCTGAAGCCGATGGCAAAGAAATCTGCCGAAACGATATTCACCAGATTCGACACCACCAGCGGCAGGCTGGCGGTATCGGCAATAAATCCGGCGGCCATGACAAAGGCCAGCATCGTTCCCTTGCTGAACCCCAGCGCTCGCAGCATGGCAATCACGATTGGCGTGAGGATCAGCGCCGCCCCATCGTTGGCAAACAGCGCCGCCACAGCCGCGCCGAGCAGGATAATCCAGGTAAACAGCAGACGACCCCGGCCTCTTCCCCAGCGGGAAACGTGCAGCGCGGCCCATTCGAAAAAGCCAGACTCATCAAGCAGCAGGCTGATAATGATAACGGCGATAAAGGTGGCGGTCGCATTCCAGACGATATGCCATACCACCGGGATATCGGCTACCTGTACGCCACCGGTGGCCAGCGCCAGCGCCGCGCCAAATGCCGCGCTCCAGCCGATCCCTAACCCCCGCGGCTGCCAGATCACCAGCACCAGGGTCAGGATAAAAATCGTACCTGCCAGCAACATCGTTCCTCCGCCAATCACATTCGAAAAATCATATATGTTAAGATAAATTTTTTACCGGCAACCCGCCCCGCCAGCCAGTCTGCTGATCATCAGCCGCACATCCTCCTGCTGACTGAGCCAGGCCTGCTCAATCACCTGCGCCGCCCAGGCCGGCATCTGCGGAGAGAGGCGGTAATGGACCCACTTACCCTGTTTACGATCCAGCAGCAATCCGCTCTCACGGAGCATCGCCAGATGGCGGGAGATCTTGGGCTGGGACTGGGCGAGCGCCGTACAGAGATCGCACACGCACAGCTCTCCACGCGCCTTGAGCAGCAATACGATCCCCAGCCGAGTTTCATCGGCGAGGTTTTTGAACAGTTGCAGGGGCAATAAAGACATGATTTCTCCTCAAGCGTGACGGACAGCATACGGGGCCACAAAGAAAGATCAATATACATGCGAAAAAACATATATATTAATTCACGTCTGCGATGAGCATCCGGGATGTTGCGCCCCGCCATCCCTGCTAAATAGCACGGAAAAATGCCGCGTTTTCTTTTATCCATCATCGAAATATGTCAGGCTGGAGATCCCATTGGATTGCCAGGGCTTTCAGGATGAGTACGATTTATGTGGTTGTTTTAACGTATATAAAACCGCTCGAAGAGGTTGACCGTGCGATCCCCGCCCACATCGAATGGCTCAAAAAAGGCTATGCCGACGGCCTCTTTCTCGCCTCCGGCCGCCGTATTCCCCGCACCGGCGGCGTCATTCTGGCAAAATGCGATAGCCGGGAAACTCTGCAAGCGCGTCTGAGCCAGGATCCCTTCCAGCAGCTGGGTCTCGCCCGTACAGAGATTATTCCCTTTGAGGCCAGCATGGCGTCACCCGCGCTGCAGTCGCTGTTATAACCCTGTCTGAAAGCATATCCCGGAGGAAAAATGCAGCCGTACTTTCACTGGATCAATGAACCTGCCGAGTGGCGCCGCGATGCCGACGGCCTGACGGTGGTCACTAATAAGCATACCGACTTCTGGCGCCATACCTGGTATGGCTTCGAGCGCTTCTCTGGCCATCTCTATGCCGCAGAAGTGGCGGGCGATTTTACCCTGCAGGCAAAAATCTGTGCGGATTTCACCACGCTTTACGACCAGGCCGGGCTGATGATGATGGCCGACGAGCAGACCTGGCTGAAGGCGGGAATTGAATTCAATGACGATGCCCCGGCCATCGGCAGCGTACTGACGCTAACCCACTCCGACTGGGCCACCGGGCTTTTCCCCGGCGACCCGCGCACCTTCTGGCTGCGGCTGACCCGCAAGGGCGACGCGTTAAGGCTGCAGTATTCAACCGACGGCGAGCACTGGCCGCTGCTGCGGCTCGGCTACTTTCCGCCAGGCCCGGTGAAAGCGGGCGTCATGTGCTGCTCACCGGAGCGTGGCGGACTGGCGGTTGCGTTTCAGGATATTCAGCTTTCCCCGCCGCTGGACAAAGCGCTGCACGATCTGAGCTGAACGCTAGCGGGAAGACCCGACTTTCTCTGCATCCTGGGGCCCAGGATTGCAGGGTTCGCTGGTGCCAGGGAGATAAAAATGACCGTGCTTATCGGGATCGGTGCCGCCAGGGCACCCTGCCCGACCCGAGGAATTATCGATATCGCCGCCGTTCGAACCGTTGCCGCCGTCGGCGCCAGCGCTCACCGACTGCCCGTTATGGCCACCGTGAACACCATGCGCAGCACTGGCCGAAAACGCCACCAGCGCGAATATACAGACTATGAAGCGTCTGCCCATTGATACCTCTCCCTTATTGATATTCCCAGCCTATGACGTTGGTGATGGGTTAAGCCGTTGAGCGGCAAAAATCATCGCGATAAAAACCGCTTTATCCGCAAGGAGTATAGGGTTAAGGCTGAGGGAAAGACAGGATCTATGCCTTCAGATATTTCGCACGCAAAATAGCCTTTATTCCGCGGCATGCATTATCAGGAAATCAATCAGGGCTTTCACCCTTTTCGTTCTGCCTGCGTTTTTTGGGTAATAGAGATAAACCGGCGGATAGGTTTTCCAGTAGTCCTCCATCACGGGAATAAACTGCTCACGATCGGGCTGTAATTGCAGGATTGGTTCAAATAAACGGCCAATCCCCAGTCCGTGGCGAATACCGTCGGCCATGACGTCAATATCATTGCTGATTAACTGTCCGGGCATCTCGACGGTGAGCTGCTCGCCGTGGTCATTGAGGATCAGCGGCAGGATGCGGTTGTTGGTAATAAAGCGATAGCCAATCAGCCGGTGATGATGGAGATCGGCAGGCATCGCGGGCACGCCATATTCGGCAAGATAGGCAGAGGAGGCGTATAGCCCTTCACGAAACGGCTTCATTAACGGGCGGGCGACCACGCCGCCTTCGAGAATATCGCCAAAGCGGATCCCAAGGTCGAAACGTTCTTCAATAATATTGACGGTACCGTCATAGACCGATATTTCCAGCTGGATCCCCGGATATTGCTGACAAAATGCCGCCATCGCCGGTTTGAGAATAAGCAGGTAGGCAAAGCGCGAGAGGGTTATTCTCACTGCCCCGGAGGGCTCCTGATTCTGGTCGCGGATGATTTCCAGCGACTTTTCCAGTGTCTCCACCGCCGCGGCGGTCTGCTCCAGCAGCTGTTGCCCGGTTTCCGTCAGCTCGATACGCCGGGTAGTGCGCACAAAAAGGGGGTGGCCAATATGCTCCTCCAGCAGCCTGAGCGCATTGCTGACCGACGGCGGCGTGATTTCGAGCTTGCGCGCGGCGGCCGAGATATTGCCCTCGCGCGCAATGCTCTGAAAGATGCGTATCTGATTATAAAGCGCGTTATTCATAGCATCTCCTTAAGACACCCTCGCCTGATTATTAAGTACAGGCTAAATATTCTTAAGTCAATGACCGCCTAATCTTCCCCCCCTGCGGCTCGTATACTTTTGTCTCTTCCCGCTGATAACGACTTTCCGGAGACAACTATGCGAATTTTATGTCTGGATATCCCTGCCCCCGGCGCGACGCTGGAACACTATGCGCCGCACCTTACCGCAGAAGCCCTGCACGCCTGGGGACTGTACAAGTCAGGCTTTATTCGCGACATCTATTTCCGTCAGGATCGACCCGGCGTCGCTATTTTCCTCGAGTGCGACACCGTGGAAGAGGCGAATAATGTCATGGCCGAATTTCCGCTGGCAAAAGCGGGTCTATTAACCTTCGAGTGTATTCCACTCGGCTCGTTTATTAGCTGGGAAAATCTCTTCTCTGCTGAATTTAAACATCAGGAGTAACGTTGGGAATGGCTCATATTCTTGTCGTTTCCGGGCATCCGGATCTTAACCATTCCATCGCCAACGCCACCATCCTCGATGAGCTGGCGACCGCCCTGCCTGATGCGGAAATCCGTCGTCTGGACTGGCTCTATCCGGACGGCAAATTCAACATCGCCGCTGAGCAGGAAAGCCTGCTGCAGGCGGATGTGATTGTCTGGCAGTTTCCCTTTAGCTGGTATGGGCTGCCCGGGTTAATGAAACAGTGGCTGGACGAGGTATTTGTCCACGGCTTCGCCCATGGCTCAACGGCGAAACTGGGTGGTAAAAAGCTGATCCTCTCCTTCACCACGGGAGCGCCACAGGCGCTCTATACCGCTGACGGTTTCTTTGGCCATGCCATTGAGGAGTATCTCCTTCCCTTCGAGACCACGGCCAGGCTGTGCAATCTTGAGCTGCTGGCGCCGGTTTATACCTGCAGTATTAGCTACGCCGACCGGGATGCCGACAAAATCGCTCAGCAAAAAACGCTTGCCCGGGAACACGCGGCCAGACTGATCGCGCGGCTTAATACTCTGGTGGAATAACCCAAAGGGAGAAAATAACGATGCAGTATACCCGGCTCGGGAAGAGTGACTTACTGGTCTCCCGTATCTGCATGGGATGTATGGGGTTTGGCGATCCGTCAACGGGTCAGCATCGCTGGACGCTGGACGAAACAGCCAGCCGGGACATCATCCGCCACGCTCTGGAACAGGGCATCAATTTTTACGATACCGCCATCGCCTATCAGAACGGCTCCAGCGAACGGTACGTTGGCCGGGCGCTGCGGGAGATGGCAAAACGCGAGGAGGTGGTGCTGGCCACCAAGTTTCTGCCACGAACCGCCGCGCAGATTGCCGAGGGGATCAGCGGAAAACAGGCGATAGCCCGCTCGCTTGACCAGAGTCTGCGAAACCTCGGGATGGACTACATCGACCTCTACATCTACCACATCTGGGATTACAACACCCCGGTTATCGACGTGCTGGAGGCGCTGCACACCGCAGTGACCGCCGGCAAGGTGCGCGCGATTGGCATTTCCAATTGCTATGCCTGGCAGTTGGCGAAGGTGAACGCCCTTGCCGAACGCGAAGGGCTGACATCCTTTGTTTCTGTGCAGAGCCACTACAACCTGATTATGCGTGAAGATGAACGAGAGCTGTTCGGGCTGTGCGCGGAAGAGGGTATCGCCATGACTCCCTATAGCGCGCTGGCCAGCGGCCGTCTCTCCCGCTTAGAAGGCCACACGCGGCGAGCGGTGGAAGATGATTATGCCCGGGGCAAATACGACGGCACGGCAGAACAGGACCGGATCATTATTGCCCGCGTCGCCGAACTTGCCGAACGGCATCAGGTCTCCATGACCGAAATTTCGCTGGCCTGGCTGCTGACAAAAGTGACGTCGCCTGTCGTAGGGGCCACAAAAAAAGATCACGTCGATGGCGCGGTAAACGCAGTCAATCTTCACCTGAGCCCGGAGGAAATCCAGTTTCTTGAAGAAACCTACCAGCCGCACGTTCTGACGGGGATCATGGCGCAAAACACGCCGCAAACGAAGGACGTTAAGCAGGTCTGGACGCGGTAACGCTCCGCCCTGCTGATCGGGAAAGGAGCAAATATGAAAAACGTGATTGCCGCGGCAGCCTTGTCGCTTGTGCTGTCTGATTTTGCCTATGCCAACGAACAAAGAGATGAAGCTATGATGAAAATTACCCCTTCCACCCTTGCTGACGCTGATATTCAAGCGGTCTCCCCGGCGCTGGCGCGCTTCGGCCGCGAGGCCATCAGCAACGACCTCTGGCAACGTGACGCCCTGTCCGCCCGCGACCGTAGCATCGTGACCGTAGCGATGCTGATTGCCCGCAACCAGCCAGGCGAGCTGAAGCACTATATTGCCGTTGCGCTCGATAGCGGCGTGACGCCAGCGGAAGTGTCAGAGATCATTACTCACCTCGCCTTCTACGCTGGCTGGCCCAATGCGATGTCAGCCGTCAGCGTCGCTAAAACCATCTTTGAAGCCAGGGGCGTGACGGCAGAGGCCCTGCCCGCCGCCTCGCCAACGCTGCTGCCACTCAATGAACAGGTAGAGAAACAGCGTGCAGACACCGTGGAAAAAAATGTCGGCCCCATTTCGCCTGGCCTGGTTAAATTTACCGCCGACCCGCTGTTTCTCGACCTCTGGCAACGGCCCGCGCTTACGCCCCGCGACAGAAGTCTGGTGACGGTCAGCGCGTTAATCGCCGCCGGACAGAGCGCGCAGATTGGCTACCACCTAAACAGAGCTATGGATAATGGGCTTTCGGCTGAAGAGGCCGGAGAAGTGGTCGCCCAGGCGGCGTTCTACGCGGGATGGCCAAATGCGTTTACCGCCGCCCCGGTGGTCGGTGAGGTATTGCGAGCGCGCGAGAGCAAAGCTGAATAAAAAAGAATAAAGGACAGGGAAGCTGTCCTTTATTTATCGTTAATTGTTAATTTAAAGGTACCACGAGGGCTTTCGATTAGGTCTCGCGGAAAGAACATAAACGGTCTATCGAAGTATGGAGACTTCGATCGTGAGTCTGTTCACATCGCTCATTGAGAAAATTGCCGTTCCGTATGCCGTCATGAGTCTCATCCTTTGAAAGCAGCGATCGCTGTGGCGAGACGGTAGCGCGGACATGTCTATTTGGTCCAGAGATGGACATCTCAATTTAGCTACTACACCGCTACTTCGATTGATGTATTTTATATTAAATATCAATGAATTGAATTATACATTTAATATAAATTGATGTTATAGCAATCGCTATACAGGCTCCTTAGTCATGGCTGACCGGGCCACACCGCATATCGCAAGAATTTGCTCTCTCAGCCAGCGGTGACCGGGGTCGCGTTCCATTCTTGGGTGCCACATCTGCGATACCGTAATACGACGGCTTTTGAACGGCAGCTCGAAAAGGTGTACCTGGTCCGTTACCTGCTGATTGAGTAAATAGAGTGCGGGTATCATGGCGATAAGATCCGATTCCAGCGCCACGGAAAGTGCTGTCGGAAATCCCGGTACGACGCTCGCAATTTTACGTTTTGTCCCCAGTTCGGCCAGCGCATCGTCAACGGATCCGTGCAACGCGCCCTCGGGTGACGCTACCACATGGCCCCAGGCGACATAATCACCCACGCATATTTCAGCCTGCTTAGCCAGCGGGTGCCCTTTACGGACGACGCCAACAAACCGATCCTCAAACAGTCGTTGCAGCCGTATTTCTGGCCCCATATTACTCTGAACGCCAATCTCCAGATCAACCAGCCCTTCCCGAAGATAGCGCGACGTTTTTTCCGGCTTAGGCGCGAAGCGTATACAGACGTCCGGCGCGGCGTCGGCAACCGCTGCTATAAGCGCAGGCCCAAACGCCACCACAAAACCATCGTTTGCCCTGATGGTAAAAAGACGCGCCAGATTTTGCGCGCTGAACGTTTCAGTTGAGGGCTGTAATACCGCCCTGGCATCGTGCACTGCACGCCTGGCGCGATCCCGGGTCGCTTCGGCCCACGGGGTCAGTACCATGTTACGCCCGGCGCGTACCAGGATCGGGTCTCCTGTGACATCGCGTAACCTGCTTAATGTCCGGCTCATGGCCGAAGTGCTGAGGTTCAGACGACGAGCCGCACCTGCGACACTCGCTTCACTCAGCAATACGTCGAGAGCTACCAGCAAATTAAAATCGGGATCAGACATTACCCTTCCTCCCAGCACATTAAGATAAGGCGTTTGACGCAACAATAAAGTGAAAATAGTGCGCCTTCCGCCTGGTAAAAGCCATCTTTATAGTTTTGTCATCCATACACTCTTCTCAGAGGACAAATGATGACGCTCTTTTCCAGTCAACCCGGCGACGAAGGACTGCCTGGCCCGGCGCGCGCACGGGTGATGGCCGCAATAATGACCACCACCTTAATGGGCGTGTTTGATGGCACCATGATCAACATTGCCCTGCCCTCCATGGCTCAGGAGATGCAGGTACCTGCCAGTATTGCCGTCTGGTTCGCCAACGGGTATCTGCTGGCGGCTGCGATGACGCTGGCGATATTCGCGGCGCTTGCGGCCCGTCTGGGTTATCGCCCCGTATTTCTGGCGGGCCTGACGACCTTTACCCTGACATCACTGGGTTGTGCGCTGGCGAATAAGCCCGAAGTGCTTATCGGTATGCGCGTGCTTCAGGGGATCGGCGGCGCGGCGACGCTGAGTATTGCCCCCGCAATACTCAGGTCCGTATTTCCCGGACGCTTACTTGGCCGCATTCTGGGGTTCCATGCCCTGCTCATTGCCTCGAGCTCCGCTATCGGCCCGGTATTGGCCGGTACGATCCTTCACACCCTTAGCTGGCAATGGCTGTTTGCGATAAACGTTCTTCCCGGCACCCTCGCCTTACTGCTGGCGGTCAGAGCGCTGCCGCGGGATGCGATCCGTATGCAGGCGCCCTTCGACACCGTGGGCGCCATATTGTCGGCGCTGCTGTTGGGTTCGACGATCATGGCGGCGAACAGCCTACAGAACGCTACTTCTCAATTCGGCAGCCTTTGCTGGATGGCTCTCGCTGCGCTGAGCGGCATGGCTTTTATCTGGCAAATCCGCCGCACGGGTTCTCCCTTACTGCCGCCGAGCATGTTTAAAAATGAACGTTTTACCCTCGCGGCCTTCACGTCGATGGTTGCTTTCGTCAGCCAGGGGATCACCTTTATTGCGCTACCCTTCCTGTTTCAGAGCGAATACGGCTACAGTCCGGTAGTGTCTGCCCTGCTGTTTACGCCGTGGCCATTAGGGATCGTGCTGATTGCGCCGCATGCAGGCCGTTGGGCGGACACGATATCAGCCCCGGCGATATCCACCCTGGGGCTGGTGATATTTGTCGTCGGTTTGATCCTGCTGGCGACGTTACCCGCCAGCCCTTCAATGTGGGATATCTGCCTGCGAAGTCTGGTATGCGGAATAGGGTTTGGCTGCTTTCAGAGTCCCAATAACCGGGAAATGCTCTCAAACGTTATTCGTGAGCACGCGAGTTATGCGTCCGGTGTTTTATCCATTATGCGCACTTTCGGGCAGTGCCTGGGAGCCGCCGCCGTAGCCGTTCTGCTGGCAGCAGATGAAAGGTCAATTCATGTTGCGCTGTGGAGCGCCGCCGCGGCCTCTGCGGTATCGGTCGTCGTCAGCGCGAGCCGGTTGCGTAAAATCACTCATCCTGCGGAAACAGGATAAGCGCGAAAATATCACTAAACGCTACGACTCCAGCGCCAGCAGCGCAAAACGCCGATCCCGCAACCAAAGTGGAGTCCTCCGTCGGAGTTCAATAGACTAACAGAATGCTATAACCGCTGATTTATTAAGGGAAAATTGAGTTTGGTAGACTTCAGGAGACTTGAATTTGGAGCGGGCGAAGGGAATCGAACCCTCGTATAGAGCTTGGGAAGCTCTCGTTCTACCATTGAACTACGCCCGCGAAGAGGTGCGAGAAGCATTATAGCCCTTACGCACCCTGTGACAAGCCTGCCGGATGCTGACTGGCGATAAAATAACCTTTTAGCACTTAGGTTTACTTCCCTGCGGCGGCAGGTAACGCAGCGGATCGATGGCTGTCGCCCGGTAGCGGATCTGGAAATGCAGCCGCACTGAGTCGGCATCCGTACTGCCCATGGTGGCAATTTGCTGGCCGGCCTTCACGCTCTGGCCATTATTCACCATTAGCTTATCGTTGTGGGCATAGGCGGTGATGTAATCCTCGCTGTGCTTAATCATGATCAGGTTGCCATAGCCGCGCAGCTGATTGCCGACGTAGACCACCTTGCCCGCCCCGGCGGCATACACCGGCTGGCCGCGGGTTCCGGCGATATCAATGCCTTTATTGCCGCCATCGGCGGTGGAATAAGGCAGGACCACTTTGCCGCTGGTCGGCCAGCGCCAGCAGCGCTGTCCCACCGGCGGCCAGGAGGACTGAGGTACCGCGGACGAAGGCGTGACCGCCGCGGTGCGCGTAGAGGAAGATTTTTTCTTCGTTGTCTTCGTTGAACTGCTGCCGTTAAGCTTCAGCTTCTGCCCCACCTCAATGGTGTAAGGCGGGGAGATGTTATTCAGGCGGGCCAGATCGCGAACGCTGGTGCCGGTGGTGCGGGAGATGCCGTACAGGGTATCGCCGCGTTTAACGGTGTAGGTGCCACCGGAATCGGAGGTGCTGGAGCAGCCGGCCAGCACCAGGCTTGCCGCCAGCATCAGTGTCATATAAAAGCGTTTCATCATCAGGCATCCTGCACTTAACACAACCACTTACCTCGCAATCAGGGCGAATATCATACCAGTCCGCGGCGCAGGGCGTCATCCCTGATGGCGAAACCATTATCCCCCGTCCCTAGCGCGCGGTCTGCGGCAGGCAGAAATTCATATTTGCGCCACGCGGCGCGGCGGCCTCTCCTCACTATTGCGCGTTGCCGTTCACAGAGCTGCCTCCAGGGCTTGTTTTGGTAATGCCTTTCTCCCATTTATGGGCTACCCTAGTGGCCTGAGTACATGACCCGGCGGGTTTGTGCCGGGTCATTTTTTATTTTCAGGAGTCGTCATGGCCGGGGAACACGTCATTTTGCTGGATGAGCAGGATCAGCCTGCCGGTATGCTGGAGAAGTATGCCGCCCATACGTTTGATACCCCTTTACATCTCGCGTTTTCCTGCTGGCTGTTTAACCAGCAGGGTCAGTTACTGGTCACTCGCCGTTCGTTGGGCAAAAAAGCCTGGCCCGGGGTATGGACCAACTCGGTCTGCGGACACCCCCAGCAGGGCGAGACCTTCGAGCAGGCCGTCACGCGCCGCTGTCGCTTCGAACTCGGTGTGGAGATCTCTGATATCGCGCCGGTTCACCCGGCCTTCCGCTACCGGGCGGTCGCCCCAAACGGTATCGTTGAGAACGAAGTGTGCCCGGTATATGCCGCGCGCGTGGTAAGCGAAGTGCAGCCTAACGACGATGAAGTCATGGACTATCAGTGGGTTGACCTGGCAACCATGTTAAGCGCGCTGGCCGCCACGCCGTGGGCGTTCAGCCCGTGGATGGTGCTGGAAGCGGAAAATCGGGACGCCCGCCAGGCGCTGACCGACTTTGTTGCGCGTCTGCGCGGGTAAGCTGACTATTCTCCAGGCCAGGCGCAGCCCTGTGCCTGTCATTAATGCCTGGCGGCGCTACGCTTGCACAGGCCTACGGTTCTGCGCCATTGCGTAGCCCGGATAAGGCGTTTACGCCGCCATCCGGGATCCCCGGCTTGCGCTGCGCTGAGCCAGGCTACGCCAACCTTAGGACCTCACATCAGACATAAAAAAACCCGGCAAGCCGGGTTTTTTGCTCTTCGCGAAGGGCGATTATTTCTGCGGACGCATCGCCGGGAACAGAATAACGTCGCGGATGGTGTGGCTGTTGGTGAACAGCATGACCATACGGTCGATACCGATACCCAGACCAGCGGTCGGCGGCAGGCCGTGTTCCAGCGCGGTGACATAGTCTTCGTCATAGAACATTGCTTCGTCGTCGCCTGCGGCTTTCGCATCAACCTGATCCTGGAAGCGCTGCGCCTGGTCTTCGGCGTCGTTCAGCTCGCTAAAGCCGTTACCGATCTCACGGCCGCCAATGAAGAATTCAAAGCGGTCTGTGATTTCCGGGTTGACGTCGTTACGGCGCGCCAGCGGAGAAACTTCCGCCGGGTATTCGGTGATGAAGGTCGGCTGGATCAGGTGCGCTTCCGCCACTTCTTCGAAGATCTCGGTCACGATACGGCCCAGACCCCAGCTCTTCTCCACTTTGATGCCGATAGATTCAGCGATCGCTTTCGCGGAATCAAAGTTATCCAGATCCGCCATCTCGGTTTCCGGACGGTATTTCTTGATCGCTTCGCGCATGGTCAGTTTTTCAAACGGCTTGCCGAAGTCGAACACCTGGTCGCCGTAAGGCACTTCGGTATTGCCGAGGATGTCCTGCGCCAGGGTGCGGAACAGAGATTCGGTCAGCTCGATCAGATCTTTATAATCCGCATAAGCCATGTAGAGTTCCATCATGGTGAACTCTGGGTTATGACGAACGGAGATCCCTTCGTTACGGAAGTTACGGTTGATCTCGAAGACGCGTTCGAAGCCGCCAACCACCAGACGCTTGAGGTACAGTTCCGGCGCGATACGCAGGTACATGTCCAGATCCAGCGCGTTATGATGGGTGATGAACGGACGCGCGGAAGCGCCGCCCGGGATCACCTGCATCATCGGGGTTTCTACTTCCATAAAGCCGCGGCCAACCATGAACTGACGGATGCCTGCCAGGATCTGCGAACGCACTTTGAAGGTCTTACGAGATTCATCGTTGGAGATCAGGTCAAGGTAACGCTGGCGGTAACGCGCTTCCTGATCCTGCAGGCCGTGGAATTTGTCCGGCAGCGGGCGCAGAGCTTTAGTCAACAGACGCAGCTCGGTGCAGTGGATAGAGAGCTCACCGGTTTTGGTCTTGAACAACTTACCGCGGGCGGCGATGATGTCGCCGAGGTCCCACTTTTTGAACTGGTCGTTATAAACGCCTTCCGCCAGGTCATCACGCGCCACGTATAGCTGGATGCGGCCGCCTACGTCCTGCAGGGTCACGAAGGACGCTTTACCCATGATACGACGGGTCATCATGCGGCCAGCAACGGCCACTTCAACGTTCAGCGCTTCCAGCTCTTCGTTTTCTTTGCCATCGAAGTCAGCGTGCAGTTGGTCAGAGGTATGGTCACGACGGAAATCGTTCGGGAAAGCGACGCCCTGCTCACGCAGCGCAGCCAGCTTCTCGCGACGGGTTTTCAGTTCATTATTAAGGTCAATTGCCGCGTCAGCGCCCTGTGCTTGTTGTTCAGACATGTTGGTTCCTCATAACCCTGCTTTCAAACTTGCTTCGATAAATTGGTCCAGGCTGCCGTCGAGCACCGCCTGAGTGTTGCGGGTTTCCACCCCGGTACGCAGATCTTTAATACGCGAGTCATCCAGCACGTAAGAGCGGATCTGGCTGCCCCAGCCGATATCGGACTTGTTGTCTTCCATCGCCTGCTTCTCGGCATTTTTCTTCTGCATCTCCAGTTCATAAAGCTTTGCTTTCATCTGCTTCATGGCCTGGTCTTTGTTCTTGTGCTGCGAACGGTCGTTCTGGCACTGCGTCACCAATCCGGTCGGGATATGGGTAATACGCACCGCGGATTCCGTACGGTTAACGTGCTGACCACCGGCGCCGGAGGCGCGGTATACGTCAATGCGCAGGTCGGCCGGGTTAATTTCGATATCGATATCGTCTTCCACTTCCGGGTAAACGAACGCGGAGCTGAAGGAGGTATGACGGCGGCCGCCGGAATCGAACGGGCTCTTACGCACCAGACGATGAACGCCGGTTTCCGTACGCAGCCAGCCGTAGGCGTAATCGCCAATGATCTTAATGGTCACGGATTTAATCCCCGCGACTTCACCTTCGGATTCTTCGATGATTTCGGTCTTAAAGCCGCGCGCTTCCGCCCAGCGCAGGTACATGCGCATCAGCATGCTGGCCCAGTCCTGGGCTTCGGTGCCGCCGGAACCGGCCTGAATGTCAAGGTAGCAATCGGCGCTGTCGTATTCGCCGGAGAACATGCGGCGGAACTCAAGCTGCGCCAGCTTCTCTTCCAGGGTATCCAGCTCGGCGACGGCTTCGTTAAAGGTCTCTTCGTCGTCCGCTTCCACGGCCAGATCCAGCAGGCCGGCAACGTCTTCCAGCCCCTGGGACATCTGATCCAGGGTATCTACGATGGCTTCCAGGGAAGAACGCTCTTTACCCAGCGCCTGGGCGCGTTCGGGTTCGTTCCACACGTCCGGCTGTTCCAGCTCGGCGTTTACTTCTTCGAGACGCTCTTTCTTGGCATCGTAGTCAAAGATACCCCCTAAGAACGTCGGAGCGCTCCGTGAGGTCCTGAATGCGGTTTTTTACCGGATTTATTTCAAACATGGTCGGTTTCTTTTAATGGATTTGTCAAAATGCGGTGATAAGAGCGGAATTCTACCGGATTCGCGCCCTTATTCCTACACTGTTGTCAATTTGGCCAGAGGTGATCGATGATCAGCTGCAGGCTACGGTTGCCGCGGAACTCGTTGATGTCGAGCTTGTAGGCTAACTGGACTTCACGCACGCCGTTATCCGGCCAGATGGAAGTATCAACGTTGAAGGCGATACCGTCCAGCAGCGGCCCGCCGTCAACCGGTTCGACCATCACCTTCAGGTGACGCTCGCCCACCAGCCGCTGCTGCAGCAGGCGAAAACGACCGTCAAATAGCGGTTCCGGGAACATCTGCCCCCACGGCCCGGCGTCGCGCAGCATCTGCGCCACTTCCATGCTCATCTCCGCCGCCGCCAGCGGGCCATCGGAAACCACCTCGCCCTGCAACAGCGCAGGATCCAGCCATTCGGTCACCAGCTCGCCGAAGCGCTGTTGAAACTCTTCAAAACGCGCCTCCTCCAGCGATAAGCCCGCCGCCATCGCGTGGCCGCCGAACTTCAGGATTAGCCCGGGATAAAGCGTATCAAGGCGCTCCAGCGCATCGCGCATATGCAACCCCTGAATGGAACGGCCGGAGCCTTTCAGCGTGCCGTCGCCGGTAGGCGCAAAAGCGATAACCGGGCGATGGAAGCGCTCCTTAATCCGCGAGGCGAGAATGCCGACTACCCCTTGATGCCATTGCGGATGGTACATCGCCAGCCCGCCGGGCAGGGTATCGGCGCTGCGCTCCAGCTGCTGACAGAGCGTTAGCGCTTCCGCCTGCATCCCCTGCTCAATCTCTTTGCGCGTCTGATTAAGCGCATCGAGCTCGTTGGCCAGCACCCGCGCTTCGCCGATGTTGTCGCACAGCAGCAGCGCGACGCCGACCGACATGTCGTCCAGCCGTCCCGCCGCGTTCAGGCGCGGCCCGAGGGCGAAACCGAGGTCGCTGGCCGCCAGCTTTTGCGGATCGCGGTTGGCAATTTCCAGCAGCGCCTTAATACCGGGCCGACATTTGCCGGCGCGAATGCGGCTTAACCCCTGCCAGGTGAGGATACGGTTGTTAGCATCCAGCGGCACGACGTCCGCGACGGTGCCAAGCGCCACCAGATCCAGCAGCTCGGCAAGGTTCGGCGCGGGGATGCCGCGAGCGTCGAACCAGCCTTTATCGCGCAGAAAAGTGCGCAGCGCCAGCATCAGATAAAACGCCACCCCCACCCCGGCCAGTGATTTTGACGGGAAGTCGCAATCGCGCAGGTTGGGATTAACGATAGCTTCCGCCGCCGGCAGCGTCTCGCCCGGCAGATGGTGATCGGTCACCAGCACCGGGATCCCCAGCGCATGGGCATGATCGACGCCGGCATGGGACGAGATCCCGTTGTCGACGGTCATGATCATCTGCGCGCCGCGAGCATGGGCCTGATCGACCACTTCCGGGCTTAAACCGTAGCCGTCTTCAAAGCGGTTCGGCACCAGATAGGAGACGTTGCCGTAACCCAGCGCGCGCAGGGCCAACACGCTGAGCGCGGTGCTGGTGGCGCCGTCGGCGTCAAAATCACCGACCACCACGATGTGCAACCCTTTCTGGAACGCGTCATGCAGCATCTCGACCGCTTTTTCAACGCCGGTGAGCTGCGTCCAGGGGAGCATGCCTTTGACGCTGCGCTCCAGCTCCTGCGCGCTGCGCACCCCGCGGCTGGCATATAGCCGCTGCAGCAGCGGCGGCAGGTCGGCGGGGAGTTCGACGCCGTCAACCGCCTCGCGGCGGCGTAGTTGTATCTGTTGTTTCACGCGAATCAGTTACCGCTTGTCTGTTTTTTGTGCTCATCGAGGAACGCCTTCAGCTCTTTCGGCCCCTGATAGCCCGGCAGCACCATGCCGTTACTGAGGACCATCGCCGGGGTGCCGTTGACGCCCATCTGCACGCCGAGGGTGTAATGTTTGGCGATATCTACGTTGCAGCTCGCCGGCTGCACGCCTTTACCATTCATGGCGTCATCCAGCGCTTTGTTGCGATCTTTCGCGCACCAGATGGCCTTCATGTCCTGCTCCGCCTGGCTTTGCAGACCCTGTCGCGGGAAAGCCAGATAGCGCACGGTGATCCCCAGCGCGTTGTAGTCGCTCATCTGCTCGTGCAGTTTATGACAGTAGCCGCAGGTAATATCGGTGAAGACGGTGATGACGTGCTGCTCCTTCGGCGCTTTGTAGACAATCATCTCATTGCTCAGCGCGTTCAGCTTACCCAGCAGCAGCTGGTTGGTGACGTTGACCGGCTGCGCGCCGCTCACGTCGTACATCGGCCCCTGGATGATATGTTTGCCGTCGTCGGTCACGTACAGCACGCCGCTGTCGGTCAGCACCGTGCTCATCCCGGAAACCGGCGATGGTTGAATATCGGTGCTCTGCACACCCAGCTTCGCCAGCGACTGTTTAATTGCCGCGCTATCGGCGTGCGCCGCTCCTGAAAGGGAGGCCGCCAGCAGGGTGAACATCAATAAACCTTTTTTCATACTCAGTCCTTTTGTTCAGCACTCACGCCCGCGGGTGGTGCTGTTGATGAAGTTGTCGCAGACGCTCGGTCGCCACGTGGGTGTATATCTGCGTGGTGGAGAGATCGCTGTGTCCTAACAGCATCTGCACCACGCGCAGATCGGCGCCATGATTGAGCAAATGCGTGGCGAACGCATGGCGTAACACGTGCGGGGAAAGCTTTTCGCTGTCGATCCCCGCCAGTACGGCATAGTGTTTAATCCGATGCCAGAAGGTCTGGCGCGTCATCTGCTGGGCGCGCTGGCTGGGAAATAAGACATCCGACGCCACGCCGTTCAGCAGCCAGGGGCGACCATACTCGAGGTAATTTTCCACCCACAGTACCGCCTCTTCCCCCAGCGGCACCAGCCGCTCTTTGTTGCCTTTTCCCACCACCCGCAGCACGCCCTGCCGCAGGCTGATGTCGCTCATCGTCAGCCCCACCAGCTCCGAGACGCGCAGGCCGGTGGCATACAGCACCTCCAGCATCGCTTTATCGCGCAATTCCAGCGGCTGCTCCACCAGCGGCGCCTGCAGCAGGCGCTCAACCTGCGCCTCACTGAGATCTTTTGGCAGCCGCTGCGGTAGCTTCGGCGAGGCCAGCAGCGCGCTGGGATCGTCCGGGCGAATTTTTTCCCGGTACAGATGCTGGAAAAAACGGCGCACGGCGCTCAGCAGGCGCGCGGTGCTGGTGGCTTTGTAGCCGCCGGACTGCCGCTCAGCCAGCAGCGCCTGCAGATCGTCGCTGCCAACGCTTGCCAGCGACAGGCCGCGATGGTGCAACCACTCAACTAACATCGTCAAATCGCGACGGTAGGCGCTGAGCGTATTCTCCGCCAGGTTGCGCTCCAGCCAAAGGGCATCGAGAAACTGTTCGATTAGTGCCAGATCCTGTTTCACATCGGCCTCTTTGTTCGTTAAACGCTCTCATTATGCCTTAAGAGGACGCCTTTCTGGTACACTGCCCGCCATTCACGGCAAGAATCGAGATGTTTACGCGATGAATATAGGTCTGTTTTACGGCTCCAGTACCTGCTACACCGAAATGGCCGCGGAGAAAATCCGCGATATCATCGGCCCCGAACTGGTGACGCTGCACAATCTGAAAGATGACTCCCCCGCGCTGATGAGCCAGTACGACGTACTGATCCTTGGCATCCCGACCTGGGATTTCGGCGAAATTCAGGAAGACTGGGAAGCGGTCTGGGATCAGCTGGACACCCTGAACCTCGAGGGAAAGATCGTCGCGCTGTACGGCATGGGCGATCAGCTGGGCTACGGCGAATGGTTCCTTGACGCGCTCGGCATGCTGCATGACAAGCTGGCGACCAAGGGCGTGAAGTTTGTCGGCTACTGGCCAACCGAAGGCTATGAGTTCACCAGCCCGAAACCGGTGATCGCCGATGGCCAACTGTTCGTTGGCCTGGCGCTGGATGAAACCAACCAGTACGACCTGAGCGACGAGCGCATCCAGAGCTGGTGCGAGCAGATCCTCGGCGAAATGGCCGAACACTTTTCCTGACGCGGCTTACTCCTGCGCCGGTTTTTGCAGCACCAGCCGGCGCAGATCGCGCCACTCTCCGGCGTCCATGCTGTCCGCCGCCAGCCAAAGATGCTGTCCGCGCCGGGTATCGACATGGCGCAAACGCAGCAGCATACCGCTATTGATAACCCACGGCGTCCCGAGGATTTCCCATTCGGCGTTTTGCCAGCGAAGACGGGAATCGGTGAGCAGTTTTATCTCCCCGCGACGGGCATGGATCCGCCGCTGGCTGCGCACGCAGTCGAAGACCACCAGCGACAGCAGCAGCAGCCAGATCGGGGTATAGCTCAGCGGCCAGGGAACCAACAGCACCAGGGCCGCCACCACGCCGTGAAGCAGCAGGGAAAACCACTGCGCGCGCCAGGAGATACGGAGATCAGATTGCCACAGGACCACGTTCCCGATTCCGTGTCTGAATTAAGGTTACCATCCGCTGCAGCTCCGCATCGGCCGGTTTGCCGTGGTTCATCAGCCAGTTGAACAGATCCGGATCGTCATTTTCCAGCAGGCGAATGAACAGCTGTTTGTCAGCGTCGCTGAGGGTATCGTACTCATACTCAAAGAACGGCATGATGGAGATGTCGAGTTCGCGCATCCCGCGGCGGCATGCCCAGTGGATACGTGCTTTATTGTTAATGTCCATGTTGACCTTCCAGCAGCAAAATATAGGTTAGTTTAACCCGTTTTCTGCCGTAACTTTACAGGAATATCGCTGAATGCGAGCATCCTTCCATAAAAACCTTAAAATAATGATGGGTTTATTGATTCCCTGCGTCAGGCGGCTGTCTCACGCCAGCGCACAAATGGCCTGTTGAAAGCACTTGCAATGCACTATAGCTCTTTTACCATTGGTCACACACACTGCGTTAAGCGATTCAGGATATGACTATGGCTTTTACACCTTTTCCTCCGCGTCAGCCTTCCTCTTCCGCTCGTCTGCCGTTAACGCTGATGACCCTGGATGACTGGGCGCTGGCGACAATTAGCGGGCCGGACAGCGAAAAATATCTGCAGGGGCAGATTACCGCCGATGTGAGTCATCTCACCGATGCCCAGCATCTGCTTGCCGCCCACTGTGATGCCAAAGGCAAGATGTGGAGCAACCTGCGCGTATTCCGTCGCGAGGGCGGCTTCGCGTGGATTGAGCGCCGCAGCCTGCGCGACGCGCAGCTGACCGAGCTGAAAAAATATGCCGTCTTCTCCAAAGTCACCATTGCCGCCAACGACGATCTGGTTCTGCTGGGAGTAGCCGGCTTCCAGGCGCGCGCCGCGCTGGCGCCGCTGTTCGCCGCCTTGCCCGACGCTGCCACCCAGGTGGTCAGCGAAGGCGCCACCAGCCTGCTGTGGTTTGAACACCCGGGCGAGCGCTTCCTGCTGGTGACCGATGTCGACACCGCCAACCGCGTCACCGACGCGTTGCGCGGCGAAGCGCAGTTTAACAACAGCCAACAGTGGCTGGCGCTGAATATTGAAGCCGGCCTGCCGGTTATCGACAGCGCTAACAGCGGGCAGTTCATTCCGCAGGCCACCAACCTGCAGGCGCTGGGCGGCATCAGCTTCAAAAAAGGCTGCTACACCGGCCAGGAAATGGTCGCGAGGGCGAAATTCCGCGGCGCCAATAAGCGCGCGCTGTGGACGCTGTCAGGGACCGCCAGCCGGGTGCCGGGAGCCGGGGAAGACCTGGAGCTGAAGATGGGCGACAACTGGCGCCGCACCGGTACGGTGCTGGCAGCCGTACAGCTGGATGACGGAAGCCTGATGGTCCAGGTAGTGATGAATAACGACATGGAACCGGACAGCGTGTTCCGTGTACGCGACGATGCCGGCAGCCTGAGCATCAAACCATTGCCGTATTCGCTGGAAGAAAATTAAGGAAAAGTTCCCGGCTTGCGGCGCTTGCGCCTTAGCCGGGCTACCCGGCCGCAGAATATCGTAGCCACGGTAAGCGTAGCGCCACCGTGGAATTTCCAGGCCGTAGAGTATTGTAGCCACGGTAAGCGCAGCGCCACCGTGGGATGTTTATCAGGACTGGCCGATGTAAAGATAAATCGCCAGGAAGTGACACACGCTGCCGCCGAGCACGAAGCCGTGCCAGATAGCGTGGTTATAAGGAATACGTTTGCAGACGTAGAAGATGACCCCCAGCGAGTACACCACCCCGCCAACCGCCAGCAGCGTTACCCCGCCCACCGCCAGCTTCACTGCCAGCTGATAGACCACGATAAGCGACAGCCAGCCCATGGTCAGATAGGTCACCAGCGACAAAATTTTAAAGCGGTGCGCGATGGTCAGCTTAAACAGGATCCCCAGCAGCGCCAGGCTCCAGATGACGATCATCAGCCCCTTCGCCAGCGGTGAATTCAACCCCACCAGCAAAAACGGCGTGTAGGTCCCGGCAATCAGCAAATAGATGGCGCAGTGGTCGAATTTCTTCAGCCACTGTTTCGCCCGCTGATGCGGGATCGCGTGATAGAGCGTGGAAGCGAGGAACAGCATAATCATGCTGCCGCCGTACAGGCTGTAGCTGGCGATCGCCGTCGCGCTGGCGTTTGTATCCGCCGCCTGCACCAGCAGCAACACAAGGCCGACGATACCGAACACCAGCCCGATCCCGTGGCTGATGCTGTTGGCAACTTCCTCTGCCAGAGAATATCCCTGAGTGATTAATGGTTTGCGAACCATACTGGACTCCGTGAAAACAAGAACGCTTTCATTGCCCACTTAGGGTAACTGAGAATGATTCCAGTGAACACCTGTTAGCTAAAATAAAACGATGTATATTTGTAAATACTTTAAAATCATAAAGTTATATTTTTATTTCAACTCACAGCTGTTCCTGATTATCTTAAAGCGTTTTGAATTCAATGACATAAAACTGGCTCTCGCCAGGATAGATGTCGCTGATGACCTGCCGCAGCTGCCCGAGAGTCATATTCTCCTGTTGCGCATGCTGTTCGGTCAGCGTATCGAGCGTCACCGTCGAGGTCGCGGTCACGGCGATGGTGCAAAAATAGCCGTCATCTTCATAGCGCCCAACGCGCAGCACATCGCCGGGCTTAAAGTGCGACTCCGCTGCATCGCGAATGGTGATGGTTTTGCGCCCGGCGAGGATGTCGTCCTGAAAACGCTGAAAAAAGGTAATGTCATTGGCCTGCATGATATAATTCCGTCCTGGTCATTATGAATTGTGAGTTCGCCCTGTGAGTATGTTCTCCCACGCCGCTGTCGCCAGTCTCAATAATCTTGAGATGATGGTCTACCACTACGTCATTAAAAATCGTGACAAAGTGATGTACATGACCATCCGCGAACTGGCCGAGGCCGCCGGGGTCTCCACGACCACCGTGTTACGCTTCTGCCGCAAACTGCAGTGCGAGGGCTACTCTGAATTTCGCGTGCGCTTTAAATTATATCTCGAGCAGAATGAGCCTCAACAGGCAAATATCGGCGCCAGCGAAATAATGAGCTTTTTTAAAAGCGTCAATAATGACGAGTTCGATGAATTACTCGAGCAGGCCGTCGATATTATTCTCGCCTCCGAACGTATTATTTTTGTCGGCGCCGGCACCTCCGGCGCGCTGGCGAAATATGGCGCACGCTTCTTCTCCAACGTCGGTAAATTCAGCAACCATATTGACGACCCCTATTTTCCGGTAACCAACGATATGGCCCGCAACGCGCTGGCGATCGTGCTTTCCGTCTCTGGCGAGACGGAAGAGATCCTGCGCTTTGCCAGCCAGTTCAGCCTACATCATTGCAAGGTGATGTCGATTACCAGCCATGAGCATTCGCGGCTGGCCAAACTGGCTGATTTCAATCTCTCCTGGCACGTGCCGCAGACGCGCATTGGCGGCGTCTACGATATTACAACGCAAATTCCAGTGATCTATATTCTCGAATCCCTCGGACGTAAATTAGCGCGCAAAATCAGCTAAAAATAACAGCCTGTTTTTTTGATGTAACATATTACCTTTGGCGGAATTTGTTATATCGTGACATTGACTTTCACTTTGCTAGACTCGAGAACAATAGTTATTAGAGAGATTAGCCAGGATGAAAAAATTAACCCTTCCGAAAGATTTTTTATGGGGTGGCGCGGTCGCCGCGCATCAGGTTGAAGGCGGCTGGGATCAGGGCGGCAAAGGCCCCAGCATCTGCGATGTGTTGACCGGCGGGGCGCACGGCGTGCCGCGCGAAATCACTCACCAGGTCGAAGCGGGAAAATACTACCCGAACCACGAAGCCGTCGACTTCTACGGTCGCTACAAAGAAGACATCAAACTGTTCGCCGAGATGGGCTTCAAATGCTTCCGCACCTCTATCGCCTGGACCCGCATCTTCCCGCAGGGTGACGAAACCCAGCCGAATGAAGAGGGACTGAAGTTCTACGACGACATGTTCGACGAGCTGCTGAAATACAACATCGAGCCGGTGATCACCCTCTCCCACTTCGAGATGCCCCTGCACCTGGTGCAGCAGTATGGCGGCTGGACCAACCGCAAAGTGGTCGATTTCTTTGTGCGCTTTGCCGAAGTGGTCTTCGAGCGCTATAAGCACAAAGTGAAATACTGGATGACCTTTAACGAGATCAACAACCAGCGCAACTGGCGCGCGCCGCTGTTCGGCTACTGCTGCTCCGGGGTGGTCTATACCGAGCATGACAATCCGGAAGAGACCATGTACCAGGTGCTGCACCACCAGTTCGTGGCCAGCGCGCTGGCGGTGAAAGCGGCGCGGCGCATCAACCCGGACATGCAGGTCGGCTGCATGCTGGCGATGGTCGCCCTCTACCCTTACTCCTGCAAACCGGAAGATGTCATGTTCGCCCAGGAGTCGATGCGCGAGCGCTACGTCTTTACCGACGTCCAGCTGCGTGGTTACTACCCGAGCTATGTGTTGAATGAATGGGAACGCCGCGGCTTCAACATCAGGATGGAAGACGGCGACGCGCAGATCCTGCGCGAAGGTACCTGCGCCTATCTCGGCTTCAGCTACTACATGACCAACGCGGTGAAAGCCGAGGGCGGCACCGGCGATGCCATTTCCGGTTTCGAAGGCAGCGTGCCGAACCCGCACGTCAAAGCCTCCGACTGGGGCTGGCAGATTGACCCGGTCGGCCTGCGCTATTCTCTGTGTGAACTGTATGAGCGTTATCAGAAGCCGCTGTTTATCGTGGAAAACGGCTTTGGCGCCTACGACAAAGTAGAAGCCGACGGCAGCATCAACGATGACTACCGCATCGACTACCTGCGCGCCCACATCGAAGAGATGATCAAAGCGGTCACTTATGACGGCGTCGATCTGCTGGGCTATACCCCATGGGGCTGCATCGACTGCGTCTCCTTCACCACCGGGCAGTACAGCAAACGCTACGGCTTCATCTACGTCAACAAACACGACGATGGCACCGGCGACATGTCCCGCTCGCGCAAGAAGAGCTTTAACTGGTACAAAGAGGTCATCGCCAGCAACGGTGAGAACCTGTAACTAACCGCCCTCTCCCGGCCGGGGGAGGGCTAATTGCTTATCCGCCAGACACTTCTTTACAGCTTTACCATTGCCAAAACCCGTTCGCCCGTTAAGATAAGCCTCGTGAATATTTGAGGCAATCATGATTAAGCGACAACGCAAAGCCATTCTTTTTGTCCTCCTGGCCTGTCTGGTGGTGCTAACCTGCACCGCTCAACGGATGGCCGGGATGCACGCGCTGGTCATGAACCTCACCGCCGACAGCCCGTCGCTACAGCAAAACCAGGATCAGGCCGAGGCGCCGGTCACGCCGTGCGAGCTCAGCGCCAAGTCGCTGATGGCCGTTCCGCCGATGCTGTTTGAAGGGGCGCTGTTGGCTATCACCCTGCTGCTGGCGGTGCTGGCGGCGATCCCGCCGCGTATCGAACGCCAGTGGCCTCCCCGCGTTATCTCCTCACCCCGATTGCGGGTGCATCTGCGATTATGCGTCTTCCGTGAGTGATTGATTCTCCTGACAGTTCAGGTTAATTCATCACTTACGGAGCAAACTTATGTATATGGTATTCAGGCGACTACTGGTCTGCCTGCTTTGGCTATGGCTGCCCGTCAGCCAGGCCGCCGACAGCGGCTGGCTGCGCGCCGCCGACAATCAACACGCCAGCGTGCGCCTGCGGGCGCAAACCGAGAGCAATGGCGACACTCGCCTGCTTTTAGACGTAGCGCTGGAAAAGGGCTGGAAAACCTACTGGCGCTCGCCAGGGGAAGGCGGCATCGCGCCGGCTATCGCCTGGCACACGCCGCTGGAGGTGAACTGGCGCTGGCCGACGCCGCAGCGCTTCGACGTCGCGGGCATTTCCACTCAGGGCTATCACGGCGACGTCAGCTTCCCGATGACGCTGCGCGGGAAGATACCGCCGACGCTTAGCGGCGTCCTGACGCTCTCTACCTGCAGCAATGTCTGCATTCTCACTGACTACCCCTTTTCGCTGGATATGACGACTCCGGCGGGGGAGCGATTTAATTATGATTTTACCCGCGCGATGGGCACACTGCCGCTGCGCGATGGCCTGACTTCGCAGCTGACCGCCAGCTACGTCAGCGGCAAACTGACGGTGACCGCCCGCCGCGATGCCGGCTGGCAGCAGCCAGCGCTGTTTATCGACAGCATGGAGGATGTCGATTTCGGCAAGCCGAGCTTTACCACCCGCAGCGATACGCTGACCGCCACCGTACCGGTCACCGATAGCTGGGGCGAAGCGGCGCCGGATCTGCGCGGTAAAACCTTGTCGCTGGTGCTGGCCGATAGCGGTCAGGCGCAGGAAAGCCAAGTCGCCGTCGCCGCCGGCAGCGCCGCGCCGGGGCTGGCGTTAGGCTGGGTGCTGCTGATGGCGCTGGCCGGCGGGCTAATTCTCAACGTCATGCCCTGCGTGCTGCCGGTGCTGGCGATGAAGCTCGGCTCGCTGGTGCAAACCGAAGGTCGCGAACGCGGCGCGGTGCGGCGGCAGTTCCTCGCCTCGGTATTTGGGATCGTCGTCTCGTTCCTGGCGCTGGCGCTGATGATGACCGCGCTACGCCTGGGGAATCAGGCGCTCGGCTGGGGCATCCAGTTCCAGAACCCGTGGTTTATCGGCGCGATGGCGCTGGTGATGGTGCTGTTCAGCGCCAGTTTATTGGGGCTGTTCGAAATCCGCCTATCCTCCAGCGCCAGCACCTTCCTCGCCACCCGCGGCGGCAACGGCTTAATGGGCCATTTCTGGCAGGGCGCCTTCGCCACCCTGCTGGCGACGCCCTGCACCGCGCCGTTCCTCGGCACCGCCGTGTCGGTGGCGCTGGTGGCGCCCCTGCCGCTGCTGTGGGGCATTTTCTTCGCCATGGGGATCGGCATGAGCCTGCCGTGGCTGCTGATCGTTGCCTGGCCGGGTCTGGCGCAACGACTGCCACGCCCGGGCCGCTGGATGAATCATCTGCGGGTGGTGCTGGGGCTAATGATGCTTGGTTCAGCGCTATGGCTGGTCAGCCTGCTGACGATCCACATCGGCCGTACGCCGGTGCTTACCCTGCTGGTGATGCTGGCCATCGCCCTGCTAGTGGCCACCGCCTGGCGCTACCGCTGGCGGACGGCGCTGCGCGCGGGCGCCCTGGCCATCGTGGTGGCGGGCGCCGTCGCCTTTGTTGCCCAACAGGACGGCCAGGGCCCGCGCCGCGACCGGGTTAACTGGCAGCCGCTCAGCGAGCAGGCTATCGCCAGCGCCCTGGCGGAGCATAAACGGGTATTTATTGATGTCACCGCCGACTGGTGCGTGACCTGTAAAGCCAATAAATACAACGTGCTGCTGCGCGACGACGTCCAGCAGGCGCTGTTAGCGCCAGATGTGATCGCCTTACGCGGCGACTGGAGCCGCCCCTCCGCTGACATTAGTCAGTTTTTAACCGCACGCGGCAGCGCCGCGGTGCCGTTTAACCAGATTTACGGACCGGAATTGCCGCAGGGACAGATTCTGCCTGCGCTGTTAGACCGCGAACACCTTCTCGCCACCCTGTCCGCCGCTAAAGGAAAATAACATGAGAGCTATCACCGCCTTATTACTGCTGTGCGTATCGGCCTTCAGCTTCGCCGCCCCGGCGGAAGAACCACAATCGAACGGTAATGACCAGTTAGCCCAGCTGCTGTTTAACGATCCGAATAGCCCGCGCACCGGCGCGAAAGAGCCAAAACTCACAATCGTCTCGTTTACCGATTACAACTGCCCTTACTGCAAACAGTTTGATCCCCTGCTGGAAAAAATCGTCCACGATAATCCGGACATCCAGCTCATCGTTAAGCTGCTGCCGTTTAAAGGGCAGAGTTCGGTGAATGCCGCTAAAATCGCGCTCTCCACCTGGCGTCAGCAGCCCGATAAATTCTGGGCGCTGCATCAGCGGCTGATGGCGAAAAAAGGCTATCACGATGACGCCAGTATCGCCGCCGCGCAGAAGAAAACCGCTACCGATAGCGTAAATATCGATGACAAGACCATGGATTCGCTGAAGATGAACCTGATTTTGTCGCAGGTGCTGAATATTCAGGGCACCCCGGCAACGATCATCGGCGATCAGATGGTGGCCGGCGCGATCCCTGCTGAAGACTTGGAGGGGCTGGTGAAAGAACAGCTGGCGAAAGCCCGTGGCCAGTAAAATCAGGCGCTGGCTGCGCGAGCTGGCGGTGTGGCTGCTGATTGGCGCGGCGGTGAGCCTGGCGGTGGATTATTTTCGCCAGCCCGCGCTGCCGCAAAACGTCAGCGCCACATCGCTGCAGACACTCGACGGCAGGACGCTGGATCTGAACGCCATGAGCCAGCAAAAGCCGCTGCTGCTGTACGTCTGGGCGACCTGGTGCGGAGTCTGTCGCTATACCACGCCGTCGGTGGCATCGCTTGCCGCCGACGGCGGCAATGTGCTGACGGTAGCCCTGCGTTCCGGCGATAACGCCGCGCTGGAGAAGTGGCTGACCAGGAAGAAACTGGCGCTGCCGACGGTGAATGATCCAAGCGGCCAGCTGGCGCGGCAGTGGGATATCCAGGTAACGCCAACGCTGGTGGTCATTTCTCAAGGCGAGGTGAAGTCGGTTACCACCGGCTGGACCAGCAGTTGGGGAATGCGCCTGCGGCTGTGGCTGGCCTCCTGGTAGACCGTCGGGCTTTAGCGGTTTTTATGCCGGGTAAGGCGTATCCGCCACCCGGCCTACCATTCGGCTTTGACCCCGTAGGGCCGGCAAGCGCAGCGCCGCCGGGCAATAGACATCTACGGGTTATTTCCCGCCCGCCAGTTCAAGGAAGCTACCCGTCACATACGACGCTTTGTCGCTCAGCAGCCAGGCAATGGCCTGAGCGACCTCTTCCGGCTGGCCGCCGCGCTGCATCGGTAGCGAACCTTTCACTCGATCCACGCGTCCCGGCTCACCGCCGGAGGCGTGCATCTCGGTATAAATCAGCCCCGGACGCACGCCGTTGACCCGGATCCCCTGCGCCGCCACCTCCAGCGCCAGCCCGGTGGTCAGGGTATCTACCGCCCCTTTCGACGCGGCATAGTCAACGTACTCCCCCGGCGCGCCAAGGCGCGAGGCCGCCGACGAAACGTTAACTATCGCCCCGCCCTTGCCGCCATGCCGATGTGACATGCGCTTTACCGCCTCACGGCAACAGAGGAAGTAACCGGTGACGTTGGTGGCCAGCACGCGGTTAATACGCTCGGCGCTCAGGCTCTCCACCGTACACTGGGTAAACAGGATCCCGGCGTTGTTGACCAGCGCCGTCAGCGGCTCGCCCATGCGGTCGATCGCCTCAAACATCGCCATCACCTGCGCTTCATCGCTGATGTCCGCCCGCAGCGCCGTGGCTTTGCCGCCAGACGCCACAATGGTATTCACCACCTCGGTGGCGGCGTTAATGTTGTGATGGTAATTGACCGCCACGGTATATCCTTCCTGCGCCAACAGCAGCGCCGTCGCCCGGCCTATGCCGCGGCTCGCGCCGCTAATAAGAGCTATTCCCATACCTTCCCTCCAAAAAAATAAAGGCGCCGCAGCGCCTTTAAAAGTTTAGCTAAAACGCAAACTTACTGGTATTCGCTCATCGGCACGCAGGAGCAGAACAGGTTGCGGTCGCCGTAGACATCATCCAGACGTTTCACCGTCGGCCAGTACTTGTTGTGCAACCCTGCCGGGAATACCGCCAGCTCACGGCTGTACGGATGGTTCCACTCGCCCACCAGCTCGCCCTGGGTGTGTGGCGCGTTCACCAGAGGGTTATCCTCCAACGGCCATTCGCCGGCTTTGACGCGGTCGATTTCCGCGCGGATCGCCAGCATCGCGTCGATAAAGCGGTCCAGCTCGACCTTGCTTTCCGATTCCGTCGGCTCAACCATCAGCGTCCCCGCTACCGGGAAAGACATGGTCGGGGCATGGAAGCCAAAGTCGATCAGGCGCTTGGCGATATCCAGCTCGCTAATGCCGGTCTCTTCTTTCAGCGGACGAATATCGAGAATGCATTCGTGCGCTACGCGACCATCGCGACCGGTGTAGAGCACCGGGTAGGCGTCTTTCAGTCGGGTAGCGATGTAGTTGGCGTTAAGGATCGCGTTCTGGCTCGCCTGCTTCAGCCCTTCCGCGCCCATCATGCGGATATACATCCAGCTGATCGGCAAAATGGACGCGCTGCCGAACGGCGCGGCGGAAACCGCGCCCTGGCGGGTCAGCATACCTTCAATCTGTACCACGCTGTGGCCCGGCACGAACGGCGCCAGGTGCGCTTTCACGCCGATTGGGCCCATGCCCGGGCCGCCGCCGCCGTGCGGAATGCAGAACGTTTTATGCAGGTTGAGGTGCGAAACGTCGGCGCCGATAAAGCCCGGAGAGGTGATCCCGACCTGGGCGTTCATGTTGGCGCCGTCGAGATAAACCTGGCCGCCAAACTGGTGCACGATCTCGCACACTTCGCGAATGGTCTCTTCATACACGCCGTGGGTCGACGGATAGGTGACCATGATGCAGGAGAGATTGGCCCCCGCCTGCTCTGCTTTTTCACGCAGATCGGCGAGATCGATGTTGCCGTTTTTATCACAGGCAACGACCACTACCTGCATACCCGCCATCTGCGCGGAAGCCGGGTTGGTGCCGTGCGCGGAGCTAGGGATCAGGCAGATATCGCGATGGCCTTCGTTGCGGCTCTCGTGATAATGGCGAATCGCCAGCAGGCCAGCATATTCACCCTGCGCGCCGGAGTTCGGCTGCATGCAGACGGCGTCATAGCCGGTCAGTTTCACCAGCCAGTCGGAAAGCTGGGCGATCATCTGCTGATACCCTTCCGCCTGCTCGACCGGGCAGAACGGGTGCAGCTCGGCGAATTCCGGCCAGGTGATCGGGATCATCTCCGCCGCGGCGTTCAGTTTCATGGTGCAGGAGCCCAGCGGGATCATCGCCTGGTTCAGCGCCAGATCTTTACGCTCCAGGGCGTGCATGTAGCGCATCATCTCGGTTTCGCTATGGTAGCGGTTAAACACCGGATGGGTGAGGATCGCATCGTCGCGCAGCATCGCCGCCGGGATCGAACGGCTATCCAGCGCCACGTCTTTATCCAGGGTATCGATATCCAGACCGTGATCGTCGCCGACGATAGCGCGGAACAGGTTCAGCACATCTTCGCGGGTGGTCGCTTCATCGAGCGTAATGCCCACCGCGCCGTGAATATCGCTGCGCAGGTTAATCTGCAGGGCTTCGGCACGCGCCAGCACCGCGGCTTTATCCGCCACTTCGACGCACAGGGTGTCGAAGTAGTGGGCATGGCGCAGCTTCAGCCCTTTCTTCTGCAGGCCGTCGGCCAGAATGTCGGTCAGACGATGAATGCGACCAGCGATACGTTTCAGACCCGCCGGGCCGTGGAATACCGCGTACAGGCTGGCGATGTTGGCCAGCAGCACCTGCGAGGTACAAATGTTGGAGTTCGCTTTCTCACGGCGGATGTGCTGCTCGCGAGTCTGCATCGCCATGCGCAGCGCGGTATTCCCCGCCGCATCTTTCGATACGCCGATAATCCGGCCCGGCATGGAGCGTTTGAATTCATCTTTCGCCGCGAAGAAGGCCGCGTGCGGGCCGCCGTAGCCCATCGGCACGCCGAAGCGTTGGGCGGAGCCGAAGACGATATCCGCGCCCTGCTTGCCCGGCGCCGTCAGCAGCACCAGCGTCATAAAGTCGGCGGCGACGCTGACTATCACTTTGCGCGCTTTCAGCTCGGCGATCAGTTTGCTGTAATCGTGGATTTCGCCGGTGGTGCCCACCTGCTGCAGCAGCACACCGAAGACATCCTGGTGATCGAGCACTTTGTCGGCGTCATCGACGATCACGTCGAAGCCGAAGGTTTCCGCACGGGTGCGCACCACGTCCAGGGTTTGCGGATGGACATCGGCGGCAACGAAGAAGCGGTTGGCGTTTTTCAGTTTGCTGACGCGTTTGGCCATCGCCATCGCTTCGGCGGCGGCGGTCGCTTCATCGAGCAGCGAAGCGGAAGCGATATCCAGCCCGGTGAGATCGAGAGTGACCTGCTGGAAGTTGAGCAGCGATTCCAGGCGGCCCTGGGAGACTTCCGGCTGGTAAGGGGTATAGGCGGTATACCAGCCCGGGTTTTCCAGCATGTTGCGCTGAATGACCGGCGGCAGCTGCACGGCGGTATAGCCCATGCCGATGTAAGACTTGAAGCGCTTGTTGCGACTGGCAATCGCCTTCAGCTCCGCCAGCGCGGCGAATTCGGTAGTCGCGTCGCCCACCTGCGGTGGGGTCGCCAGCTGGATATCCTGCGGCACAATCTGGCCGATCAGGGCGTTAAGCGAATCCGCGCCGACGGTCTTCAGCATCTCTTGCTGCTGCTGAGCGTCCGGGCCAATGTGACGTTCAATAAAGGCGTCGCGGTTTTCAAGCTGACTTAAAGTCTGAGTCATGAGCGATGGTTCCTGAAACGTGCGGTGAATCGTGGTTGTCTGACTGGTTTGCCCGGCAAGCGCTGATGCTTACCGGGCCAGAATACGCAAAATCATTCGCGTTGCAGGAAGGCGGCGACACAGCGACTCCCCGGGAGCTTACAAAAGTAAGTGACCGGGGGGAGCCAGGAAGCCAACGCCCCTGCAGCGTGAAGGATGAAGCGTATTTATTCGTCTTCCAGTAAAGCTTCATACGCGGCGGCATCCAGCAGCGCGGCAACCTGCGCTTCGTCGCTGGCTTTGATCTTGAAGATCCAGCCGTCGGTATACGGGTCGCTGTTGACCAGTTCCGGAGAGTCGTTCAGCTCTTCGTTGACGGCAACGATTTCACCGCTAATCGGCGCGTAGATATCGGAGGCCGCCTTCACGGATTCGGCAACCGCGCAATCGGCGCCCGCTTCAACGGTGGCGCCCACTTCCGGCAGGTCAACGAAAACCATATCGCCAAGCAGCTCCTGCGCGTGCTCGGTGATCCCTACGGTATAGGTGCCGTCCGCTTCTTTACGCAGCCACTCGTGTTCTTTGCTGTATTTCAGTTCTGCTGGTACGTTGCTCATCAATTCATCTCCAAAAAAGGGAAATCACACAATGGCTTTGCCATTGCGTACAAAACCAGGTTTAGTCACTTTTACCGGCATTTCACGGTTACGGATTTGCACCACCGCGGTGTCGCCAATCCCGGCCGGCACGCGAGCCAGCGCGATGCTGTAGCCCAGCGTCGGCGAGAAGGTGCCGCTGGTGATAATGCCTTCTTTTTGATTACCGTCGCTATCGGTAAAACGGACCGGCAGACCACCGCGCAGGACGCCTTTCTCGGTCATCACCAGGCCAACCAGCTGCTCGGTGCCTTTTTCGCGCTGCATCTCCAGCGCTTCGCGGCCGATGAAGTTACGATCGGCGGGCTCCCAGGCGATAGTCCAGCCCATGTTCGCCGCCAGCGGGGAAACGCCTTCGTCCATCTCCTGGCCGTACAGGTTCATCCCAGCCTCCAGGCGCAGGGTGTCGCGCGCGCCAAGACCGCACGGCTTAACGCCAGCGTCCAGCAGACCGCGCCAGAAATCAGCCGCCTGCTCGTTCGGCATCGCAATTTCATAACCCGCTTCGCCGGTATAGCCGGTGGTGGCGATAAACAGGTCGCCGGCCTGCACGCCGAAGAACGGCTTCATGCCTTCCACGGCCTGACGTTGAGCGTCGGTAAACAGCGTCGCCGCCTTCGCTTTCGCCTGGGGGCCCTGGACCGCGATCAGCGACAGATCGTCGCGAACGGTAATTTCAAGGCCGTAAGGTTCAGCTTGTTCGGAGATCCAGGCGAGGTCTTTTTCGCGGGTGGCGGAGTTAACAACGAGGCGGAAATAATCTTCAGAAAGGAAATAGACAATCAGGTCGTCGATGACGCCGGCGGAGGCGGTCAGCATGCCGGTGTAGAGCGCTTTGCCCGGGGTGGTGAGCTTCGCCACATCGTTGGCCAGCAAATAGCGCAAGAACTCGCGGATCCGGCTGCCGTGGAAATCGACGATGGTCATATGCGACACATCGAACATCCCTGCATCGCCGCGCACCGCATGGTGCTCATCAATCTGGGACCCGTAATGCAGCGGCATCATCCAGCCATGGAAATCCACCATGCGCGCGCCGCACAGCGTGTGTTGTTCATACAACGGAGTCTGTTGAGCCATCTTTTCCTCATCGAATAAAACGGAACCAGCCACGAAATTGTCGGCGATTTTGCGCCACGAAATTCGGCATCGGCATCGCTGACGGACGCCGACGCAAACGTTCTCTTTGGCCTGAACTTACCACCGAACCCGGCGCTAAACCATAAGCTCATTCAGGGCATCACATTAGCTTATGGCTAAAATCCGCCGAAAAGCCTACAGAGTTATTGACTGGAAAAAAGCGATTTACGCCACATAAAATTAACATTAACGGCGCGACAATTAGGTAATGATGGTGTTTTATGCGATTTTACGACTCTAATTTCTTTAACAAAAAAAAGGACGCATTAATAAATCTAATGCGAAAAAAGAGGTGAAATTAGAATATTTCAAATGAGGGGGAAAACCCGGCGCCCAGGCCGGGTGAAAGAAGTGTGACGCGGTTAACGTAACCAGGCAGGCAGATCGTTGAGGCCCATCGCCTGGCGAATCAGCTGCGGTTTCACGCCCGGCAGCGTATCGGCCAGTTTGAGTCCCACATCGCGAAGAAATTTCTTCGCCGGATGGCTCCCGGAGAACATTTCGCGGAAGCCCTGCATGCCCGCCAGCATCAGCGCCGCGCTGTGCTTGCGGCTGCGCTCGTAGCGGCGCAGATAAAGATGCTGGCCGATATCTTTGCCCTGAGCGTGCAGGCGCTTCAGCTCGTCAATAAGCTCGGCGGCATCCATAAAACCGAGGTTGACCCCCTGCCCGGCCAGCGGATGGATGGTATGCGCGGCATCGCCGACCAGCGCCAGCCGGTGGGCGGCAAACTGACGGGCATAGCGGCCGGTCAGCGGGAAAACTTCACGTTCACTTGCCAGTTGGCAGAGGCCAAGGCGATTATCGAACGCGATATTCAGCGCCTGGTTGAAGATGGTTTCATCAGCCTGCTGCATCCGCTGCGCTTCCCCCGGCGATAGCGACCAGACGACCGAGCACAGGTGCGGATCGCTGAGCGGCAGGAAGGCGAGGATCCCGTCGCCATGGAACGCCTGGCGGGCCACCGCCTGATGCGGCTCAGCGGTACGGATGGTCGCCACCAGCGCATGATGATGGTAATCCCAGAAGGTCAGCGGAATATCGGCTTTATTGCGCAGCCATGAATTGGCACCATCGGCGCCGATCACCAGCCGCGCGGTCAGCATGCTGCCGTCCTGCAGGCTGAGAAAGGCTTCATTCTCGCCCCACGCCACCTGCTGAAGTACCGCCGGAGCCAGCAGGGTAACGTCAGCGCAACGCTGCGCCTTCTGCCACAATGCATGATGCACTACGGCATTTTCGATAATATAGCCAAGGTGGCTAAAGCCCATGCTCTGGTCATCGAAGCTAATGTGGCCAAAGCTGTCTTTATCCCACACTTCCATACCGTGATAGCAGCTGGCCCGCTGGGCGACGATCTCGCGCCAGACGTCCAGCTTTGTCAGCAGCTTTTCGCTGGCGGCATTAATTGCCGAAACGCGCAGCGCCGGCGGCGCATCGGCGGCCAGCGGTCGCGGCTCTGCTTTCTCCAGCACTGCGACGCGCAGGCCGCTACCCTGTAGACCGCAGGCTACCGCCAGCCCCACCATTCCACCGCCAACAATGGCAACATCAACACTTTGCACGTTCTACTCCTTAACGGGGAACCCAACCGAGGGTACGCTGCGCCAGCGCATCGCGCGCCGGGGTAAATAATTCCATCGCCATCAGACCGACGTTGCGCCCCGCCACCAGCGGCGCCCAACGGTTGGCAAACAGATGCACCAGCCCATCGGTCACGCCGATGGTGGCGGCTTTATCCCCTGCCCTGCGCGCCTGATAGCGGCACAGCAGTGGATAATGACCGACATCTTCGCCGCTGAGATGGGCGTCAGCAAGTAATTCCGCCAGGCTCATCACATCGCGCAGGCCGAGATTAAAGCCCTGCCCGGCGATCGGGTGCAGCGTCTGCGCCGCGTTGCCGACCAGCGCCAGGCGGTGCGACACCGCGCGGCTGGCGGTGGTGAGGGCCAGCGGATAAACGCTGCGCTTCCCGGCGTGGGTAATACGCCCCAGCCGCCAGCCGAATGCCTGCTGCAGCTCCTGACAAAAGCGTTCTTCAGACCAGCTCTGCACCTCATCGCGGCGCGACTGCGGATGACACCACACCAGCGAGCAGCGCCCTTGCGACATCGGCAGCATCGCCAGCGGGCCATGCTCGGTAAAGCGCTCGAAGGCGCGACCTTCGTGGGGCAACGCGGTGCTGACGTTAGCAATGATCGCTATCTGCTCATACGGCTGCTGCTGCCAGCTGATGCCGCAGCGGGCGCCCAGTGCCGAACGGGAACCGTCCGCCGCCACCAGCAGCTTACCGTTAATGATTTCGCCGCCCTCAAGCGTAAGGCTGACGCTCTCCTGGCTGCGACTGACCGCTTCCACTTTCGCCGGACAGTGCAGCGTGACGCCTGGCGCCTCGCGCAGCAGACCAAACAGCCGCTGGCCGACATCGTGGAGTTCAACCACCTGGCCCAGCGCCGACAGGCCATAATCCGCGGCCGCCAGATTCACAAACCCGGCATGACCGCGGTCGCTGACGTGTACTCGCTGGATGGGCGTCGCGCGTTCGGCGAGGCGTTGCCAGATACCGATACGCGCCAGCTGCTGGCAGGTGCCCGCAGCCAGGGCGATCGCCCGGTCGTCAAAGCCAGGGTGGCGTGAGGAATGCGGATCCTGCGCTTCAATGAGGTGGACCGGCAGCGCGCCGCCGGTCAAACGGGAGATGGCCAGCGCGAGCGTCGCCCCGGTCATCCCGCCCCCGACGATCAGCACGCTCATGACTGGCGCGCCGCCGCCATCAGCGCCTCGATCTCATCCGCCTTCTTCACCACGCCGGCGGTGAGATTTTCGTTACCGTCTTCGGTAATCACGATGTCATCTTCAATACGGATGCCGATGCCGCGATACTGCGCCGGCACGTCGGCATCGGTGGCGATATACAGTCCCGGCTCGACGGTCAGCACCATTCCCGGCTCCAGGACGCGCGAACGGTCGGTGTCGTAATTACCGACATCGTGCACATCCAGACCCAGCCAGTGGCTCAGGCCATGCATAAAGTACGGGCGGTGGGCGTTGTTGGCGATAAGCTCGTCAATCTCGCCTTTCAGGATCCCCAGCCGCACCAGGCCGGTAATCATAATGCGCACCACTTCCTGGTTGACCTGACAGATCGAGGTGCCCGGCCGATAGAGTTTCAGCGCGGTCTCCAGCGATTCGAGCACAATGTCGTAGATCTCGCGCTGCGGCTGGGTAAATTTACCGTTTACCGGGAAGGTGCGGGTAATGTCCCCGGCATAGCCGCGATACTCGCAGCCGGCGTCAATCAGGACTAAATCGCCGTCGCGCAGTTCAGATTCGTTTTCGGTGTAGTGCAGAATACAGCCGTTTTCGCCGCCGCCAACGATGGTGTTATAGGAGGGGAAACGTGCCCCGTGGCGGTTGAATTCATGGAGAATTTCACCTTCCAGCTGATATTCGAACATGCCAGGGCGGCATTTTTCCATCGCCCGGGTATGGGCCAGCGCGGTGATCTCCCCGGCGCGGCGCATCACGGCAAGCTCTTCCGCGGATTTAAACAGGCGCATCTCATGCACAATGGGCCGCCAGTCGATAACCGAGTTCGGCGCCTGCAGATTCTGGCGCGAGCCTTTGCGCAGTTTTTCGAGGGCGTTGAACACAATCTCATCGGCATAGGCATATTCACCCTGGGCGAAGTAGATCGCGTCCAGACCGTTGAGCAGCTGATACAGCTGCTGGTTGATTTCGCTGAACGCCAGCGCCCGGTCGACGCCAAGCTTCGCCGGCGCGGCCTCCTGGCCCAGACGGCGTCCAAACCAGATCTCAGCGGTCAGATCGCGAACCCGGTTGAACAGCACGCTATGGTTGTGGGTTTCATCGCTTTTAATCAACACCAGCAGCGCTTCCGGTTCGTTAAAGCCGGTGAAGTACCAGAAATCGCTGTTCTGCCGGTAGGGATATTCCGAATCTGCACTGCGCACCGCTTCCGGTGCGGCGAAAATCAGCGCCGCGCTGCCTGGCTGCATCTGCGCCAACAGCGTCTGGCGACGCGATAGAAATTCCTGCTGAGTCATGACGCCCCCTGAACGAATTTTAGTTAGTGTAATGTCGGTTTGCGGACTTCCGGTGCGGTTGGCTGCTGACGGGCAAAGGTGTCGTGGCACAGCAGTGCGGCAACGCGGACATACTCGATAATCTCCTCCAGAGACATCTCCAGCTCTTCCTGATCTTCGTCTTCATCGTAGCCCAGCTGGGCAATATTACGCAGATCGTCAATCGCTTCCCCGGTTTCATCCTTCACTTTATCCAGCTTCGGCTGGCTAACGCCAAGACCAAGCAGGAAGTGGTTGACCCAACCGGCGAGGGCGTCGGCACGGTCAAAGACGCTCACCGCATCGCCTTCCGGCAGATACAGTTGAAAGAGGAAACCGTCGTCATCCAGTGAATCGCTGATGGCGGAATGCATGTTACGCAGCGCCTGAGCCAGTTCATGGCCAAAGGCGAGACCTTCGTTGGTCAGGTCGTGCACCAGCGGCTGCCAGCTGCTGTCCGTGTTGCCGCCGCACAGCAATCCGCTGATCAAACCGTGCATTTCGGCCGGGGTGAGACCTACCCCTTGTTGGTTCAGTAACTGGTCTACATCGTTGTAACCAGGCATTTCGTTCTGTATAGACATGCGCATTCGTCATCGTTGGGAGGAATATTCATGGTATGCTACCACTTTGGACCCTGGTGAACCAGAATAGGGCTTGTATCTTCGCACCAGGGTAGCTATAGTGTCGCCCCTTCGCAGACCCGGGCCAGGGTGTGAAGGCAGCGCAGTCAATCAGCAGGAAGGTGGCATGTCTGCACAACCCGTAGATCTCCAAATTTTCGGCCGTTCACTGCGAGTGAATTGCCCGCCTGAACAAAGGGATGCCCTGAATCAGGCAGCTGAAGACCTTAATCAGCGGTTGCAAGATTTAAAAGAACGCACTAGAGTCACAAATACTGAGCAGCTGGTCTTCATCGCGGCGTTGAACATCAGCTATGAGTTGACTCAGGAAAAAGCGAAGACCCGCGACTACGCTTCCAGCATGGAGCAGCGCATTCGCATGCTTCAGCAGACCATCGAACAAGCATTGCTTGAGCAAGGTCGCATAAGCGAAAAGCCAGGGTCGAAGTTTGAATAACACTTTGCAGTTAACTGTGTTAGAGTAATCGCAAGAACAAAATTTCTCTGAGATGTTTGCAAGCGGGCCAGTCCCCTGAGCCGATATTTCATACCACAAGAATGTGGCGCTCCACGGTTGGTGAGCATGCTCGGTTCGTCCGAGAAGCCTTAAAACCGTGACGACACATTCACCTTGA
Source organism: Klebsiella sp. 4_1_44FAA (assembly GCF_000238715.1). NCBI lineage: Bacteria > Pseudomonadati > Pseudomonadota > Gammaproteobacteria > Enterobacterales > Enterobacteriaceae > Klebsiella > Klebsiella sp. 4_1_44FAA. The sequence goes on from NZ_JH414800.1 coordinate 411,489, forward strand.
ACCAAGGGTTCAAGGGTTACAGCCTGCGGCGGCATCTCGGAGATTCCCTTCTTTACTTCGCATCATCCCCCATACGTGTTTTCGGCTGAAGCCGCCCTGTATTACACTTGCTCCTATTGTTTCGCCAGCTCGTAACGAGACCTGCATGACTATACAGCCCGATACCCTGCTCTCCCGTCAGCATATTCGCCAGCAGATCCGCGATCGTCGACGCGCACTCAGCCCGGAGCAACAGCGCCTGTTTGCCCAACAGGCCGCCGAGCGAATGATGGCCTGGCCGCCGATAGTTCTCGCTCACAACGTGGCGCTGTTTCTCTCCTTTGACGGCGAGCTGGACACCCAGCCGCTGATCGACCAGCTCTGGCGCGCCGGCAAGCGGGTATATCTCCCGGTGCTGCATCCCTTTAGCCCCGGCAATCTGCTGTTTTTACACTACCATCCGCAGAGCCAACTGATCGTGAATCGCCTGAAGATCCGCGAACCGAAGCTCGATGTGCGGGATGTGCTGCCGCTGGCTGAACTCGATGTGCTGGTGACCCCGCTGGTGGCCTTCGATGTCAGTGGCCAACGGCTGGGAATGGGCGGCGGTTTTTACGACCGGACGCTGCAAAACTGGCAGCAGTATCGCCTGCAGCCGGTGGGCTACGCGCACGACTGCCAGCAGGTGGATAGCCTGCCGAGCGAAGAGTGGGATATCCCGCTGCCGGCGGTCATCACCCCGGGAAAAACCTGGTGTTGGTAGGTACGCGGGGACGAGAAATTCAGCCTGGAAAGTATTAACAAAAAAACGGGCAGGTACGCGACCTGCCCGAGAGGCAAAAATGATTAGAACAGCAGACGGGCGCGGATAGTCCCCGGGATCGCTTTCATTGCCTGCAGCGCCTGCTGGGCAACATCTTCTTCCGCTTCAATATCAATCACCACGTAGCCCATCTGCGGCGACGTTTGCAGATACTGGGCGGCAATGTTGATGCTCTGCGCGGCGAAGATTTGGTTGATTGCGGTCAGGACGCCCGGCCGGTTCTCATGGATATGCAGCAGACGACGGCCGCCGTGCAGCGGTAGAGAAACTTCCGGGAAGTTAACTGCCGACAGGGTTGACCCGTTGTCAGAGTATTTCGCCAGCTTGCCAGCTACTTCCAGACCGATGTTCTCCTGCGCTTCCTGAGTGGAGCCACCGATATGCGGTGTGAGGATCACGTTATCAAACTCGCACAGCGGCGAAGTGAAGGGGTCGCTGTTGGTCGCAGGTTCAGTCGGGAAGACGTCGATAGCCGCCCCGGCCAGATGCTTACTGGCCAGCGCATCGCATAGCGCCGGAATGTCCACCACGGTACCGCGGGAGGCGTTGATCAGCAGCGCGCCCGGCTTCATCAGCGCCAGTTCTTCCGCACCCATCATATTTTTGGTAGAGGCGTTTTCCGGCACGTGCAGGCTGACCACATCGCTCATGTTCAGCAGGTCGGAGAGATGCTGTACCTGAGTGGCGTTGCCGAGCGGCAGTTTGTTTTCAATATCATAGAAGAAGACGTGCATTCCCAGCGATTCCGCCAGAATGCCAAGCTGGGTACCGATGTGGCCGTAACCGATGATGCCCAGCTTTTTACCACGCGCTTCGAAGCTGCCGACCGCCTGCTTGTTCCACACCCCGCGGTGCGCTTTGGCGTTGGCTTCCGGCACGCCGCGCAGCATCAGCAGCAGTTCGCCGATCACCAACTCGGCCACCGAGCGGGTGTTAGAGAACGGCGCGTTAAACACCGGAATACCGCGCTTCGCAGCGGCGTTCAGATCGACCTGGTTGGTCCCGATGCAGAAGCAACCGACGGCAACCAGTTTTTCCGCTGCGGCGAAAATCTCTTCAGTCAGATGGGTACGGGAACGCAGGCCGATGAAATGGGCATCACGGATCGACGCTTTCAGCTGTTCTGAATCCAGCGCGCCTTTATGAAATTCAATGTTGGTGTAACCCGCTGCGCGAAGGCTATCGATTGCCTTTTGATGCACACCTTCAACCAGCAGAAATTTAATCTTGTCTTTTTCCAGTGATACCTTAGCCATTTCCCCGTCCTGTTTTGTCTTAACTGATGTCGTGCTGAACGAAAGTTCGTCTCAGCAACATATCAAAAAAAACTATCGCGGCAATATGAACGTTTGCGTCGCCGTCCTGAAGAAATGTCATCCAGAGGGAAATCGCAGGACAAAACACCAGAAAGAGAAGAAATGGTAGCGTGTAAATCAGAATGGTTGCATAAATGTGACAGAAGTCACCAAATTGCACCTGATGAAAAAATATTTGCGAGGGAGCCGGTCGGCTCCCTGCGGACAGACTATTTTACGATGGTCTTCACGCCGTCGGCAGTGCCAATCAGCGCCACGTCGGCGCCACGGTTGGCGAACAGCCCCACGGTGACGACGCCTGGAATACCGTTGATCGCGTTTTCCAGCGCGATCGCATCGAGAATTTCCAGGCCGTGCACGTCAAGGATCACGTTGCCGTTATCGGTCACCACGCCCTGACGGTACTCTGGACGGCCGCCCAGCTTGACCAGCTGACGCGCCACGGCGCTGCGCGCCATCGGAATGACTTCCACCGGCAGCGGGAACTTGCCCAGAATATCGACCTGCTTGGAGGCGTCGGCGATGCAGATAAATTTATCCGCGACCGAGGCGATGATCTTTTCACGGGTCAGCGCCGCGCCGCCGCCTTTGATCATCTGCATATGGCCGTTGATCTCATCCGCGCCGTCAACATAGATCCCCAGGCGATCGACGCTGTTAAGATCGAAGACGGTGATCCCGAGGCTTTTCAGCTTCTCGGTGGAGGCGTCGGAGCTGGAAACCGCCCCTTCGATCTGCCCCTTCATGGTGCCCAGCGCGTCAATAAAATGGGCCGCCGTCGAGCCGGTGCCTACGCCGACAATAGTCCCTGGCTGTACATATTGCAGTGCTGCCCAACCTACCGCTTTTTTCAGTTCATCCTGCGTCATAATTCTGGTCCGAGATGTGAATGCCTGTGGCGCATTATAGAACATCGATAGTGGAAATGTCCCTGCGATGCAGATCACACAACTGAACAGACCAATTTCGTCTGTATCAAATAAAAATTTATGTCATAGTGCGAGATAACGATTAGTTATGGGGGCACGCCAGAATAATGAAACGACCGGACTACAGGACACTACAAGCGCTGGATGCGGTGATTAGGGAACGAGGATTTGAGCGCGCCGCGCAGAAGCTATGTATTACCCAGTCCGCCGTCTCACAGCGTATTAAGCAGCTGGAAAATATGTTCGGCCAGCCGCTGCTGGTGCGTACCGTGCCGCCGCGCCCCACCGAGCAAGGACAGAAACTGCTGGCTCTGTTGCGCCAGGTTGAACTGCTGGAGGAAGAGTGGCTGGGCGATGAACAAACCGGCTCTACGCCGTTGCTGCTGTCGCTGGCGGTGAACGCCGACAGTCTGGCGACCTGGCTGCTGCCGGCGCTGGCCAATGTTCTGTCAGACTCCCCTATTCGTCTCAACCTGCAGGTGGAAGATGAAACCCGCACCCAGGAGCGCCTGCGCCGTGGCGAAGTAGTGGGCGCAGTGAGTATCCAGCCGCAGGCGCTGCCAAGCTGCCTGGTGGATCAGCTGGGGGCGCTCGATTACCTGTTTGTCGCATCAAAAGAGTTTGCGCAACGCTATTTCCCGAATGGCGTGACGCGTTCGGCACTTCTTAAGGCGCCGGTCGTCGCCTTCGACCATCTGGACGATATGCATCAGGCGTTCCTGCAGCAAAACTTCGACCTGCCGCCGGGCAGCGTCCCCTGCCACATCGTCAACTCGTCGGAAGCTTTCGTGCAGCTGGCGCGCCAGGGCACCACCTGCTGTATGATCCCGCATCTGCAGATCGAAAAAGAGCTCAACAGCGGCGAACTTATCGATCTCACCCCGGGCCTGTTCCAGCGCCGCATGCTCTACTGGCACCGCTTCGCCCCGGAAAGCCGCATGATGCGCCGGGTGACCGATGCGCTCATTGACTACGGACACAAGGTGCTGCGTCAGGATTAAACTGCGGGCATAAAAAAGCCACTTCGCTGAAGTGGCTTTTTTGTTTCTATCGCTTACTGGGCCGGTTTCGGCGTTTCCGCCGGTTTCGCCGGGGTGGCTGGAGCAGCGGCTTGCGCCGGCTGCAGCTCAAAGACTACATCGACCTGGTCGTCAAACTGGATAGTCGCCTGCTCGTAGGTTTCCTGGGCAGAAACCGGCGCAGCGTCAGCGGCCTTCATCATGCGAACCATCGGGCTCGGCTGATAGTTGGAGACATGGTAGCGCACGCTGTACACCGGACCCAGCTTGCTGTGGAAGCCTGCGGCCAGCTCCTGCGCCTGATGCACGGCGTCGTCGATCGCCGCTTTACGCGCTTTATCTTTGTAGGCGTCCGGTTGCGCAACGCCCAGCGAGACGGAGCGAATTTCGTTGAGACCCGCTTTCAGGGCGCCATCCAGCAGACCGTTGAGTTTATCCAGCTGGCGCAAGGTCACTTCCACTGTGCGCACCGCGCGATAGCCTTTCAGAATGCTTTTCCCGTTCTGATAGTCGTAATCAGGCTGGGTACGCAGATTCGCCGAGTTGATGTCCTTTTTAGCAATACCGCTCTTTTCGAGGAAAGAGAGATATTGCGCAACGCGATCGTCAGCCTGTTTTTTTGCCGACGCGGCGTCTTTTGCCGACACGTTCACTTCGATCGCCAGGGTGGCGATGTCCGGAACCGCGGCAACGCTTGCTGTGCCTGAAGTCACAATGTGCGGGCCATCCGGCAATTCGCTGGCCTGTGCCGCCATCGTGGTCAATCCGAGTGTTGCCGCCAGGGCTAAGACTTTTAACTTCACTGTCGTTTCTCCATGTTACTTAAATCGCCCTTACGGGACGCATGCCAGCAAGCTTAGCGCGTACAGCAGGAAAGTCCATCGGACAACGCTTAGTTAAGCAACGCCTGGATATGGCTGACGCCTTCTCTTGCCAGCTGAAACGCAATAAACCACATGACGGCGCCGACCACAATATTGATGATCCGCTGAGCTCTGGCGGTACGCAGTCGCGGCGCCAGCCAGGCGGCTAACAGCGCCAGGCCAAAGAACCACAGGAAAGAGGCGCTAATGGTCCCTAGCGCAAACCAGCGCTTCGGCTCCACCGCCAGCTGACCTCCCAGGCTGCCTAACACCACAAAGGTGTCCAGATAAACGTGCGGGTTAAGCCAGGTCACCGCCAGCATGGTGATAATGATTTTCCAGCGCCCCTGCTGCATTACCTCTGCATTGGCGAGTTCAAGACTCTGACTGAACGCCGTTTTCAATGCGCCGAAGCCATACCACAGCAAAAAGGCCACGCCGCCCCAGGTCACTAGCGCCAGCAGCCACGGGGATTGCATCAGCAGTGCGCTACCGCCGAAAATGCCAGCGCAGATTAACAGCAAGTCGCTGACCGCGCATAGCATGGCAATCATCAGATGATACTGACGACGGATCCCCTGATTCATCACAAAGGCATTTTGTGGGCCAAGCGGCAATATCATAGCCGCTCCCAGGGCAAGCCCCTGAAAGTAATAAGTAAACATAAGGATTTATCCGCTGAGTTCGAGAGTGGCGCTGACTATAGCGCGAATGAATTATTAGCGGAAATTGAAAGAATTAATCATTAATTAGAACAACTAATGATGAGCTATTGAAAAAGGCCGGCATGGCCGGCCTAAGTTATTGAGAGGCGGTTTACTCTGCTTTTTCCGGCAGGCGCACCACATGAACATCCATCTGCGGGTAAGGGAAGCTGATGCCGTTGGCGTCAAATTCACGCTTGATACGCTCGAGGATATCCCAGTAGACGTTTTGCAGATCGCTGCTTTTGCTCCACACGCGCACCACGAAGTTCACCGACGAGGCGCCGAGTTCGTTCAGACGAACGGTCATTTCCCGATCGCGCAGAATTCGATCGTCAGATTCGATAATCGAGGTCAGTAGCTGCTTTACCTTGTCGATATCAGCATCGTAAGCGACGCCGATAATAAACTCATTGCGACGCGCAGGCTCCCTGGAGAAGTTAATGATATTGCCGGCGATGATTTTCCCGTTCGGGACCACCACTACTTTACCGTCCGCGGTACGCAGGGTGGTGGAGAAAATCTGCACGTTCAACACCGTACCTGCCACGCCGCCAAGGTCGACATACTCGCCAGCGCGGAACGGGCGGAACATCACCAGCAGTACGCCTGCGGCAAGGTTCGACAGCGATCCCTGCAGCGCTAAACCCACCGCCAAACCGGCAGCACCCAGCACCGCAATCACCGAGGCGGTCTGCACGCCTACCCGCCCCAGGGCGGCAATCAGCGTAAAAGCGATAACCGCATAGCGCACCAGCGCAGAGAGAAAATCGGCCACGGTAGCGTCAATTTTACGCGCCAGCATCAGGCGGTTGACGGTATTAGAGACGACGCGCGCCACGATCATCCCGACGATCAGGATAGCGATAGCCGCGACGATGTTGACGGCATAGCTCAGCAGCAGCTCCTGGTTGCGTGCCAGCCACGTCCCGGCGTGGTTGATGCTATCGACAACGTTCAAATCTTCCATTTAACATTCCTTATGAATCCCCTGGGGGGAAGTAAATAACTCAGCCTGCGACAGGGCAGTCAGGTTATAGGGTAAACAATAAGTGCACGTTTTGCCAAATGGATCACAGTTTTCTGCCGCGCTATCCTGTTGTTAAGATAATAAAAAAGCCCGCATTGCTGCGGGCTTCCGGGTAAGAAACAGATTTTTCTTACAGAACGTCGATCGCGTTCAGCTCTTTAAATGCCTGCTCCAGACGAGTCACCATGGAAGTCTGGGCAGCACGCAGCCATACGCGCGGGTCGTAGTATTTCTTATTCGGCTGATCTTCGCCTTTCGGGTTGCCCAGCTGGCCCTGCAAATAAGCTTCGTTCGCTTTGTAATACTGCAGGATACCGTCCCAGGTTGCCCATTGGGTGTCGGTATCGATGTTCATTTTCACCACGCCGTAGCTGACGGAGTCTTTAATTTCCTGAGCGGAAGAACCGGAACCGCCGTGGAACACGAAGTTCAGGCTGTTGTGCGGCAGGTTGTGTTTCTTGGAAACATATTCCTGAGAGTCGCGCAGGATGGTCGGGGTCAGAACTACGTTACCTGGTTTGTACACGCCGTGTACGTTACCGAAGGAAGCGGCGATGGTGAAGCGCGGGCTGATTTTGCTCAGCTCGGTGTAGGCGTAATCCACGTCTTCCGGCTGGGTGTACAGGGCGGAAGCGTCCATGTGGCTGTTATCCACGCCGTCTTCTTCACCGCCGGTGCAGCCCAGTTCGATTTCCAGGGTCATGCCCATTTTGGCCATGCGCGCCAGGTACTTAGAGCAGATCTCGATGTTTTCGTGCAGGGACTCTTCAGACAGGTCGATCATGTGGGAAGAGAACAGCGGTTTGCCAGTAGCGGCGAAGTGTTTTTCACCGGCGTCCAGCAGGCCGTCGATCCACGGCAGCAGTTTCTTCGCGCAGTGGTCAGTGTGCAGGATAACCGGCACGCCGTAGTGTTCAGCCATCTGGTGCACGTGGTGGGCGCCAGAGATAGCGCCGAGGATAGCAGCACCCTGAGGAACGTCAGTTTTCACGCCTTTACCTGCGATGAACGCTGCGCCGCCGTTAGAGAACTGAACGATAACCGGAGAGCGAACTTTCGCTGCAGCTTCCAGAACGGCGTTGATGGAATCAGTACCTACGCAGTTTACCGCCGGCAGTGCAAAGTTGTTTTCTTTCGCTACCTGGAACACTTTCTGAACGTCGTCGCCAGTGATGACGCCCGGTTTTACGAAATCAAAAATTTTAGACATGTTACTTAGTCCTGTATCTGTATCTTCGACCGTTGAAGAAGGTTCGCGAGCCCTTAAGCGCGCTGAAAAACAGGCGGGTTTCCCCGCCTGAACTGAATTACTGCTTAGCGCGCTCTTCGAGCATCGCTACTGCCGGCAGGACTTTGCCTTCGACGAATTCAAGGAATGCGCCGCCGCCAGTGGAGATGTAGGAAATTTTGTCAGCGATGCCGAACAGGTCGATCGCTGCCAGGGTGTCACCGCCGCCGGCGATGGAGAAACCTTCGCTGTCCGCGATAGCGTTAGCCACGATTTCAGTCCCTTTACGGAAGTTAGGGAATTCGAATACGCCAACCGGGCCGTTCCACAGGATGGTTTTGGCGTTCTTCAGGATTTCAGCCAGTTTCTGTGCGGAAACGTCGCCAAGGTCCAGAATCTGCTCGTCATCTTTGATGTCGTTAACAGATTTCAGGGTTGCCGTTGCGGTTTCGGAGAACTCGGTCGCTACGCGAACGTCGGTCGGAACCGGGATATCGCAGGTGCCCAGCAGGCGCTTGGCTTCATCAACCAGATCTGCTTCGTACAGGGATTTACCGACGTTGTGGCCCTGAGCGGCAACGAAGGTGTTAGCGATACCGCCGCCCACGATCAGCTGGTCAGCGATTTTAGACAGGGAATCCAGAACGGTCAGTTTGGTGGACACTTTAGAACCACCAACGATAGCGACCATCGGACGAGCTGGCTCTTTCAGCGCTTTACCCAGCGCGTCCAGTTCAGCGGCCAGCAGCGGGCCTGCGCACGCCACGTCAGCAAATTTGCCGATGCCGTGGGTGGAAGCCTGCGCGCGGTGCGCAGTACCGAAAGCGTCCATCACGAACACGTCGCACAGCGCAGCGTATTTCTTAGACAGTTCTTCGTCGTCTTTTTTCTCGCCTTTGTTGAAGCGAACGTTTTCCAGCACTACCAGTTCACCGGCAGCTACTTCCACGCCGTCCAGGTAGTCTTTAACCAGGCGTACCGGGTTGGACAGTTTGTCTTTCAGGTAATTAACAACCGGCAGCAGAGAGAATTCTTCGTTGTACTCGCCTTCGGTCGGACGACCCAGGTGAGAAGTAACCATGACTTTCGCGCCCTGCTTCAGCGCCAGTTCAATGGTCGGCAGAGATGCACGGATACGTGCGTCGCTGGTTACTTTCCCGTCTTTAACTGGTACGTTCAGATCCGCACGGATAAAAACGCGTTTACCAGCCAGATCCAGATCGGTCATCTTAATTACAGACATGGTGAATCCTCTCGTTGATTCATAAAGTTTTGTCGACGTTTACGCGTCGAACCTGAAACCAATAGCCGCCATCGCTAACGTCGTGTCGAGCATTCGGTTAGCAAAGCCCCATTCGTTATCGCACCAGACCAGCGTTTTGATCAGATGCGCGCCACTGACCCGGGTTTGCGTACCATCGACGATGGCGCTGTGCGGATCGTGGTTAAAATCTGTCGAGACCAACGGTAATTCCGTATAGTCAACTATACCATGAAATGCACCTTGTGCTGCTTTTTGCAGCAACTGGTTGACTTCACATGCTTTTACCGGTTTTTTCACCGTCACGCTCAGGTCAATTGCCGTCACGTTAATCGTCGGCACCCGCACGGCAATCGCTTCAAAACGGTCGTTAAATTGCGGAAAAATACGGGTGATCCCTGCCGCCAGTTTGGTATCCACCGGAATGATCGACTGGCTGGCCGCGCGGGTACGCCGCAGATCCGGATGATAAGCGTCAATCACCTGCTGGTCATGCATCGCCGAGTGAATGGTGGTGACGGTGCCGGACTCAATGCCATAGGCGTCATCGAGCAGTTTAATGATCGGAATAATGCAGTTGGTGGTGCAGGAGGCGTTGGAGACAATGCGATGCCCGGCGCGAAGTTCATCCTGATTTACGCCGTACACCACCGTCGCGTCGAGGTCGTTGCCGCCGGGGTGAGAAAAGAGCACTTTTTTCGCCCCCGCCTGAAGATGGGCTTCACCGTGTTCACGGCTCCCGTATACGCCGGTACAGTCAAGCACTACGTCCACCGCCAGTTCGCGCCAGGGCAGCGCCGCAATGGTCGGCTCATGCAGCAGACGGATGGCATCGTCGCCAACAAACAGCTGCTCGCGCTCCTGACGGACATCCCAGGCGAAACGGCCATGGCTGGTGTCATATTTCAATAAATGCGCGATGCCCGCGGCATCCGCCAGCTCATTGATTGCCACCACGGTGATTTCCGCACGACGCCCGGATTCATATAGAGCACGAACCACGTTGCGTCCAATGCGACCGAAGCCATTAATCGCGATGCGAATGGTCATAGATCTCCTGCAAGGCTGTCCCTGTTATGAGGTGGCTGACAGAGTAATCCAGCAACGCTCTGAGGGGAACCTTACCAGCTGCAAACTGCGACTGATTGATTAATTGTCGAACATTTAAACGACTGAAACGCTTCAGCTAGAATAAGCGAAATGAGGAATAAAAGGAATGTTTGTCCAGCGCAATAAACCAGCTATATGACTCACATCACATTTTTGCTGGAATAATTTACAACCGTATTACATGGTTCAGGAATAGCAGATACAAAAAATCCGGGTGGCGAGATAAAAGCAAAACGGTAACCCAGGGGTTACCGTTTTTGGTGTTTGCACCCTCTCCTGTGGGAGAGGGTTGGGGTGAGGGCATCAGCCCGCACCGTACCAGCGATTACAGCAGCGCTTTCGCTTTAGCGACCACGTTATCAACGGTGAAGCCGAACTCCTCGAACAGCTGCTCAGCCGGCGCAGACTCACCGAAGGTGGTCATGCCAACGATAGCGCCGTTCAGGCCAACGTATTTGAACCAGTAGTCAGCGATACCCGCTTCCACGGCAACGCGCGCGGTCACGGCTTTCGGCAGTACGGATTCGCGATAAGCCGCATCCTGCTTGTCGAACGCGTCGGTGGACGGCATGGAAACCACGCGCGCCTTCACGCCTTCGGCAGTCAGTTTGTCCCATGCGGCAACCGCCAGCTCCATTTCTGAACCGGTGGCGATGAAGATCAGCTCCGGCTGGCCTGCGCAATCTTTCAGCACATAACCGCCGCGGGCCACGTTCGCCAGCTGCTCTGCGGTACGCTCCTGCTGCGCCAGGTTCTGACGGGAGAGGATCAGCGCGGTCGGGCCGTCCTGACGCTCCACGCCATATTTCCACGCAATCGCGGATTCAACCTGGTCACACGGACGCCAGGTGGACATGTTCGGGGTCACGCGCAGGGAAGCCACCTGCTCTACCGGCTGGTGAGTCGGGCCGTCTTCGCCCAGACCGATCGAGTCGTGGGTGTAGACCATCACCTGACGCTGTTTCATCAGCGCGGCCATACGTACCGCGTTACGCGCGTATTCCACGAACATCAGGAAGGTGGAGGTGTACGGCAGGAAGCCGCCGTGCAGCGCGATACCGTTGGCGATAGCGGTCATACCGAACTCGCGCACGCCGTAGTGGATGTAGTTCCCGGCAGCGTCTTCGTTGATCGGCTTAGAGCCAGACCACAGGGTCAGGTTGGACGGCGCGAGATCTGCGGAGCCGCCGAGGAATTCCGGCAGCAGCGGGCCGAAGGCTTCGATGGCGTTCTGCGAGGCTTTACGGCTGGCGATTTTCGCCGGGTTGGCCTGCAGCTTCGCGATGAACTCGTTAGCTTTCGCGTCGAAGTCAGACGGCATCTCGCCTTTCATACGGCGGGTGAATTCGGCTGCTTCCTGCGGGAAGGCTTTGGCGTAAGCCGCAAACTTCTCGTTCCATGCGGCTTCTTTCGCCTGGCCGGCTTCTTTGGCATCCCACTGGGCATAGATGTCAGACGGGATGTCAAACGGCGCGTGTTTCCAGCCCAGCGCTTCGCGGGTCAGGGCGATTTCGGCGTCGCCCAGCGGCGCGCCGTGGGAGTCGTGGGTACCGGCTTTGTTCGGCGAACCGAAACCGATGATGGTTTTGCACATCAGCAGGGACGGTTTGTCGGTGACCGCCCGTGCTTCTTCTACCGCGCGTTTGATGGCGTCAGCGTCGTGACCGTCCACGCCGCGCACCACGTGCCAGCCGTAGGCTTCAAAGCGTTTGGCGGTATCGTCGGTGAACCAGCCTTCAACGTGGCCGTCGATGGAGATGCCGTTGTCATCATAGAACGCCACCAGTTTACCCAGTTTCAGGGTACCGGCCAGGGAGCACACTTCGTGAGAAATGCCTTCCATCATACAGCCGTCGCCCATGAAGGCGTAGGTGTAGTGGTCGACGATATCGTGTCCCGGACGGTTGAACTGCGCCGCCAGGGTTTTCTCGGCGATAGCCATCCCGACCGCGTTAGCGATACCCTGGCCCAGCGGACCGGTGGTGGTTTCCACGCCTGCGGTGTAGCCGACTTCCGGGTGACCCGGAGTTTTGGAGTGCAGCTGGCGGAAGTTTTTCAGCTCTTCAATCGGCAGATCGTAGCCAGTGAGGTGCAGCAGGCTGTAAATCAGCATCGAACCATGGCCATTTGACAACACAAAACGGTCACGGTCAGCCCAGGCCGGATTGTTCGGGTTATGGTTCAGGAAATCACGCCACAGCACTTCGGCAATGTCAGCCATACCCATCGGGGCCCCCGGGTGGCCGGATTTGGCTTTCTGTACAGCGTCCATGCTCAGCGCACGAATAGCGTTAGCAAGCTCTTTACGTGAGGACATTTTGACTCCAGTTCGGACTGTTGAAGGCCATGCCCTTAACGACTTGACGAGAGCGCGTTTTGGGCTACGCCGGAAAAAAGTGTGAACAATGTAACCCAAGCGACAAGTCATGTACATGGAGCATCCTTTTGCCCTTTAAGAAATCTCTGGAACAGGTTGTGCTACGCCGGAATCCGCTCGCCCGCATCCTGCGATACTCTTTATAATTTACGCAGAATACGGTTCCCTGCCGTCGCCGTATTTTCGGATAAACAACCATAAGATTGTGGAAGATAAAAATGAAAATTCGCTCAACCGTACTTGCTCTTGGGATCGCAGCAACCCTCACCGGATGTCAGAACATGGACTCCAACGGTCTGCTCAGCTCAGGCGCCGAAGCCTTCCAGGCATACTCTCTCAGCGACGCGCAGGTGAAAACCTTAAGCGACCAGGCCTGTAAAGAGATGGACGCCAAAGCGAAAATCGCCCCGGCCAACAGTGAATACAGCCAGCGGCTGAACAAAATCGCGGCTGCGCTGGGCGATAACATCAATGGTCAGCCCGTGAACTACAAGGTCTATGAGACCAAGGATGTCAACGCCTTCGCCATGGCCAACGGCTGCATCCGCGTCTACAGCGGGCTGATGGATCTGATGAACGATAATGAAGTCGAGGCGGTGATCGGCCACGAAATGGGCCACGTCGCGCTGGGCCACGTGAAGAAAGGCATGCAGGTCGCCCTGGGTACCAACGCCGTGCGTGCGGCGGCGGCCTCCGCGGGCGGTATCGTCGGTAGCCTGTCGCAGTCTCAGTTGGGCGATCTGGGCGAAAAACTGGTGAACTCGCAGTTCTCCCAGCGTCAGGAATCGGAAGCGGATGACTACTCTTACGACCTGCTGCGTAAGCGCGGTATCAATCCGTCGGGACTGGCCACCAGCTTCGAGAAACTGGCCAAGCTGGAAGCCGGCCGTCAGAGCTCTATGTTTGACGATCACCCGGCATCGGAAGCCCGCGCGCAGCATATTCGCGATCGCATGAAGGCCGACGGGATTAAATAATCATCAGCGGGAGGCATTATTGCCTCCCTTTTTTATATATCCGTAAAAATATTTAGCCGCATTAATTGATAATTTAAGCGCACAAACCGTTAATTATTATCACAGCGCATCACAGCCAATTATTTTATGCCCGGCGATTCAGAAATATATTATTTGGTAAATTAAAAAGGCCGCACACTATCTGGCTTCCAGAATCGTCTTTACCCGAATAATAAATAGTCCACCCCTTACTGCCTGGCGCACGGCTCATGCGCCATACAACCTGTTTCCGGCTGCAATAACTGCTCACACAATGATTGCTTTCGACATTATTTCAGGAGAATATCTGGTCAGCAGTGATTCCCTTGAATATATCGACAGACAGAGAAGTGCCCTCAGTGAAAAAAGAATTACCATTAATCGCACTTGGCATTATTGCCGCCGCGCCGGCTTTCGCCAGCCAACAATCTACCAGTCAGGGCTTTATTGAAGACAGCCACCTGGATCTCTTTTTACGTAACGCTTATATCAAACGCGATTATCGCGATGGTTTGCCGGATAAAGCCGAATGGGGTCAGGGTATCATCGCGACCTTCGAGTCCGGCTTTACTCAAGGGCCGGTCGGCTTCGGCGTTGACGGCATTGCGCAGTACGCCGTGCGCCTCGACGGCGGCCGCGGCCGCAGCGGCGCGGGCGGTATCGACTTTTTCGCCCAGGATGATGATGGCCGCGCGAAGTCCGATTTAGCAAAATTTGGCGCTACCGCTAAAATGCGCTTCTCGAATACCGTCCTCAGCTACGGTAGCCAGCGCCCGATGCTGCCTATCGTCTACGCCGATGACTCGCGACTGCTGTACGAGAGCTATACCGGTACCATGCTGACCTCAAGAGAAATCGACGGTCTGGAAATTAACGCCGGTTATCTCACCGATCAGCAGCGCAAAAGCGACGACAGCCACAACAGCGGCCTGAAAAGCCTGACCTTTGGCGGCGCCAGCTATCAATTCAACGACCAGCTCAGCGGCGCGCTTTACGCTTCGCACGTCGAAGACGTGCTGAATAAGCAGTATCTCGGCCTGAACTACAAGCAGCCGTTCGCCGCCGACCAGCAGCTGATTGTTGACTTCAACGGCTATAACTCGCGCTTAAATCAAGAATATGCCGACGCCAATGGCACCGGGCGCAGCAACAGCATCTGGAGCCTTGCCGCCAGCTATATCTGGGATATTCACACCTTTAAGGTCGCTTACCAGCAAAGCAGCGGCAGCACCGGCTACCATTATGGCGGCTACCAGAACCAGGGCGGCGTCGGCGATGGCGGCAACACCATCTGGCTGGCTAACTCCTACTGGTCAGATTTTAACGGCGAGGATGAACGTTCCTGGCAGGCCTCCTATGGCCTGGATTTTGCCGGACTGGGCGTACCGGGCCTGAGCTGGACCACCGCCTACGTTCGCGGGGATAACATTAAAACCGCCGAGACCAGCAACGGTAAAGAACACGAATGGTTCAACCAGGTGCAGTACCAGGTGCAAAACGGCATGGCGAAAGATTTGAAATTGAGACTCCGCTATTCGGTGCTGCGCGTTTCCAGCAACGCCAGCGACTATAACGTCAGCGGGAATGAAGTGCGGTTCTACGTCGAATATCCGTTTAACGTGTTTTAACCATATAATGAACCCTCTCCAGTGAGCCGGCCCTCTCCCGGCGCGCAGGAGCAACCGTCCGGCGCCTTGATTAACCCCCTGTGCCGTGCGGTACCCTCTCCCCGGAAGGGAGAGGGTTGGGGTCACTGGGTTATCATTAATACAGCGTCTTCTGCGGCGGGCCGGCAAAGCGCAGCGCGCCAATCTGGCCCATCTTCACTTCCACCACCGATGGCCCCGGCATCGCCAGCGCTTCGGTCATCACCGCCTGGAAATCCTCAGCCCGATCCACGCTCCACGCCTGCAGACCCATCGCCTGCGCCAACAGGGAAAAGTCTGGCGTGTGCAGCTCGTTGTAATACTGGCGGCCGCCAAAATACTTATCCTGAATACCGCGCATTACGCCGTAGCCGCCGTCATTCATAATCAACAGCGTCACATTGGCCTTCTCCTGCGCAAGTGTCGCCAGTTCGCCAAGGTTGAGGCTCAGGCCGCCGTCGCCGACCAGGCCGACCACTTTACGTTGCGGATTGGCAATCGCGGTACCCACCGCCATCGGTAGCCCCATACCGATGGCGCCGGCCAGAGAATGGATATTCATCAGCGGGCCGTGAGCGCGGAACAGACGGCTGCCCCACAGGCTGCCAGAAACGGTAATATCGCGCACCAGGATGCCGTCATCGGGCAGCGCCTGCGCAATCGCGTCATTCAATTTAGCGTAATCGCCGCACTGGTCGCGCAGCCCCTGCTCCGCCGCCTCTACCGCCTCTTTAAGTTGGCTATCCCAACGCGCATCGCCCCATATCCGGCCCTGCACCCGCTCTGCCAGCGCCGCTAATAGCGCCCGGCAATCCACCACCAGGGTATTGTCCATCAAGTAGTTACGGCTGGCCGCCGCCGGGTCAATATCAATCTGCACCCGCGGCGTGGGCAGTTCCAGCGTCCACGAGCGCGTTTCGTTGCTGCGCAGCCGGGAACCGGCAACAAGTGTGAAATCACATTGTGAAATCAGCGCTTCAACCGAGGGAGAAGTATGAAACGCGCGCAGGCTGGCGCGATGGCTGTCCGCCAGAATGCCGCGGCCGTGGGTACTGGAAATCACCGTCACCCCGGCATCCGCCAGCGTCTTCACCGCCTCGCCGCTCTCTAACGCGCCGCCGCCAAGCCACAGCAGCGGCTGCTTCGCCTGCTTAAGCTGCGCCCACAGCGCATCGACCAGCGACGCTTCCGGCTCAACCGCCGGAGCGCGTTTCAGCGGCGCGGTCAGCAGTGAAAGCGGAATTTTGGCGCTCTGAATGTCGATTGGGATCTCCACCGAGACCGGGCCGCACGGCGGCGTCTGCGCCTCCTGAATCGCCTTATGCAGGATAGCCACCGCCTGGTTGGCGTTGCTAATGCGGTAAGCGCGCTTCGAACTGGCTTTCAGGAAGGTCAACTGATCGCGGGTTTCATGAATGAAACCGGTGTCGGCGTCCAGCCAGGCTTTTTCGACCTGTCCGGTCAGGTGCAGCAGCGGCGTACCGGCGTTCATCGCCTCAACCAGCGCGCCGACCGCATTACCCGCACCCGCGCCGGTACTGGTCAGCGCCACGCCGAGCCCTGAAAAACGGCCGTGGGCGTCAGCCATGGTCACCGAGCCCGCTTCACCGCGCGCCGGAACAAAGCGGATTTTTTCCCGCTGGCCGACGGCATCGGCGATCGGCAGGTTATGGATAGAAATGACGCCATAAATGGCTTCAACGTGATACTGCTCCAGCGTTCTGGCGATGGCATCGCCGACGGTTATCATTTCGCTCATTGCTCACCCTTTCTCAGTCGCACCAGTGGTTGACGCTATTACCCGTCGCCAGATAAATGCTCTTTTGTTGCATCCAGGCTTTCAGCCCCTGGATCCCTTTTTCGCGGCCCAGACCGCTCTCTTTAAAGCCCCCAAACGGGGTCGAAATGGAGAAAACTTTGTAGGTGTTGATCCACACCGTACCGGCTTCCAGTTGTTCGCTCAGACGCAGCGCGCGGCCGGTATCACGCGTCCAGATCCCCGCCGCCAGTCCGAAGACCGAATCATTGGCCTCGCGGATCAGCGCCGCTTCATCGTGAAAACGCATCGCCACCAGAACCGGTCCGAAGATCTCTTCCTGGCAAACGCGGGCCTGATTGTTCAGCCCTTCAATGATGGTCGGCAGGAAATAGCTGCCTGCCGCCAGCGCCGGATCCGCCGGGATCTCGCCGCCGCATAGCACGCTGCCGCCTTCGCGTTTCGCCAGCTCGACGTACTCCAGCACGCTCTGCCGGTGTTTATCGTTGATCAGCGGCCCGACGTGGGTGCCAGCGCTGAACGGATGGCCAACCCGCAGCCCTTGGGTTAACTCCAGCAGGCGGGCCATTAATTGCGGATACACTTTGTCATGAACAAACAGCCGCGAGCCGGCAATACAGGCCTGGCCGCCGGAGCTGAAAATGCCGTAGCAGATGCCCCGCGCCGCCTGTTCGATATCGGCATCTTCCAGCACGATGGTCGGTGATTTGCCGCCCAGCTCCAGCGACGCCGGGATCAGCTTTTCCGCCGCCACGTGCGCCAGGTGACGTCCGGTGGTGGTGCCGCCGGTAAAGGAAATTTTGCGCACCTTAGGATGGCGGGCCAGCGCATCGCCGATAATCGATCCTTTACCCGGCAGCACGCTCAGCAGTCCGGCGGGTAAACCGGCCTGCTCAAAGATCTTCGCCAGCTCCAGCGCCATGAGCGGCGTGGCTTCCGCCGGTTTGAGGATCACCGCATTTCCGGCGGCGATCGCCGGGGCCACCTTCTGCATTTCGCTGGCGATCGGCGAGTTCCATGGGGTGATCGCCGCCACCACGCCCAACGGCTCATAGCGGCTCAGAGTCAATAGATCCGCCTGCCGCGGCGTCGGCAGCTCGCCTTCCAGTAACTCGCAGGCGGCGGCAAAATAGCGCGCCGTCCCCGCCGCGCTCATCACCAGCCCTCGCGCTTCCGCCAGCGGTTTACCGTTATCGCGGCTCTGCTTTTGGGTGAGCTCATCAAGCTGTGCTTCAATCAGATCGGCGACTTTATGCAGGATCTTCGCCCGCTGATGCGGCAGCATCGCCCGCCACGTTGGCTCCCGCCAGGCGCGGTCGGCACAGTCGATCGCCTCCTGTAAATCATCGAGGCTTGCCGCATGCAGCGCCGCGTTAATAGCGCCATCCGCCGGAAACTGGCTGTGCATCAAATTGCCGCCGCCGCGACGCCACTGACCGCCGATAAAAATGTCTAATTCGTCCATCTCAGCCTCTCTGCGTTATGCCAGTTCACGGCAGGCGCGTACCGCGCTCAGTGCCGCGAGGGTCGATGTTTTCGGATTGCTGGCGAGCGGCAGGCCGCTCAGCTCCAGGTGAAACTCGCCGAACAATCCTTCGGCGTGTAGCGTATGGGTGTTGCGTTGCGTCGCCGGATCGACCATCAGCTGTACTCGGGTCGCGTCAAGGCCAATACCGCCCAGCGCGATGGTTGCCGCCACGTTGGCATTTGCCGGGAATAGCCGCGCCGCCTCGCGGGCGCTGCCTTCGAAGAAAATTTGCGCTTCATTGACCGCGCTGAGGTCGATAAGCTGTTCGGCATAGCTGCCGCGCCAGCTGGCCGGGCTTTTACGCGACTGATAGGTCACTCGTTCAAGCCCCCCCTCTTTGGCCGCCGCCAGGCCGTCAATCCCGGCTACTGCGCCAGCCAGCAGCGTCAACTTGCCGCCCGCCTGACGTAAACGCTGTTCCAGTTCGCTGTCCGCCAACGCACCGGTCGAGATCACCGCCAGATGCCAGCCGCGCGCCAGTACCGCTTCGCCGTATTGCGCGACCGCCTGCTGACTGGCGCATTCCAGCACCAGATCCGGCGTCCCACCGCATTGCAGCGGATCGGTAAGCGGCGTCACCGCTTGACCAAACTGCAGGCAGATCGCTGCGTGATGCGATTCGCGCGCCACGATCCACTCCACCCTCACCTGCGGCGGCAGGCGTTCAATCACCGCCTGGGCCATCGCGCCATAGCCAATTAACATGACCTTTTTCATCATCTTTCCTTACAGATGGCGACAGAAACCGCCGGAAACGTCCAGCGCCGCGCCGGTGGTAAAGGAGGCCAGCGGCGAAGCGAGGAATAGCAGCGCTTGCGCTGGCTCCTGCGGCTTACCGAGACGCGCCATCGGGATCCCCCGCTTACGGGCGATATCGGCGGTCCACTGCTGCCAACTCTGGCTCTTATCGCTTCGGCTCTCAAAACGGCGCTGCCACTGCCCGGACTCCACCATCCCCAGCAGAATGGAATTCACACGAATACCTTTATCCACCAGCTCTTTCGACAGAGTCAGCGTCATATTGAGCAGCGCGGCGCGGGCGGCAGAGGTGGCGATCATGTGCTCTTCCGGCTGTAACGCCAGCAGCGAGTTCACACAGGTAATCGAGGCGATATCCGACGCCTCTAGCAGGGAGTGAAAGGCCTTTACCGGGTTAATCACGCCGAACAGTTTCAGTTCGGCTTCGTGCAGCCAGGCCTCACGTGGCGTATCGGCGAAGTGGGCGACATAGCCCTGGCCGGCGTTATTAATCAGCATATCGACGCCGCCGAAACGCGCGGCGACCGCGGCGGCGAACGCCTCAACTTCCGCTTCGTTCAGTACGTCACAGCGCCAGGAGAACACCTCACCTTCTGGATATTCGTTTTGCAACGCCGCATGGGCGCTAGCCAGCCGATCCGGGTTGCGGCCGCAAAAGGCGACTTTCGCCCCTTCGCCCAGCAGCAGGCGCAGCGTTTCAAAGCCGATTCCTGACGAACCGCCGGTGACTACCGCGACGCGTCCTTCAATTTGTGCATTCATCGCGCACCTCTTCCCCTATGCGTAAAAGCTGTTGATTAAAAAAGATTTCGTTATCGAGATAGCTGGCATGTCCAGCCTGAGGGATGGCGATGTAAGGGGCGCCGTAACGCAGCGCCACTCCCTGCACTAACTCCGGTTGGGTAATGGCATCCTGCTCGCCACACCACACGGAGAGACGACCGCGATAGTCGGCGAGCCAACGGTGAATGTCGTCATGGGCCAGCATCCAGGCCGCGGCGAGATAACCGTCGCGGCGTAGCCTGCGCATCCCCGCCGCCACCGTCGCCACATCGGCTTCGCGCGCGCCAGGGCGCAGCAGTTTTGCCGCTCGCCCCTGGGCCATCGCCTCGCCGCCCAGCGCTATCTGCTGTTGACGCCCCTGCCAGACTTTTTCCCGCTGTGCGGCTTCCGCCTGGCCGTAGCCCTGCGCGACGTCGGCGAGCACCAGGTAAAGCACCCTCTGCGGGTATTTCGCGGCGAAGGCGGCCGCCACCAGCGCGCCCAGCGAATGGCCGACCAGTATGGTTTGCTCTACTCCAGCGCGGTCCAGCATTCGCGCCAGCGCGTCGGCGTAATCGCCGGCATTCGCCGGCGCCGCCGCCAGCATCGGGCTTTCGCCATAACCGGGCATATCCCAGGCCAGCACGCGGTAGCCGGGTAGCGCCATCTGTTTATGCCAGGAGGCCGCGCCGGAACTGATGCCGTGCAGCAGCGTCAGCGGAATACCGCTTCCTTGTTCACGAAACCCCGTCATCATCGCCCCTTAGTTACGTTTTACTTTTGCCAGCGGATGATCTTCCGGGTAGGTCGGAATATGCGGCTTATGGGTGCCGAGCATCACGCACATCAGCGCCTCTTCTTCGCCGTGGTTAAACAAACCGCGGTAAATTCCAGGCGGCACCGAGATCAGATCGCGTTCGCGCAGCACGGTTTCGGTATAGTTGTCGCCGTCCTGAATCATCAGGGTGATCTGCCCTTTGAGCATGAAGAACACCTCTTCTACGTCATCATGCAGGTGCAGCGGGCCTTCACATTTGGACGGCAACACCATGGTGGAAAAGGTGAAGTGCTCGGCCGGAACGGTGTTGGTATCACTGGCGACGCCGGTGGCGCCGGTGCCGATGTAACGCATCTGCGCGCGGCGATATTTCGGGTCGAAATCGGCCTGGAATTTCAGCGCATTCCAGTCATATTTGCGGCCTTCAAAGCGCGCGATACGCGACTCCACCCACTCTTCCATCGTCAAATGGTCAGGTTTCAAACTTTGTTTTGCAGTTACGGTTGAATCAGTCATCGTTTTATCCTCAGTAGCGTCTCAGCAGCGGCAGTAACAGGGCGCAGCCCACCGCCGCCATCACCGCCAGAAAAATCAGCCCGGAATCCATGCTATGGGTGAAGGCGATAAGCGCGCCCATCACCGCCGGCGATAGCGCCCCGGCAAAGTTTCCCAGCCCGTTGAAAATTCCACCCGCCGTGGCGCTGACCCGTGGATGGGTCGCTTTAGCCAGCAGCGCGAAAATGTTTGGCGCGCCGGTGCCCCACATAAAGGTGCTAAAGCTCATCGCCGCGATTACCGGCAGCGGCGTGGTGAAATGCATCACTGCCGCCAGGCCAATACCCGCGCCTGCCAGGGAAATAAAGCAGGCGGCGGCGCGCCTATCGACGCGGTCGGACAGCCAGGCGCCGATAATTTCGCCTAGCAACATGGCGATAAATGGCATCGACGACAGCCAGCCGGCGTGTTCCAGATGAATGCCTTTGCCTTTAATCAGGTAGCCCGGCAGCCAGCCGTTGATCCCCCACAGATAGGCGAGAAAGGCGATGTTGAAGATGCAGATCATCCAAAAATGCGGACTCACAAAGAGCTCGCGACGCGCGCTGCGGCGCGCTTCCTGCGAGGTTTTATCGCTGCTCGCTCTCGCCTCCAGTTGTACGCCGCGCAGCCCGATGCGTACAAAAATCAGCACCGGTATCGTCAGCATCGCCATCACGAAAAATGTGCTCTGCCAGCCGAAGGTATTGAGTAGCCAAATTGACAGCGGGAAACCCAGCGCCGCGCCAACCGGCGTGCCGAGCAGCCACAGCATGGTGGCGCGGGCCTGTAGCCGCTGCGGGAAGGTGTGGCGCACCACGGCGAACGCCAACGGAAACAGCGGCCCTTCAGCAATGCCCAACAGGATGCGCAGCGTCACCATCAGCGCGTAGTTGTGGGTGAAGCCCATGATCACCATCAGGATGCACCACACCACCATCATTCCAGTCAGCAGACGCAGCGGCGCAATCCGGTCGCCAAGGCCGCTTAATAACACTGACGAGAAGCCGTAACTCAGCAAAAAGGCACTCATCAGAATGCCCAACCGGGTGGTGTCGAAATCGATGCCCATCGCCTGTTGGAAGTGACTATCGGAAAACAGCGCGGCGATACTGATTTTGTCGAAAAAAGCCAGCAGCACGCAGGCCAGCAGCGACAGCGGAATGGCCCAACGAACTGCTTTTTCAGGCGTGCGGACGCCCTCACCGCTCGCCTCTGCAGGCGCGGCGTTGGTCTCTAATGTGGTCATTTCTCCCCCTTAAGGGTTCGCGTTTCTTATCGCAATGACATCAGCGAGAAAGTCGGGTCAGCGAGCGGGACGTTAGAGAGATCCCTTCCCGCCGCCATCCAGCGCTTCGCCAGCTTCACGATACGTGCATTATTGAAGGCCACCAGCTGAGTTAAGCGTCCATCGGCATTCAGGGAGAAGTAGATCGCGCCCTGCGGCTCGTCACGCACAATGGTCCGGCTGCCCGCTTGCGGGATCCCGAGGATCTGGATATTGCGATCGTATTGATCTGACCACAGCCACGGCGCCTCGTCGTAGCCGCTGGCCTGTGGATCGAGCATCGCTTTCGCTGTCGCGATGGCCTGATTTTGCGCAAAGGCCCACGACTGAATGCACAGACCGTACTGATGGTGCTGGGCGACATCGCCAGCGGCGAAAATCGCCGGATCGTTACTGCGCCCTTGGGCATTAACGACAATCCCGCGATCGACAGTGAGCCCGGCATCGCGCGCCAGTTCGAGATTCAGATCGACGCCGATCCCCACCACTACCGCATCGAAGGTTTCCCGCTGGCCGTCGCAGTGCAGCGTCGGCAAGCCGTTATCATCTTCCAGCTCCAGCGCGCCGCAGCCGCGGCGAATATCAACGCCCTGCCCGCGATGCAACTCATCCAGCGCCTGCGAGACCTCCATACTGACCGAGCGCATGCACAGCGCCGGCTGCTGTTCATAAAGGGTCACGGCTACGCCGCTTTTGCGCGCCGAGGCGGCGATTTCGAGGCCAATCCAGCCGCCGCCGACGATCGCCAGCCGCGTTGCCGATGCCAACCGCTGCTTCAGACGCTGCGCGTCCTGCCAGTGGCGCAGGGTATATACCTGAGGATGCTGCCCCCAGGCCTCGGACGGCAGCCGCGCGCGGCCGCCGGTGGCGATCAGCAGTAGGTCGTACGCCAGCGTTTCGCCGTTGCTCAGCGCCAGGGTTTTATTTTGCCGGTCGATCGATTTCGCGCGCAGCGGGCGGTACCAGCGCAGATCCAGTGCCTGCTGCACCTCGGCGCTGAATAACCGCGGCAGCGCCGGTTCGGCCTCCAGCAATGCCGCTTTCGACAGCGGCGGGCGCTCGTAAAAATCCCATTGCTCTTCGGCAACCACGCAAATCTCGCCGCTAAACCCTTCATCACGCAGCGTTTTCGCCGCCCAGCCGCCAGCCTGGCCGCCGCCGATAATGACTATCCGCGCCGTCATACCGCCTCCGGTTTTTTCTGCTGGCGACGGGTATCGTGATCGATACCGCCTTCCACCGCCCATTCGGTAAAGGACACGAGTGAATGCTCCAGCTCGCGCGGCTGCCAGTTTTCCGTCAGATAGTCATCGTTGGTGTAGTACTCAAAAGCGCCGCCGGTCGGGCTGTTGACATACCAGAAGTAGGCCGAGGAGACCGGATGGCGGCCGGGGCCGATAAACGTGCTCCACGCGTTTTTGTTCATCGCAATGCCGCCGCCGATCACTTCATGAATATCCCGCACGGTAAACGCGACGTGGTTTAGCCCGCGTTTGCGGTTGGGCAACTGCAATAAGAAGAGGTTATGGTGTCCGCCGCGCACGCCGCAGCGCAGGAACACCGCGCGATTGATATAGCGGTCTGACACCTGAAAGCCCAGCACTTCGCGATAGAAACTTTCCACCGCCGCCAGCTCTTCAACAAAGAATACGACGTGGCCGACGTTAATGGGCTGCGCGCGGTCGTATACCGGGCTCGGAGTGTCGATGCGACGCACATCGCCCCACTGGTTGATCGGTTCAACGTTCAGTTCAACCGCCGTTTGCTGGCTAACCTGCACCCGCAGCGTCATACCGTTGGGATCGCGGCATTCCAGCGCACCGTCGATTTCACGGAAAGCGGGCTGGCGTTCCAGCTTCGGGCGCAGCGCATCCAGCGCCGCCCGATCCGCCACGCCCCAGGTCATGCGACGCAGAGTGTTGCCCGCCTCAAAGGCTGGCGGCAGGTCGGCGGCATCGGTCGGGTTAAGTTCGACCCGCGCGCCGCTGAGGGTGGTAAACGCGCGGCCGCTGGCGTCGCCGGTCAGGCCAAAATCGCGCATGAATTTAGCGCTGTGGTTCAGGTCGTCTACGCCAAATTCCAGCTTTTCAATTCCGGTAATACTCATTATTCGTCGCCTCTTTACCGTTCAGTCGCCCGAATTTGGGCGTAAAACATGCCCGACGCAATCAAGCGCCTGCTGTTAATTTGTTGATTTAACTTGCCTGTGACAAATATCCGAGGAAGCCGGAAATTTTGTCCG
Source organism: Klebsiella sp. 4_1_44FAA (assembly GCF_000238715.1). NCBI lineage: Bacteria > Pseudomonadati > Pseudomonadota > Gammaproteobacteria > Enterobacterales > Enterobacteriaceae > Klebsiella > Klebsiella sp. 4_1_44FAA. The sequence continues at coordinate 436,437 of NZ_JH414800.1, forward strand.
CCGCCATACTGACGTCGTTCTGCAACCGTTCGCGATCGCTTTGCGGGATCTCGTCCGACGGCACCAGAATGCTGACGACCGCCGCCACCCGGCCGCTGCGGTTAAAGACCGGATAGACAATCGATGAGATGCCGTGGCGGTAGAACGATTCGCCAATCACGTAGCCGCGGGCTTTATCCTGCTGCACCATCTGCCACAGCGCTTCGCGGTCGTACAGCTGGCCCGGCGCATTGCCCGGCAGCCGTTCATCCGGGAACAATTGTTCAAACTCGCTGCGGGAAACATCGGTCAGCAGCATGCGGCCAAGCGAGGTGCAGTGCACCGGTAGCCGCGTTCCGACGCTGACCTGATTGATACGCGAACCGGCGGCGCTGACGCGGGCGATGTAGATGATGTCGCGGCCGTCGCGGATCGCCAGATGGCTGCTGCACTGGCTGATATCGCGTAGTTGCTCGATGACCGGCTGACCCACCTGAGCGACATCCAGTGAGGCGATATATTCAAAGCCCAGACGCAGTACGTTCATGCCCAGCGAAAAGGTATTGGTGCGGGCGTTGCGCTCAAGAAAGCCCATATATTCCAGCGTCTGCACCACGCGATAGGCGGTCGCTTTCGGCATATCCACCAGCCGATGCAGCTCGGCAAAGGTCAGATCGCGATGCTGTTCGCCAAACGCCAGCAGCAGTTGTAAACCGCGCTCAAGACCGGGCACCAGATACTTCACTTCCTGATCGTTCGCCATACCGCCTCACTTATTAGTTAAAGACAAAACCGCCGTTGACCGGGATCAGCTGGCCGGTGATAAAGCGCGAAAGATCGCTCAGCAGCCAGACCACGCTGCCGGTGACATCTTCCGGCTGCTGCGCGCCGCTGAGCGCGCGGCCGTTCTCATACAGCTGATGACGCTCGGCTGGAACGTATTCCGTGGCCTCAACGCGGGTCAGTCCCGGCGCGATGGCGTTGATACGGATCCGCTTTTCACCCAGCTCGCGGGCCATGGAGCGGGTCATCGCAATCACCGCGCCCTTACTGGCGACATAGGCCATCAGCCGCGGCGCGCCCCACAGCGCGGTATCCGAAGCGACGTTGACGATCGCCGCCCCTTCGCGCAGCAGCGGTACCGCCGCGCGGGTCACCAACCAGGTGCCTTTAACGTTGACCGTCATTACCCGATCCCACAGATCCGGATCGTAATCGATCATATTTTTTCCGCCGACGCCGGTGGCCATCGCTGCGTTATTGACTAAGCCATCGATAGACCCCTGCGCGCCGATGGCGCTGAAGACCTGCTCGATCGATGCTTGACTGGCAAGATCGATGGCGTGAGATTCGACCTGATAGCCCTTCTGCCGCAGGCGATGAGCGCTTTCCGCCAGCTCTCCCTGCAGGATGTCGCACATCACCACCGTCGCGCCCTGAGCGGCGCAGGCTTCGGCAAAGTGGTACCCGAGACCGCGCGCCGCACCGGTGACGACAATACGTTTACCGTTTAGCAGGCCGTTCATCAGGCGGCACCCTGCTGCGCTTCGCGGAGCGCTAACTGCTCTTTCGCCGCTTTCTGCATCATGCGGCGCAGGCGGGACAGACCGACGTCATGTTGATAAAGGTATTCATGATCGCGGGCGTTCGGCGCCAGGCTTTCCAGCACCACGCGATCCTGCTCCAGTACTTCCCAGTGCAGCTTTTCCAGACGGTTGCGGTACATAAAGCGCCACAGATCGCGCTGCCAGCCCTGAACGCCGCGGATGCGCCAGAAGAAGACGCGACAGTTATCGTTATCTTCCGGAACCACCATGCCGACGATCCAGAAGTGGCCGCCCGGCCCGAAACGCTTTTTGTACGGAATAGACAGACGCATCCAGTAGGCGCCGCTGTTGCCCAGTTCAACCCAGTCAAAGTTAACGCCGCTCTGCCCTTTTTTCTCGAAGATAAAGCCGGTTTTCGTCGGCTGCAGGACCATATCGGCTTTGCGATCGCCTTCTGCCATCGAGTGCGATGATGAGTGCAGATAGGTACCGTGCATCGGGTCCATCACGTTTTCCAGCGCGTACTGGTAGTTGCATTTCCACGCCGCGGTGCACAGGAAGTTACTGTATTTTTCGCTATCGGCTAGTTCCTCAGGGAAGCTCAATTCATCAGGCTGCTGATCGGCGGTGACGCCAAACCACAGGAAGATTGCCCCGTGCGCTTCGTGCACGCTGTAGCTGCGCACGCACTGCTGGCCGACCAGCGGGCAGCGATCCACCGCCGGGACGTCTTTGACTTCGCCGTTGCCGGCGACTTCCACGCCGTGATACCAGCAGGCGATACGATCGCCTAAGTTCCAGCCCATTGACAGGCGTGCGCCGCGATGCGGGCAGCGGTCTTCCAGGGCCTGCACCTGGCCATCTTTATTCCGCCAGACCACGATCTGCTCGCCGAGACGGGTAATGCCTACCGGCGCAGACTGCACTTCCCAGCTCGCCAGCACCGGATACCACAGGCCGCGCAGTCCTTTATCAAGATAGTTTTGTACCGTTGTCGTCATCGCTGTGTCCTCAGTAGCCGTTAACCTGTAAAAATGCCTGGAAGCTGCTTTCGCTCCACGGTTCGCCCTGTTGGTCATGCATCCTGACGCCATTGAGGCCGCTCACCAGTTCACCGAGATTTTCCGCGCCCTGCTCGAACAACGTTTCCAGGGTGGCGATAAGCTGCAGTTCCCAGTTTTCCGGCACCCGGCTGCGGGTTTGCCAAATCAGATTGTGATAGTCGCCAGGCTTGTGGATATTGCCGTTTCCGCCTTCCGCCGGTGGCGTAAACTGGCGGCTTTCCGGTAGCGCCGGGTTGAAGTCCAGGGATTCGCTCATGCCACGTTCTCCTCGATAAAGGTAATCTGGATCTGATTGTCGTATACCCGCACCGGGTAACGATTAAGGTTGCGGCCGCCGGGGCCATGCAGGCACTGGCCGGTTTTCACGTCGAATACCGCCTCATGCAGCGGGCATTCCACCTTGCCATCTTCGACAAAGCCCTGGCTCAGTAGCGCATAGGCATGAGGGCAAACGTCTTCCAGCGCGTAATATTCGCCATCAATCAGATAAATACCGATTTCCTTACCGTCGATATTGCCGCTATATGGGAAATCTTCCTGTACTTGCTCCGCGTCACATACGCCTATCCAGCTCATCGCAATCCTCCAGGCTTTTGTTTCATATATGAAACTCTGTTTCTTATTTAATACGGTCAATATAAAAGCGGTGAATGTTTCGTCAAGCATTAATGTGACGAATTTGTTAATGAATGGCTTTTAAATTAGCTAAGTGTGCAATTGATCACGAAAAACTGCATTCAGATGAAATGATGATATTTAAAGCGGTGATCCATTATAAATAAAAATGCCGATTTAAAATTCACATACGACTATTGACTTCTTTTCAAATCGATCATTAAAAATGGGCAACAGCGGAAACCATGGTGTTTCACCCATGAAACAGCTATTTATTTAATCATTTAAAAACAATGAGTTTCATAGGTGAACCATTTTACTCATGTAACTATTTCTGGCGTTAAAAAATAATAACTGGCAATCATTAAATTAAGCGTGGAGACAATGAATGGCGGCAAGATGGCAAGGGGTAATAGCATTACTTTTGTTAATAATTATTTCCTACGTCGATCGGGTAAATATCTCGGTGATGATCCTTAACCCGGAATTCGCTGCCCGTTTTCAGTTAAATGAAAACAGAATGTTACAAGGTATGCTAATGACATGCTTTCTTCTGGGTTATGGTTTTTCGGCATTATTATTAACCCCAGTTATAGAAAGTAGATGGCATTATCGTCAGGGACTCTTAAGCAGCATTGCTATATGGGCGCTGGTGTGCGCCATTTCCCCGCTACTCGGCTCACTGCTGGGAATGTTGATCGCGCGCATCGTTCTTGGCGTGGCGGAGGGGCCGCTGTTCTCTCTGAAAACGCGCTTTATCAACGACAACTTCGCCGCTGATGAAATAGGCAAGCCGAATGCGCTGACCGCCCTTGGCGTATCGTTGGGGCTGGCGGTAGGCTTCCCGCTGGTCACCTGGCTGATGGTGCACGTTGGCTGGATCGGCTCCTTCTACGCGCTGGCGCTGCTTAACCTGCTGCTCGGCGGCGGATTAATCTGGCGGTTTCTCCCCGCGCCACAAGTAACCTCACAGCACGCGAAGCCGGGTTTCAGGCAGACTTTCGCCCTCGCCTGGCGTACACCGCTGCTAGGCTGGATCCTGCTGGTAGAAATCGCCACGCTCAGCTATCTGTGGGGGAGTAGCGCCTGGTTGCCCGCCTGGCTGCGCGACGAGCACCACTTCTCGCTACAGACTACCGGCCTGCTGGCGGCTGTCCCCTTTCTGTTAAGCCTCGGCTCAAAGTTTCTTGGCGGCGTGCTCCTCGACAAAATGCGCCCGGAGCAGGCGCCGCTGCTGTTTATTATCGGCGGCCTACTCACCGCCGGTTCTGTGCTGGCGCTGATGCTCAGCCAGCAGCCGGCGATGCTGGCGCTGTTTATGCTGGCGGCGAACGTGTTCTGGGGATTACAGGGGGCGGCGATCCCTGCGGTGGTTCAGCATCACGCCCCGCGCGAAGCGGTAGGCAGCGCTTATGGGATCATTAACGGCATTGGCAACATCTGCGCGGCGTTTATTCCGCTGCTGATGGGAGTGGTGATGAAATCAGTGGGATCGGTAAGTTCAGGTTTTTCCGTACTGGTGACATCGCAGCTGATTACGCTGTGCGCCGGCGGCGCACTGCTGCTGCGTATGCGTCGCGCAGCAGCAGTAAACGCGTCTATACCCTAAATAAGTTGCAGGACAAAACGGCTAGTCGTTTTGAACAGCGCTTGCGCTGGCCCCGTAAGGACGAGGCCCAGGGATGGGCCGATTTATTGCCCACGCCTATGCAACTTGAAGTATGACGGGAACAGATTTATTCGCCCTTCTTCGCCGCCTGGATGTACAGCATCTCCAGCGCCAGGGTCGCCGCCGCCAGAGCGGTAATTTCGGACTGATCGTAGGCCGGGGCGACTTCCACCACGTCCATCCCGACGATGTTCAGATCCTTCAGGCCGCGCACCAGCTTGATCGCGCGGTCGGAGGTCAGCCCACCGATAACCGGGGTACCGGTGCCTGGCGCAAACGCCGGATCCAGACAGTCGATATCAAAGGTCAGGTACACCGGCATGTCGCCGACGATCTGCTTCACCTGGGCAATCACGTCATCAACGCTGCGGTCGTTAACCTGGCCGGCGTCGAGCACCGTAAAGCCATTGTCTTTGTCGAACTCGGTGCGGATCCCGATCTGTACGGAGTGGTTCGGATCGATAAGCCCTTCGTTCGGCGCGGTATAGAACATGGTGCCGTGGTCGAACTCGCAGCCGTTGGCGTAGGTATCGGTGTGAGCATCGAAGTGCACCAGCGCCATTTTACCAAAGTGCTTGGCATGGGCGCGCAGCAGCGGCAGGGTGACGAAGTGGTCGCCGCCAAAGGAGAGCATACGTTTGCCGGCCGCCAGCAGCTTCTCGGCGTGAGCCTGCAGCTTCTCGCTCATTTCGCGCGCGTCGCCGAAGGCGTACACCAGATCCCCACAGTCCACCACGTTCAGGCGCTCGCGCATATCGAAGTTCCACGGGAAACGGTTGTGCTCCCAGGCAAGGTTAGTGGAAACCTGACGGATCGCCGCCGGGCCATGACGGCCGCCCGCGCGCCCGGAGGTCGCCATATCGAACGGCACGCCGGTGATGACCCAGTCCGCATCGCTTTCATACGGCATAAAGTTCATTGGCAAACGCAGAAAGCCAAAGGCATTGGATACCAGGGAGTTATCGTATTGATGACCTAAAGTGCTCATGGATATGACCTCTTTTGACAGTCGTGGAACGTAAAAAATAAGTATAAAAAAACCCCTCCGCGTCGTTAGGCCCGACGAGGAAGGGTTTGATAGATAAATCGCTTATTGGCGTGAATTATCGCCGGTAATGCATACGGGTTCAAGTGAGTATCGCATGCTGCCGGATGACGGCTTCGCCTTATCCGGCCGACATACGCAGGCCCGGTCAGCGCAGCGCCACCGGGCATCAGCAGCTACTCGTCTTCCAGATAAGTATAGCCGTACAGTCCCGCCTCGAACTCCTCGAGGAACTGCTGCTGCAGCGCGTCGTCCAGACCGGTATTTTTCACCTGATCGCGGAACTGGGTCAGCAGCGTATTCGGATCCAGCTGCACATACTGCAGCATATCCGCCACGGTATCGCCCTCGTCGGACAGCTCAACCTCAACGCTGCCGTCAGGGAAGACGAACACGTCCACCGCCTCGGTATCGCCGAACAGGTTATGCATGTTGCCGAGGATCTCCTGATAGGCGCCAACCATGAAGAAGCCCAGCATCGGCGGGTTCTCCGGGTCGTATTCCGGCATCGGCATGGTGGTGGCGATCCCGTCGCCGTCCACGTAGTGATCGATGGCGCCATCGGAATCGCAGGTGATGTCCAGCAGCACCGCGCGGCGCTCCGGCGACTTGTTCAGCCCTTCCAGCGGCATCACCGGGAACAGCTGATCGATCCCCCAGGCATCCGGCATCGACTGGAACAACGAGAAGTTGACGTAGATTTTATCCGCCATTCGCTCCTGCAGCTCATCGATGATGGGACGATGGGCGCGGTTGCTCGGATCGAGTTGCTTCTGCACCTCATGGCACATGTTCAGATACAGCTGTTCCGCCCACGCGCGCTCCTGCAGGTTGAAGGTGCCTGAGGAGTAGCCGATGTGGATATCGTGCAGGTCCATCTGGCTGTCGTGCAGCCATTCGCGCAGCGAGCGGCGGTTGCCGGTCTCGTGCATCTCCAGCCAGGTTTCCCACATGCTCTGCAGCGGACGCGCAGCGTCTTCCGCCGGCGGGGTCGCCTCGGTGTATTCGTTACGCTCAACGCCGATGATGTTGGAAACCAGCACGGTATGGTGCGCGGTCACCGCGCGGCCGGACTCGGTGATCACCGTCGGGTGCGGCAGGCCATTCTCTTCGCAGGCATCGCCGATCGCCCAGATGATATTGTTGGCGTATTCGTTCAGACCGTAGTTCACCGAGCAATCGGACTGCGAGCGGGTGCCTTCATAGTCCACGCCCAGGCCGCCGCCGACGTCGAAGCACTGAATATTGACGCCCAGCTTATGTAGTTCGACGTAGAAACGCGCCGATTCACGCACGCCGGTGGCGATATCGCGAATGTTAGCCATCTGCGAACCGAGGTGGAAGTGCAGCAGTTGCAGGCTCTCAAGATGGCCTGCCTCGCGCAGAATTTCGACCAGTTGCAGCACCTGGGTCGCTGCGAGGCCGAACTTGGACTTCTCGCCGCCGGAGGACTGCCATTTACCGGAGCCCTGCGAGGCCAGACGCGCACGTACGCCAAGGCGCGGCACCACGTTCAGGCGCTCGGCCTCTTCCAGTACGATAGCGATCTCGGACATCTTCTCAATGACCAGATAGACCTTGTGGCCCATCTTCTCGCCCACCAGCGCCAGACGGATATATTCGCGGTCTTTATAACCATTACAGACGATGACGCTGCGGGTCATCCCGGCGTGCGCCAGCACGGCCATCAGTTCCGCTTTCGAACCGGCTTCCAGGCCCAGCGGCTCGCCGGAATGGATCAGCGATTCAATCACGCGACGGTGCTGGTTAACCTTGATCGGGTAGACGAGGAAGTAATCGCCGTTATAGCCATACGATTCACGCGCGCGTTTGAAGGCGGCGTTGATCGAGCGCAGGCGGTGCTGCAGGATCTGCGGGAAGCAGAACAGCGCCGGCAAGCGCTGCCCTTGCGCTTCACGCGCTTTGACTAATTCCGCGAGGTCAACGCGCGCTTCCGGGACGTCCGGATCCGGGCAAACGCTGATGTGGCCCAGTTCGTTGACGTCATAATAGTTATTGCCCCACCAGGCAATATTATAAGTACGCAGCATCTTGCTGGCTTCCTGGGAGCTCATCGCTACCTCCTGCATGGAACGTAGTACACCGTGTTCGCCTGCTGACGAAGGCGAAACCATAGACATGTCGTCAGACATAGCGAACCTCAATTTTTAATAATAAGTGTAAGACAGTTAACTACTATCGCAGTCCAAAGATGCGATAACAACCCATGAACAGTCCTAAAGCCCAGCACTATCTGCTGGTTTTGCGACTGCGCGACCGGTTTCTTATTCATATCATCGTAAAACACGTAGCCGAACAGAGTATGACAGTCCGGAGAAACCACGAGAAAACTCTTGCCAGGCAAGAGCGCCCTTGTTCAGTTTTCTGACGGCCGACCGGCCCTGGAATCCTGAGAAGCGCCGAGATGGGGTGAACATCGGCTGGTTTGCATGAGAGAGATGCAGGTTGCGGAGTGCTGACGCGCGACAGAACGACGCGACGAATCAAACGAAAAACATTGGTTCATTATCTGGTATCACCTCCACACCGCCCTGCGACAGGGTCGGCGACAAGCCAAAGCTATACATACCGGGCAACAGGCGCTACGCCGCTGCGAGATTCTGTAAATACAGACTGCTTAACCCGGCTGGAAGTGGCACCACAGGGCCATGCCCCGTGCGCTTTTTTAATGAGCCGCGCGCGGCGTTTTATACCGAGAAGCGGGGTAAAAAGCAAAATAAAAATGTGCCTGTTTGCGCGGTTGTCAGGAAATTTTGCCAGGCGGGTTTTCCCATAAATGCGACCGCCATCAAAAAAGGCTGGAAATGGGCTCAAGATTTGACCTAAAATGGCCGTCCAGAAGTTAATCCGTCTATACTGATTAACACTCAGACTGCTCGTGTCGCTACCTGCGCGGCTTTGCGCTGATTATCCACCAAAGCCACATTACACAACAGTATGAGCTATCCGAATCGTCCACAGGTGAAATAAAATATGGCAAAACACCTTTTTACGTCTGAGTCCGTATCAGAAGGGCATCCTGACAAAATTGCTGACCAAATCTCCGATGCCGTGCTGGATGCGATCCTCGAGCAGGATCCGAAAGCGCGTGTCGCATGTGAAACCTATGTCAAAACCGGCATGGTGCTGGTAGGCGGCGAAATCACCACCAGCGCATGGGTTGATATCGAAGAGATCACCCGCAACACCGTCCGCGAAATTGGCTACGTGCATTCCGATATGGGCTTTGACGCCAACTCGTGCGCCGTACTGAGCGCCATTGGCAAACAGTCTCCGGACATTAACCAGGGCGTTGACCGTGCCGATCCGCTGGAACAGGGCGCCGGCGACCAGGGGCTGATGTTTGGCTACGCCACTAACGAAACCGACGTGCTGATGCCGGCGCCGGTGACTTACGCTCACCGTCTGGTGCAGCGTCAGGCTGAAGTGCGTAAAAACGGCACCCTGCCGTGGCTGCGCCCGGATGCGAAAAGCCAGGTGACCTTCCAGTATGACGACGGCAAAATCGTCGGCATCGACGCGGTCGTTCTGTCGACTCAGCACGCGGAAGATATCGATCAGAAATCCCTGCAGGAAGCAGTGATGGAAGAGATCATCAAGCCGATTCTGCCGACCGAATGGCTCAACGCGTCCACCAAATTCTTCATCAACCCGACCGGCCGTTTCGTTATTGGCGGCCCGATGGGCGACTGCGGTCTGACCGGTCGTAAGATCATCGTTGATACCTACGGCGGCATGGCTCGCCACGGCGGCGGCGCGTTCTCCGGTAAAGATCCGTCTAAAGTTGACCGTTCCGCAGCCTACGCGGCGCGCTATGTGGCGAAGAACATCGTTGCCGCAGGCCTGGCCGATCGTTGCGAAATTCAGGTTTCCTACGCTATCGGCGTTGCAGAACCGACGTCCATCATGGTGGAAACCTTTGGCACCGAGAAAGTGCCTTCTGAACAGCTGACCCTGCTGGTGCGCGAGTTCTTCGACCTGCGTCCATACGGTCTGATTCAGATGCTGGATCTGCTGCACCCGATCTACAAAGAAACCGCAGCCTACGGTCACTTTGGTCGCGAACATTTCCCATGGGAAAAAACCGATAAAGCGGCGCTCCTGCGGGAAGCGGCCGGTCTGAAATAATCTCCGCGCTTCCTCTCTTCAAGGCCAGCCTCGCGCTGGCCTTTTTATTTACGCCTCACCCCCTTTCTGCGCCCCATTTCAACGCGCGGCCGCCACAAAATGAAAGCGATTACATAGTAAAGACTGTCACCTTCTGCCCAAAGACGCTATCTCCTGTACCCATTTTTCACAATGTTACATATTGTTTCGGTCAACTCTGATTACCGTTTTTCAAAATGTCGTCTATCCTTGTTTATATTGCTGATTTAAAAAGCATTTAATGAATTACGTTTCTTTACCTTTGTGGAAACGATTACACAGCCGTGATTATAGTCACGTTTTTTTACCGACGAGTGTCCTACCCTAACCATCGACAGAATCAATAACTCAACTGGAGGGCGTTATGCCTGACAACAAAAAACAAGGGCGTTCGAACAAGACTATGACGTTCTTCGTCTGTTTCCTCGCCGCGCTGGCTGGCCTGCTGTTCGGCCTTGATATCGGTGTTATTGCGGGTGCCTTACCCTTTATTGCCAATGAGTTCCAGATTTCCGCCCACACCCAGGAGTGAGTGGTCAGCTCCATGATGTTCGGGGCTGCCGTCGGCGCGGTCGGCAGCGGCTGGCTCTCTTTCAAACTGGGCCGGAAAAAGAGCCTGATGATCGGCGCCATCCTCTTCGTCGCCGGTTCGCTGTTCTCTGCCGCCGCGCCAAACGTCGAGATCCTGCTGGTTTCCCGTGTGCTGCTCGGCCTGGCGGTGGGCGTCGCCTCATATACGGCTCCGCTGTATCTGTCGGAAATCGCCCCAGAAAAAATTCGCGGCAGTATGATTTCCATGTACCAGCTGATGATCACCATCGGGATCCTTGGCGCCTATCTCTCTGACACCGCTTTCAGCTACAGCGGCGCATGGCGCTGGATGCTCGGGGTTATCATCATTCCGGCGGTATTGCTGCTGATCGGTGTTATCTTCCTGCCGGACAGCCCGCGCTGGTTCGCCGCCAAACGTCGCTTTGTCGATGCGGAACGCGTGCTGCTGCGCCTGCGCGATACCAGCGCCGAAGCGAAACGCGAGCTCGATGAAATCCGTGAAAGCCTGAAGGTAAAACAGTCCGGCTGGTCGCTGTTTAAAGACAACAGCAACTTCCGCCGCGCGGTGTTCCTCGGCATCCTGCTGCAGGTGATGCAACAGTTCACCGGGATGAACGTCATCATGTACTACGCGCCGAAGATCTTTGAGCTGGCGGGTTATGCCAACACCACTGAGCAAATGTGGGGGACAGTGATCGTCGGTCTGACTAACGTGCTGGCCACCTTTATCGCCATCGGTCTGGTCGACCGCTGGGGCCGTAAACCGACGCTGATCCTTGGCTTTATCGTGATGGCCGCGGGTATGGGCGTCCTGGGTACCATGATGCACATCGGCATTCACTCCTCTACCGCCCAGTACATCGCCGTCCTGATGCTGCTGATGTTCATCGTCGGTTTCGCCATGAGCGCCGGCCCGCTGATTTGGGTACTGTGCTCCGAAATCCAGCCGCTGAAAGGCCGCGACTTCGGTATCACCTGCTCCACAGCGACCAACTGGATTGCCAACATGATTGTCGGCGCCACCTTCCTGACCATGCTCAACTCGCTGGGCAGCGCCAATACCTTCTGGGTGTACGGCGGTCTGAACGTGCTGTTTATCCTGCTGACGCTGTGGCTGATCCCGGAAACCAAAAACGTCTCGCTGGAACATATTGAACGTAACCTGATGCAGGGTCGTCCACTGCGCGAGATCGGTGCCCGCGATTAACCTTCCTGAGCTTCCTCCCATCCCGGGAGGAAGCTTCCTCTTGCTCTCCCCCCTCCGCCGCACTATCCTCTGGCGCTATGAAAACGCCCCGTATTCCCATCGCTATTCAGCAGGCCGTCATGCGCAGCCTGCGGGAGCATCTCGCCAATGCGAATCGCAAGCTGGAACGCCGCTATGCGGAACCGACGCTGGTCTACCAGCAGCGTGGTACTTCCGCCGGCACCGCCTGGCTGGAGAAAAACGAAATTCGTTTAAACCCGGTGCTGCTGCTGGAAAATCAGCGGGAGTTTATCGATGAAGTGGTGCCGCATGAGCTGGCGCACCTGCTGGTCTGGCAGCATTTCGGCCGCGTCGCGCCGCACGGGAAAGAGTGGAAATGGATGATGGAGAGCGTCCTTGGCGTTCCCGCGCGTCGCACCCACCGCTTTGAACTCGCTTCGGTCCGCCAGAACACCTTCCCCTATCGCTGTCGCTGTCAGCAGCACCAGCTCACCGTCCGTCGCCATAACCGGGTGGTTCGCGGCGAGGCCACCTACCGCTGCGTTCGCTGCGGCGATCTGCTGGTGGCTGAAAAATAACCATCGGAATTAATTAGAAACTTTCTGATCTGACTGATTGCATCCGGCACCCTCATTCGCTACGTTGCGGGCTCGTTTTGACACGGAGTTAACGATGTCCCGTATGCATGTTTTAGCCGTAGCGGTATTGAGCGCGGCAGTCAGTGGTCCGCTTGCGGCCGCTGGTATTAATAGTTTTTCCCAGGCCAAAGCCGCTGGCGTCAAAGTGAATGCCGACGTTCCGGGCGATTTTTATTGCGGCTGTAAAATCGACTGGCAGGGGAAAAAAGGCGTTATCGATTTGGAATCCTGCGGCTATAAAGTGCGTAAAAATGAGAACCGCGCCAGCCGGGTTGAATGGGAGCACGTAGTGCCGGCATGGCAGTTCGGCCATCAGCGTCAGTGCTGGCAGGAGGGTGGACGTAAAAACTGCGCCAAAGATCCGGAATACCGCAAGATGGAAAGCGATATGCACAACCTGCAGCCGGCGGTGGGAGAAGTGAATGGCGATCGCGGCAACTTTATGTACAGCCAGTGGAACGGCGGTGAAGGCCAGTACGGCCAGTGCACCATGAAGGTCGATTTTAAAGATAAAATTGCCGAGCCCCCTGCCCGCGCTCGCGGCGCCATCGCCCGCACCTACTTCTATATGCGCGACCGCTATCAGCTGAATCTTTCCCGCCAGCAAACTCAGCTGTTTACCGCCTGGAATAAACAGTACCCGGTCACCGCCTGGGAATGTGAACGTGATGAGCGCATCGCGAAAGTGCAGGGCAACCATAATCCGTATGTCCAGCAGGCTTGCCAGGCGCAAAAGAGCTAACCTACACTAGCGGCAATTGTTAATTTGCAGCCCTGTGCTTCCCGCCCGATGGCGGGAAGCTGGCATCTGCGCAACGAACGGAATATCAAGCATGCGCATTCCTCGCATCCATCATCCAGAACGCCTCATTGTCGGCAGCCAGTTCGCGCTGAGCGATGACGCGGCCAACCACGTCGGCCGCGTCCTGCGCATGACCACCGGTCAGCACCTACAGCTTTTTGACGGCAGTAACCAGGTGTTTGACGCGGTCATCACCGAGGCCGGTAAGAAATACGTTACGGTTGAGGTGCTCAGTGGCGAACCAGACGATCGGGAATCGCCGCTGCATATCCATTTAGGCCAGGTGATGTCCCGCGGCGAAAAAATGGAATTCACCATCCAGAAATCGATCGAACTCGGGGTAAGCCTCATAACGCCACTGTTTTCCGAGCGCTGCGGCGTTAAACTGGATGCCGAACGTTTGCAGAAAAAGATCCAGCAGTGGCAGAAAATCGCTATTGCCGCCTGCGAACAGAGCGGTCGTAACGTGATACCGGAAATACGTCCGGCGATGCAGCTGGAGGCGTGGTGCGCCGAGCAGGACAGCGGGCTGAAGCTCAACTTGCACCCGCGCGCCAGCGCCAGCATTAACACGCTGCCGCTGCCGGTTGAACGCGTCCGTCTGCTGATTGGCCCGGAAGGCGGGCTGTCGGCTGAAGAGATAGCGATGACCGCGCAATACCAGTTTACTGATATCCTGTTGGGACCGCGCGTTCTGCGTACAGAGACTACTGCGCTCACCGCCATCACCGCCCTACAGGTGCGTTTTGGCGACTTAGGTTGAGGCGTTAACGGAGAAGAACCATGATCAAGCTCGGCATCGTGATGGATCCCATCGCAACCATCAACATCAAGAAAGACACCAGCTTCGCTATGTTGCTGGAGGCGCAGCGTCGCGGCTATGAACTCCATTATATGGAGATGAACGACCTTTATTTGATCAACGGCGAAGCCCGCGCCCGGACGCGCACGCTGAGCGTCGAACAGAACTACGATAAATGGTATGACTTCACCGGCGAGCAGGATCTGCCGCTGGCGGACCTTGACGTCATCCTGATGCGTAAGGATCCGCCGTTTGATACCGAATTTATTTATGCCACCTACATCCTGGAGCGGGCGGAAGAGAAAGGCACGCTTATCGTCAACAAGCCGCAGAGTCTGCGCGACTGTAACGAGAAGCTGTTCACCGCCTGGTTCTCTGAACTGACTCCGGAAACGTTGGTCACCCGCAATAAAGCCCAGCTGAAAGCCTTCTGGGAAAAGCACGGCGATATCATCATGAAACCGCTCGACGGCATGGGCGGCGCCTCTATTTTCCGTGTTAAAGCCGGCGATCCAAACCTTGGGGTGATTGCCGAGACGCTGACCGAACTGGGCAGCCGCTACTGCATGGCGCAGAACTATCTGCCGGCCATTAAAGATGGCGACAAGCGCGTGTTGGTAGTGGATGGAGAGCCCGTGCCTTACTGCCTGGCGCGAATTCCGCAGGGTGGCGAGACCCGCGGCAATCTGGCCGCCGGCGGCCGCGGCGAAGCCCGCCCGTTGACCGAAAGCGACTGGGAAATCGCCCGCCGCGTCGGCCCGACGCTGAAGGCCAAAGGCCTTATCTTCGTCGGCCTGGATATCATCGGCGACCGTCTGACGGAAATTAACGTCACCAGCCCCACCTGCGTACGCGAAATCGAAGCCGCCTTCCCGGATATTTCGATCACCGGTATGCTGATGGACGCTATCGAAAGACGTATCGATAAATAAGCACGACGGCGGACCAACGTCCGCTTTTGGCGCAGCGAGCGCGGATTACCGCGCTCGTGAAACGTTGCCAGCCTGACGCCACTCGGGCGCCAGCCAGATAAAGTGCATCGACACCATTCTACTTTGCCCGCATACTGGGTGTTGCTTTTTTGAACCAGGAACGAACCTCTGACAATGAATTTACAGCATCACTTTCTGATTGCCATGCCCGCGCTTCAGGACCCCATTTTCCGCCGCTCGGTAGTCTATATCTGCGAGTACAACGACGAGGGTGCCATGGGCATTATTATCAATAAGCCGCTGGAAAATCTGCAGGTGGAAGGGATCCTTGAGAAGCTCAAAATTGTCCCGGAGCCGCGCAATCCAGAGATCCGTCTGGATAAACCGGTGATGCTGGGAGGCCCGCTGGCGGAAGACCGCGGCTTCATTTTGCATACCCCGCCCTCTGACTTTTCCTCGAGCATTCGCATCTCGGATAACACGGTGATTACCACCTCGCGGGATGTTCTTGAAACCTTAGGAACCGATCGGCAGCCGGGCAACGTGCTGGTTGCGTTGGGCTACTCTTCGTGGGAGAAAGGGCAGCTGGAGCAGGAGATTTTAGACAATGCCTGGCTCACCGCCCCGGCGGATCAGAATATTCTTTTCCGTACGCCGATCGCCGATCGCTGGCGCGAGGCGGCTAAACTGATTGGTATCGACATTGTGACGATGCCAGGCGTCGCGGGGCATGCGTGATGAGCGGAACCTTTCTCGGCTTTGACTTTGGCACCAAAAGCATCGGCGTGGCGGTGGGACAACGCATCACCGCGACCGCACGACCATTACCGGCGCTGAAGGCGCAGGACGGTAAACCGGACTGGAACGTCATCGAAAAACTGCTTAAAGAGTGGCAGCCTGAGGCGGTAATCGTCGGCCTGCCGCTCAATATGGACGGCACCGAGCAACCGCTGACGGCGCGCGCGCGTAATTTCGCCAATAAAATTCATGGCCGTTTTGGCGTCGCGATCCTTCTCCACGATGAACGACTGAGTACGGTTGAGGCCCGCGCGGGCCTGTTTGAACACGGCGGCTACCGGGCGCTGAATAAAGGCAGCGTCGATTCGGCCTCTGCCGTAGTCATACTGGAAAGCTACTTCGAGCAGAGCTTTTAAACTCTGCCCTCCTGCGCCGCCGGCGGACCGCTGACGGCGCACGTTTACCCGCTTAGTGGCGCAGATGTTCGTTAGCCCAGCTCACCGCCTGGGTGCGATTTTTCACGCTCAGTTTACGAAACACATTGTACAGGTGCGTCCGCACCGTGTTCTCGCTGATAAACAGCGCGCGGGCGATATCCAGGTTCGTCGCGCCGCAGCGCAGTTCGTTGAGGATCTCGCATTCCCGCTCGGTCAGCGGCGAGTTCTCTACTGGAGTCGATGCATGGTCCGCAGCGTACATCGCCGGGTGCATCACGCTCAATTCAGCCGTCTGCTCGCCGTTCAGCACGGCCTTAATGCCCTCAATTAAGCGCGATTCATCATCGTCATGACGGAACACGCCATATAAAGCCGGCCACTGCGCCATTTCGTATAGCTCATACTTTTGTGCGCTATTAATAATCAACAAACGAGGATTATCTGCCTGCAGGCGAATAATATCCCGCCACACCCCGTTTAATTTCTTATTTGACACTGCAATATCAAATAATATTACAGAATCTTTTGCCAAACGCTGCGCCAGCGGTTTATTAATATTTTGTAAAACCACCGGTGCCATCAGGGTTTCGCTCAGATAGCTGGCAAAGGCTTTGCTTTGAATAGACGGGTGGGTAATAAAGGTTACCTGACGAGAAGATGATGAATTTCCATTTAAATTAATCACTTAAAACTCTCCTTAGCTGTTACCCACCGCCATGGTGGTTAAATGAATAAAAAAAGATACAAACAGTCGTGAATTTATAAATCACCAAGGTAATTTACAAACTGAAACGCTATTCCATGAGAATCATCCTATTCCCACAAACAGCATAAATCGAATGACTCAAAGCTGTCAAAAGATAATCAAACTTTTTTCCTGGAAATGCGTATTCACTGTCGACATATCTAATCTGAATGTGTTATTTGAATTTATAATCAAAAGTTATTTGTATTACCAAATAATATTAATAAACAACAAATAAACATTCATCTAACATATCATTTAACCTGTCATATCAATCTCTTTCTCATCTTATAGCGCGCCTGCAGCGACACGTTGCTGAAAACTCTGGGTAAAGGTCAACATTCCGGCCTGCATCCCGGTCTGCATCACACCAGGCAATTGATGTACTTTTCCTTCACGGATCAAATTCGCCACCGCTGGCGTGTTGACCAGAAGCTCGTATAGCGCAACTCTCCCGCCCTGACGTGCAGGTAACAATTTTTGCGCCAGCACCGCGCACAGGCTTCCGGCAAGCTGGCTACGAACCTGATCTTTCTCCTCCGCCGGAAAGACATCGATTAATCTCTCCACCGCCGGCGCCGCGCCGCGGGTATGTAATGTCGCCATTACCAGGTGCCCGGTCTCCGCCGCGGTTAACGCCAGGCGAATGGTTTCGCTATCGCGTAGCTCCCCGAGCAGGATCACATCCGGATCCTGGCGCAGCGCCACGCGGAGCGCCGCGGCGAACGAAGGACAGTGACGGCCAACTTCCCGCTGCTGGATCAGACAACGCTCGCTGTGATGAATAAATTCCACCGGATCTTCAAGCGTCAGAATATGGCCATCAAGATGCTGATTGAGGTGCCCCACCATTGCCGCCAGGGTGGTCGACTTGCCGCTGCCCGTCGCTCCGGTGACCAACAGCAAACCACTCTCTTCCGCCAGCAGTTCGCTCAGCGCAGGCGGGGCGCCGAGCGTGTCCAGACGCGGGCACTGTTCAGGAAGGAGGCGCAGCACCAGCGATATCCCACGCGTATGGGCGAAGGCGCTGGCGCGCAGCCGCGCACCGCAGGCCAGGGTCAGCGCAAAGTCAATCTGGCCGTGTTCCTGCCAGTGCAGTAACTGTGCGGCATCGAGCCAGTCGTTGAGTAAATTCGCAATATCCGGCGCGGGAAAGGGCGCGGGCTGCAGCCTGCCCTGCCGCCGCCAGCGTGGTGCGGCGGAATTGCACAGGTGTAGATCGGAGACATTATGCTTTACACTAAGGGCTACGATTTCTTCCAGCTTCATAACTCATCCTCGGAATATGAACGATATTGCGCATAACCTGGCACAGGTCCGGGACAAAATCTCCGGTGCTGCCGCCCGATGCGGGCGTGCGCCAGAAGAAGTGACATTGCTTGCAGTGAGTAAAACGAAACCTGCGAGCGCGATCGAAGAAGCCATTGCGGCAGGCCAGCGGGCATTTGGTGAAAACTACGTCCAGGAGGGCGTGGAGAAGATTAACCATTTCCAGCAGGCTGGCGTCAGCGGGCTGCAGTGGCACTTTATTGGCCCCCTGCAGTCCAACAAAAGCCGGTTGGTGGCAGAGCATTTTGACTGGTGCCACACCGTCGATCGGCTGAAAATCGCCACCCGCCTGAACGAGCAACGCCCGGCGCATTTGCCGCCGCTGAAGGTGCTGATTCAAATTAACATCAGCGATGAGCAGAGCAAATCCGGCATCCCGCTGGAAGCGCTCGACGGCTTAGCGGCGGAGATCGCTGAGTTACCTCATCTGGAACTGCGCGGCCTGATGGCCATTCCCGCGCCTGAGTCAGAATATGTAAGGCAGTTTGCCGTCGCCCGGCAAATGGCGGTAGCATTTGCGCGATTAAAAACGCGGTACCCCACGGTCGATACGTTGTCTCTGGGAATGTCGGACGATATGGAAGCCGCAATCGCGGCGGGAAGCACGATGGTGCGCATCGGTACTGCCATTTTTGGTGCGCGCGACTACAGCAAATAATAAGGAATCTGAGGAACGCCATGAAGACGTTGACTTTCCTGCTTTCAACGGTCATTGAGCTTTACACGATGGTCGTGTTGTTACGCGTCTGGATGCAGTGGGCGCGCTGCGACTTTTACAACCCGTTTTCGCAGTTTGTGGTGAAAGCCACGCAGCCGATTGTCGGACCGCTGCGCCGGATTATCCCGGCAATGGGGCCGATTGACAGCGCCTCGCTGCTGGTGGCATTTATTCTCTGCGTCATCAAAGCGATCGTGCTGTTTATGGTGATCACCTTCCAGCCGATCATCTGGATCTCCGCTCTGCTTATTCTGCTGAAAACCATCGGCTCGTTGATCTTCTGGGTACTGCTGTTGATGGCGATCATGAGCTGGGTCAGTCAGGGCCGTAGCCCGGTGGAGTATGTGCTGATGCAGCTGGCGGACCCGCTGCTGCGCCCTATCCGCAACCTGCTGCCGTCGATGGGCGGTATCGATTTCTCGCCGATGGTGCTGGTATTGCTGTTGTACGTAATCAATATGGGCATCGCCGAAGTGCTGCAGGCCACCGGTAATGTACTGCTGCCGGGGCTGTGGATGGCGCTATGAGTGCCGTTGAAACCTGCGCTGACGGGCTGGTGCTGAGGCTGTACATTCAGCCTAAGGCCAGCCGCGATAGCATCGTGGGCGTACATGGCGACGAGCTTAAAGTCGCCATTACCGCCCCACCCGTTGATGGCCAGGCCAATGCCCACCTGGTGAAATTTCTCGCCAAACAGTTCCGCGTCGCCAAAAGCCAGGTACTGATTGAAAAAGGCGAGCTGGGCCGCCATAAGCAAGTTAAAATCATCGCCCCACAACAGATCCCGACTGCGGTCGCGGCGCTAACTGAATAAACAGGATTCATCATGCAAAAAGTCGTCCTCGCTACCGGCAATGCCGGCAAAGTGCGCGAACTGGCCTCGCTGCTGGAAGATTTTGGTCTCGATATCGTCGCTCAGACCGAGCTGGGCGTGGACTCTGCGGAAGAGACCGGCCTGACCTTCATTGAAAACGCGATTCTGAAAGCGCGCCACGCGGCGCAGATCACCGGCCTGCCGGCCATCGCCGACGATTCCGGTCTGGCCGTCGATGCTCTTGGCGGCGCGCCGGGTATTTACTCCGCACGCTATTCCGGCGTCGATGCCAGCGACCAGCAGAATCTTGAGAAGCTGCTCGACGCGTTAAAGGACGTGCCGGACGACCAGCGTCAGGCCCAGTTCCACTGCGTGCTGGTCTATCTGCGCCATGCCGAGGATCCCACGCCGCTGGTGTGCCACGGCAGCTGGCCTGGGGTAATCACCCGACAAGCCGCCGGTCATGGCGGCTTCGGTTACGACCCGATCTTCTTCGTCCCGTCAGAAGGGAAAACCGCGGCCGAACTGAGCCGTGAAGAAAAGAGCGCCATTTCCCATCGCGGGCAGGCGCTGAAACTGTTACTGGAAGCATTACGTAATGGCTAATTTGCCGCCGCTGAGTCTCTATATCCATATTCCCTGGTGCGTGCAGAAATGCCCGTACTGTGATTTTAATTCGCATGCGCTGAAAGGCGAGGTGCCGCATGATGACTACGTCCAGCATCTGCTGAACGATCTGCAGGCTGATGCGCAATATGCCCAGGGACGGGAAATAGGCACTATTTTTATCGGCGGCGGAACGCCGAGCCTGCTGTCCGGCCCGGCCATGCAAACCCTGCTCGATGGCGTCCGCGCCTGCCTGCCGCTGGCCGCCGGGGCGGAAATCACCATGGAAGCCAACCCGGGTACCGTGGAGGCCGATCGCTTCGTTGATTATCAGCGCGCCGGGGTGAACCGCATCTCCATCGGCGTACAAAGCTTTAGCGAACCGAAGCTGCAGCGCCTGGGGCGGATCCACGGCCCGGAGGAGGCCAAGCGCGCAGCACGTCTCGCCAGCGGCCTCGGCTTGCGCAGCTTCAACCTCGACCTGATGCACGGTCTGCCGGACCAGTCGCTGGAGGAGGCGCTGGACGATCTGCGTCAGGCGATTGCCCTCAACCCGCCGCACCTGTCGTGGTACCAGCTGACCATTGAGCCGAACACCTTGTTCGGCTCCCGGCCGCCGGTGCTGCCGGATGACGACGCGCTATGGGATATTTTCGAGCAGGGGCATCAGCTGCTGAGCGCCGCCGGCTATCAGCAGTACGAGACGTCCGCCTATGCTAAGCCAGGCTTCCAGTGTCAGCATAATCTCAACTACTGGCGCTTTGGCGACTACCTCGGCATCGGCTGCGGCGCGCACGGCAAGATCACCTTCCCTGACGGACGCATTCTGCGGACCGCCAAAACACGCCACCCGCGCGGGTATATGGAAGGCCGTTACCTGGAGCGCCAGCATGATGTGGAAGAAGCGGATAAACCGTTTGAGTTCTTTATGAACCGTTTTCGCCTGCTGGAGGCCGCGCCGCGCGCTGAATTTAGCCGCTATACCGGACTTGAGGAAGCGGCGATCCGCCCGCAGCTGGACGCGGCGATAGCCCAGGGCTACCTGCAGGAAGACGAGCAGAACTGGCAGATTACCGAGCACGGTAAGCTGTTCCTGAATTCCCTGCTTGAGTTGTTTCTGAACGAGTAAACGCAGCGGCGGTCCTGCCGGGAAGCGGACCGCCATGGCATTATTTCAGCGAGCCAACCAGCGCTTTGCGGCTGTCCTCCAGCGATACCACCCGGCTGCAGACGTCCTTACCAAACTGCTGGAAATCGGCCTCCTGGTTTTTCCATTCCTCCTGAATCGCCGTTTGCAGGCCGCCGAGGCTGCCGAGAATGCCCTGTAGCGGATTACCGCCGCCTTTGAGCACCGCTTTCGCCCCCATCTCGTTAATGCTGTCCTGCAGAATGCCGCCCATCGCCTGATTCACCAGCTGCTGGCCATCGGCGCGTACCTGGTCGATAGCTTTATAGTGGAAAGTCAGGCCATCGCTGCGACGTTCGATAATGCGGTTCATCTGTTCTTTCAGCTGCGCGTCCAGTTTGGTCAGGCGACCGTGCATGCTGCTGTTGGCGCCAACCTGTTCGGTAATGATTTTATCCAGCGCCTTGCGGCTTTTTTCGACTCGCGAACGCGCGCCTTCGTCAATCCACGGCAGGCTGCTGCGCAGGCTGGCCTGATAATCCTGCGCCTGTTCGCGCTGGGCGGCGCTGAGCGCATAGGCCTTGCCGTTAAAGGTCAGATTGCCGTCCGGCTTTATCACCAGATCGCCGTTTTCCCCTTTCACCTGCACCTGCTGCGGGCTGAGGATCACATCGTCACGCGGCGTGACGCTACACTGGTAGTCCGCATGGGCAGACAAAGCGGTGATGGAGAGCGCCACCGCCAGCAGCGTTTTACGCATCATAAAACTCCCTTAAGACAAAACGGGCCGGCAATTGCCGACCCTTGTCAAACTTAGTCCCACCAGACGTCAAAAAGTTCGCTGGTGCGCACATCCTCTAACTTACGCGCTTCCAGCCATTTGCGTACGATAGCCTGATGCTCTTCAGTGCACTTACCAATCTCCTGCATGCAGATGAGCCCTTCCCAGGAGAGATAACCGCTGCCGTCGAAGGCCAGCTTGTTCGGCTCTATCACCTCTTCGATCAGATCGTTGACCGTCTGGTCGATCTGCTCTTCGCTGGTCCCTTCCGGGAAACGCCAGGCGACGGAGAAGCCTAACTCCTGAAACTCATCGATATGCATTTTTTTACGCAGACGACGGCTACGATTCTTGGCCATTATTTCACCCTCTCGAACATTAAGTCCCATACGCCGTGGCCGAGACGATGGCCACGCTGTTCAAATTTGGTTACCGGGCGCGATTCCGGGCGCGGTACGTAATCGTTGCTTGCCGACTGGTTACGATAGCCTTCCAGCGAGGACATGACTTCCAGCATATGCACGGCATAAGCTTCCCAGTCGGTCGCCATATGGAAGACGCCGCCGAGCTTCAGCTTGCTTTTCACCAGCTCAGCGAAAGGCGGCTGCACGATACGACGTTTATTATGACGCGCTTTATGCCACGGATCAGGGAAAAACAGTTGCACCATATTCAGCGAGTTATCCGGGATCATGGTATGTAGCACTTCCACTGCATCGTGACACATTACGCGCAGGTTTTGTACGCCTTCTTCTTCCGCAGAAGCCAGACAAGCGCCAACGCCCGGGGAGTGTACTTCAATGCCGAGGAAATTCTGTTCCGGTTTGGCTTTCGCCATCGCCACCAGCGAGGCGCCCATCCCGAAGCCAATTTCTAAGGTGACCGGCGCGTCACGGCCAAACAGGGCGGCGAAATCGAGCGGCGCATCGTTGAATTCAACGCCCATCACCGGCCAAATGTTATCCAGCGCATGCTGCTGCCCTTTCGTCAGGCGGCCCTGGCGACGGACGAAGCTACGAATACGGCGCAGCGGGCGACCGTTTTCATCGAATTCCGGAGAGATGACGTCGTTTTTCATAAAAGTTTGGTCTGCTTGTGAATGTGTTCGGAAAACGGGCATTATCCAAAGTTACCCGGCGGATGCAAGGGTTTACAGCCACTCGCCCTTATGCTGCAATCTGCCCCCCTGTAATCGCGATCCCGGAGCCGTAGCTTTGACTTTTCTCGCCACGCAATTTTCAGCCCAGGTTCTGGACTGGTACGACAAATACGGGCGTAAAACCCTGCCCTGGCAAATCGCCAAGACGCCCTACAAAGTATGGCTCTCCGAAGTGATGTTGCAACAAACCCAGGTGACCACGGTAATCCCCTATTTTGAACGCTTTATGGCGCGTTTCCCCACGGTGGTTGATTTAGCCAACGCGCCGCTGGATGAGGTGCTGCATCTGTGGACCGGTCTGGGCTACTACGCGCGGGCGCGCAACTTACATAAAGCCGCACAGCAAGTCGCCACACTGCACGGCGGGGAATTCCCCCGGACCTTTGACGAAGTGGCGGCGCTGCCCGGCGTCGGGCGCTCAACGGCGGGGGCGATTTTATCCCTTTCGCTCGGTCAGCATTATCCGATTCTCGACGGCAACGTGAAGCGCGTGCTCGCCCGCTGCTATGCTGTCAGCGGCTGGCCGGGGAAAAAAGAGGTGGAAAAACGGCTATGGGACATCAGCGAAGAGGTCACCCCGGCAGAGGGCGTCGAGCGCTTCAACCAGGCGATGATGGATCTCGGGGCAATGGTTTGTACCCGCTCGAAGCCGAAGTGCGAGCTGTGTCCGCTGAGCAATGGCTGCGTGGCCTACGCGAACCATTCATGGGCGGAATATCCGGGCAAAAAACCGAAGCAGACCCTCCCGGAACGCACCGGCTACTTCCTGCTGATGCAGCACGGCGACGAGGTGTTTCTTTCCCAGCGTCCGCCGGTGGGTCTGTGGGGCGGGTTGTTCTGTTTTCCGCAGTTTGCAGACGAAGCGGAGCTACGCGAGTGGCTGGCGCAGCGCCAGATTAAGGCCGATAATCTGACGCAATTAACCGCTTTTCGCCACACTTTCAGCCATTTCCACCTGGATATTGTGCCGATGTGGCTTACAGTGCACTCATCTGGCGCATGCATGGATGAAGGCAACGCACTCTGGTATAACTTAGCGCAGCCGCCGTCGGTCGGTCTGGCGGCCCCCGTGGAGCGCTTGTTGCAACAGCTAAAAGCCGGAGCGCCGGTATAAATTTTTCGGCTATCAAAGAGGATTAATTATGAGCAGAACCATTTTTTGTACCTTCCTGCAGCGTGAAGCGGACGGCCAGGATTTCCAGCTGTATCCGGGCGAGCTCGGAAAGCGTATTTACAACGAAATCTCCAAAGAAGCCTGGGCGCAGTGGCAGCACAAGCAGACCATGCTGATCAACGAGAAAAAGCTCAGCATGATGAACCCGGAGCACCGCAAACTGCTTGAGCAGGAGATGGTGCAGTTCCTGTTTGAAGGGAAAGACGTGCACATCGAAGGCTACACGCCGCCGGAAAAACAGTAAGGGCCCTGCGGCCTTTAAAAAAACAAACACAACACGCACGCCCGGAATGATGAAAAAATACTTAGCGCTCGCGCTGATTGCGCCGTTGCTCGTTTCGTGTTCCAGCTCCAATAAAAAAGGCGCCGAATACAACGAGGCCTGGGTCAAGGACACGAACGGATTCGATATTTTGATGGGCCAGTTCGCCCACAACATCGAGAACATTTGGGGGTACAACGAAGTCCTGCTCGCCGGGCCAAAGGACTACGTCAAGTACACCGACCAGTATCAAACCCGCAGCCACATCAACTTCGATGAAGGGACGATCACCGTCGAGACCATTGCCGGCACCGACCCTCGCGGACGACTGCGACAGGCTATCGTCAAAACCCTGTTGATGGGCGATGACCCCAACTCCATTGACCTCTATTCCGATGTCGATGACATCCAGATCTCCAAAGAGCCGTTCCTCTATGGCCAGGTGGTGGATAACACCGGGGCGTCGATTCGCTGGGAGTGGCGCGCCGCGCGCTTTGCCGACTATCTGCTGCAAACCCGTCTGAAGAGCCGCAACAACGGCCTGCGCGTGGTCTACAGCATCACCATTAACCTGGTGCCGAACCACCTCGACAAACGTGCGCATAAATACCTCGGCATGGTGCGTCAGGCCTCGCGTAAGTATGGGGTTGATGAGTCGCTGATCCTCGCGATTATGCAGACCGAATCCTCCTTTAACCCCTATGCGGTCAGCCATGCCGACGCCATGGGGCTGATGCAGGTGGTCCAGCACAGCGCCGGCAGAGACGTCTTCCGCTCCCAGGGTAAATCCGGCCTGCCAAGCCGCAGCTATCTGTTTGACCCGGCGAATAACATCGACACCGGTACCGCCTACCTGGCGATGCTGAACAATGTTTACCTCGCCGGCATCGATAACCCCACCTCGCGTCGCTACGCGGTGATCACTGCCTATAACGGCGGCGCCGGCAGCGTACTGCGGGTCTTCTCCAGCGATAAAGTGCAGGCGGCCAATATTATCAACAGCATGGCGCCAGGGGACGTCTACCAGACGCTGACCACCCGCCATCCGTCGGCGGAATCGCGCCGTTATCTGTACAAAGTTAATACGGCGCAGAAAAGCTACCGCCGTAAATAGCCCTCCTCCCGACTCCGGCCTCAGCCCCGCGCTGAGGCCGCGCTTATTCTCCGCCATACTCTGTAATATCTTTCGGTTTTCTGCGGCAGTTAACAGAAGCATTAAGCTAGTGAATGATAGAATCGCATCAAAATAACGGGATTAATGTTATTTTAAAAACATAACAAGCCCACATTCGTGAGGATAACTACATGAATCTTAAGCTGCAGCTCAAAATACTGTCGTTCCTGCAGTTCTGCCTTTGGGGGAGCTGGCTCACCACGCTTGGCTCGTACATGTTTGTCACGCTGAAGTTTGACGGCGCGGCAATCGGCGCAGTGTATAGCTCGCTCGGTATCGCCGCGGTGTTGATGCCGACGCTGCTCGGCATCGTCGCCGATAAGTGGATCAGCGCCAAATGGGTATACGCCATCTGCCACCTGGTCGGCGCGTTAACGCTGTACCTCGCGGCGCAGGTCACCACGCCGGGCGAGATGTTCCTCGTGATCCTGCTTAACTCGCTGGCCTATATGCCGACGCTTGGCTTGATCAATACCATCTCCTACTACCGCCTGCAGTCGGCGGGGCTGGATATTGTCACCGATTTCCCGCCAATTCGTATCTGGGGCACCATCGGCTTTATCCTCGCCATGTGGGGCGTGAGCTTCTCCGGCTTTGAACTGAGCCATATGCAGCTGTACATTGGCGCGACGCTGTCGGTCCTGCTGACTCTGTTCACCCTGACGCTGCCGCATATTCCGGTCGCCAACGCCCAGCGCAATCAAAGCTGGACGGAGATGCTCGGCCTGAACGCTTTTGCGCTGTTTAAAAACAAGCGTATGGCTATCTTCTTTATCTTCTCGATGATGCTCGGCGCCGAGCTGCAAATCACTAACATGTTCGGTAACACCTTCCTGCACAGCTTCGATAAAGATCCGCTGTTTGCCGGCAGCTTTATCGTCGAGCACGCGTCAGTGCTGATGTCGATTTCGCAGATTTCCGAAACGCTGTTTATCCTGACCATCCCATTCTTCCTTAGCCGCTACGGCATTAAGAACGTGATGCTTATCAGTATTGTGGCGTGGATGCTGCGCTTCGGCCTGTTCGCCTTTGGCGACCCGACGCCGTTCGGCACTGTACTGCTGGTGCTGTCGATGATCGTCTACGGCTGCGCCTTCGACTTCTTTAACATCTCCGGTTCGGTGTTCGTTGAGAAAGAGGTGCGCCCGGAAATCCGCGCCAGCGCTCAGGGGATGTTCCTGATGATGACCAACGGCTTCGGCTGTATTCTCGGCGGGATGGTGAGCGGCAAAGTCGTCGAACACTTTACCGTCGAGGGGATCACTGACTGGCAGAGCGTGTGGCTGATTTTCGCCGGCTATTCGCTGGTGCTGGCCTTTGCCTTCGTGGCGCTGTTCAAATACAAACACGTCAGACAACCGACCGCCGCCCAGCAGAGCGTGTGATCGGCAAAAGTAAAACGCCCCGCCTGTTCGGCGGGGCGTTTTTTTATCCCTTCAGCACGTAGCCATACAGCCGCTTAATGCCGTCCGGATCCGTCTCGCTGTAAACCCCCTGCAGCTCCGGCGAGAAGCCAGGCAGCATATTGACCCCCTCCTCCAGCGCGAGGAAATAGCGCAGCACGGCGCCGCCCCAGACCTCGCCGGGCACCACGCACAGCACGCCCGGCGGATACGGCAGCGCCCCCTCCGCCGCGACGCGGCCTTCCGCCTCGCTCAGACGCACCAGCTCAACGTTGCCGCGAATAAACTCGTGGTTGGCATCCTGGGGATTCATCACCACCCTTGGGAAGCTCCGTTTACGGAACATCTCTTTTTGCAGGCTCTTCACGTCAAAGCTAACGTACAGATCGTGCATCTCCTGGCACAGCTCGCGCAGGGTATAGTCGCGATAACGCACCGGATATTTGTTATAGATGGTCGGCAACACATCGGCCAGCGGCGTATCCGCTTCAATATGCTGTTCAAACTGCCCCAGCATCGCCACCAGCTGCGCCATTTTTTCGGCGCTCTCCGCCGGCGTCAGCAGGAACAGAATCGAGTTGAGATCGCACTTCTCCGGCACGATGCCGTTTTCACGCAGATAATGCGCCAGAATGGTTGCCGGGATGCCAAACTCACTGTACTCCCCACTTTCAGCGTCAATGCCCGGGGTGGTCAGCAACAGTTTGCACGGGTCGACAAAATACTGGTCGTCCGCGTAGCCTTCAAAACCATGCCAGCGCGCGTCGGGTTCGAAGCTGAAGAAGCGGCGCTCCCGGGCGATCGCCTCGGTCGGGTGATCCTGCCATGGACGCCCCGCCACCACTGGCGGAATAAAGGGCTGGATCATCTTGCAGTTGGCGATGATCGCTTTGCGCGCCTCAATGCCCAGCGCCACACACTCGGCCCACAGGCGGCGGCCGCTCTCACCTTCATGAATTTTGGCGTTGACGTCCAGTGCGGCGAACAGCGGATAGAACGGGCTGGTGGAGGCATGCAGCATAAAGGCGTTATTCAGCCGCTTGTGCGGACAGAAACGCGCCTGGCCGCGCAGATGGTTATCCTTTTTATGGATCTGCGACGTCTGTGAGAAGCCGGCCTGCTGCTTGTGCACGGACTGGGTGACAAAAATACCCGGATCGTCGGGGGTCAGCTCCAGCAGCAGCGGCGAGCAGTCGGCCATCATTGGGATAAACTGCTCATAGCCCACCCACGCCGAGTCGAACAGGATGTAATCGCAGAGGTGGCCGATCTTATCCACCACCTGGCGGGCGTTATAGACCGTGCCGTCGTAGGTCCCCAGCTGGATCACCGCCAGACGAAACGGGCGGGAGGCATTGGCTTTCTCAGGCGCCGCTTCGCGGATGAGATCCCGCAGGTAATGCTCATCAAAGCAGCGCTCGTCAATGCCGCCGATAAAGCCGAACGGATTGCGCGCGGCTTCCAGGTAAACAGGCGTCGCCCCCGCCTGGATCAGCGCCCCGTGATGGTTTGACTTGTGGTTGTTGCGATCGAACAGCACCAGATCGCCGCGGGTCAACAGCGCGTTGGTCACGACTTTGTTGGCCGCCGAGGTGCCGTTGAGGACGAAGTAGGTTTTATCCGCGTTGAACACCTTCGCAGCGAACTTCTGCGCGTGCTTGGCCGATCCTTCGTGGATCAGCAGATCGCCTAATTTCACATCGGCGTTGCACATGTCGGCGCGAAAGACATTTTCGCCAAAAAAGTCATAGAACTGACGGCCTGCAGGGTGCTTTTTGAAAAACGCCCCGTGCTGATGCCCCGGACAGGCAAAGGTGCTGTTATCCATCTCGACGTACTGGGTCAGGGTATTGAAAAACGGCGGCAGCAGACGCGCTTCATAATCACAGGCCGCCGCCTCCAGCTCCAGCCACTCCTGATCTTTACCGGCGATCACCGCCTGCACCCCCTCCGGCTTGTCGACCGCCGTCTCACTCAGCAGGTAGACCGGCAGGTTAAATCCGCTACGCCTGAGGAGAGTAAGGATGCCGCTGCGACTGTCGGCCGCGGAGATGACGACTGCCGCCACATCGGTAAAATCGGTACTGTCCAGCGCCACAACGCGACGGTGGGTGGACAAGCGGGTGACCAGCTCGCAGCTGGCGGCAATGTGCATGGATTTCATAAGCGCAAATGCCCGTATCGGGAGTGTAAAAACCTCAGACAAGGGAGACCTTGCCCAACGATGTGTCCGGGTCTGACGGATTCAGCTCCAACCGCCGGACATCAGTAAAAGCAGACGCGTCCGATCTTACTGTTGCCCTACAGTGAGCATACGTGTCCTTCACCGCATGGTGAACAGAGGGGTAAGCGTAGCAAGATGAGGCAGCCCGCGCATCTGGGCGCGGCGTCGCTGGCGAGATAATGGCTGTGTCGTCATCGGCGGCCTCATATCAGGGAGGAGAAAATTCGCGCAATCATGGCACCTTTCCCGAACAGGCGCAAGATGAAAACCGTATGCACTTATATCACGGATACACAAGCTTTCCCGGTAAGTTAACGCCATAATAATGCGGTTATCAGGGATTTTTAACAGGAGTCAGCGTGGTTACAGGACCTTTTATTAACGCCAGCGCGGTGCTGGTCGGCGGTGTGCTGGGCGCCTTACTCAGCCAACGGTTGCCGGAACGGATCCGCACCGCAATGACCTCTATTTTTGGCCTGGCGTCATTGGGCATCGGCATTTTACTGGTCATTAAGTACGCCAATCTGCCGGTGATGGTGCTGTCGACCCTGGTGGGGACGCTGCTCGGCGAAATATGCAATATGGAAAAAGGCATCAATACGCTGGTCAGTAAACTCCAGCAGTTGATGTCAGCGAAAGGCAAGAAAAAGGCTTCGGCTCATGAGTCTTATATTCAGAGCTATGTGGCGATTATCGTCCTGTTCTGCGCCAGCGGCACCGGCGTCTTCGGCGCCATGCGCGAAGGGATGACCGGCGACGCCAGCATTCTGATTGCCAAAGCGTTTCTCGACTTTTTCACCGCCACCATCTTCGCCTGCACCCTGGGCATTGCCGTCGCCGCCATCAGCGTACCGATGCTGCTTATCCAGCTGACTCTTGCAGCCTGCGCGGCGATCATTATGCCGCTTACCACGCCGATGATGCTGGCGGATTTCAGCGCCGTCGGCGGCATGCTGCTGGTGGCCACCGGGCTGCGCATCTGCGGGATAAAAATGTTTGCCGTAGTGAATATGCTGCCTGCGCTGGTGCTGGCGATGCCGATTTCCGCGGCCTGGACGCTGTTTTTTGCCTGAAGACGCGTGCTTTTAGCGCAATATGGTGATAGATTGTTCAGTCTGCTGCAAAACAGATAAATTTCATTGACGAGGCGCGGCGATTACGGTTTAATGCGCCCCGTTGCCCGGATAGCTCAGTCGGTAGAGCAGGGGATTGAAAATCCCCGTGTCCTTGGTTCGATTCCGAGTCCGGGCACCACTATTTAAAGAACCCGCCCAAAAGGCGGGTTTTTGCTTTTCTGTAGCCGGACTCTCCATCGAACTGCGTTCGATTATTCGCCGCACAGCGGCTCACCCCTTCGGGGCCAGCGCGACACGCGCGCTGTTCAACGCCTGCGGCGTTAGTCCGAGTCCGGGCACCAAATTCATAGCAACGGACCTCCACGGAGGTCCGTTTTTGCATTCCAAGCCCGCAGAAATCAACATCTCTTCAATCCCTTAACTCCACCCAACTCAATCAACTTCAACCCGCATCATGTCCATTGCGAGGGTACAACTGAGGGTGAGCTGACTCCGCCCCGGTAGGTCTTATAGCCACAAGCTTTTTCAGCCGCTGATTTTCATCCTCCAGTTGCCGCAGACGACGCAATTCAAGTTCAGTTACGCCCAGAGCAGCGAATTTCTCTTCTAATTATAAAAATGGCTTCAGAAATGCCCATCTTTCGGCAGACTTCCCCGACACAGATGCCGGTTTCGGCCTGCTTCAGTGCAAATGCAATCTGTTCTTCGGTATAACGGGTCTTTTTCATGGCGATATGCCTCTCTGTGAGATGGAAGAAAAACCGTAGACTTCAGTTTATCCTGTCACTCTTTTCTGGGAGGAGATCAACTTAAAAGCCTCGTGATTAACGTCCTGGCTTCAGATAAGGGGTGAACATCCCCTGGAAATCAGATTTTAATTCTGGGGTGATAAGAACATCTCCTGTAACTTTTCTAGATTCTTCTACACCTACCATTTGGGAGCAACCGTCCATTGCATTAAATGATCGTAAATTTTTATAAGTTGTTTCACTACACCATGCTTCATCCACTGATTTTACAATGTTTATATATAAAAATTTTAACTGTGGCTCATTGTCACATTTATCACATCTAAAAAAAGGATACCAATAACTTCTCCCTATACCTATTAAGGTATAGCCTTTCATATATGGTATGTATGCCTTTAATATTCTATTACGAAAATCAGCATGCTGAATATCAACAAAAAAAATATCACCTTTATTTTTATAAGAAATTGTATAGTTTGTTTTTCCTGGAATATAGCCATTGCCATACGCCATTTCATTTGCCAGTCTGAAATCCATGACTATATACCCATAGCCGGGCATCTGTTTAGCGTCTTGATAATCAATAGTTTTATCAAAACTTCCCGAACAAGAAACCATAAACAATGACAGAATAATACAAACTGACAACCTTGCGAGAATTGAAGGCATCTAAATTTCCCTTTAGTAATATTAGCTTCCTGTTAGCAATTATCATCCTTCGCGTTCAACATAGCAACAAATTATTACTTAGAACATGCAGGTTTATTCATCCCCTCCCCGTTTTGTCGTTTCCGGAACACAGCGTTCATAGCGGCGATAAAATGTGATTTGCACGGCGTCGTCAATTCATTTTAATTTTATGGCTTGTCGTGACTAACTGGGCTGTTTTCACCTGTGCGGTGAATTTTGCAGGCAACCTTATCTAGTTCGCCATCGGCGACCTTTAAGCTTCCATATGCTAATTGGTGACCTGGAGCGGTAAAGGACCGCTTGACGACGCCGTAACATCGGACGATATACAATACATCCTGTGAGTCCATATAGAACATCCTTTGTCGGATTTTCCCAGCTACAGCGGGGAGCTTATTACTTAGATCTGCATCCACGTCTATTCGCGTTCAAAGAGCTTGATAGCCAGTCACGGTACGACAAATCTGCATTACTTGGTTCAGACTGTTATGCATAAATTTGACATACAGTTGGAAGCCTTCTGACCGTCAGTTGGGACCATAGTCACAGACTAAATAGTACTAAAATGAGCAGATGGGACCGTGGTCCCAGGTTGATAATCTGACCGACGATACATGTGGGACTGAATCGCTACGGGTTTAACAAACACTTCAGATTCCCTTGTAATTATAAATAATACCCATCAGGCATTAACCAAATCCCTCAACGTCACCATCAACATCATCGGATCCATCGGCGACGGCTCAAACCCCACCCGCAGGTAAAAATCCCGTGCTTCATCCGACAGGGCGTGAACCAGCATCCCGCGAATGCCGATAGTCTCCGCCACCTGAATCACACGCAGCCCGGCATCACGTACCAGGGCCCGCCCGACACCTTTCCCATGTAGTGATTTATCCACCGCCAGACGACCCAGTACCACAACCGGGATCGGGTCAGGCATATTGCGGCGAAAACGACCCGGCGCAGTATTTGTCGTCACAGCGCTGGAAGCCAGTGAGTAGTAAGCCATCACCTTCGCGTCGTCGCAGCAGACAAAGGTGCGGGATGCGCCAGTAACCTGATTTTTCATCGCCCGCTGTTTCAGCCAGTGATCCATGGAATCTATACCGCAGCAAAACGGGGTAAGAATATGCCCGGCATGAAGCGGTTCTGGTGCCGAGATCATTCTTCCTGTTCCCACGGCGCAGGGGTCTGCATAGTTTTACGCAGTGCGGCATTAGGTGCAGGAGCCTGATCCAGACGAGCGAGAAATTCCTGATAAGCCTGCGGATCGGCCATAATGATGCGTTGCTCAATCAGCGCTTCCTCAGCGGCAGCGCGGGCGGCCTCCAGCACAAAGTCTGTGCGGTTTTTCCCTCTGGCTTTCGCCGCCCGATCAATAAGATCGCGTTCGGCAGGTTTAATGCGCAGATTTAACGTTTCGCGTTTTATGGACATGCTGTTTGCGGCTGGCATCGTCTTGTCCTCTTGTGTTTCTGTGGATATTAAGTATACAACACGCGTAACGCAGATGTCATTACGATAAATTTATAAGGAATCGAATCGGAGTATCGAACCGGACATGCCTTTAAATATTCAAATCTAGTATTTTGATTTGAAAGTAAAATTATGGGTCTAACTCTGAGTTTTGATAATCAACCAAAAACAGATTTATGATAAATTTCAAGTTAATAGAGTACTGAATGTTCCCGAGTCCGGGCACCACTATTTAAAGAACCCGCCCACAAGGCGGGTTTTTGCTTTTCTGCATCCGGACTCTCCATCGAACTGCGTTAACCCGTGATTTCCCTGCTGCGTTTTTCTCCTGGCCAGCCCGCTGCTAGTTAACGACAAGCGCAGGCCTATTCTCCATAGAATCTTTTCGCAAACACATTTTCAGATATCAGATAACACACTGATTAAAATCGCCATTTTCCCGCTAAAAGCGGCTAAAAACGCCCTTTTCTGGAAATCGATCCGCCCAGGTGGCTGCCCTGCTTTCCCTCCAGATGGCCAAATAGCATCTTATATTCCATTTTGCGCTAAATGACAGAGAAATATTCTTTAAATAACCGTTTTCACAGTTATAGTATGCAAAAATCTTAAACGAGTGGGTAAATGGTTATGTCACTGTTTCATTCCGTGAGCGACCTGATCGGTCATACTCCCCTGCTCCAGTTGCACAAACTGGATACCGGGCCCTGCAGTCTGTTTTTAAAACTGGAAAATCAGAACCCCGGCGGGTCAATTAAAGATCGGGTTGCGCTGTCGATGATTAATGAAGCCGAGCGCCAGGGAAAACTGGCGCCCGGGGGAACGATTATCGAAGCCACCGCCGGCAATACCGGCCTCGGTCTGGCGCTGATTGCGGCGCAGAAAAATTACCGCCTGATCCTGGTGGTGCCGGACAAAATGAGCCGCGAGAAAATCTTTCACCTGCGGGCGCTGGGCGCGACGGTGCTGCTCACCCGCTCCGACGTCAATAAAGGCCACCCGGCCTACTACCAGGATTATGCCCGCCGCCTTGCCGATGAAACGCCGGGCGCCTTTTATATCGACCAGTTTAATAACGACGCCAATCCGCTGGCCCATGCCACCTCCACTGCGCCGGAGCTTTATCAGCAGCTGGAGGGCGACATCGACGCCATCGTCGTCGGCGTCGTCTCCGGCGGCACGCTGGGTGGGCTTCAGGCCTGGTTTGCTGAGCACTCGCCGAAAACGGAATTTATTCTCGCCGATCCGGCGGGTTCCATCCTTGCCGATCAGGTCGATACCGGACGCTACGGCGAAACGGGATCCTGGCTGGTCGAAGGGATCGGCGAAGATTTTATCCCGCCGCTGGCCAGGCTGGAGGGGGTACATACCGCGTATCGCGTCAGCGACTGCGAAGCATTCCACACCGCGCGCCAGCTGCTGCAGGTCGAAGGAGTGCTGGCCGGCTCTTCCACCGGCACCCTGCTCAGCGCCGCGCTGCGCTACTGCCGGACGCAAAGCCGTCCGAAGCGGGTGGTGACCTTCGCCTGCGACAGCGGCAATAAATACCTGTCCAAAATGTTCAACGACGACTGGATGCGCCAGCAAGGACTGATCGCCCGCCCCGAACAGGGCGATCTCAGTGATTTTATCGCCCTGCGCCATGACGAAGGCGCTACCGTCACGGCCGCGCCGGACGACACCCTGGCCGCGGTCTTTACCCGCATGCGGCTGTATGACATCTCCCAACTGCCGGTACTGGAGGATGGCCGCGTGGTCGGCATCGTCGATGAGTGGGATTTGATCCGCCACGTACAGGGCGATCGCCAACGCTTCTCCCTGCCGGTCAGCGAAGCGATGAGCCGCCATGTTGAAACTCTCGATAAGCGTGCGCCAGAGAGTGAACTGCAGGCCATTCTCGATCGCGGTCTGGTGGCGGTGATCGCTGACAACACGCGTTTTCTTGGCCTGGTCACCCGCAGCGATGTATTGACCGCCTGGCGTAACCGAGTCGCACAATAAGGAATTTTTTATGTCATCTATCCACACCCTGAGTGTACATAGCGGAACCTTCACCGACAGCCATGGCGCAGTGATGCCGCCGATTTATGCCACCTCCACTTTTGCTCAGCCAGCGCCGGGGCAGCATACCGGTTATGAATATTCCCGCAGCGGGAATCCCACCCGTCACGCGCTGGAGACGGCGATCGCCGACCTGGAAAACGGCACGCGCGGCTACGCGTTCGCCTCCGGGCTGGCCGCCATCTCCACCGTGCTGGAGCTGCTGGATAAGGACAGTCATCTGGTGGCGGTCGATGATGTGTATGGCGGCACTTACCGCCTGCTGGAAAACGTTCGCCGCCGTAGCGCTGGTCTGCAGGTGAGCTGGGTGAAACCCGACGACCTGGCGGGAATTGAAGCGGCGATCCGCCCCGATACGCGCATGATCTGGGTGGAAACGCCCACCAACCCGCTGCTGAAGCTCGCGGATCTCAGCGCCATCGCCGCCATCGCGCGCCGCCATAACCTGATCAGCGTCGCCGATAACACCTTTGCTTCGCCGGCGATCCATCGCCCGCTGGAGCATGGGTTTGATATTGTGGTGCACTCCGCGACCAAGTACCTCAACGGCCATTCCGATGTCGTCGCCGGCCTGGCGGTGGTTGGCGATAACTCCGAGCTCGCGGAAAAGCTTGGCTATCTGCAGAATGCGGTAGGCGGCGTGCTTGACCCGTTCAGCAGCTTCCTGACGCTGCGCGGCATCCGTACCCTGGCGCTGCGGATGGAGCGCCACAGCGCGAACGCGCTGCAGCTCGCCGAATGGCTGGAACAGCAGCCGGAAGTGGAGCGAGTCTGGTTTCCCTGGCTGGCTTCGCACCCGCATCATCAGCTGGCGCGCCAGCAAATGGCCCTGCCCGGCGGCATGATTTCGGTGGTGGTGAAGGGCGATGAAGGTTACGCCGAGCGCATCATCAGCAAGCTGCGCTGGTTTACGCTTGCGGAGAGCCTGGGCGGCGTGGAGAGTCTGGTGAGCCAGCCCTTCAGCATGACCCATGCCTCGATCCCGCTGGAGAAACGCCTGGCGAACGGTATCACACCGCAGCTGATCCGCCTGTCGGTGGGGATCGAAGATCCCAACGATCTGATTGCCGACTGGCAGCAGGCGCTGCGGGCGGAGTGATTATTCCGACGCGCGGGTCGTTGTCAGCGCGTCGGCCATTCCCTGCTGAAGGTGGGCGATAAACTGCGTCAGCTTCGGCAGGGGCCGACGATCCTGGCGCCAGAGCAGATGCACAGGCCGCGGCTGCGGAGTCCACGCCTCCAGCACGCGCACCAGGCTGCCGCTGGCCAGCGCATCGGCCAGCAGTACCTCCGGCTGCATCAGCAGCCCGGCCCCGGCGATCGCCGCCTGGCGCAGCGCGTAGCCATCGTTGCAGCGCAAAACCGCATCGCGTTTCCAGCGCACTTCTCCCTCTACGCCCGGCAGCCGCCACTCGTTGCGGGCGGTCCAGACCGTATGGGACAGGCAGAGATGATCGGCGAGATCCTCTGGCGTCCCGGGGGTCCCGTAACGCGCCAGATAAGCCGGCGCGGCGCAGATCACCATCCGATACGGCGCCAGGTAGCGAGCCACCAGATCCTCCTGATGGATCTCGCCGATACGGATCGCCAGATCGAACCCCTCATCCACCAGATCGACCATCCGGTTAGTCAGATCCAGTTCCACCCGGACCGCAGGCCAGACCTGCAGGAAGGTGGCGGTCAGGGGCGCGATCACGCTGGCGCCGAACGAGGTGGGAGCGCTCACCCGCAGGGTGCCGGCCGGCGCCAGCCGCAGCCGCTCGACCGCGCTTTCGGCGATGGAGACCTGCTCCATCACCCGTTTCGCTTCGTCAAAATAGACTCGCCCGGCGTCGGTGAGGCTCTGGCGTCGGGTGTTACGCTCCAGCAGACGCGTCGCCAGCTGGCTTTCCAACTGGGCGATATATTTCCCAACCATCACCGCCGACAGCCCCAGGCGCGACGCCGCCCCGGTAAAGCTGCCGCACTCCACCACGGCAATAAACGTCTCCATCCCTCGTAATTTGTCCATATTGCTAACCTCTGGTTAGTAATGTTCTAACTTTTAGCCAGTTTATCCGAGATTACTTTTATTAAAAAATAGCCTCTCACCTCATCAGGAGTCTGCCATGAAAATTATCGTTATCGGTGCCAGCGGCACCATCGGTCGCGCGGTCAGCGAAGAACTGAGTCAGAGACATGACGTTATCCGCGTCGGCCGCACCCGGGGAGATTATCAGGTGGATATCACCTCGCAGGAGAGCGTCGAGGCGCTATTTGCCCAAACGGGCGACGTAGATGCCATCGTCTCCACCACCGGCAATCTGCACTTTGGGCCGTTAAGCACCATGACCGACAGTCAGTTCAACCTCGGTCTGCAGGACAAGCTGCTGGGGCAAATTCGCCTGGCGCTGGTCGGCCAGCATTTTCTGCGCGACGGGGGGTCGATTACCCTGGTCAGCGGTATCGTCGCGCAGGAACCCATTGCTCAGGGGGTCAATGCCACGACGGTCAACGCCGGTCTGGAAGGCTTTGTCCGCGCCGCCGCCTGCGAGCTGCCGCGCGGGATCCGCATCAATCTCATCAGCCCCACCGTACTCAGCGAGTCGCTGGCAGCCTACGGCGACTTTTTCCCGGGCTTCCCCAGCGTTCCCGCCGCCGCCGTGGCGCAGGCCTATCGCCGCAGCATTGAAGGCGTTCAGACCGGCCGCATCTACCCGGTCGGCTACTAGCCTGTGCCGGCTCGCCGGGGCCGGCGCTTACATCAGGCCGTCGTTGCAGGTACACTGACGGCTGATTGTCTCCGGCCGAAAAACTGATGTTGAAAAAATTATCCTTAATTATCCCGCTGCTGGCGCTTATCGCGCTGCTGGTCTGGTGGTTCACCCCGCATTACACCGAGGAAGATGAAGCTTACTACCGGGCGGTATTTTGCATAATCGATCATGACGACAGCCGCCAGTTCCTCCACGATATGCAGAATATCGTCGAGGGGGGAAATTCTGACTACGCGCTGCATAAAACCCATTACCTTCCGGCGCTGGGGCAGCGGATGCTGGATACCTGGCGCCAGCTCAGCCCGCAGGAACAGCAGGCGCTGCGTCAGGACAAGCAGCGCTGCGGCGAGATATTGCGCGAAAAACAACAGGGGAAATCATCCTGACGAGTTGGCAAAATTGCAGCATATCGCCAGCGTCGAATAAGATTGTGCTGTTGGTGACCGGATCGCTGTCACAAAATATCCGGTCGTCGTCGCGTCACAGTACGACGTTTTTTCTGCGGCGGAATACGATAAAAAGTAGTTGATCTGGTACGAACTAACTCTTATTTTGCTTCACAGTTTTCAAAATGAGATAAAACTGATGCCTGTCATTATTGCCAGTAGTGTTAAAGAAGCCAAAGCGTTAATTAACGGTGGAAAATACAGGGAAATTATTCTTAACTTCGATATTGATGCCGATGACTTTTTCTCTCTCGCCAGCCATTCCGCCGGAACTAAAATCTCCATCGCCGACCGCAACGATCGCTCTCCGGTAGAATCAGCAAAATAATTAACCCGCGAGGGACGTCTATGTGGTTGTTTATTGGAACCTTTGCGCTGGCTTTTCTCGCAGCGCTGATGCTGGTCTGGCTCGATGACCGGATCGCCGAAACGGATTGACCCTGCGCTGGACGTTAACGTCACGCAGGGCTGCGCGCCGCCGAAAAGCGGCGCACAGCAGAGACGTTACAGGGAGGCCGCCAGCCGCTCAACGGCCGTCAGCAATCCGGCTTCTGACACCGTGGAGTAAGAAAGACGCAGGGTACGGGTATCCGGCTTATCGTGATAGAACGCTTCACCCGGGACGTACACCACGCCGTTTTCCAGCGTTTTCTTCATCCATTCCATGGTATCGAACGGATAGCGGAAACGCGCCCACAGGAACATCCCCCCCTGCGGGCGGCTGAATTCCAGGTGCTCGCCAAGGCGGCTTTCCAGCGCATCGGCCAGCGCCACGCACTTCTTGCGGTAGTCTTCGCGAATCAACGCAATCTGGTTATCCAGCCGGTTCAGACTGAGGTATTCCGCAGTGATCACCTGCGACAGCATATTGGTATGCAGATCCGCCGCCTGCTTCACAATCACCGTCTGCTGCGCCAGCCAGTCCGGCATGACGATCCAGCCGATGCGCATCCTTGGCGCGAGGATTTTCGAAAAAGTCGAGGTGTAAACCACCTGATCTTCACAGCCCAGCTCGACAGCATGCTGATAGAGCGGGCGCCGAACGGCGTCAGTAAAGCTAATTTCGCCGTAGGGATCGTCTTCCAGAATGACGAAATCATATTTTTTCGCCAGCTCAACCAACCGG
Organism: Klebsiella sp. 4_1_44FAA; assembly: GCF_000238715.1. Taxonomy (NCBI): domain Bacteria; kingdom Pseudomonadati; phylum Pseudomonadota; class Gammaproteobacteria; order Enterobacterales; family Enterobacteriaceae; genus Klebsiella; species Klebsiella sp. 4_1_44FAA. Next base: position 476,526 of record NZ_JH414800.1, read on the forward strand.
CGACGACGCGCCTCGCTCAGCGTTTTGCCGCCGGGATTGCCGAACGTCGGCACCAGGTAAACAGCTTTGACGCGGGTGGTCTCCAGCAGGTCGGCCAACTGCTCCACCAGCATCCCGTCATCGTCGGTGTCAACGCTGAGAATATTGGCCTGCGCCAGCTGAAATACCTGCAGCGCCGCCAGATAAGTGGGACGCTCAACGACGATAGTATCGCCCGGATCGAGCAGCGTACGGGCAACGATATCCAGCGATTGCTGCGAGCCGGAGGTGATATAGACCTGGGCGGCTGAACAGGCGACGCCACGGGAGTGGCAAATTTCACTCACCGCCTGGCGCAGCGGCGGGTAGCCTTCCGTCAGACCGTACTGGAATGCGTCATTAAAACGCTCGCTCATCACCTTCTGCACCGCCAGCTCCAGGCCTTCGGTATCAAACAGTTCCGGGGCCGGAATGCCGCCGCCAAGCGAAATCACGCCGGGCAGTTTACTGTGCTTGAGAAGTTCGCGGACGGCGGAGGGCTTGAGTTCACCCGCGCGGGCGGCGAGACGCCGATCGTGCATACTATTTTCCTTTTCTGTCTTGTTGTTGTGTTAATTATCTTGGCTTTGTTGCAGGTGCTCCCCGGCGGCGCTTACCATGCCGGGGCTATCCTTTTCAGTACGTTGTCACCCGGACAGGGGTATGCCGCTACCCGGGTTTCGTACGTCATGCTTTGTCTTTCAAAACGATTAACGGCTCGATATCGCTCTCTTTTTTCACCACCAGCGACGAATCGCCGCGCAGGCAGGTACCGCCGTAGTTACCGCCGACGGTAAATGTGCACACCTGAATGTACTTACCGTCCACTTTCGGCAGGCACCACAGCTGCTGGTAGATATTCTTGCGATCGACAAACTGGCCGCTGGTCTTATCCAGAAGTTCATCCTGAGGGCCGATCAGGTCGATATTGTTACCGCAGCGCCCGGAAATAGGCTTCACCGCATAGCCGGTTTTCGCCAGCTCGTCGTTAACCTCAAAATCGGTATCCAGCAGATAGCGATGATGCGGGAACAGCGACCACAGCACCGGCAGAATGGCTTTGTTGCCGGGGATCACCGTCCACAGGGGTTCGAATACCAATACTTCAGGACGCAGCAGGACGTCAATCAGCCGCACCTCATTCTGCGGATGTCCGGTACGAATCGGTACCGCCGCGTACTCCTCGGCGCTGACTTCGCGCACCTGCTCAATGGCGGTTTCCCATGCCCAGGTTTTCCAGACGCAGTTGACCAGCCGCCCGTCGGCGTCGATCAGCTGACCGGCAGCGTCCCAGCGCAGCTCATCAAGGCCAAAGAGAATTTTGCTCTCAAAACCGGCCTGGGTCAGCGAACGCTGAATAAACTGCGCGTGGTAGTTCTCTTCCAGATCCTTGTCCTGCATGATGTGGACGAAGGGCCGCGCCCGGCTGTGTTTCCACGCCCCCGCCAGCTCATCGAGCAGACCTTCCGCCGGATTGTGGCCGGTGCCGTAGTAGCCCTGCTTCAGCCACTGTTCGAGGATCAGCCCGCCTTCGGTATGGCAGGAAGCGGAATCAGCATTGTACTCGTACACCTTCAGCCCGCGCTCGTCCATGCAAAAATCCATGCGCCCGGTGATCATATGATGACGGCGGCGCTGCCACGAGAGGCGCAGACGAGGCCAGAGAATTTTCGGAATATCGAACAGCGCCAGCAGGTTGTCATCCTTCATCACCTTATCGGTGGCGTGCAGATACATCAGGTGCAGCTCGTTGGTGGCTTTGATCAGCTCCTGTTCGGCACTTTCGCTGATGGTGAAATACTGATAGGGATCCTGGTTGATGAAATGACCGTTGGCTGCCACGTAGGCTTTCTGCAGCGGGTCTTTCTCGTTCAGCCATTTACCGCGAAACTGGCCGTTGTTTGGCAGCCGCGCGCCTTTGATGGCCATCGCCTCGCCCGGCAGCACCGGCTGCGGCAGGCTGTGTTCGGTATCGGCGGTCTGGATCATCCAGCCTAAAATTTCGGTATCGGCAAAGGTATCTTTGATGGTGTACCGGCCGTCGTTGACCTCGAGGGTCAGCTCGCGGGTCCACTGCTGGCCCTGCGGCAGCGGCGAGTGAATCACGTTCTGCTCGGCGATACGCACCTTATTGCCGACAAGCTGGGTGATCACCGCCACATGGCCGGTGTGCTTAAACTCGCCCCCCTTCTGCCAGATCAGCAGCGAACCAGCGATAGGCGGACGGCGGGAGCCGTTGGCGAAGGCCTGCAGCGGCAGAATATTGTCATTGACCACTTCGCGCAGGAAACGCAGGGAGAAGATTTCATAAGCCATCCCCACATCGGTGAAGACAAAGCCATAGGTCAGGAACAGAAAGCGGCGCGCAAACTCCACGCACTGCCATTTATGCCCCATATACTCATTGCCGATGTAGCTGCGAAACGTCGCGTCATCCGGGTAGTCCTGCGGACTTAAGCTACTGTAATTCGATGAATAAATCGCTACGCCACCGGGTGCATAGCCTAACAATGTCCCAAACGGGGCGTCACTGCTTGTCGATCCTTTGCTCATTTAGCCTGACCTCAAATTAATGCAGCCCGGGCAGTTGGCGAAACAAAACTCCCTCTTCTTATCCTGCCGCAGGCACTTACCAGACAGAGGTGTAACGATGATACCACTCATTCGTTTCGCTAATCGTGCCGTTAAGGAAAATAACCCTGCAGCCGGAAACAAAAGTGATATCGTTATCGGTGATATAACAAAAAAACAACGCAACATCAGGAGTCGACAATGAGCACACCCTCGCATCTGAATGCCCAACCGCTGGTCTGGGGACACGGCCCGCGGACGTTTGAGGTGTTCCTTGAGCCCACCTGCCCCTACTCTGTCCGCGCGTTTAATAAACTCGACGATCTGCTCGATGAGGTCGGCGCCGATAACGTGACCATCAAGATACGCCTGCAGTCGCAGCCGTGGCATCTGTTCTCCGGGGTTATCGTCCGCTGCATCCTCGCCGCGTCCACCCTGCCGCACGGCAGAGAGCAGGCGCATAAGGTGATGCAGGCCGTGGCCGGCCATCGGGAAGAGTTTGAGTTTACCGATCACTGCAGCGGGCCGAATATGAACGCCACGCCGCAGCAAATCATTGAGCGCATTGAACGCTACAGTCACGTGCTGCTGGGGGCCGCCTTTGCCCGCCCGGAGCTGCAGGACGTGATCAAGTGGCACAGTAAATACGCCCGTCAGAACGGCATCCATGTCTCGCCGACCTTTATGGTCAACGGCCTGGTGCAGCCGGATCTGGGCAGCGGCGATGATGTCAGCGTGTGGGCCGCGCGGATTATGGCCTGAGGTCACCTGCTACACTTTTTGTACATCCACGAAAAAGGCAAACCAGCATGTCAGAGCAAAACTACCAGCCACCAAAAGTGTGGGAATGGAAGCAAAACAGCGGCGGCGCGTTCGCCAACATCAACCGTCCCGTTTCCGGCGCGACTCATGAACGCGTCCTGCCGGTGGGAACCCATCCGCTCCAGCTATACTCACTCGGCACGCCCAACGGCCAGAAGGTGACGATCATGCTGGAAGAGCTGCTGGCGCTGGGCGTCAGCGGCGCGGAGTACGACGCCTGGCTGATACGCATTGGCGAAGGGGATCAGTTTTCCAGCGGCTTTGTCGAGATCAACCCGAACTCGAAGATCCCGGCCCTCAGCGACCATTCCACCACGCCGCCGACCCGGGTATTTGAGTCCGGCAACATTCTCCTGTATTTAGCGGAAAAATTTGGTTTCTTCCTGCCGAAAGATCCTGCCGGTCGCACCGAAACCCTCAACTGGCTGTTCTGGCTGCAGGGCGCGGCGCCGTTCCTCGGCGGCGGCTTCGGCCACTTCTATAACTATGCGCCAGTGAAGATCGAGTACGCGATCGACCGCTTTACGATGGAAGCCAAACGCCAGCTCGACGTGCTGGACAAACAGCTCGCCCGCGGTCGCTATGTGGCCGGCGAGGAGTACACCATCGCCGATATGGCTGTCTGGCCGTGGTATGGCAACGTAGTGCTGGGCAATGTCTATAACGCGGCGGAGTTCCTCGACGCCGGGAGCTATAAAAACGTGCTGCGCTGGGCGCAGGATGTCGGCAACCGCCCGGCCGTCAAGCGCGGACGCATCGTCAACCGCACCAACGGCCCGCTCAATGAGCAGCTGCATGAGCGCCATGACGCCCGCGACTTTGACACCCAAACGGAAGATAAGCGCCAGGCGTAAGATCTTCACCCTTTCCCGTTGACGGGAAAGGGTTCCCACTACAGGACGGTTCCGCCTGCGAAGCCGTCCTGTTTAGCTTTCCAGCCGATAGCCCGCCAGAAAATAGCGCATCGCCATACCCGACCCACCTTCTTTGAAGAAATCCATCACCATATCCCTGTCCAGGCCATAGCGACGGGTGAGGATCCCCGCTTCCCAGGCGCTGAGCTGGCGGTCGCCGGTTTTTTCAAACATGCGGTGCGAGTAGCCGAGCACAAACCCGCGTTTATAGTCGGCGCAAAAATTCGCCGCATGCGCGGCGGTGTCAGCATAGGATGCCTGTAGCCCCGCCATTAAGCCTTTGCCAAAATGATTTTCCATCGCGCCCTCCCAATCGTTATATAATAAATTATATAGCGTTTTTTTGAGCGAGCGGTAGCGCTATTTATGACGGTTGCGCTAGCGTAAATACTTCTCAAACCATGCCAGCGTGCGTTGCCAGGCCAGATCAGCCGCAGCCCGATCGTAGCGCGGCGTGGAATCATTATGAAAGCCGTGATTCACGCCCTGATAGAAATAGGCCTCGTAGACTTTATGGTGTTCCTTCAACGCCTGTTCATAGGCAGGCCAGCCTTCATTAATGCCGCTATCGAGGCCGGCATAGTGCAGCAGCAGCGGTGCTTTAATTTTATCAACCTCCTTCAGCGGCGGCTGGCGACCGTAAAACGGCACCGCGCAGGCCAGCTCCGGGATAGCCACCGCCGCCGCGTTGCTGACGCCGCCGCCGTAGCAAAAACCGGTGATACCGACCTTCCCCGTCGCCTGTGGATAGTTCGCCATAAACGCGACCGCCGCAAAAAAATCATTCATCAGCTTCACGGGATCGACTTTCTGCTGTAGGGCGCGGCCTTCATCATCATTCCCCGGATAGCCGCCGACGGCGCTCAGGCCATCCGGCGCCAGCGCGATGTACCCCGCTTTCGCTACCCGCCGGGCTACATCTTCAATATAGGGGTTCAGGCCGCGGTTCTCATGCACCACCACCACAGCGGGCGCTTTGTCGGCTATTTTTGTCGGCGTCACCAGGTAAGCCCGCACTTCGCCGTGACCGTCAGGAGAGGGATAATGAATATACTCCGGGCGGATATCCGGGTCGGTGAACGGTACCTGCTCTGCCAGGGCATAATCGGGCTTCAGCAGATTAAACAGCGCCAGCGCGGTCATCCCGCCGACAGTATATTTCCCCGCCAGCTGGAGAAACTCGCGTTTACTGATTTTGCCGTGGGCATAGTAGTCATAATATTCGAGCAACTGCTGCGGGAAATCTTTGGCCGTTAATCGCGTCATCACCCTGCCTCCGTTGTTAAGCGCTCTTTAAGCAAAGCAGAAGCCCGGACATACGCCAGCCCAGAAAAGCATGATACGGGGAGAAACAGCCCAGCGGCTAACACCGCCGGGAGAGAAGGGATCAGTGTTTCACTTTGGTCAGACGATCAAGGTAGCCCATCACAAAGGCCGAAAGCACGAAGGTCAGGTGGATAATCACGTACCACATCAGCTTATTGTCCGGGACGTTTTTCGCATCCATAAACACCCGCAGCAGGTGAATAGAGGAGATCGCCACGATGGAGGCGGCAACCTTATTTTTCAGCGAAGTCGCGTCCATTTTGCCCAGCCAGCTGAGTTTTTCTTTACCCTCGTTAATATCCAGCTGCGAGACAAAATTTTCATACCCGGAGAACATCACCATCACCAGCAAACCGCCCACCAGGGTCATATCCACCAGCGACAGCAGGGTCAGAATCATATCCGACTCACTGACGCTAAAAATATGCGGCAGTATGTGGAAGATCTCCTGAAAAAAATTTGATGGTCAGCGCAATCAGACCGAGCGAGAGGCCAAAATAAACCGGCGCCAGCAGCCAGCGCGAGGCGTACATAGCATTTTCCAGAAAGCGTTCCATAAGATCCTGTCAGTTAACATAAACGGCCGCCATTATATCGCAACAGGGTAACGCTTATGCAACATCAGCCGCCAGCGTCATCTACAGGCGGCCAGAAACGGTTTCTTTAAAGTATGACCTCAAAGTCCTGCAAAGCGGAGTAGCCCTCGCTTTGTAGGCCAACCATTGAAGCAGCCAGCAGGCCAAATTTCGCGCCGACCCATTTTCCCTTCCCGGCAGCAAAACAAAGAGGAACCTTCCGCCACTCCTCCTCGGCTCGCCAGGAAAATTGACACAGGCCGCCTTCGCCTACGGCCACCTGCAGCTGACACTTGCCGCACTTAAGCTCAGCAAGAACCTGACGAGTTTCGCGCACCACGCCCGCATCGCTCATCCAACCGTGTCGCCACACGAGCCGGTAACCCCCTTGCCCAAACTCCACCAGCAAAGCGGCGTAGCGTTCGCCGTATACGATCAGGCCTCCGGCATCACCGTCCTGAGCGGCATATAACGTTACGCTTGTTTTCGCGCTAAAAGTTAGCGCCGGGAATTTCTGCAGCAACAGCTGCGGCGCCCAGTATAACGCTCTCTGTCCATCGACTTCGGATAATGGGACGCAGCGTAATCGAAGTTCGCCTTCCGCCGGCAGCAGCCACTCAGGGCTGGGGTTAGCCTGCCACTGCCACTGTATTCCCGGTTGGCCTTGCGCAAAATAGTCGCTGGTTTGCGGCGCCAATGCCGGTGAAGGCGTTAACCCTTTAGGACGCGGCCAACGTAAAACCGGCTGTCCGACGCCGCAGTTGCCAATCTGCTCACCGATACGCGGCCAGCCATCGTTACCCCAGGACATCGGCTGGAGGTGAACCACGCGGCCATAGAGGTGTAAGTCCTGGAAATGAACAAACCAGCATTCGCCCTCCTCACCCTCCACCCAGCCGCCCTGATGTGGTCCATTTATCGAGGTGTTTCCCTGGAAAAGCACGTTTTTGGCTTCCCAGGGCCCCGTCATCTGGCGCGCGCGCAGTACCGTCTGCCAGCCATTTTCAACCCCGCCCGCAGGAGCAAAGATGTAGTACCAACCGGCGCGTTGATAAACCTTTGGACCCTCAAGGGTAGGTAAATCGCAGCAGCCGTCATAGATAATCTGCCCTTCGCCCAGCAATTCGCTGGCGTCCGGCGCCATCGCAAACAACTGCAGTTTATGCTTGATGCCGCTGCGGCTATGGGCGAAGGCATGTACCAACCAGGCCTGACCATTGTCGTCCCAGAACGGGCAGGGATCTATCCAACCTCTGGCCTCGCGCAGGCAGTGCGGAGCGCTCCATTTCCCCCACGGATCCTCGGTATGGCAGATAAAAATACCTTCATCTGGCGTGCTGAAGCAGACCCACAGCTTGCCATCGTGCCAGCGAATCGACGGCGCCCATACGCCCTTACCCGGCTGATACCGGTCATAACCAGGTAGCGGCAGTTCATCCATAACGTGGTTGATGATAGTCCAATTAACCAGGTCCGTTGAATGCAGGATCGGTAAAGCGGGCACATGGTTAAAACTGGAAGAGACCATAAAGAAATCATCGCCTACGCGCACGATATCCGGGTCGGAATAATCGGCGCATAAGATAGGATTCTGGTATTCAGAAGGGGTCATATTTCGCATCTCCTCAGGCCTTTTCCGGAACGGCGTTTAGCGGCAAATGCGTCTCTGAATGCCCCTGCTGCTGACGCATGGACAGCTCGCGCTGAATTGTCTGCATCATTTTGTCATCCAGTTTATAGAAACGCGCCAGCCACCACAGGAGCAGGTAAGATAGTGATGGACCGAGGGTTAACAGCCCCACAATTCCCATTGTCGCCAGCGGAGTCTGCGCCGTTACGCCCGCCTGATAGCCAAATAGCCCAAGCGAAAAACCTACGGCGGCGCCAGCAACCGCCATGCCCATTTTCAAAGCAAACAGATTACCGGAATAGGATAATCCCGTGATGCGACGGCCAAACTTCCATTCGCCATAATCGGCAGCGTTGGCCATCATGTTCCATTTAAACGGCTGGTACATCTGATGGAAGAAGCCGACCAGGAAGTATAAAGGGAACACCACCGGCAGCCAGGTCGGCGGCACAAAGAACATTACGACGCCAACCAGGACCAGCAGGAGGTTGATATTTTTAAACAGCGATACCGCGCGATAGCGCTTGGCCAGCCATCCGGCGGCGATGCTGCCGATAATCGTGCCAACGACGCTGGTGGAAACAAATGCTGATTTCATGGCCGTTCCCGCCGCTGACTCCACACCGCCTAACATCAGGTAGGTTGCATAATAGAGCGTGGCGGCGCTGCGCATAACCCCGGCCATACTGGAGAAAAAAGTAATTATCGCCACAATACGCCACTGGTCATTCGCCAGCAGCTGACGGAGGTCTTCGCGTATGCTCCCCTGCTGTTCAACAGCTGGAGCCACGCGTTCTTTGGTAGAGAAGAAGCAAAAAGCCAGCATTACAATAGCGATCGCGCCCATGATTCCCATTGTCGCCTGAAAACCAAACTGCTTATTTTCTTTACCGAAAAAATCCACCAGGAACAGGGTTGCGACAGAAACCATCAGACCGGCCAGAGATGAGATCGTAAAACGATATGACTGGGCTGAAAGGCGATCCTTCTCATCACGCGTAATGACTCCGCCCAATGCGCAGTAGGGAATATTGATAAAGGTGTAACACAGCATGAGTAAGGTGTAGGTCAGGTAGGCATAAACCAGTTTACCCGATGCGCCAAATTCCGGAGTCGTGAAGGTCATTACCGCCAGCACGGCATAAGGTACGGCAAACCAGATAAGCCACGGGCGAAAATGGCCCCAGCGGGTCTTTACACGGTCTGCAACAATGCCGGTTAGCGGATCGGTAATCGCATCCAGAACCCGCGTCACCAGGAACATCACTCCGACTGCGGCAGCAGAAAGCCCGTAAATATCCGTATAAAACCATGTCAGAAACATGGTTACCGAAGAGTAAACGATACCGCAGGCTGCATCCCCCATGCCATATCCCAGCTTCTCCGCAAATGACAGTTTATTATCGTGATTCACAATATAATCCCTCTCAGATGAAGTGGTATTCACTGTAGAGGCAGGATAAAAACTATCCTATTGTCATTTTTCGCATCGGGTTTATGTTTTCTGTTAACTGAGAAAGTTGTCACACATCTATAAGATTGGTCTTACAAGTTATTGCGCCACCTATTAAAAAGCTGGCGCAAGGCCAGCCTGAGGAGAAAAGTGGAAAGGGGGAGGTTACTTCGCTTTGACGGTCTCTTCGCCCACCAGCCCGATCTTGAGATAGCCCGCCTGATGCAGGGTATCCATCACTTTCATCATCGTCTCGTAATCGACGGTTTTATCCGCGCGGAAGAAGACGGTGGTATCTTTTTTGCCGGCGGTCAGGCTATCCAGGGCGTTAATCATATTCGCTTCGGTAACCGGGTCGTTGCCGAGGAACATGCTCTTATCCGCCTTCACCGACAGGTAGATGGGTTTTTCCGGTCGCGGTTGCGGCTGGCTGGAGGAGGCCGGCAGATTGACCTTCACGTCGACCGTCGCCAGCGGCGCGGCCACCATAAAGATAATCAGCAGAACCAGCATGACGTCGATAAACGGCGTCACGTTGATCTCATGCATTTCGCCGTTATCGTCCAGGTTTTCATTAAGACGCATCGCCATAGCCGATCAACCTACCCGTAATTTCTGCGCGCTGCGCACCGGCTTCACGCCGCTGGCGCTGAGGTCCAGATCGCGGCTTTGCAGCAGGAGTACCTGAGCGGCGACGTCGCCGAGCGAGGCCTTGTAGCTGCCGATCATGCGGGCGAAGATGTTATAGATGACCACCGCCGGGATGGCGGCGAACAGGCCGATGGCCGTCGCCAGCAGCGCTTCTGCGATGCCCGGCGCTACCACCGCAAGATTGGTGGTCTGGGTCTGGGCGATGCCGATAAAGCTGTTCATGATGCCCCAGACGGTACCAAACAGACCCACAAACGGGGAAATGGCGCCGATGGTCGCCAGGTAGCCGTTACCGCGACCCATATGGCGACCGACCGCTGCAACGCGGCGCTCAAGGCGAAAACCGGTTCGTTCCTTGATGCCTTCATTGTCTTCGGCACCGGCAGAGAGTTCGAGTTCGTTCTGCGCTTCATTGATAAGCTGGGTGGTGAGGCTTTTCGCCTCAAAGGCGCTGGCGATATCGCTGGCCTGATCGAGAGAGCGGGCTTCCGCCAGCTGCTGCTGTTCACGTTTGAGGCGACGCTTGCTGGCGAGGATTTCCGCCCCTTTACCGAAGAAGATGGCCCATGTGACGACCGACGCCAGAATCAGGCCAATCATCACCACCTTAACGACAATATCGGCATGATGATACATACCCCAAACGGAGAGATCCGCCTGCATCAAATTATTACCCACGCTCTATCTCCACGACGATAATCACAAAATCTGCCCACAATAATATCAAAACGACATCGAATTGATAGTGGTTCTCATTAGTATTTACACTGTGCAGCAAATCACGTTTATTTTCCTTGCGCTTACGCAGTAAAAAAGCGGCTAACCGCGGGCCTGGTAAAATTTTCGCCTGTATCGGCGGTGCGCTGGTATAGAAAAGCAGATTCATGTTAGTTTAGACGTCCAGACGTATAAAAACAGGTTCGTCAACATGGCTGATAAACATCTTGATACCGCGCTGGTCAACGCCGGGCGGAGCAAAAAGTACACCCAGGGCTCAGTGAACAGCGTTATCCAGCGCGCGTCATCGCTGGTTTTCGACACCGTCGAGGCCAAAAAGCACGCCACCCGCAATCGGGCCAACGGCGAGCTGTTCTACGGTCGTCGCGGCACCCTGACCCATTTCTCGCTGCAGGAAGCGATGTGCGAGCTGGAAGGCGGCGCCGGCTGCGCCCTCTTCCCCTGCGGCGCCGCGGCGGTGGCTAACACTATCCTGGCGTTTGTCGAGCAAGGCGACCATGTGCTGATGACCAATACCGCCTATGAGCCAAGCCAGGACTTTTGTACCAAAATTCTCGCCAAACTCGGCGTCACCACCAGCTGGTTCGATCCCTTAATCGGCGCCGATATCGCCCGTCTGGTTCGCCCTGAGACCCGCGTGGTGTTCCTCGAATCGCCCGGCTCGATCACCATGGAAGTGCACGATGTGCCGGCGATAGTCGCCGCCGTGCGTCAGGTCGCCCCGGAAGCGATTATCATGATCGATAACACCTGGGCGGCGGGGATCCTGTTTAAAGCCCTGGATTTTGGCATTGATATTTCCATTCAGGCAGGCACCAAATACCTGATCGGCCATTCCGACGCCATGGTGGGCACCGCGGTGGCGAACGCGCGCTGCTGGCCGCAGCTGCGTGAAAATGCCTACCTGATGGGGCAAATGCTGGACGCCGATACTGCCTATATGACCAGCCGCGGCCTGCGCACCCTGGGCGTGCGCCTGCGTCAGCATCATGAAAGCAGCCTGCGCATCGCCGAGTGGCTGGCGCAGCACCCGCAGGTGGCGCGGGTAAACCACCCCGCCCTGCCCGGCAGTAAAGGTCATGAGTTCTGGAAACGTGATTTCACCGGCAGCAGCGGGCTATTCTCGTTTGTGCTCAGCAAGCGCCTCAATGATGCCGAACTGGCGGAGTACCTCGACAATTTCAGCCTGTTCAGTATGGCCTATTCGTGGGGCGGCTTTGAGTCGCTGATTCTCGCCAACCAGCCGGAGCAAATCGCCCACATTCGACCGGATGCTGAAGTCGACTTCAGCGGCACGCTGATCCGCCTGCACATTGGTCTCGAAAATGTTGACGATCTGCAGGCGGATTTAGCAGCGGGCTTCGCGCGTATCGTGTAAAGTGACAGTCAGTGGCAACAATAGCGGACGCTTTTTAGCAAAGCGGCCGCTTTTGTTGCGCCCGGGATCAAGGTGCTCGGGCCTCTTCAGGAGTACACTAGTCAACAATACGGTACCACTTAGGAAAGTCCATGGTTGTCATTCAAGAGATTGTCGCCGCGCTGTGGCAACATGATTTTGCCGCATTGGCGAACCCTCACGTTGTGGGCGTTGTATATCTGGTTATGTTCGCGACCCTGTTTCTGGAAAACGGGCTGCTGCCCGCCTCCTTTTTACCGGGAGACAGCCTGCTGCTGCTCGCCGGCGCGCTGATTGCTAAAGGCGTCATGGACTTTGTGCCCACTATCGCCATTCTGACCGCCGCCGCCAGCCTCGGCTGCTGGCTGAGCTATGTGCAAGGGCGCTGGCTGGGCAATACGCAAACGGTGAAAGGCTGGCTGGCGCATCTGCCGCATAAGTACCATCAGCGCGCCACCTGCATGTTTGACCGCCACGGCCTGCTGGCGCTGCTCGCGGGCCGTTTTCTGGCGTTTGTCCGCACCCTGCTGCCAACCATGGCCGGGATTTCTGGCCTGCCGAACCGCCGCTTCCAGTTCTTCAACTGGCTGAGCGCCCTGCTGTGGGTCTGTGTGGTGACGGGTCTTGGCTATGCGCTGAGCATGATCCCGTTTGTGAAGCGCCATGAAGATCAGGTGATGACCTGTCTGATGATCCTGCCGATTGCCCTGCTGCTGGCTGGCCTGCTCGGCACGCTGTTCGTGGTCATTAAAAAGAAATATTGCAGCGCCTGACGCTTACCTGCCGGGGGGCCTGCGCCCGCCCGGCCGCCCTTTCCCGGTATTACATCCCCTGCATCGTGCGAATACGCGCGGCGTCTTCTCCCGGCGTCAAACCGAAGTAGCGCTTAAACTCGCGGCTGAACTGCGAAGGGCTTTCATATCCCACGCGCATCGCCGCCGCGCTGGCCTTCATGCCGTCATGGATCATCAGCATTCGTGCTTTGTGCAAACGGTAGTTTTTCAGATACTGCAAAGGAGAAGTGCTGGTCACCGCTTTAAAATTATGGTGAAAAGCTGACACACTCATATTCGCTTCCGCCGCCAGCCGATCGACGCTGAGGTTTTCGGTGTACTGGCTTTCGATATGCTTGAGCACGCGACTTATCAGGCTGAAGTGGGTCTGCCGGCTGACCAGCGCCAACAGCGCGCCGCCGCAGGGCCCCGTCAGCACATAATACAGAATTTCGCGGACGATTTGCTTGCCAAGGATCCGTGCGTCCAGCGGCCGCTCCATCACGTCAAGCAGCCGTTCGGCAGCGCACAGAATATCCTCCGAGAGTACCGCGGAGTTTATCCCGCTGGAGGCGACCGCGGGCTGAAACAGCGGATCTTCGCCAATATCCATCAGCAGCTCTTGCAGTTGCAGGATATCGACGTTCAGGCGCATCCCGGCGAGGGGCACCTCCGGGGTGGCAAAGGTTTCGCACTCGAAAGGTAGCGGCACGGTCAGCAGTAAATATTCGTTTGTATCGTAGCGAAAAGTCCGTTCATTGATATAACCAATTTTATGGCCCGAAAAGAGAAAAACGATCCCCGGCTGATACATCACCGGCGTCCGGGGCCCCGGTTGCGTTCCGTACAGCAAACGGACGTCAGGCAGCAACGAACTTAACATTTCGTGCTTATCTTTCAGCAGGTTAATCTTCTCCGTTAATGTCCGACATATCTCTGCGTGTTGCATTGCCACCGTCTCTCCCGATGTTTCTTCACCTGTACATTGTGCGCAGGCCGCTACAAATTCTCCAGCCATATGGAGAAATAGGCAAGACATCGGCAGGAATGTGCATTGAGGGTCAACGGCGCCAGGACCACAATAACCTTCATCGGGCAGCGGTATCGTCCCTGTCGACGGTTTTACTCTTTGGAGGACTTAAGCAATGAATAATTTCGACCTGCATACCCCAACCCGCATTCTGTTTGGCAAAGGCGCGATTGAAAAGCTGCGTGAACAGATCCCGGCGGAAGCCCGCGTACTGATCACCTACGGCGGCGGCAGCGTCAAAAAAACAGGCGTCCTGGATCAGGTCCTCACCGCTCTGAATGGCCTGGATGTCCTTGAATTTGGCGGCATCGAGCCGAACCCGTCTTACGAAACCCTGATGAATGCGGTGAAACTCGCCCGGGAAGAGAAAGTGACCTTCCTGCTGGCGGTCGGCGGCGGTTCGGTGCTGGATGGCACCAAGTTTATCGCTGCAGCAGCCCACTACGACGCGGATATCGATCCGTGGGAAATTCTGGAAACCTATGGCAGCAAAATTGCCAGCGCCATTCCAATGGGCTCGGTACTGACTCTGCCGGCGACCGGTTCTGAATCCAACAAAGGCGCGGTCATATCGCGGAAAACCACCGGCGACAAACGCGCGTTTATGTCTTCGCACGTCCAGCCGCAGTTCGCGATCCTCGATCCGGTTTATACCTATACCCTGCCGCCGCGCCAGGTCGCGAACGGCGTGGTTGACGCCTTCGTCCATACCGTCGAGCAGTACGTGACCTACCCGGTAGACGGCAAAATCCAGGACCGTTTCGCCGAAGGCATTCTCCTGACCCTGATCGAGGATGGCCCGAAAGCCCTGCAGGAACCGGAGAACTATAACGTGCGCGCCAATATTATGTGGGCGGCGACGCAGGCGCTGAACGGCCTGATCGGCGCAGGCGTGCCACAGGACTGGGCGACGCATATGCTCGGCCACGAGCTGACGGCGATGCACGGCCTGGATCACGCCCAGACGCTGGCTATCGTGCTGCCGGCGCTGTGGAATGAGAAACGCGATGCCAAGCGCGAGAAGCTGCTGCAGTATGCCGAGCGCGTGTGGAATATTACCGAAGGCTCTGACGACCAACGTATCGATGCCGCCATCGCCGCAACGCGTCAGTTCTTCGAGCAGATGGGCGTGCCGACCCGCCTTTCCGATTACGGTCTCGACGGTAGCTCCATCCCGGCGCTGCTGGCGAAACTGGAAGAGCACGGCATGACTAAACTTGGCGAACATCAGGATATCACCCTGGACGTCAGCCGCCGTATTTACGAGGCTGCACGCTAAGCGCTCCCCGCCTGATTCACCTCTCCTTACGTTAAACAAACGCCGGGGAGAGGTGTTTTTACTACCGTTTTTAGCTATTTCGTCCAGACTTAATGCTACCCCTCGGCGGATCCTGCTTCGCCGAGTTCATTAACAGGAGGAAGGCATGACACATCCAACCGTTATAAAACTGCACGACGGCAACCTGATGCCGCAGCTGGGTCTCGGCGTGTGGAAAGCTGGCAACGAGGAAGTCGTCTCCGCCATTCATAAGGCGCTGGAAGTCGGTTATCGCTCTTTTGACACCGCCGCCGCGTACCAAAATGAGACCGGCGTCGGCAATGCGCTGCACAGCGCTGGCGTCAACCGCGATGAGCTCTTCATCACCACCAAGCTGTGGAACGACGATCAAAAACGGCCGCACGAGGCGCTGAAAGAGAGCCTCAGCAAACTGAAGCTGGACTATGTGGATCTCTATTTAATCCACTGGCCGGTACCGGCTATCGGCCATTACGTCGAGGCCTGGCAGGCGCTGATCGAGCTGCAGCAGCAGGGGCTGACCAAAAGCATTGGCGTGTGTAATTTCCAGGTACCGCATCTGCAGAAGCTGATTGATGAAACCGGCGTCGCCCCGGTGATCAATCAGATAGAACTCCATCCACTTATGCAGCAGCGTCAGCTGCACGCGTGGAACGCCACCCACAAGATCCAGACCGAATCCTGGAGCCCGCTGGCCCAGGGCGGCGAAGGCGTCTTCGATCAAAAAGTCATCCACCAGCTCGCCGATAAGTACGGCAAAACGCCGGCGCAAATCGTCATCCGCTGGCATCTCGACAGCGGTCTGGTGGTGATCCCGAAATCCGTCACGCCGTCGCGTATCGCGGAAAACTTTGACGTCTGGGACTTCCGTCTCGACAAAGATGAGCTGGGAGCGATCGCGAAGCTGGACCAGGGTAAACGTCTCGGTCCTGACCCGGATCAGTTCGGCGGATAATGCTCTCTCTTGCCATCGCCTTTAGCGCCTCGGCGTTAAAGGCGATCGCAGACCAGATGAATATCCTCTGGCTCCAGCGCAAACAGCGCCGGGTCGGGCTTATCCGCTAAGCGACATCCCTGAGCCAGATAAAAATCGACGGTGTTTTTGTTGGGGATCGACGAGATATAGAGGCCGGACGCCCCCATTTCTGGCAGCTGGTGCAGGGCATACTGAAACAGTCGCCGCCCCCAGCCCTGGCCGCGCTTTCCCGCCCCGACATAAAAGAATAATAGCTGGCGCAGCTCGCCATTCATGCCGCGAGGCAGCGTATCCAGCGCCGCTGCGGCAATCATCTGCTCATCGTCAAAAAAGGCGAAAAAAATACCGCCGCGATCGTAACAGGCCTCGTGAATCGGAGTATAAACCTGACGATCGTGAGGGTCCCAGCCACGCACGTCATAATATTCCCGATAAGCCCGCAGCTGACCGTTATCGAGACGGTAGAGCGTATCGATAATTTCGCTGCGGTCTATCTCCCAGAGCTGGTCCAGTTGTTGTCGCGACAGGATGACCGGCGTCATCACCTCTCTCCTTTTTTCACAGATGTTCCCGGCGAGCGATCCCGCCGGGCCAGCCGCTTAGCGTGATACGGCCTTCGGCTTAACGCGTTTTTTCGCGCCCGCAGCGGCAGGCGTCTGGCGCTGATGGGCGATCGGCGTGTGCTTGGTCAGCGCCGGACGAGTATGGCGGTTCTGGCGACGCGCTTCACGCATTTCGTCCAGGGTTGGCGCTGGCACCAGGCAGTCGCGGCGGGAGCCAATCAGGTGCTTCTTGCCCATCGCCTCCAGCGCCTGACGGATCAGCGGCCAGTTTGCCGGATCGTGGTAGCGGAGCAGCGCTTTGTGCAGACGGCGCTGTTTATCGCCCTTCGGCACCACCACCTCTTCGCTCTTATAACCAATTTTACCCAGCGGGTTCTTGCCGGTGTAATACATGGTGGTCGAGTTCGCCAGCGGCGACGGATAGAAGTTCTGCACCTGGTCGAGACGGAAGCGATGCTTCTTCAGCCACAGCGCCAGGTTCACCATATCTTCATCACGGGTGCCCGGATGAGCGGAGATAAAGTACGGGATCAGATACTGCTCTTTACCCGCCTGCTTCGAATAGGTGTCGAACAGCTCTTTAAAGCGGTCGTAGCTGCCCATTCCCGGCTTCATCATCTTCGACAGCGGTCCCTCTTCGGTATGCTCCGGGGCGATCTTCAGATAGCCGCCGACGTGGTGGGTCGCCAGCTCTTTGATATAGCGCGGATCTTCGACCGCGATGTCATAGCGTACCCCGGAGGCGATAAGGATCTTCTTGATGCCCTTCAGCTCGCGAGCGCGGCGATAAAGATTGATCGTCGGCTCATGGTTGGTATCCATGTGCGGGCAAATATCCGGATAGACGCAGGAGAGACGGCGGCAGGTCTGCTCAGCGCGCGGCGATTTACAGCGCAGCATATACATGTTGGCCGTTGGCCCGCCGAGATCGGAGATCACCCCGGTAAAGCCGGGCACGGTGTCGCGAATGGCTTCGATCTCATTAATGATCGAATCCTCAGAACGGCTCTGGATTATGCGTCCTTCGTGCTCGGTGATCGAGCAGAACGAACAGCCGCCGAAGCAGCCGCGCATGATGTTGATTGAGAAGCGGATCATCTCATACGCCGGAATACGCGCATCGCCATAGGAAGGATGCGGCACCCGCTTGTACGGCAGCGCGAAGACGCTGTCCATCTCTTCGGTGGAGAGCGGGATTGCCGGCGGGTTGATCCAGATGTAGCGCTCGCCGTGCTTTTGCATCAGCGCCCGGGCGCAGCCGGGGTTGGTTTCGTGGTGCAAAATGCGCGAGGCGTGAGCGTACAGGACCTTATCGCCTTTCACCTTCTCGAAGGAAGGCAGCAGCACATAGGTTTTTTCCCACGGTTTGGGCCGCGGCGGTTGCACAGTAATGCTTTTCGCTTCCTGTTTTTTCGGCGCGACCGGTTTGTTATCGGCGCACGGCAGATCTTCACCGTACGGATGCGGGATGGGATCAATTTTACCGGGCGTATCCAGACGGGTGGAGTCCACGCCGCTCCAGCCCGGCAGCGCCTCTTTCACCATGATGGCGGTATTGCGCACATCGCGGATCTGGTCGATGGTTTCGCCCATCGCCAGGCGATGAGCCACTTCCACCAGCGGACGCTCGCCGTTGCCGAACATCAGCATATCGGCCTTGGAGTCCACCAGCACCGAGCGGCGCACGGTGTCGGACCAGTAATCATAGTGGGCGGTACGACGCAGGCTGGCTTCGATGCCGCCGAGGATCACCGGCACATCTTTCCACGCCTCTTTACAGCGCTGGGTGTAGACGAGGGTAGCGCGGTCCGGACGTTTGCCCGCCACGTTACCCGCCGTATAGGCATCGTCATGACGTAGTTTACGGTCGGCGGTGTAACGGTTGATCATTGAGTCCATGTTGCCGGCGGTCACGCCGAAGAACAGGTTCGGTTTGCCCAGACGCATAAAGTCGTCTTTGCTGTTCCAGTCCGGCTGGGAGATGATCCCTACCCGGAAACCCTGCGCTTCCAGCATGCGGCCGCAGATAGCCATCCCGAAGCTCGGGTGGTCGACATAGGCGTCGCCGGTGACCAGAATAATGTCGCAGCTATCCCAGCCAAGTTGATCCATCTCTTCACGCGACATCGGTAAAAAGGGCGCAGGGCCAAAACAGGCAGCCCAGTATTGCGGCCAGGAAAAAGGTCACGATCCGGTTGGATCAGGGATATTGCGCTCATATTGCTTCCGGGGAAAATGAATAAAAAAATAACCAAAAGGGCGTGGATTATAAGCCGGAATGATAGTGGAAATGAAGGAGGATTTTCTCAAACCCTGACCGTGCGCCGGCCAGGGTCAAAGAGATTACGGCGCGGGATTCACCAGCATCTGGCCGATCGAGCCGCGATCGGCAAGCTCCAGCGTCTGGCTCAGATACTGGAACGGGAAGTGCGGCCACGACGGTTGAGCGTAATAGACCAGCAGCTCAACCTGCCCGTCGACCCACACGGTGTCCTTCCAGCCGCGATCTTCCGGGAAAGGAGACGAGCCGTTGACATTACGGATCTGGAACATCACCCCTTCAATATGGAACGACTGCGGGCGGTCGGCGCGCACCGTCCAGCGCTCCCAGGTCCCCTGCTGCGCCGTGATATCGATACGCTGCGGATCCCACAGCTGGCCGTTGATGCCCGGATCGTCGCCAAGGGTGATATCCCGGCTGCGGATCGGCGTACCGGAGAGCAGCTCGGTCGGCAGCAGGCGCACCGGCAGACTGTCGGTCACCAGCGGCAGCAGCCCGGTCGGACGCAGCGTCAGCACCAGCGTGGAGACCAGGATGCTTGACGGTTCAAAAAAACCGCGGATACGGTCGACGATACTCGCCGCTTCGCCGCAGGTAATGGACACTTCATCGCCGTTAGTCATATCGACCAGAATTTCACGCCGCTCCCCCGGGGCCAGCGATAGCTGCTTGAGCGAAACCGGCGCCGGCAGGAACCCCTGATCGCCGGAAATCACATGCAGCAGTCGGCCATCGCTCATCTGCAGCTGATAGCGCCGGGAGTTGGAAGCGTTCAGCAGGCGCAGGCGCACCCAGCCGCGCGACACTTCAACATACGGGCTCTGCACGCCGTTAACCAGCAGCGTGTCGCCCACAAAGCCGCCGCTGCCCGGTTCGCTATATTCCGGCGTGCCGAAGTTATCCAGCCGTTTATCCTGAATAATCACCGGGAAGTCATCGACGCCATAGTGGTTAGGGATCGGCAGGTTCTTGCTGACCTCGTCTTCCACCAGCCACATGCCCGCCAGACCGTTGTAAACCTGTTTCGCCATCCGGTTCGGCGTGTTGGCCTGATACCACAGCGTCGCCGCGCTCTGGCGGATAGGCAGCACCGGCGCCCAGTCGGCGTTCGGCGACATCATGCGCGCCGCGCCGCCAATCAGCGGGCCAGGCACCTGCAGACCGCGGATGGTCATCGCCACGTTCTCCGTCAGGCGGTTGCTGTAGATAAGCTTGACGTCGTCTCCGTTCCAGACGCGGATCGTCGGCCCCATATAGCGGCCATTGATCCCCCAGACGGGGGCGCGGGTGCCGGGGGTAAACGACCAGTGGGAACGCTGCAGCGTCAGAAACAGCGGCTGGCCGCGACGAGATTCCAGCAGCGGCGGAACCGGCAGCGCAGGCTGCTGGCCGGCGGCATGGGCCTTCAGCGGCGCGGCGCCAGCGCACAGCGCTACGCCGGAAGCCTTAATAAACTGACGCCGACTGAGTGACATATTAACTCCATGACATACTGACAAATGAAAAAGGGAATTCGTTTCCCGCCAGCAATACGCGCGCGTTGGCGGCGTTTCCTGTCTTATTGCTTTCCAGCCGCTTCGCGCTCGGCCACTTCGTTGTCCAGATCAGCGATTTTGGCGGCCATCAGCTCGCGGCAATGCGTCGCCAGCGCGCGCACGTTGTCTTTACCAAACTGAGTGGTATCTACCGGCGGCAGCATTTCCACAATCACCAGACCGTTGTTCCAGCGATTGAGCTTTATTTTATTCGATGTATTCGAGACACACACCGGAATAATCGGCACCCCAGCGGCAATAGCCGCGTGAAAAGCCCCGGTTTTAAACGGCAGCAGGCCGCGGCCGCGGCTACGGGTCCCTTCCGGGAACATCCAGAACGAAATTTTACGCTTTTTAAAAGCGTTGACGACTTCGGCAATAGTGCCGTGCGCTTTGGTTCGGTTATTACGGTCAATCAGCAAATTGCCCGTCAGCCAGTACAGTTGGCCAAAGAACGGGATCCACAGCAGGCTCTTTTTACCTACGGTGACCGTCGGAGCCTGCACGATATTCGACGCCGTCACCATATCATAGTTGTTCTGGTGGTTAGCGATGTAGATCGCGTTGCCATAGCTTTCCGCGTCGGCGGGTTTGCGTAGCTCTACCTTGAGGCCAAATACCGGAGATAAACGGCCAAACAGATGGCCGAAAGTGGCAACGTGTTTTGGATTACGTGGGCTGAACAAGCAGTACAGACAGCCAAGTACGCACACTACGATGCAATAAATGACCACGAAAATTACTCGAAAAATGAATAGCATAGCTACCTCTAAAACCCAAACCGCTTAGAATTATTCGCTGCTGGCAGAAGGCAGGCTCACAAGTTCTGCGCAGGCCGGGACCGTTCTTCCTGGGTCCCTGATGATGGACATTGTTAATCGCAACGCCTGAATAAACAACGATTTTGCGGCATTTTTTCGTCTCCTCCCGTCAAAGACGGGAGGAGACGCGCTTACTCTTCGCTATCGCCTGCCGCGGCACGACGCGGCGAGTCAATTTCCACGCGGTCAATTTTCTGCAGCCCGCGCATCAGCGAACCGCGGCGGCCGCGCTCGCCGGTGACTTTTTGCAGCTCTTCCGGACGCAGTTTGATCTTCCGTTTGCCGACGTGAATGGTCAGCGTACTCTGCGGCGGCAGAACAAACAGATGTGCCAGACCGTCCTGGCCGGCTGCGGCTTCCGCCGCCGGAATGCTGATAATTTTGTTGCCCTTGCCTTTCGACAGCTGCGGCAGATCGCTGACCGGGAACATCAGCATCCGCCCGGCGGCGGTGATGGCCAGCAGCATATCGGACTCATCCTCAATCACCAGCGGCGGCATCACGTGCGCGTTGTCAGGCAGGGTGATTAGCGCTTTACCGGCACGGTTGCGCGCCACCAGATCGTTGAAGGTACAGACGAAACCGTAGCCCGCGTCGGAAGCCATCAGCAGTTTCTGATCGTCGCTTTCCATTAGCATATGCTCCACGGTCGCGCCCGGCGGCAGGGTCAGTTTGCCGGTAAGCGGTTCACCCTGGCCACGCGCGGAAGGCAGAGTAATCGGATCGATGGCATAGCTGCGTCCGGTGGTATCGATAAACACCACCGGCTGGTTGCTCTTGCCCTTCGCCGAGGCTTTCCAGCTGTCGCCCGCCTTATAGCTCAAGCCCTGGGCGTCAATGTCGTGTCCTTTGGCGCTGCGCACCCAGCCCATCTGCGACAGAACGATAGTCACCGGCTCAGACGGCAGCATGTCATGTTCGCTCATCGCTTTCGCTTCTTCACGCTCGTGAAGCGGCGAGCGACGGTCGTCGCCGAAGGCATCGGCATCGGCCTGCAACTCTTTTTTCAGCAGGTTGTTCATCTTACGTTCAGACGCCAGAATCGCCTGCAGCTGGTCGCGCTCTTTTTCCAGCTCGCTCTGCTCGCCGCGGATCTTCATCTCTTCCAGTTTGGCGAGGTGGCGCAGTTTTAATTCCAGAATCGCTTCCGCCTGGGTTTCGCTGATGCCAAAGCGCGACATCAGGGCCGGCTTCGGTTCATCTTCAGTGCGGATGATCTCAATCACTTCATCGATATTAAGAAACGCCACCAGCAAACCTTCGAGGATATGCAGGCGCTTCAGCACTTTCTCTAACCGATGGTTTAGACGGCGACGCACGGTATCGCGACGGAACACCAGCCACTCGCTGAGGATCTCCAGCAGGTTTTTCACCGCCGGGCGGCCGTCAAGGCCGATCATATTGAGGTTGATGCGGTAGCTCTTCTCCAGATCGGTGGTGGCGAACAGGTGGTTCATCACCTGTTCCATATCCACCCGGTTGGAGCGCGGGACAATCACCAGACGGGTCGGGTTTTCGTGGTCCGATTCGTCGCGCAGATCGTCAACCATCGGCAGCTTTTTATTGCGCATCTGCGCCGCAATCTGCTCCAACACTTTGGCGCCGGAGACCTGATGCGGCAGCGCGCTGATCACCACCGCGCCGTCCTCTTTACTCCACACCGCGCGCATGCGCACTGAGCCGCGCCCGTTCTGGTAGATTTTGCGAATTTCCGCCCGCGAGGTGATGATCTCCGCCTCGGTCGGGAAATCCGGCCCCTGTACGATATCCAGCAGTTCGTCGAGGGTGGTTTTCGGCTGCTCAATCAGCGTAATCGCCGCTTTGGCCACTTCCCGCAGGTTGTGCGGAGGAATATCGGTCGCCATGCCTACCGCGATGCCGGTGGTGCCGTTCAGCAGGATGTTCGGCAGACGCGCTGGCAGCATTTTCGGCTCCTGCAGCGTGCCGTCAAAGTTTGGCACCCAGTCGACCGTCCCCTGCCCCAGCTCGCTGAGCAGCAGCTCGGCATACTTCGACAGGCGGGATTCGGTGTAACGCATGGCGGCGAAAGATTTGGGATCGTCCGGCGCCCCCCAGTTTCCCTGACCATCCACCAGCGGATAGCGGTAAGAGAACGGCTGCGCCATCAGCACCATCGCTTCATAGCAGGCGCTGTCGCCGTGCGGGTGATATTTACCCAACACGTCGCCGACGGTGCGGGCGGACTTTTTGAATTTCGCGCTGGCGTTCAGCCCCAGCTCGGACATCGCATAGACGATGCGACGCTGGACCGGTTTTAAGCCATCGCCAATAAACGGTAATGCCCTGTCCATGATCACGTACATGGAGTAGTTCAGGTAAGCATTTTCCGTAAATTCATGCAGCGCAAGGCGCTCTGCCATATCGCTCATTAATCGTGGATCCTCAATCTGGGTACCGACCGTTCGGACGGCAAAACTACCCGCGATAATACCCGATCTCACGCCCTGAGTCACAGGCCGTGAGATCGGCTGAGGATTCCGTCACGCTTAATCAGGCCAGCGGCAGATAAATATCGGTTTGCAGTTCATGCTCAGCCACCTCATGGACAAAATTGAGGTAACGGAAGTACACCGGAAAATCCCGTAACGTCTCGCCTGAAGCGGGTAACCAGTCGCGATAGAGAAACCAAACGCTGTTCGCCAGCGTGTCCAGCGAGCCGTGATGGCGCACGACGGCGCAGCGTCCGCCGGGGATTTCGCCGTTAATCACGCCAAAGGCGTTTTCACCAACCGGCCGATCGACCGTACCGCAGATATCAAAACGAAATGCCTCCTGCGGGGTGGTCTGCGGATCGTCCCAGGCGATCCCCCAGGTATCGCTGGTGGCGACGGGCGATAATCCGCTCGTCTTACGCCAGGCGATAAACGCGCGGCGGTGGCGTTGACAAGGTCCGGGCTACCGCGATGTTGCAGTACGGCTATCCGGGTGGAGGGGCACGAAATAATGTTGACGTCCATCGACGTTTGCTCCTGTAGCGTATGTTTCGGTACGCGTCGATGCCACTCGGCCCAGTCCGGTTGTTGACGGAATTGGGTCGGGCTTTGGTCAAACGCGGTACGGAAGGCACGACTGAACGACTCCGCATTCTGAAATCCGGCATCAAGGGCAATATCGATGACTTTATCGCGGGGGTTGAACGCCAGGCGCCAACAGGCGCGTCGCAGACGCAACCACTGAATATACCGGTACAATGGAATGCCGGTATAGGCGCTAAATTGCCGGTGAAAATGGTAAGGCGAACTGTGCGCTATCGCGCTCAGCGTCTCCAGCGACAGCGGCTCATCAAGATGGCGCGCAATGTACCTACAGACGCGCTGGAAGCGCCCGACATACGCCGGGCTGGCCTTAATATCGTTCATCGTCTCCTCCTCGCGACATACTCTGACAGAGCGAGGATCGCGATTCCTGACCGATCTTGCGCTTATCCGACGGAGACTTATGGCGCGATTTTACGGATCTGTTTAACGTCGATTTCTACCGAGTTCCAGTCCTTATCGACTTCCCCCTGAATTTCTACTGTGTCCTGCGGGCCGACGGTCACGCCGTTCCAGCGCTTGTGGTCGATATCGACATTGATCACCCCGGAAGCATCCTGGAATTTATACAGGTCATCAGAGATGCGCTCGACGATTTTACCGCGCAGGGTCACCCAGGTGTCATCACGCAGCGACTTGGCGTTCGCCACGGTGGTCACCGCGCCGCTCGGCCCGGTGAAGCCGCCAGCCTGGGTGGTAGTGGTAGTCGACGGTCCGGTGAATCCTCCCTGCCCGGCGGCCAGTACCGGCATGGAAACCAAAGCAATAATCGCGGTCATCGCAGCAATTTTTTTCATCTTATATTCTCCCTTTTGTGTTGGTATGGCTCCTATTACGCCCGACAAAACTTAACGACTTCTTAAGCGGAAAAAAGAAATTTTAATGCTGTACATCACCCGCTTCAACGCGGTTTACTGCGCAAAGAAACGGGATCGTCGGAGGGAAACATGCGCATATTACTGGTGGAAGATGACAAGCTTATCGGCGACGGCATCAAAGCCGGGCTGAGCAAAATGGGCTTTAGCATTGACTGGTTTACCGCCGGGCTGGAGGGCAAAAATGCCTTATACAGCGCCCCCTACGACGCCGCAATCCTTGACCTCACCCTACCCGGCATCGATGGCCTCGATATTCTGCGCGAATGGCGCGATAAAGGCTGCCATGAGCCGGTGCTGATCCTCACCGCCCGCGATGCCCTCAGCCAGCGGGTGGAGGGCCTGCGCCTGGGCGCCGATGACTACCTGTGCAAACCTTTCGCCCTGATTGAGGTGGCAGCGCGCCTCGAAGCGTTGATCCGCCGCGCGCACGGCCAGAGCAGCAGCGAACTGCGCCACGGCAAGGTGATCCTCGATCCGAACCGCTTAACCGCCAGCCTCGACGGCGAAAGCCTGGCGCTGAAGCCGAAGGAGTTCGCCCTGCTGGAACTGCTTATGCGCAACGCCGGGCGCGTATTGCCGCGTAAGCTTATCGAGGAAAAGCTCTACACCTGGGACGACGAGGTCTCCAGCAACGCCGTGGAAGTTCACGTCCATCATCTGCGCCGCAAGCTCGGCAGCGACTTTATCCGTACCGTCCACGGCATCGGCTATACCCTGGGTGACGCATGAAACGACTTGCCCGCCTGAGCCTGCGCCTGCGCCTGACGCTGCTGTTTGCCGTACTGACCACCGCCGCCTGGGGGATGGCCAGCGTTATCGCCTGGCAGCAGACCAGCAAAAAGCTGGATAAGCTGTTCGATACCCAGCAGCTGCTGTTCGCTCGCCGCCTGAGCGTCATGCATTTCGATGAACTGCGCGCCCCGCCCGCCTTGCTCGGGGAAAAGAAAAAGGTACGCCACGGGCACATCGACGACGACGCGCTGGCGTTCGCCATCTTCACCCGCGACGGCAAAATGGTGCTTAATGACGGCGAGAACGGAGAGGATATTCAGTGGAATTCGCAGCGCGAGGGATTCAGCGATGGCTATCTGCGTGACGACGATGACGAGTGGCGTTTCCTGTGGTTAACCACCGCCGACGGCCGCTACCGCATCGCCGTCGGCCAGGAGTGGGATTACCGGCGCGAAATGGCGATGGATATCGTGACCTCGCAGCTCACCCCGTGGATGGTTGCCCTGCCGCTGATGTTCGTGCTGCTCATCGTGCTGTTAAGCCGCGAGCTGGCGCCATTGAAAAATCTGGCGCGCACGCTGCGCCTGCGCGCGCCGGACTCGGCGGATTCGCTCAGCGTGGAGAAGATCCCCGCCGAAGTTCGCCCGCTGGTCGAAGCGCTGAATCAGCTGTTCCGACGCACTCACGACGCCATGCTGCGCGAGCGTCGGTTTACCTCTGATGCCGCCCATGAGCTACGCAGCCCGCTGGCGGCGCTGAAGGTACAGA
Source organism: Klebsiella sp. 4_1_44FAA (assembly GCF_000238715.1). Taxonomy (NCBI): domain Bacteria; kingdom Pseudomonadati; phylum Pseudomonadota; class Gammaproteobacteria; order Enterobacterales; family Enterobacteriaceae; genus Klebsiella; species Klebsiella sp. 4_1_44FAA. The sequence continues at coordinate 503,330 of NZ_JH414800.1, forward strand.
CCGAAGTCGCCCAACTCTCCCTGGACGATCCCGAAGGGCGTGAGAAAGCGTTGGATCAGCTCCACCAGGGGATCGATCGCGCCACCCGACTGGTGGATCAGCTGCTGACGCTGTCGCGGCTGGACTCGCTCGCCCAACTGGATGATGTGCAGCAGGTCGCTATCGCCGATCTGCTGCAGTCGGCAGTGATGGAGATGTATCACCCGGCGCAGCAGTCCGGGATTGAGCTGCGCCTGCATCTTAATGCCAGCCATATCGTCCGCACCGGCCAGCCGCTGCTGCTCAGTCTGCTGGTGCGCAATCTGCTGGATAACGCCGTACGCTATAGCCCGCGCGGCAGCCAGGTCGATATCACGCTCAACGCCCGCGAGTTCCGGGTGCGCGATAACGGCCCAGGCATTAGCCCGCAGGCGCTCTCGCGCATTGGCGAGCGTTTTTATCGTCCGCCGGGGCAGGAGGCGCCGGGCAGCGGCCTGGGCTTGTCGATCGTCCGGCGCATCGCCTCGCTGCACGGCATGCAGGTTGATTTTGCCAACGCGCGCGACGGCGGCTTCGAGGCCCGCGTGTACTGGTAGCGAGATTATTGCTCATTTGGCAAAAGACTTTGCACATTTTGCTCATTTTACTGCCCCGCTTCGCGGGGTAAGATCGTCGGCAAATTTTCATATATGAGGGTAAAAAATGAGCAACATCCTGATTATCAATGGGGCGAAAAAGTTCGCGCACTCTAATGGTCAACTGAACGACACCCTGACCGAGGTCGCGGAGAGTTATCTGCGCGACGCCGGGCACGATGTTAAAAGCGTTCGCGCCGAAAGCGAGTACGACGTAAAAGAAGAAGTACAGAATTTCCTGTGGGCCGATGTGGTGATCTGGCAGATGCCGGGCTGGTGGATGGGCGCTCCGTGGACGGTGAAAAAATATATGGATGACGTCTTTACCGAAGGCCACGGCTCGCTGTACGCCAGCGATGGCCGTACCCGCTCCGACGCCAGCAAAAAATATGGCTCCGGCGGCCTGGTGCAGGGGAAAAAATATATGCTTTCTCTGACCTGGAACGCGCCGATGGAAGCCTTCACCGACCAGGACCAGTTCTTCCACGGCGTCGGCGTTGACGGCGTTTACCTGCCGTTCCATAAAGCCAATCAGTTCCTCGGCATGGAGGCATTGCCGACCTTTATCGCCAACGACGTGATTAAAATGCCTGATGTCCCACGGTATATCGCAGAATATCGCAAGCATCTGGCGGAAATTTTTGGTTAACTAGAGGTCTAGCTCTACATATTTCGAGTTATTCGAACCTGGAGTATGACGAGATCCACACAGAAGGAGTTGAGTTAACCATGTTAACAGTGATTGCAGAAATCCGTACCCGCCCGGGCCAGCACCACCGCCAGGCGGTTCTCGATCAGTTCGCGAAAATTATTCCGACCGTTTTGCAGGAGGCCGGCTGCCACGGCTATGCGCCTATGGTGGATCATGCCGCCGGCGTCAGCTTCCAGACCACGGCGCCCGACTCTATCGTCATGGTCGAGCAGTGGGAAAGCGTCGCGCATCTTGAAGCACACCTGCAAACCCCGCACATGAAAGCCTGGTCGGAAGCGGTCAAAGGCGATGTGCTGGAGACCACCATCCGTATTCTGCAGGCCGGCGTTTAAGTCCGCCGACTCAGTAATGCCATGAAAAAGGGAGCCTGAGGCTCCCTTTTACGTCTGGCGCAGCGTACAGACTTACACTTCCAGATCCGCCATATCGCCCTTCTCCTGCAGCCAGTTGCGACGATCTTCCGAACGCTTTTTGGCCAGCAGCATATCCATTATCGCCGTGGTCTGCTGCTCGTCCTCATCGCTGATCACCAGCTGCACCAGGCGGCGGGTATTCGGGTCAAGGGTGGTTTCGCGCAGCTGCATCGGGTTCATCTCACCGAGCCCTTTAAAGCGCTGGACGTTTGGCTTGCCCTTCTTGCGCTTTAGCTGCTCCAGCACGCCGGTTTTTTCTTCTTCCGTTAGCGCGTAGTAAACCTCTTTACCGAGGTCGATACGGTACAGCGGCGGTAGCGCCACATAGACGTGCCCCTCTTTCACGAGGGTACGGAAATGTCTTACGAACAGCGCGCACAGCAGGGTGGCAATGTGCAGACCATCGGAGTCCGCATCCGCCAGAATACAAATTTTACCGTAGCGCAGCTGGCTTAAATCATCGCTGTCCGGGTCAATACCAATCGCCACCGAAATGTCGTGCACTTCTTGCGAAGCTAACACTTCATCGGAGGAGACTTCCCAGGTATTAAGGATCTTGCCCTTCAGCGGCATGATCGCCTGATATTCGCGATCGCGCGCCTGCTTGGCTGAGCCGCCCGCCGAATCTCCTTCGACAAGGAACAGCTCGGTACGGTTCAGATCCTGGGCGGTACAGTCCGCCAGCTTACCCGGCAGCGCCGGACCGCTGGTCAGCTTTTTGCGCACCACTTTTTTGGCCGCGCGCAGACGGCGCTGGGCGCTGGAGATGGCCATCTCCGCCAGCAGCTCCGCGGCCTGCACGTTCTGATTCAGCCACAGGCTGAAGGCGTCCTTCACCACGCCGGAGACGAACGCCGCGCACTGGCGCGACGACAGGCGCTCTTTGGTTTGCCCGGCGAACTGCGGATCCTGCATCTTCACCGACAGCACGTAGGCGCAGCGATCCCAGATATCTTCCGCTGACAGCTTCACGCCGCGCGGCAGGATATTACGGTACTCGCAGAACTCACGCATCGCGTCCAGCAGCCCCTGACGCAGGCCATTAACGTGCGTCCCGCCCTGCATAGTCGGGATCAGGTTCACGTAGCTTTCGGTCAGCAGTTCGCCGCCTTCCGGCAGCCACAGCAGCGCCCAGTCCACCGCCTCCGTCTCGCCGGAGAAGGCGCCGACGAANGGTTTTTCCGGCAGCAGCGGCAGGCCGTTCACCGCTTCGCTCAGGTAATCGTTCAGGCCATCGGCATAGCACCAGCTCTGCTCGCTGTTGTTCACCTGGTCGCGGAAAACAATTTCCACGCCCGGGCACAGCACCGCTTTCGCTTTTAACAGGTGGGTCAGACGTGAAACGGAAAAGCGCGGGCTGTCGAAGAAGCTTTCGTCCGGCCAGAAATGGACGCTGGTCCCGGTATTGCGTTTGCCGCAGGTGCCGGTGACGTGCAGGTCTTCCACTTTTTCACCATTTTCAAAGGCGATGCTGTAGACCTGACCGTCGCGACGCACGTTGACCTCCACGCGTTTTGACAGGGCGTTGACCACCGAGATCCCCACCCCGTGCAGGCCGCCGGAAAACTGATAGTTTTTATTGGAAAACTTACCGCCCGCATGCAGCCGGCAGAGGATCAGCTCAACCGCCGGCACGCCCTCTTCCGGGTGGATGTCGACCGGCATCCCACGACCATCGTCAATGACCTCCAGGGACTGGTCGGCATGAAGGATAACTTCCACGCGTTTGGCGTGGCCTGCCAGCGCTTCATCCACACTGTTATCAATAACTTCCTGACCAAGATGGTTAGGACGAGTGGTGTCGGTATACATGCCCGGACGGCGGCGCACCGGCTCTAGCCCGGTGAGTACCTCAATGGCATCAGCATTATATGAAGATTGCGTCATGGTGTGTATTCGTAGGTCGTTCAGGGCCGTTTAGCGCAGGCCGAGAAATTCGATAATCTGAGTGAAATGATCGTCAAAGCCGACAAATGCGTGATTACCGCCCTCCTCTACCGTCTGCCGGCAAGAGGCGTAGTAATGAACGGCCTGGCGGTAATCAAGCACTTCATCCCCGGTCTGCTGTAGCAGCCAGAGTAAATCCGGCGCTTCGAGCGGGTCGATTTGCATGACTTTGAGATCGTAAATATGGCGAGACTCTAGCACATATTGCTGCCCGGTGTATGGATTCTCATTGTGGCCGAGAAAATTGTTTAGTAGTTCAAACGGCCGCACCGCCGGGTTAACCACCACCGCCGGCAGCATAAAGCACTGCGAAAGCCAGGTCGCGTAGTAGCCGCCCAGCGACGACCCTACGACCCCCAGCGGCTCGCCGCCGTGCTCCAGCACGATGGACTCCAACAGCTCCGCCGTTTCCGCCGGGTAAGGCGGCAACTCCGGCACCACCATGGTGATCTCAGGATAGTGCTGCGCCAGCCAGGTTTTTAACGCCGTCGCCTTCGCCGAGCGCGGAGAGCTGTTAAAGCCGTGCAGATAAAGGAGCGTCGCCATCAGTAGCCTTCTGAAGCAATATCCGGATGAAACGCGGCGCCTTCCAGGCGGCACACTTCGGTGGTCAGCGTCCCGTCAGGGTGAAGCTCCAGCCAGCGCCAGCCCGGTGACACCGTATCCAGAGTGAAATTGGCACAGTGCGGTTTAAACTGGACGCAGGTCGACGGCGTCGCCATCATGCGCCGGCCATTCCAGTCGAGATCCAGTTCCTGATGAATATGGCCGCACAAAAGATGCTTCACCCGCGGCCAGGCGCTCAACGCGCTGTCCAGCGCGCCGGCGTTGCGCAGACTATGCTGATCCAGCCAGCTGCAGCCGGCCGGCAGCGGATGATGGTGCAGCAGGAGTAAGGTATAGCGCTCCGGCGCCTCCGCCAGCTTATGTTCGAGCCACTCCAGCTGGAAGTCGCTCAGCTCGCCATGGGGAACGCCAAACACCTGGCTGTCGAGCAGCAGGATCTGCCAGCGATCGCCGAGAAACACGCGCTTGGCAGGGGAAATGCCCGCCTCCTGCAGGGTGCTGTACATCGCCGGCTGGAAATCATGGTTGCCCGGTAGCCAGACGCAGGGTGCAGCAAAACTCGCGATGCCCTCAGCAAAATGCTGATAGGCCGCGGAGGAGTGGTCCTGCGCCAGATCGCCTGTTGCGACAATCAGATCGCATGGACGCTGTGAGGCATGAATGGCCGACAGTACGGCCTGATAGCTATCCCAGGTATTGATGCCTAACAACGTCTCATGCTTTTCAGCAAACAGGTGAGTATCAGTAATTTGTAATATCCTGACTCTGGCCTCACCAGCCAGAGGTAGGTTTAACAGGCTTTCCAAATGGTGTCCTTAGGTTTAACGACGCTAACAAACCGGAATCGCCATCGCTCCATGTGCTAAACAGTAACGCAGCCAGTCGGCCAAAAACTGGTTAATTTGATGCTTTTCGTCGCGTTGATGCAACTTTTTATTAGGATAATCATATCGCGCTTTGAAGCGAAAGATCTGCTGACTCGAACACACTTCGGCCACCATGGCGTCATGGTAGAGGCGGACGGTCATCGATGGCAGGCTCCAGTAGCTCACTGCAGGCAGAGTCTGCTCTATTGCCACCAGAGTAGTGTAGCGGGTCGATTCAACTATCGTTAACCGATACTGCGCGCTTCCCACCTGATAGCTTACCTTCTCACCCGCTGCATCCGTTCGCGGCAACAGGCGGCGCAACTGCGCGAAATTGGTCTCGCACAGGCGCATCATCTCAGGGAAGTCAGGTGTATAACGCTTCATTTTGTCCACTCATTTCGTAAATTGTGATAATGCAATTGCAGCCATTGCAAGGCGATGACAGAGGCTGCGTTGTCGATTTTCCCCTCTTCTACCCACTGGTAAGCCTGCTCCCGACTCACCACATGCACCCGAATATCCTCGTTTTCCTCGGCCAGGCCGTGAATGCCTTTTGCCGTCGATGCATCAACTTCTCCCACCAGGATCGATAACCGTTCGCTGGTGCCGCCGGGACTGGCCAGATAGCTTAATATTGGTTTCGTCCGCCCAACTTCAAGCCCGGCCTCCTCCAGCGCTTCCCGACGGGCAACATCTTCCACCGTTTCACCCGCTTCAATCATGCCGGCGACCATCTCCAGCAGCCACGGGCTCTCGCTGGTATCATAGGCGGCGATACGGATTTGTTCGACCAGCACCACTTCGTCGCGCACCGGGTCAAAGGGTAGCAAGACGGCGGCGTGCCCGCGCTCAAAAATTTCACGGGTGATTTCGCCACTCATGCCGCCGTTAAACAGGCGGTGGCGAAAACGGTATAAATCGAGCGAAAAAAAACCACGATATAGCGTTTCGCGTGCAATAATTTCTACATCATTTTTGGAGAAGGTAATTCCCTGCTGCGTGGGTTTGCTCATTGTCATGTCCTGCGAATCTGAAATTAGGGATTTCCAAACCGTTTGGCTACCGTTTTACGGTCCGTATGTTAGATTGGTGCAAATTACCGCCGGATGGCACGTAACGCCAACTTTTTACGGCGGCAGAATCGATACAATCAGCGGAATTTTTCTTAGAATTAGACCAGCGCTAAATGCTTCACAACAAGGAATGCAAATGAAGAAATTGCTCCCCATTCTTATCGGCCTGAGCCTGACCGGGTTCAGCGCCATGAGCCAGGCGGAAAACCTGCTTCAGGTTTACCAGCAGGCACGCATCAGCAACCCCGATCTGCGTAAATCGGCAGCCGATCGTGACGCCGCGTTCGAAAAGATCAACGAAGCGCGCAGTCCATTACTGCCTCAGCTTGGGCTGGGAGCGGATTATACCTATACCAATGGCTATCGCGACAGCAACGGCGTCAACTCTAACGTCACCAGCGGTTCGCTGCAGTTAACGCAGGTTCTGTTTGATATGTCGAAATGGCGCGCCCTGACGCTGCAGGAAAAAACGGCAGGGATTCAGGATGTCACGTATCAGACCGATCAGCAAACACTGATTCTGAATACCGCGACGGCCTATTTTAAAGTGCTGGCCGCCATCGACACGCTCTCCTATACCGAAGCGCAGAAACAGGCTATTTACCGCCAGTTGGATCAAACCACGCAGCGCTTTAACGTAGGCCTGGTGGCGATCACCGACGTACAGAACGCCCGTTCACAATACGATGCCGTGCTGGCGAACGAAGTCACCGCGCGTAACGATCTCGACAACGCCGTCGAAGGACTGCGTCAGGTCACCGGTAATTACTATCCGGAGCTGGCCTCCCTGAACGTGAACGGCTTTAAAACCAACAAGCCGCAGGCGGTCAACGCCCTGCTGAAGGAAGCGGAGAACCGCAACCTGTCGCTGCTGCAGGCGCGTCTGAGCCAGGACCTGGCCCGCGAGCAGATTCGTCAGGCGCAGGACGGCCATTTGCCGACCCTGAACCTTTCCGCCTCTACCGGGGTCTCGAATACGCGTTACAACGGTTCGAAAACCAATACCCCGCTCGCCTACAACGACAGTGATAACGGGCAGAACCAAATCGGCCTGAACTTCTCTCTGCCACTGTACCAGGGCGGCGCGGTGACCTCGCAGGTCAAGCAGGCACAATACAACTTCGTTGGCGCCAGCGAGCAGCTGGAAAGCGCCCACCGCAGCGTCGTGCAGACTGTGCGTTCATCGTTTAACAACGTGAACGCCTCCATCAGCAGCATCAACGCCTACAAACAGGCGGTGGTCTCCGCGCAAAGCTCCCTGGATGCCATGGAAGCAGGCTACTCGGTGGGTACGCGTACTATCGTTGACGTCCTCGACGCCACCACTACGCTGTATAACGCTAAGCAGCAGCTCTCGAATGCGCGCTACAACTACCTGATCAACGAGCTGAACATTAAATCGGCGTTAGGTACCCTGAACGAGCAGGATCTGGTCGCCCTGAACAACACGCTGGGTAAACCCATCTCCACCTCCGCAGATAGCGTCGCGCCGGAAAATCCGCAACAGGATGCCACCGCTGATGGCTACGGCAACACTACCGCGGCGGTGAAGCCGGTGTCCGCACGGACCACCCAGAGCAGCGGCAGCAATCCGTTCCGTCAGTAATTCTCATACTGTGATGCGCATCGCCTGTCCGTCGGACAGGCGATGCGTTAAACGTAAGGCAACGTAAAGATCCCCCGCTTAGCGCCCCTCTTCGCTTCATTTTCCACCACTCATCCTCTATCCTGAGCGTTAACACACGCCATACCACTGGGTCCTGGAAGACAAATATGAAACGGACAAAAAATATTAATCATTCGTCGTTCCGCAAAAGCTGGAGCGCACGCCATCTGACGCCGGTCGCGCTGGCCGTTACCGCGGTCTTTATGCTCGCCGGTTGTGAAAAAAGCGACGAAACGGTGTCGCTGTACCAGAACGCCGATGACTGCTCCGCCGCCAACCCGGGCAAAGCAGCCGAATGCACCACGGCCTACACCAACGCGGTAAAAGAGGCAGAGCGCACTGCGCCGAAGTATGCCACCCGCGAAGACTGCGTCGCCGAGTTTGGCGAAGGCCAGTGCCAGCAGACGCCAGCCCAGGCGGGCGTCGCCCCGGAAAACCAGGCGCAGGCGCAAAGCAGCGGCAGCTTCTGGATGCCGCTGATGGCCGGCTACATGATGGGCCGCCTGATGGGCGGCGGCATGGCGCAACAGCAGCCGCTGTTCAGCTCGAAAAATCCGGCCAGCCCGGCCTACGGTCAGTACACTGACGCCAGCGGCAAGAGCTATGGCGCCGCCCAGCCGGGCCGCACCATAAATGTGCCGAAAACCGCGATGGCGCCGAAGCCAGCCACCACCACCGCCGTCACCCGCGGCGGCTTTGGCGAGTCGGTAGCGAAACAGTCGACCATGCAGCGTAGCGCCGCAGGCTCAACGTCCTCTTCTCGCTCAATGGGCGGCTAAGCAACATGGAAAGAGTCAGTATTACCGAGCGCCCGGACTGGCGCGAGAAAGCGACCGAGTACGGTTTCAACTTCCATACCATGTACGGCGAGCCCTACTGGAGCGAAGAGGCGTATTACAAGCTGACCCTCGCGCAGGTGGAAAAGCTGGAAGCGGTCACCGCTGAGCTACATCAGATGTGCCTCCAGGTGGTGGAAAAAGTGATCGCCAGCGATGAGCTGATGACCAAATTCCGCATCCCTAAACACACCTGGGGTTTTGTGCGCCAGTCGTGGAAAACCAACCAGCCGTCGCTCTACTCACGTCTCGACCTGGCCTGGGATGGCGTCGGCGAACCGAAGCTGTTGGAGAACAATGCCGACACCCCGACCTCGCTGTATGAAGCGGCCTTCTTCCAGTGGATCTGGCTGGAAGATCAGCTCAACGCCGGCAAGCTGCCGGCGGGCAGCGACCAGTTCAACAGTTTGCAGGAAAAGCTGATCGATCGCTTCGGCGAGCTGCGCGAGCAGTTTGGCTTTCAGCTGCTGCATATGGCCTGCTGCCGCGATACCGTTGAAGATCGCGGTACCGTGCAGTATCTGCAGGACTGCGCCGCTGAAGCGGGGCTGGCGACGGAATTCCTCTACGTTGAAGATATCGGCCTGGGCGAAAAAGGCCAGTTTACCGATCTGCAGGATCAGGTGATTGGCAATCTGTTCAAGCTCTATCCGTGGGAGTTTATGCTGCGGGAGATGTTCTCCACCAAGCTGGAAGACGCTGGCGTCCGCTGGCTGGAGCCGGCGTGGAAAAGCATTATCTCCAACAAGGCGCTGCTGCCGATGCTGTGGGAGATGTTCCCCAATCACCCTAATCTGCTGGCGGCCTACTTCAGCGAAGATGCTCACCCGGAGATGGAGAAGTACGTCATTAAGCCAATCTTCTCCCGCGAAGGCGCTAACGTGTCGATCGTTGAAAATGGCAAAGTGGTGGAGGCAGTAGAAGGCCCGTACGGGGAAGAAGGCACCATCGTGCAGGCGTTTTACCCGCTGCCGAAGTTTGGCGATAGCTATACGCTGATTGGCAGCTGGCTCATCAACGACCAGCCTGCAGGGATCGGTATTCGCGAAGACCGGGCGCTGATCACCCAGGATCTGTCGCGCTTCTATCCGCACATTTTCGTCGAATAATGCCGCGCTCCGGCGACGGTAAATGCCGCCGGAGCGCGCTATCATCAGGCGCCAACCAACACCGACAGCATGCTCAGCGAGCCCATCTCGATGCCATCGACTGGGATCGTCATCGCCTCAACGCCATCCCACGTCCCCAGGACATACAGCAGCGGCAGGAAATGCTCCGCCGTCGGGTTGGAGAGCGAGCCCCCTTCGTGTGCCAGGTAGTTAACCAGCGGGTGCTGCTCGTCCAGCCCCTGCCATTGCAGATTCGCCTTCACGTAGTTATTGAAGGACTCTGCCCAAGGGTACGGCGTGTTCTCGCCATGCCAGCGGGCGGTGCGCAGGTTATGCACCACGTTGCCGCTGGCCACCAGCATAATGCCTTCATCACGCAGCGAGGCCAGCTTCCGCCCCATTTCGAGATGCCAGGCCGGCGGTTTGGTGCTGTCGATGCTCAACTGAACCATCGGGATATCCGCCTGCGGATACATTTTAATCAGCACGCCCCACGAGCCATGGTCAAATCCCCAGGCTTCTGTATCGAGGGTGACCGGCACCGGCGAGAGCAGCTCCACCAGCCGTTGCGCCAGCGCCGGAGAGCCCGGCGCCGGATAATGCGTGTCATACAGCGCCTGCGGAAAACCGCCGAAGTCATGAATGGTCTTCGGCGCCTCCATCGCCGTTACGCCCGTACCGCGCGTAAACCAGTGCGCAGAGACCACCACGATCGCTTTCGGACGCGGCAGGGTTTCGCCCAGTTGAGCCCAGGCGCGGGTATAACGGTTGTCTTCCAGCACGTTCATTGGGCTGCCATGGCCGAGAAACAACGCGGGCATTCGGGTACGGGACATGATGATATCCTTAGGGTGTCAATGTGATGTGCTCACATTACGCGCTTTTGCGCCAGGATAAACTCAGATAACCATGATGATGATCGTCAGAAAATTTGAATGTAATTCGCGGTAAAGGGACGTGTCCCGTACGCGCATCCTCAGGCAATATACTCGTATGTAATTATTTTCACAGGGAGAGAAGCGATGTCATCACCCTTAATATTGACGCTGTTAGCCGGTAGCGCAACCTTCATTGGCGCCATATTCGGCGTGATTGGCCAGAAACCCTCTAACCGCCTGCTTGGCTTCTCCCTCGGCTTTGCCGCCGGGATTATGCTATTAATTTCGTTGATGGAAATGCTGCCTGCCGCGCTGGCCGCCGAGGGCATGTCGCCGCTGCTCGGCTACGGAATGTTTGTTGTCGGCCTGCTGGGTTACTTTGGCCTTGACCGCCTGCTGCCGCACGCCCACCCGCAGGATCTGATGATTCCCGCCATGCCGCGCCCGCGCAACTTACGCCGCACCGCTATTCTTCTGACGCTGGGGATCAGCCTGCATAACTTTCCGGAAGGGATCGCCACCTATGTCACGGCCAGCAACAACCTCGAGCTTGGCATGGGCGTCGCCCTTGCCGTCGCCCTGCACAATATTCCGGAAGGACTGGCGGTTGCCGGACCGGTGTATGCCGCCACCGGCTCGCGCAGCAAAGCGGTGCTCTGGGCCGGGCTTTCCGGCATGGCGGAAATTTTGGGCGGCGTGCTGGCGTGGTTGATTCTGGGGAGCCTGGTCTCGCCGCTGGTGATGGGCGCGATCATGGCTGCCGTCGCCGGGATTATGGTGGCGCTGTCGGTCGATGAACTGATGCCGCTGGCGAAAGAGATCGATCCGCAAAGCAATCCAAGCTACGGCGTCCTGTGCGGGATGTCGGTCATGGGGCTGAGCCTGGTGGTACTCCAGACGATGGGCATCGGTTAAAGCGCAGAAACAACACAGCCCACTAACAAGTGGGCTGTGCTTGGGCGTAGCGAACCGCTATTTAGCTGGCTTTACGCTCATGTTCGCGACGATAGGCCACCAGATCTTCAATCGTGACTACCGCCATATTGTGCTGCTGAGCGAACTTGATGCACTCCGGCGCGCGGGCCATGGTGCCATCGTCATTGGTCAGCTCGCACAGCACGCCTGCCGGTTTAAAGCCAGCCAGGGTCACGAGGTCGATAGTGGCTTCAGTGTGGCCGCCGCGGGTCAGTACGCCGCCCGGCTGCGCACGCAGCGGGAAGACGTGACCTGGACGGTTGAGATCGGAAGGTTTCGCGCCGTCGGCGATGGCCGCGCGGACGGTGGTCACGCGGTCGGCAGCGGAGACGCCGGTGGTCACACCTTCGGCCGCTTCGATGGTCACGGTGAAGCCGGTGCCGTAGGCGCTGGTGTTGTTCTCTACCATCATCGGCAGATCCAGCTGTTTGCGGCGATCTTCGGTCAGGCACAGGCACACAATGCCGCTGCCGTGACGAATGGTCAGCGCCATCTGCTCAACGGTCATGGTTTCGGCGGCGAAGATCATATCGCCTTCGTTTTCACGGTCTTCATCATCAAGCACCATCACGCCGCGGCCTTCGCGCAGGGCGTCCAAAGCGTGTTCCACACGTTCAAAAGCGGTACCAAAAGAAGAAAGGAGCGTCTGATTCATGGTAAAAAAACCTCATTAAAATTATGGTTACCAGAATCAGGGCAGTCTTAGGAGCGCCGGTTTAGCGGCAAAAGTCAACGCGAGCGGGCCTAGGCCCGACTGTGCCGTTACTCTCTCCCATCCGGACTTTAACCGTCGGCCCCGGAATTACACCGGATCTGCTGACCTTCCCGTAGTCACGGGAAGCGCTCGCGGGCTTTCAACGCCATGGTTGATTTACCGCCGGTGGGGAATTTCGCCCCGCCCTGAGAATAAGCGAGATAACTATAACGCTATTGACTATCCTCGGCAATGCATAAGCTTCAAACATTTCTGGTTTATAGGCGGCCTGGTTCGCACTACAATGATCAATCATCCGACCCGAGCAGGAAACCACCATGATTGACCCGAAAAAAATTGAACAAATCGCCCGCCAGGTCCATGAGTCGATGCCAAAAGGACTTCGCGATCTGGGTGAGGATGTTGAGAAGAAAATCCGCCAGGCGCTGCAGTCGCAGCTGACCCGTCTGGATCTGGTTAGCCGCGAAGAGTTTGACGTGCAGACTCAGGTGCTGCTGCGGACCCGGGAAAAACTGGCGCTGCTGGAGCAGCGCCTGAATGACCTCGAAAACCGCCCGGCGGCGACGCCGGGCAGCGAAGAGCAGCAGTAAAAAACGGGCCCCTGGGGGCCCGTTTTGCGTTTGGCTTAATGGGCGGCTTCCGCCTGACTACTCACCTGGCGACAGTACAGTTCATAGCGCTGGCAAAACCATTCACGATGTTCTTCATCCATATTGCCGACAATGGCCTGAAGATCAACTGGCTGGCCCTGGGCGTGCATTCTGGCGAAACTCCGCGCCAAAAAATCAAAATTCTTCATTGAATACATATCGTTATGGTTCATGCGCATACTCCTTCAGCGGTGGATGTTCTGATAAGTCATATGCCTTTTACTCACTTCAGTATTTACGCTTACCTTAACGCGATTTGTACGAAAAATGCGCTTAACATGATTATTTATTGCGCTAAATCATTTTCCACATGATTAAATAAAAACGGCCCGCGATACGTCTATCGCAGGCCGTGATGCTTCACCGTACAAACCGGTGAATAGCGAAAAGCTTATTTGTCGCTATCTTTTTGTATTTTCTTAATAATATTGGTAGTTGAGCAGCCATCTTCAAAGTTGAGCACCAGCACTTCGCCACCGTTCGCCCAGACCTCTTCGCTGCCGGCGATCTGCTCCGGTTTGTAGTCGCCGCCCTTGACCAGCAGATCCGGCAGGATGCCAGCGATCAGGCGCTGCGGAGTATCTTCTTCGAAGGAGACCACCCAGTCGACGGCTTCCAGCGCCCCCAGCACGATCATCCGCTGTTCCAGCGGGTTCACCGGGCGGGTTTCGCCTTTCAGACGTTTGGTGGAGGCATCGCTGTTGACCGCCACGATCAGACGGTCGCCCAGCTTGCGCGCATTCGCCAGATAGGAGACATGACCGGCATGCAGAATGTCGAAGACGCCGTTGGTCATCACCACTTTCTCGCCGCGCTTGCGCGCCGCCGCAACCGCCTGTTTGAGCTCCTCTTCGCTCATCACGCCAAAGCCGGTCTCAGCCCGGCCGCGGACCGCGTTTTCCAGCTCGACAGGGGAAACGGTGGATGTACCCAGCTTACCGACCACCACGCCCGCCGCGGCGTTAGCGAAATAGCAGGCCTCTTCCAGGGTGTTGCCGGACGCCAGGGTCGCCGCCAGCACGCCAATCACCGTGTCGCCGGCGCCGGTCACGTCGTACACTTCCTGGGCCTGGGTCGGCATATGCAGCGGCGGACGCCCCGGCTGCAGCAGCGTCATCCCCTGCTCAGAGCGCGTCACCAGCAGCGCCGACAGTTCGAATTCGGCGATGAGCTTCATGCCGCGCTCAACGATCTGCGCTTCATCCTGGCACTTGCCCACCACCGCTTCAAACTCAGAGAGGTTCGGGGTGAGCAACGTCGCGCCGCGATAGCGTTCGAAATCGGTGCCTTTCGGATCGATCAGCACCGGCACGCCCGCTTCGCGTGCGAGTCGGATCATGGTCTGGACGCTGGTCAGCGCCCCTTTGGCATAGTCCGAAAGGACCAGCGCGCCAATAGAGCCCAGCGCCTGCTGAATGCGCTCGTGCATCGGCTGCGGATCGACGCCGGAGAAGCCCTCTTCAAAGTCGAGGCGGATCAGCTGTTGATTGCGCGACAGCACCCGCAGCTTGGTGATAGTCGGGTGAGTCGGGACGGAGACGAAGTCGCACTTCACATTGACGTTGGCCAGCGCCTGGCTCAGCGCGCGGGCGGCGTCATCAATCCCGGTCAATCCCACCAGGCGCGAGGTTGCCCCCAGCGAGGCAATGTTCATCGCTACGTTTGCCGCGCCGCCAGGACGTTCTTCGATATTTTCCACCTTCACCACCGGCACCGGGGCTTCCGGGGAAATACGACTGGTGGGGCCGTACCAGTAGCGGTCCAGCATCACATCACCCACCACCAACACTCCTGCACGTTCAAACTCCGGCAGCGTTACTTTCATGACTCTCTCCTGCGAGACGCAAACTTTGCGCGCGATAATAGCACACCCGATTTTATAGTTAAGCCATCAGCCATTTCTGCCAGCTGGCGCTGACCTGCTCGCGCTCCCGGCTGAAGGCCTCTGGCGCCACGTGTCCCGGCAGCTCCTGCAGGGCCAGGTGATGGAGCGCGTCACGCAAGGTGGTGTACGCGTGCGTTAAGGCGCGCGCTTCCTCTTCGTCCATGATGTCGTTCTGCGCCAGCAGCTCGAGAATACGCACATTATCAGACCAGCGGGTCAGCTTCGGCTTGTCGCTGGCATAGCGTAGGACCAGATACTGGGTAATAAATTCAATATCCGTGATCCCGCCGGCATCGGCTTTGATATCAAAACGATTGGGATGCTTGTTGCCGAGGTGGGCGCGCATCTTCTCGCGCATCTCGCGAACCTCGGTCTGCAGGGTTGCGCCCTCCCGCGGGGTGGTCAGGATATCGCGACGAATGGCGTCAAAGCGCGCCTGCAACGCCGGGTCGCCATAGACCACGCGGGCGCGCACCAGCGCCTGATGCTCCCACGTCCAGGCCTCGTTCTGCTGATAGTCGGCAAACGCGTCAGCGGTGGTAACCAGCATCCCCGCCGCGCCGGAAGGGCGCAGCCGGGCGTCCACTTCGTAGAGAATACCGGACGAGGTGCGGGTGCTGAACAGATGCATGATCCGCTGGGCCAGCCGCAGGTAGAACTGACGGCCGTCAATCTCCCGCTCGCCGTCGGTCATCACCTCCGCCGGGCAGTCATGGAGGAACACCAGGTCGAGATCGGAGCTGTAGCCCAGCTCCCAACCGCCGAGCTTGCCGTAGCCGACGACGGCGAAGCCGCGCCCCTGGCGATCGTGCAGGTGGGTCGGCAGGCCGTAGCGAGCCACCATCTGCCCCCATGCCTGCTGCACCACCGCGTCGAGGATCGCTTCGGCAAGCCAGGTTAAATGATCGCTGACCTTCATCACCGGCAGGGTGCCGGCGATATCCGCCGCCGCGATATGCAGCTGCTGCGCCTGCTTGAACTGGCGCAACGCCTCCAGCTGCTGCTCTTCATCCTCTTCCGGCACCCGCAGCAGATACTGACGCAGCTCGTCGCGATAGGCATCGGTCGCCGTCGGCTGATAGAGGGTGTTGGGATCCAGCAGCTCATCCAGCAGCAGCGGGTGGCGCGCCAGCTGGCTGGCGACCATCGGCGATGCCGCGCAGAGCGTAATCAGGTGTTTCAGCGCGCCGGGGAATTCGCTCAGCAGTTCAAGATAGGTGGTGCGGGTGACGATCCCGGTCAACAGCGGCGTGATCCGCGCCAGAGGCAGCGGCGCATCGGCGCGCGAGCAGATTTCGCTCAACAGATGCGGCATCAGCTGATCCAGCACCTGGCGGCCGCGCGGGCCGATGGTGCGCCGATCCAGCTCTTTGCGGAAATCGGCAATCAGCGCCAGCACGCTGCGGCGGTCGGCGTCGTTTAAATGCGCCAGCGCCGGACTGGCGTCATCTTCTTCCAGCGCATCCTGCCACAGCTCGCGCCAGTACTCGGCCAGCTGCTCATCTGGCGACTGAGCCTCGTCATCGCCGATCAGTTCATTAAACACCCGCCGTACGTTGGCCATATGGTTCGCCAGCTGCGCGCTCAGCGTCTCCCAGTCATCGGTATGCATCCCCCACGCCAGTCTGGCGCGGTTCAGTTCATCCTGTGGCAGGGTCTGGGTCTGTTCATCGTTGATACTTTGCAGCAGGTTTTCCAGCCGGCGCAGGAACAGATAGGCCGCGCGCAGCAGCGTCGCGTCGCCTTCCGGCAGCAGATGCAGCTCATCAATCGCCGCCAGTGTCGGCAATAGCGCGCGCTGCTGCAGCGCAGGTTCGCGACCGCCGCGGATCAGCTGAAAGACCTGAACGATAAATTCAATTTCACGAATGCCGCCGGCGCCGAGCTTGATGTTGTCTTTCAGCCCGCGACGCCGCACTTCACGGGCGATCATGCCTTTCATGTTACGCAGCGACTGGATCACGCTGAAGTCGATATAGCGGCGGAAGACGAAGGGGCGAAGCATCGCGCGCAGTTCGCTGGCGTAGGCGCCGTCGTTATCGCCCATGATCCGCGCTTTCACCATCGCGTAGCGTTCCCAGTCCCGCCCCTGCTCCTGGTAATAATCTTCCAGCGCCGCAAAGCTGAGCACCAGCGGCCCGCTGTCGCCAAACGGCCGCAGGCGCATGTCCACCCGATAAACAAAGCCGTCCTGCGTCGGCTGGTCGAGCGCCTTGATAAGCCGCTGCCCCAGGCGGGTAAAGAACTGGGCGTTATCCAGCTCGCGGCGGCCGCCGCGGGTGGCGCCATGCTCCGGCCAGGCAAAGATCAGATCGATATCGGAAGAGAAGTTCAGCTCGCCGCCGCCCAGCTTTCCCATCCCGAGGATCAGCAGCGGCTGCGGCTGACCCTCGGCGTTGCATGGCGTTCCCCACTCTTTACAGCAGGCGGCGTACAGCCAGTCGCGGGCGGCGACAATCAGGGTCTCCGCCAGGACGCTCAGCTGCTGCAGCGTCTCTTCTTCGCGCACCAGCGACAACGCCTGCGCCCAGGCGATGCGGACCATCATCTGGCGGCGGAAGAGACGCAGCTCTCGCATCAACCCCGCTTCGTCAGTGACGGCCTGCAGGCGCTCCTGCAGCCAGGCTTCGTAATGCCGCCACTCTTCCGCCGCCGGCGCGGAGTCCGCAAGCTCATTCAGCCAGCCCGGCTGAGCGATCACACTCTGTTCGACAAAATCGCTGAACGCCATCACCGACCTGGCCTGTGGGCTCAGTTCGGCAACGGGAAAATCCGTTGGCAGACGGTCAGCGACCGTCTGCCAGTGCTGCTGTAACTGCGGAGAAAGCGGCATCATAAGGGCTCCCTGGCCTGTAATTATCGTTTTCCACTATGCAGCCAGAACGGCTCGGCAGCCAGCGCCTGGCGACGGAAATATTCAAACACGCTGCGGTCGTCATGCTCTATCGCACGCTGAAGTTCCTGCCAGTTCTCCAGCCAGGGCGCGACGGCGTCGCCATAGGCGCCCGCCAGCAGCTGGACGCTGTCGATGTCGCGGGACAGCTTCGGCAACTGGTCAGCGGCATCTTCTATCGCCAGATGCTGCACGGCGCTGCGCAGCTCGGCCGCCACCCGCGAGAGGTGAATATCGGCAAACCGTTTGAACGATCCGGCTATTTTTTTCTCTCCCGCCTCGTTGAGGAACGAACGCCACCCGCGCTGGACCAGCCATTCGGTCAGGGCCAGTTTGGCGCCAACGACCTCGGTGCGGAATAACGCTTCGTCGGCGGTGTCCGCAGCCAGCAGAACGGCGTCGGCGTCGTTCAGCAACGCGCGGAGGTGGGTGGTCGCCTTACGCGGCACGATGCCGCCGAACAGCACGAGGGCATGGCGCACGCGGGCTATCGCCAGCAGAATTTCCGCTTTGGCTTTTGCGTTGCCGCGCAGCCAGATCTCGTCGTGATACAGCCAATGCGCCAGGGCGCTCTCCAGCGCCGCCTCCAGCCCCTGCTCCACGCTGGCCTTCGCTGCCACCGGCAGCACCGCCAGCCGGGTCACCGGACGCTCATTGTTACCTTGCGCCAGATGATACCCGCGCGCGGCTTTGCTCAGGCTCCCCTGACGCAGGACGCCGCTCTCCAGCAAACGATGCGCGAGGCGCAGCAGATCGGCGGTCTCCCCGGCGAGCAGCTCCAGCTCCAGTTCGCAGATCGGCTCCTGATGTTCGCCCGCCTTCACTTCGCCACGATCGAGGGCAATCTCAATCTCACTCTTTCCTTCCTGGATCACCCAGCGTTCACGGGCAAAATCGGTGCTGAACAGCGGCTGGACATGCTCCGCCAGCGCGGCCGGAAGTTCCCCTTGCGGCCAGACCTCCGCCGGCAGGCGCTCAAGCGCCAGCTCCGGTTTATCCAGTGGAATATTATATTCCGGGCGCTGGTGCAGGCCGCCGACCACCCGACCGGCGATTTTCAGCGTCATCTCATAACGCCCCTGATCGCCGCGGATGCGCAGCCCCATATCGTGACGACGCAGCCAGTTATCGGCGGTTTCGTAATAAATGTTCAGCAACTGGCCCGCGGGCGTATGTTTCGCCTCGAGCGCATTGAGCTGCTCGCGCAGCGTCTCTACCCCATCCTGAGCGACGATAAACTTGAGTTCGATTTCTTGAGCCATGACTGAATTCTTCCGCTTCTGTGCTGCGCCGACAAATTGCGGCGAACTTACGACAATATTTTTTGTCAGTAGATAGTATTTTGCGGTGAATCGCCATGCAACGCGCTTTTTGCCGGGCCACCTCCTGGATGATTCCGATTGTGGCGGAAAACTTTGCGTCGCTCTGGCGATGCCTCTACTATCGTTCCACTTTTTATGACCAAACGATGACCTGATGCCAAAATTACGCCTGATTACTTTTACTTTGCTCGCGCTTAGCGCCGCCACGGCGGTTCACGCAGAAGAAAAGCGCTACGTTTCCGATGAGCTGAACACCTGGGTTCGCAGCGGCCCGGGCGATAATTATCGTCTGGTCGGCACCATCAACGCCGGGGAAGAAGTGTCGGTACTGCAAACGAACGACAGCACCAGTTACGCGCAAATTCGCGATAGCAACGGCCGTACCGCCTGGATCCCGCTGAAAGAGCTGAGCAACGAGCCCAGCCTGCGTACCCGCGTCCCGGATCTGGAAAACCAGGTCAAAACGCTGACCGATAAGCTGAATAACATCGATGCCACCTGGAACCAGCGCACGGCGGATATGCAGAAGAAAGTCGCCGGCAGCGACAGCGTGATTAACGCGCTGAAGGACGAGAACCAAAAGTTGAAAAACGAGCTGGTTGTCGCGCAGAAGAAGGTGAATGCGGCAAATCTGCAGCTTGATGATAAACAGCGCACCATTATCATGCAGTGGTTTATGTACGGCGGCGGTGTGCTGGGCGTCGGTCTGCTGCTCGGTCTGGTGCTGCCGCATCTGGTGCCAAGCCGCAAACGTAAAGACCGGTGGATGAACTAATTCGTCTTCTCTGCCAGACTTACGTATCATCTTGCGAAAAACGGATACGGGAGAATCAGGCGTGAAGAGTTATCTGGTCGGTGGCGCGGTGCGTGACGCGCTGTTAGGGCTGCCGGTCAAAGACCGAGACTGGGTGGTGGTGGGCGCCACCCCGCAACAGATGCTAGACGCGGGCTATCAACAGGTAGGCCGCGATTTTCCCGTGTTCCTCCATCCGCAAAGCCGGGAAGAGTATGCCCTGGCCCGCACCGAGCGCAAATCCGGCGCGGGCTATACCGGTTTTACCTGCTATGCCGCCCCGGACGTCACCCTCGAAGCCGATCTGCTGCGCCGCGACCTGACGGTCAACGCTCTCGCCCAGGATGCCGACGGCGCAATTATCGACCCCTACGGCGGACAGAACGATCTCCGTCAGCGCCTGCTGCGCCATGTCTCTCCCGCGTTTAGTGAAGATCCGCTGCGCGTGCTGCGCGTCGCGCGCTTTGCCGCCCGCTACGCCCACCTCGGTTTTCGCATTGCCGAAGAGACCCAGGCCCTGATGGCCGCGATGGTTGAGGCCGGCGAGCTGGCGCATTTAACGCCGGAGCGGGTGTGGAAGGAGACGGAAAGCGCATTAACTACTCGCAACCCGCAGGTATTTTTCCAGACGCTGCGCGACTGTCAGGCCCTCAAGGTGCTGTTCCCGGAGATTGACGCCCTGTACGGCGTGCCGGCCCCGGCGAAATGGCATCCGGAAATCGACACCGGCCTGCACACCCTGATGACCGTCACGATGGCCGCGATGCTGTCGCCGGATGTCGACGTACGTTTCGCCACCCTGTGCCATGACCTCGGCAAAGGGCTGACGCCGAAGGCGCTCTGGCCGCGTCACCACGGCCATGGTCCGGCGGGAGTCAAGCTGGTGGAGCAGCTCTGCGCGCGTCTGCGGGTGCCGAACGATATCCGCGATCTCGCGAAACTGGTGGCGGAGTACCATGACCTAATCCACACCCTGCCAATTCTGCAGCCGAAAACCCTCGTCAAACTCTTCGACAGCATTGACGCGTGGCGCAAACCGCAGCGCGTGCAGCAGATCGCGCTCACCAGCGAAGCCGACGTCCGCGGACGCACCGGTTTCGAGGCCAGCGATTACCCGCAGGGGCGCCTGCTACTGGAGGCCTGGGAAGTGGCGCAGTCGGTCTCCACTAAAGAGGTCGTGGCGGCGGGCTTTAAAGGGGCGGAAATTCACGAGGAGCTGACGCGGCGGAGAATTGCGGCGGTAGCGCAGTGGAAGGAACAGCGTTGCCCCCAGCCGCAAGGCTGAGGGCGCAGGCCTTAGAAGAAGACCACGTACACCGCTGCCGCGACGATAAAGCGGTAGATAGCGAACGGAATGAACGAGATCCGTTTGATCAGCTGCAGGAAGGTTTTAATCGCAATCAGCGCCACGATAAACGCCATCACGAAGCCGACGGCGAACATCGGGACGTCGCCCATGTTCAGGAAGCCGATGCTCTTGTAGACGTCCAGCACGGTGGCGCCCATCATCATCGGTACCGCCAGCAGGAAAGAGAACTCCGAGGCCGCATAGCGGCTGACGCCCATCAGCATGCCGCCGGAGATAGTCGCCCCCGAGCGGGAGAAACCTGGCCACAGCGCCAGGCACTGAAAGCAGCCGATGACGAACGCCTGACGGTAGGTCATATCGTCAATCCCGACCGCGCGCGGCTGTTTCGGCTTCAGCACTTCCGCTGCAATCAGCAATACGCCGCCGACAATCAGGGCGTACATCACGTTCACCGGGTTAAACAAGGATTTAATGGTGTCATGGAAAATCAGCCCCATCACCACCGCGGGGATCATGCCGAGAAGGATATGGATAAGCGACAAACGGCCGCTGCCCTGGCCTTCATGCGCCGGCGGTTTCCCGAAATGGATGCCGATCAGGCCGAACAGGCGACGCCAGAACATCACCACCACGGCGAGTATCGAACCTAACTGAATCACCACTTCAAAGGTATTTGCGGTATCACCTTCAAACCCCAGCAGGTGACCAACAATAATCATATGACCGGTACTGGAAACAGGTAAAAACTCTGTCAAACCCTCAACCACACCCAATATTGCCGCCACCAGCAGCGAGTGTATATCGCTCATCCAATTAAACCCTTTAAAAAAGTAAAATGAAAAAAACCAGGAACACGGTATCGTTCAACAGGCACAACCCGGCTGCCAGAGTGCGCGTAATCCGCAGCGCACAGGAAGTACACGCGGATTCGTCCACCGTTCTGGAAGGACATCGCCAGTAAAATTGCCTGATGACCGGATGCTATGACCGGTATAAACGCAATTTGTTTAACAAGTATGACCTGAAAAGTTTTGTTTCAGATTAAGGCCACGTTCAATAATCACCCCGACGTTTGCCGCGCGAGCCACGGCGCCAGGTTTGCTGACTTTTATGCGCACCCATGGCGACTGGAATGTTTCCAGCAGCAGGTCGGCCACCTCTTCCGCCACCCGCTCCACTAACGCAAATTTTCCCCCTTCCACATGCGCGATCACGCGCTCGCTGATATCAGCATAGCTGAGGCAATCGCTGACATCATCGCTGGCGGCCGCCTTGCGGTTATCCCATGCAATTTCGATATCGAACACCAGCTTCTGCTCAATGGTTTGTTCCCAGTCATAAACACCAATGGTGGTGATTACCGAAAGTTGCTCTATAAATACAATATCCATCACGCCCTGCCTGCTTTTTAGCTAAACCGGATACCACTTCCGGCGAATTATGCGTATTATCCACAGATGCAGAGAATACAACGACATTTTCAAAACGGAACAGCGTTATGAGTGCAATCGCGCCTGGACTGGTACTCCTCGCCTACCTCTGCGGCTCCATTTCCAGCGCCATTCTGGTATGTCGCCTTGCTGGCCTGCCCGACCCACGCGACAGCGGCTCAGGCAACCCCGGGGCCACTAACGTACTACGAATTGGCGGAAAAGGGGCGGCCGTAGCGGTACTTATTTTTGATGTGCTGAAGGGCATGCTCCCGGTGTGGGGCGCCTGGGCGCTGGGCCTTACGCCGTTCTGGCTGGGGTTAGTGGCGATTGCCGCCTGCGTGGGCCATATCTGGCCAGTCTTCTTTCATTTCCGCGGCGGTAAAGGTGTCGCCACGGCCTTCGGCGCTATCGCCCCCATCGGGCTCGATCTCACCGGGGTGATGGCCGGGACCTGGCTGCTGACCATCCTGCTCAGCGGTTACTCTTCCCTGGGCGCTATCGTCAGCGCGCTGATCGCCCCGTTCTACGTCTGGTGGTTCAAACCGCAGTACACCTTTCCGGTGTCGATGCTCTCCTGCCTGATCCTCCTGCGCCATCACGACAACATTCAGCGTCTGTGGCGCCGCCAGGAGAGCAAAATCTGGACCCGCGTGAAGAAGAAAAAAACGCCAGAGCAGAAGTAATCTCCCCTCCCGGCTCCGCCAGGCGGGGAACTCCCCTGCGCTAATCGCGCCTTTCATCCGCCCTTTTACGCTTCCTCGCCATCAAAGGCGATCATCGCCACATCCTCCTTTTGTAACAATACGTTAGCAGCATGGAAAGGCAAAAGTTGCGCTGGCGGCTGGCGGCGCGGCGCAACCCGATCCGCCGCCTTTTCCGCCGCGCCCAGGCTGCGGATCAGGATATTGACGGCAAAGATTATCCGGGTGAATAATCCGGAGCGGTTATGCCGCTTTCCCCTCGCGCCCGTCGCGACGCTCCGGGTTACGGATGACATAAGCGTTTCGTATGACCGGGATAAACTCCCGCCGATCAATACTCATTGCTGCTGTTTTATCTTGATTTTGCAGGGGCGCAACATTGCACGGCACCGTGTTACCACCACTCAAAAAAGGCTGGCAGGCCACGCTGGATCTCCGCTTTCAGCAGGCCGGCGGCAAGACCGTTCTCGCCAGCGCCCAACACGTCGGCCCGCTGACCGTCCAGCGCCCGTTTTACCCGGAAGAAGAGACCTGTCACCTCTATCTGCTTCACCCGCCCGGCGGCATCGTCGGCGGTGATGAGCTGACAATTAGCGCGCACCTTGCCCCCGGCTGCCATACGCTGATAACCATGCCTGGCGCCAGCAAGTTTTACCGCAGCAGCGGCGCGCAAGCGCTAGTTCGCCAGCAGTTGACCCTTGCCCCGCAGGCGACCCTGGAGTGGCTCCCGCAGGATGCCATCTTCTTTCCCGGGGCCAATGCCCGGCTGTTCACTACCTTTCATCTTTGCGCCTCCAGCAGGCTGCTGGCCTGGGATCTGCTCTGCCTTGGCCGCCCGGTGATTGGCGAAACCTTCAGCCACGGCACCCTCAGCAACCGGCTGGAGGTATGGGTGGACGATGAGCCGCTGCTGGTCGAGCGCCTGCAGCTGCAGGAGGGAGAGCTCTCCAGCGTCGCCGAACGTCCCTGGGTCGGCACTTTGCTGTGCTATCCGGCTACCGATGCCCTGCTCGACGGGGTGCGCGACGCGCTGGCGCCGCTCGGTCTCTACGCCGGCGCCAGCCTGACCGACCGCCTGCTGACGGTGCGTTTCCTCAGTGACGATAATCTGATTTGCCAGCGGGTGATGCGCGACGTATGGCAGTTTCTGCGCCCTCATCTCACCGGTAAATCTCCCGTACTTCCCCGAATCTGGCTGACTTAAGAGAACGTTATGGAACTGACCCCCCGAGAAAAAGACAAGCTGTTGCTGTTTACCGCCGCGCTGGTGGCGGAGCGTCGCCTGGCCCGCGGCCTGAAGCTCAACTATCCGGAGTCCGTGGCCCTCATCAGCGCCTTTATTATGGAAGGCGCTCGGGACGGCAAAAGCGTGGCCTCGCTGATGGAGGAAGGCCGTCACGTCCTGACCCGCGAGCAGGTGATGGAGGGCGTCCCGGAAATGATCCCGGATATCCAGGTCGAAGCCACCTTCCCGGACGGCTCGAAGCTGGTCACCGTTCACAACCCGATTATCTGAGGTAGCGCCATGATCCCCGGTGAATATCACGTTAAGCCCGGTCAGATAGCCCTGAATACCGGCCGGGCAACCTGTCGCGTGGTCGTTGAGAACCACGGCGATCGGCCGATTCAGGTCGGTTCGCACTACCATTTCGCCGAGGTTAACCCGGCGCTGAAGTTCGACCGTCAGCAGGCCGCCGGCTATCGCCTGAATATCCCGGCGGGCACGGCGGTACGCTTTGAACCCGGCCAGAAACGCGAGGTCGAGCTGGTGGCCTTCGCCGGTCACCGCGCCGTCTTCGGCTTCCGCGGCGAGGTCATGGGCCCTCTGGAGGTAAACGATGAGTAATATTTCACGCCAGGCCTATGCCGATATGTTCGGCCCCACCGTCGGCGACAAGGTGCGCCTGGCCGATACCGAGCTGTGGATCGAGGTGGAGGACGATTTGACCACCTACGGGGAAGAGGTCAAATTCGGCGGCGGCAAAGTGATCCGCGACGGCATGGGCCAGGGGCAGATGCTGGCCGCCGACTGTGTCGACCTGGTGCTCACCAACGCGTTGATCGTCGATCACTGGGGGATCGTTAAGGCCGATATCGGCGTGAAGGACGGCCGGATCTTCGCCATCGGCAAAGCCGGTAACCCCGACATCCAGCCCAACGTCACCATCCCCATCGGTGCCTCGACGGAAGTGATTGCCGCCGAAGGAAAAATTGTCACCGCCGGCGGGATCGATACCCATATTCACTGGATCTGTCCGCAGCAGGCGGAAGAGGCGCTGGTCTCCGGCGTGACCACCATGGTCGGCGGCGGCACCGGCCCGGCCGCGGGCACCCATGCCACCACCTGCACCCCGGGCCCGTGGTATATCTCACGCATGCTGCAGGCGGCCGACAGCCTGCCGGTCAATATCGGCCTGCTGGGCAAGGGCAACGTTTCTCAGCCGGATGCCCTGCGCGAGCAGGTGGCGGCGGGCGTTATTGGCCTGAAGATCCATGAGGACTGGGGCGCCACCCCGGCGGCGATCGACTGTGCGTTAACCGTCGCCGATGAAATGGACATCCAGGTCGCCCTGCACAGCGACACCCTGAATGAATCCGGTTTTGTGGAAGACACCCTCGCCGCCATCGGCGGGCGCACCATCCACACCTTCCATACCGAAGGGGCCGGCGGCGGCCATGCGCCGGACATCATCACCGCCTGCGCCCACCCGAACATTTTGCCGTCGTCCACCAACCCAACGCTGCCCTACACCCTCAACACCATCGATGAACATCTCGATATGCTGATGGTCTGCCACCATCTGGACCCGGACATCGCTGAGGACGTGGCCTTTGCCGAGTCGCGCATTCGCCGGGAAACCATCGCTGCGGAAGACGTGCTGCACGATCTCGGTGCCTTCTCGCTCACCTCCTCCGATTCGCAGGCCATGGGCCGCGTCGGGGAAGTGATTCTCCGCACCTGGCAGGTGGCGCATCGCATGAAGGTGCAGCGCGGAGCGCTGGCGGAGGAGACCGGGGATAACGACAACTTCCGCGTGAAGCGCTACATCGCCAAATACACCATCAACCCGGCGCTGACCCACGGCATCGCACACGAAGTCGGATCCATTGAGGTGGGTAAGCTGGCTGACCTCGTGGTCTGGTCACCAGCCTTCTTCGGCGTGAAACCGGCCACCGTGATCAAAGGCGGCATGATCGCCATCGCGCCGATGGGCGATATCAATGCCTCTATTCCGACCCCGCAGCCGGTGCACTACCGCCCGATGTTTGGCGCGCTGGGCAGCGCCCGCCATCACTGCCGCCTCACCTTCCTGTCGCAGGCGGCGGCAGCCAATGGCGTTGCCGAGCGGCTGAACCTGCGCAGCGCGATCGCCGTGGTGAAAGGCTGCCGTACGGTGCAGAAAGCCGACATGGTGCACAACAGCCTGCAGCCTAACATCACCGTCGACGCCCAGACCTATGAGGTGCGGGTGGATGGCGAACTTATCACCAGCGAGCCGGCAGACGTTCTGCCGATGGCGCAACGATATTTTCTGTTTTAAGGAGAGCGGATGCTTTATTTAACTCAACGTCTGGAGATCCCCAGCGCCGCGACCGCCAGCGTTACGCTGCCGATTGATGTTCGCGTCAAAAGCCGGGTTAAGGTCACCCTCAACGATGGCCGGGAAGCCGGCCTGCTGCTGCCCCGCGGCCTGCTGCTGCGCGGCGGCGATGTGCTCAGCAACGAAGAAGGCACCGAGTTTGTGCAGGTGATTGCCGCTGATGAAGGGGTGTCGGTAGTGCGCTGCGACGATCCGTTTATGCTGGCGAAGGCCTGCTACCACCTCGGCAACCGTCACGTGCCGCTGCAGATCATGCCTGGCGAGCTGCGCTACCATCACGATCACGTGCTGGACGATATGCTGCGCCAGTTCGGCCTGACGGTGACCTTTGGCCAGCTGCCGTTCGAGCCGGAAGCCGGCGCTTACGCCAGCGAGAGCCACGGTCATCATCATGCTCATCATGACCACCACGCTCACAGCCACTAGCATGTCGACAGCGGAACAACGCCTGCGGCTGATGCAGCTGGCCAGCAGCAACCTGCCGGTAGGGGGTTACAGCTGGTCCCAGGGGCTGGAGTGGGCTGTGGAAGCCGGCTGGGTGCCGGACGTCGCGGCCTTCGAGCGCTGGCAGCGACGCCAGATGACGGAAGGCTTTTTTACCGTTGACCTGCCGCTGTTCGCCCGCCTGTACCGCGCCTGCGAACAAGGCGATATCGCTGCGGCCCAGCGCTGGACCGCCTATCTGCTGGCCTGCCGGGAAACTCGTGAACTGCGGGAGGAAGAGCGCAACCGCGGCGCGGCGTTTGCCCGTCTGCTGAGCGACTGGCAGCCGGACTGTCCGCCGCCGTGGCGCTCCCTGTGCCAGCAAAGCCAGCTCGCCGGGATGGCCTGGCTCGGCGTGCGCTGGCGTATCGCCCTGCCCGAGATGGCCCTCAGCCTGGGCTACAGCTGGATTGAGAGCGCCGTGATGGCCGGCGTCAAGCTGGTCCCCTTCGGCCAGCAGGCCGCCCAGCAGCTGATTTTACGTCTTTGTGACCACTACGCGGCCGAGATGCCCCGCGCGCTGGCCGCGCCGGACGGCGATATCGGATCGGCCACTCCGCTCGCCGCCATCGCCTCTGCCCGGCATGAAACCCAATACTCTCGATTATTCCGTTCCTAGGAGAAGCCATGAACTCTTATAAACACCCGCTGCGCGTCGGCGTCGGCGGCCCGGTCGGTTCCGGTAAAACCGCTCTGCTGGAAGCACTGTGTAAAGCGATGCGCGATACCTGGCAGCTGGCGGTGGTCACTAACGACATCTATACCAAAGAAGATCAGCGCATCCTCACCGAAGCGGGCGCGCTGGCGCCTGAACGCATCGTCGGTGTGGAAACCGGCGGCTGCCCGCATACGGCGATCCGCGAAGATGCCTCAATGAACCTCGCCGCCGTGGAAGCGCTGAGTGAAAAGTTCGGTAACCTCGACCTTATCTTCGTGGAAAGCGGCGGCGATAACCTGAGCGCCACCTTCAGCCCGGAGCTGGCGGATCTGACCATCTACGTCATCGATGTGGCCGAAGGGGAGAAGATCCCGCGCAAAGGCGGACCGGGGATCACCAAATCCGATTTCCTGGTGATCAATAAAACCGACCTTGCCCCCTATGTGGGCGCGTCGCTGGAGGTGATGGCGAGCGATACCCAGCGTATGCGCGGCGATCGCCCATGGACCTTCACCAATCTGAAGCAGGGCGACGGCCTGAGCACCATTATCGCCTTCCTCGAAGACAAAGGCATGCTTGGCAAATAGGCCTGTTGCACCAGCCGGGCGCAAGCGCGTCCGGATGGTGCAGCCTCTGCTCTCTCTTTATATCATCCTGCCTCCACCTCCGCGCCACGCCTGCCCTGCAATATGGCATAAGGTTTGCTAATTCAAGTCATGCCTAACCATTAAGGAATGACTATGTCATCACTTGATCTTAACCCTGAATTACCCGCGACAACGCGGACTTCCGGCTCCCGGGAAACCTTAGAAGATTACACCTTACGTTACGCCCCGCTGAGCTTCCGCCGCTGGGGTCCGGGCGTCGTCGCGGTCACCGCGCTGGGCGGCATCGCCTATCTGGCCGACTTTTCCATCGGCGCCAGCATCGGTATGGCCTGGGGCACCAGCAACGCCATCTATTCGATCCTGGTGGCGGCGCTGGTGATCTTCCTCACCGGCATTCCGCTGGCGATCACCGCCGCGCGCTACAACATTGACCTTGACCTGATCACCCGCAGCGCCGGCTTCGGCTATTTCGGCTCGGTGATCACCAGCATTATTTTTGCCGGCTTCACCTTTATCTTCTTCGCCCTCGAAGGCTCGATCATGGCCCAGGGGCTGCTGGTGGGCCTCGGGATCCCGCTGTGGATGGGGTATCTGATCGCCACCCTGATGGTGCTCCCGCTGGTGGTCTATGGCATGAAAGCCCTGACCCGCCTGCAGGTGTGGACCACGCCGCTGTGGCTGGTGCTGATGGTGGTGCCGGTGGTGTGGCTGATTGTCAAAGATCCGCAGCTGGTGGACGGCTTCCTGCATTTCGCCGGTAAAAACAGCGCGTCGACGGTGGATATCACCGCCATCATGCTCGGCGCCGGGGTATGCCTGTCGCTGATCATGCAGATTGGCGAGCAAATTGATTACCTGCGCTTTATGCCGCCTAAGACCGCGGAGAACCGTAAAAGCTGGTGGCTGGCGGTCTTTTCCGCCGGCCCGGGCTGGGTGGTGTTAGGCGCGATCAAACAGATCATCGGCGCCTTCCTCGGCTTCTATCTGTTGACCCGTTTCCCGGCGGTGCACAATACCGAACCGGTGCAGCAGTTCGTCAGCGTCTTCGATAACCTGGTGCCCGGCTGGCTGGCCCTGACGCTGGCGGTGGTGCTGGTGGTGATCTCGCAGATCAAAATTAACGTCACCAATGCCTACTCCGGCTCGCTGGCGTGGACCAGCGCCTGGACCCGCACCACCAAACGCTATCCGGGACGGATTATTTTTGTGGTGGTCAACCTGGCGATTGCCCTGGCGCTGATGGAGGGCGATATGTTCAGCGCCCTGTCGTGGATCCTCGGCTTTTACTCCAACTTCGCCATCGCCTGGGTCGTGGTGGTGGCGACCGACATCACCTTTAATAAAGGCTTGCTCAAGCTGGCGCCGGCGCAGCCGGAGTATCGTCGCGGCATGATCTACAACGTTAACCCGGTGGGCGTGGTCTCCTTTGGTCTGGCCGCCGGGCTGTCGATCTGCGCCTTCTTCGGTCTGCTGGGGGCGACGCTGGCGCCGTTCTCGCCGCTGATTGCGCTGGTCGTTGCCTTTGTCATGACCCCGCTGATGGGGCTCCTTACCCGCGGGCGCTACTATATTAAGCAGGTGGATGACGGCATCGCCGAGCCGCGCTATGACGCGGCGGGGAACGCCTCCACCACCGTGTATCAATGCGTTAGCTGTGAGGAAGAGTACGAGCGCCCGGACGTGATGCACTCGCACAAGCATCAGGGAGCCATCTGCTCGCTGTGTAAAAGTATGGAGTAGTCAGGAAGGCAGGCCGACGTGACGTCGGCCTGTTTCAGGATGCGTTAGGCGGCAGGCAGCTCGGCCAGCGGCCAGCGCGGGCGAACCGTCACGCCGAGCTCGGCTTTGGCGCCGGTTTGCAGACGCACCATGCCGGCGTAGGCGATCATCGCGCCGTTGTCAGTACAGAACTCAGGGCGAGCGTAGAACACCTCGCCGCCGCGTTTTTGCATCATCTCCGCCAGCTTCGCCCGCAGGGTACGGTTGGCGCTCACGCCTCCCGCCATCACCAGACGCTTAAAGCCGGTTTGCTCCAGCGCGCGGCGACATTTAATCATCAGCGTATCGACGACCGCATCCTCAAACGCCCGGGCGATGTCGGCGCGGGTTTGCTCATCGTCGCCGTTGCTGCGAATGGTGTTGGCGGCGAAGGTCTTCAGGCCGGAGAAGCTGAAGTCCAGCCCCGGACGGTCGGTCATCGGCCGCGGGAAGACAAAGCGGCCTTCGGTGCCCTGGGACGCCATTTTCGACAGCATCGGCCCGCCGGGATAATCCAGTCCCAGCAGTTTCGCCGTCTTATCAAAGGCTTCGCCCGCCGCATCGTCAATCGACTCGCCCAGCAGTTCATACTGACCAATACCGGTGACGCTAATCAACTGGGTGTGGCCGCCGGAAACCAGCAGCGCGACGAACGGGAACGCCGGCGGATTATCTTCCAGCATCGGCGCCAGCAGATGCCCTTCCATATGGTGTACCGGGATCGCCGGCACGTTCCAGGCGAAGGCCAGCGCCCGGCCAACGGTCGCCCCGACCAGCAGCGCGCCGACCAGGCCTGGACCCGCCGTATAGGCGACGGCGTCGATATCTTTCGCCGTCAGACCGGCTTCTTTCAGCGCCGCCTGGATCAGCGGCACCGTTTTGCGCACGTGGTCGCGCGATGCCAGCTCCGGCACCACGCCGCCGTAATCCGCATGCAGTTTCACCTGACTATACAATTGGTTGGCTAACAGACCTTGCTGGTCGTCATAAATCGCGATGCCGGTTTCATCGCAGGATGTTTCAATGCCCAGTACACGCATGAGTTGTTTTACCTCGCTTCAATACCGCGCAGTGTAGGTCCAATGACCGGCGATGTAAAACTTTGCTCACCCCTGGTGCTCTCTTCGTGTATACTCCTCACCCTTATAAAAGTCCCTTTCAAAAAAGGCGCCGGTGCTTTACAAAGCAGCAGTAGTTGCAGTAAAATTCCGCACCATTTTGAAATAAGCTGGCATTGCGGCCAGCGGCAAACCGAATTAATCAAAGGTGAGAGGCACATGCCGGTAATTAAAGTACGTGAAAACGAGCCGTTCGACGTAGCTCTGCGTCGCTTCAAGCGTTCCTGCGAAAAAGCAGGTGTTCTGGCGGAAGTTCGTCGTCGTGAGTTCTATGAAAAACCGACTACCGAACGTAAGCGCGCTAAAGCTTCTGCAGTGAAACGTCACGCGAAGAAACTGGCTCGCGAAAACGCACGCCGTACTCGTCTGTACTAATCTGTTGAGAGCGACGCTCTCAATTCAGACCGAGTTGTAGTTGTAAGGCCGTGCTTCCGAAAGGAATGCGCGGCTTATTTTCGTTTATAGTCATCAGAAATAACGGGGCTTATGGCTGGACGAATTCCACGTGTATTTATTAGCGATCTGCTTGCCAGAACCGACATCGTCGATCTGATCGATGCGCGGGTAAAGCTGAAAAAGCAGGGCAAAAATTTTCACGCGTGCTGTCCGTTCCATAACGAAAAAACCCCCTCTTTCACCGTCAACGGTGAAAAACAGTTTTACCACTGCTTCGGCTGCGGGGCGCACGGCAATGCTATCGACTTCCTGATGAACTACGACAAGCTCGAGTTCGTGGAAACGGTCGAAGAGCTGGCCGCCATGCACAACCTCGAAGTGCCTTATGAAGCAGGCAACGGACCCAGCCAGATAGAGCGCCATCAACGGCAGAACCTCTACCAGTTACTGGATGGTCTGAATGCGTTTTATCAACAGTCTCTGATGCAGCCCGCCGCCGATCCTGCGCGCCAGTACCTGGCGAAACGGGGGTTAAGCAGCGAGGTGATTACGCGCTTTGCCATCGGCTATGCTCCCCCAGGTTGGGATAACGTTTTAAAACGGTTTGGCGGCAATCAGGAAAACCGCCAGTCGCTTATTGATGCCGGCATGCTGGTCACCAACGATCAGGGACGCAGTTACGACCGCTTCCGCGAACGGGTGATGTTCCCCATCCGCGATAAGCGAGGCCGGGTGATTGGGTTTGGCGGACGGGTGCTGGGCGATGCCCTGCCGAAGTATCTGAACTCCCCGGAAACCGACATATTCCATAAAGGCCGCCAGCTGTATGGCCTGTATGAAGCGCAGCAGGATAACCCCGAACCACCGCGTTTGCTGGTTGTCGAAGGGTATATGGACGTCGTGGCGCTGGCGCAGTACGACATTAATTATGCCGTGGCCTCGCTGGGTACCTCGACCACGGCCGACCATATCCAGCTGCTGTTCCGGGTGACCAATAACGTCATCTGCTGCTACGACGGCGACCGGGCCGGCCGCGATGCCGCCTGGCGCGCGCTGGAGACGGCGCTGCCGTACATGACCGATGGTCGCCAGCTACGCTTTATGTTTCTGCCTGACGGCGAAGACCCGGATACGCTGGTGCGTAAAGAGGGCAAAGCGGCGTTCGAGGCGCGGATGGAGCAGGCTCAGCCGCTCTCCACGTTCTTGTTTAACAGCCTGCTGCCGCAGGTCGATCTGAGTACTCCGGACGGGCGCGCGCAGCTGAGCACGCTGGCGCTGCCGCTGATAACCCAGGTCCCGGGCGAAACGCTGCGCATCTATTTGCGTCAGGAGTTGGGCAATAAGCTGGGCATTTTAGATGACGCGCAGCTTGAACGATTAATGCCAAAACAGGCGGAAAATGGCGCGCCGCGTCCCGCACCGCAGCTAAAACGCACGACCATGCGTATACTGATAGGACTGCTGGTGCAAAACCCGGATCTGGCGCCGTTAGTCCCGCCGCTGGAGGGACTGGACTCGCGCAAAATGCCGGGACTGAGCCTGTTCAGCGAACTGGTGAAGAGCTGTCTGGCGCAGCCTGGTCTGACAACCGGGCAACTTTTAGAGCAATATCGCGGCACAAAAGAGGCGGCAACCCTTGAAAAACTGTCGATGTGGGACGATATAGCAGATAAAGACATCGCTGAACAAACCTTCACCGACTCGCTCAACCATATGTTTGATTCACTGCTGGAACTGCGACAGGAAGAGTTGATAGCTCGCGATCGCACACACGGTTTAAGCAGTGAAGAACGCCGGGAGCTCTGGACCATCAGCCAGGAGCTGGCGAAAAAATAAATGACAGACAATATCCTTCACGTTGTATCAAAGCAGTAAGAAAACGCAGAACAACGTGAAGGAAAAATATTTAACGGCTTAAGTGCCGAGTATCGATCGGGAAGCCCCCGACAGCCGCGCAGAGGCGCAGCGGCAATAATATAAGTACGCCCTCGCTTTAAATGTCGACAGCCCGTCTGCCGACACCAATCAAACGAATTAAGTGTGGATACCGTCTTATGGAGCAAAACCCGCAGTCACAGCTGAAGCTTCTTGTCCAACGTGGTAAGGAGCAAGGCTATCTGACCTATGCCGAGGTCAATGACCATCTGCCGGAAGATATCGTCGATTCCGATCAGATCGAAGACATCATCCAAATGATCAACGACATGGGTATTCAGGTGATGGAAGAAGCACCGGATGCCGATGATCTGATGCTTGCCGAAAACACCGCGGATGAAGATGCTGCCGAAGCCGCCGCGCAGGTGCTCTCCAGCGTGGAATCCGAAATCGGGCGCACGACCGACCCGGTGCGTATGTACATGCGTGAAATGGGTACCGTAGAGCTGCTGACCCGTGAAGGCGAAATTGACATCGCCAAACGCATCGAAGACGGCATCAATCAGGTGCAGTGCTCCGTTGCCGAATATCCGGAAGCGATCACCTACCTGCTTGAGCAGTACGACCGCGTTGAAGCGGAAGAAGCCCGTCTGTCCGATCTGATCACCGGTTTCGTCGATCCGAACGCCGAAGAAGATATGGCGCCAACCGCCACCCACGTTGGCTCCGAGCTGTCTCAGGAAGAGATGGATGACGACGAAGACGAAGACGAAGATGAAGACGCCGACGACAACAGCGATGACGACAACAGCATCGACCCAGAGCTGGCCCGTGAGAAATTCGCCGAGCTGCGTACCCAGTACGAGCTGACGCGCGACACCATCAAAGCCAAAGGTCGTAGCCATGCCGCCGCCCAGGAAGAGATCCTGAAGCTGTCTGAAGTCTTCAAGCAGTTCCGCCTGGTGCCGAAGCAATTCGATTACCTGGTCAACAGCATGCGCAGCATGATGGATCGCGTTCGTACTCAGGAACGTATCATCATGAAGCTGTGCGTTGAGCAGTGCAAAATGCCGAAGAAAAACTTCATCACCCTGTTCACCGGCAACGAAACCAGCGAAACCTGGTTCAACGCCGCGGTGGCAATGAACAAGCCGTGGTCTGAGAAGCTGCTGGAAGTGAAAGAAGATGTGCAGCGCGGCCTGCAGAAGCTGCAGCAGATTGAAGAAGAGACCGGCCTGACCATCGAGCAGGTTAAAGATATCAACCGTCGCATGTCCATCGGCGAAGCGAAAGCCCGTCGTGCGAAGAAAGAGATGGTTGAAGCGAACCTGCGTCTGGTTATCTCTATCGCCAAGAAATACACCAACCGCGGTCTGCAGTTCCTCGACCTGATTCAGGAAGGCAACATCGGTCTGATGAAAGCGGTCGATAAGTTCGAATACCGTCGCGGCTACAAGTTCTCGACCTACGCCACCTGGTGGATCCGTCAGGCCATCACCCGCTCTATCGCGGACCAGGCGCGCACCATCCGTATTCCGGTGCATATGATTGAGACCATTAACAAGCTCAACCGTATCTCCCGTCAGATGCTGCAGGAGATGGGCCGTGAACCGACCCCGGAAGAGCTGGCTGAGCGTATGCTGATGCCGGAAGACAAAATCCGTAAAGTGCTGAAGATCGCCAAAGAGCCTATCTCCATGGAAACGCCGATCGGCGACGATGAAGATTCGCATCTGGGGGATTTCATCGAGGATACCACCCTCGAGCTGCCGCTGGATTCTGCGACCACCGAGAGCCTGCGCGCGGCAACGCATGACGTGCTGGCCGGCCTCACCGCTCGTGAAGCGAAAGTGCTGCGTATGCGTTTCGGTATCGACATGAACACCGACCACACGCTGGAAGAAGTGGGTAAACAGTTCGACGTTACCCGCGAACGTATCCGTCAGATCGAAGCGAAGGCGCTGCGTAAACTGCGCCACCCGAGCCGTTCTGAAGTGCTGCGTAGCTTCCTCGACGATTAATCGTCGCGGGGCATCGTCTACAGCCTGTTAAAAAGCTCCCTACGGGGAGCTTTTTTTATGGCGTTCAGGTGGCCATCCCGGGAAAGTCGCCTCTCTCCGCTACTGGCCGCGGGTTGCCAGCGCATCGTCCAGTTCACGATAGGCCGCCACCAGCTTATCGAGCGTCGCCCGGTTTAAGCCGCTGGGATTAGGCAGCACCCACACCTGGGTCGTCCCGATGGTCATGGCCTGTTTCCCCCACTTCGCGCCGCGCTGGTTAAAGGCCAGCTCGAAGGCCTGCTTGCCGAGCACCGCCAGGGCCTGCGGCTGATACTCCTCAATTTTCCGCACCAGCTCACGGCCGCCGCTGCGTAACTCCTGCAAGGCGACCTCGCTAGCCTGCACCGTCGGACGCTCTACCAGCATGGTGATGCCGCAGCGCGTATCCAGCAGCTGCAGCTCCTCTTCCGGCCTGAGCTGCCGATCGGTGAACCCGGCCTGATGGATGACCTTCCAGAAGCGATTGCCAGGATGGGCAAAATGAAAGCCGGTATGGGCGGAGGACTTCCCCGGGTTGATACCGCAAAAGACAACGCGCAGGCCCGGCGCAAGGATATCGCTAATCATGTTTTCTCCGGCTGTATGGCTAAAACATGATTATAAAGGATTGAAAATGCATTGTTTATAAAAACAGCAGCTGCGCGCTTTACGCTGGATTGCAATCGCCAGTTACTTTATAATCCCTCGCCACGGCCCCTTAGCTCAGTGGTTAGAGCAGGCGACTCATAATCGCTTGGTCGTTGGTTCAAACCCAACAGGGGCCACCAAATTTTAGCTTTAAAATCATATAATTAAGCCACTCAATTGAGTGGCTTTTTTGTTGTCTCGTTTTTGGATGGCGATAAAATGGCGGTGAATTTTTACCGCCACTTTCCATGCCGCATAAAAAACCCGCGCACGGCGGGCATTTAGCGGAAATTTATCAGAGCCACAATGGCCGCTGACCACCAACAGTCGGGTGAGGTGGGGCCGGTACTATCGTACCTGGTGTAACAATAAAACGCTCCACCGATTCCATCGTTACAAACGTACAACTGCAATTTATGTTAGTGCATTGATGGTAACGCTCTTTGGTATTCTCACTTAGATAGCGACTGGTGCGCGCATGTGCCGCGTGCTGGCATTTTGGACAATGGAACATTTCACACCCCAACAATTCACATAAAGTGAATAAATGATACTCAATTTTTCACTATTTGAGAATAGCTTTATTCTTCCTCCCCTTCAGTCCCGTACTCTACATCCAACAATCTAACCTCAAGCTCTAGGCTCGTCGTAAATCCGCTATTACTCAGAGAGTGCATAACCTTAGTAATTGTCCACGGTTGCTCGTCTATGACGCGCTTAAAGCCTGAAACCTGCACCGGCGTCTCCGGGTAAAGGTCTGCTCGCCCCGTCGCCAGCCTGATAGAAAACTCAGCAACCCCACGTTGCAGTTTGTCCCATTTAGCCTGGGCGGCTCGCATGGCCTGCGCTTTGGTTGAAAAAATTGTCGTCAGGGCAAACACGTTGTCATCCTCGCCGACCATGTATTCGCCCTCCCTGGCTTCCGGCGCCTTCACCGTTTTTTTCTTCGTTACCGGTTTGGCTTTGGGGTGCTGTAGCGCGCGTAAATGCTGCTCTTTGGGTTTGCGTTTTAACGTAACCTTTTGCTTTTGTGGTTTCGGGTCTTTGGTGTGCAACCATTTTGCCGTAACGCCGGTATATGCCCCACGGTCAGCAATCGAAAACTGATGGCGGTCGCCATCGCTGCGGGTGATCGTTATCTGCGGAATGGCTTTTCCGCTGGCTGTAACCCCACGACCGGCTTTGAGGAAAAGTAACTTTCCCGCTTTTACCGAAACCTCACCGCCGTTTCGCTCGGCGAGCCGTGTCAAAAATTTGGCATCCGATTCCTGTGACTGGTCGATATGCGGAATTTTTATTCCGGCCAGCTCCGGTATAACGCTCGACGTCAGTTTGTTACGTGTCGCTATTGCTGCCACGATCTCGCCGAGCGTCTTGTCATGCCAGGACTCTTCCCGACGTGAGTTAAGCGTTCCCCGAAAATCGGCGCTACGGGCGCGGATTGTCACTGTATCTGGCGCGCCATGATGTTCAACCTCATCGACGGTAAAACTTCCCTTACCAATCAACGCAAAGCCTTTCCACCCGAGGTAAAGCGTCAGTACGGCACCGCGTAACGGCAGCTCGACCAGCCCGTCAGCATCATCAAGCTCGATGTCGAGCTGGTCGGCCTCGAATCCGCGATTGTCTGTCATGGTCAGACTCATCAACCGATTACTGATGTTGCCGGTAATATCTTTGCTGTCGAGCATCAGCATAAAATCGGGCGTCAGTTCGCCACCCGCATTCAGATTCAGCATATCCAGCATCAGCTAATCCCCACCATGCCGGACACTGATGAGGCCATATTTCCCGCCTTGCCAATCAGTGATTTTGCCTGTTCGCTGATATCGCCATACAGCGCCGCAAGGGATTCATCCACGCGGGTGAGCGTCAGCGTAAAATCAATTTTGCGCGCCGTTCCGTCAGCAAAAAACAGGCTTCCTGTCTCGCTGATATTATTGATGACGTACATACCGTAAATCGTGCCGGTACCATCCAGTAACGGCCAGGCGCGCCCCTCGTCAGCCATTAAACGAATGGCCGTCATCGTCAACTTTCCGCCGGTGAGCTCAGGGTACAACACACCGGCCAGGGTAATTTTTTCATCCCCCGGCCCCAGATACTGGAAAGAATCCCGCTTACCTACGCGGGAGTTTGACGGCCACCGATATTCTGCATCGCGTTGCATCGTCTGGTGTGGCAACGTCTGGCGCATAAAAACAAACATGCCGAGTGCAAGCATCATTTTTCGTTACCTCCTGTCAGTCGTGGTTCATGCTGGCACGCTGTCGGGCGCGTTTTTCACGCTCAAATTTTTCGAGCGCATCCTGTAGCTGGCGATCGAGCTGCGTACCGCTGCCGCCCCCCTGAACGTCAATGTGATATTCGTTTTTACTTTGGTCTATATAAGAACGTCCCGCCGGTGCGGTGACGGGTTGATATGCCTGATAGCCACCGTAAGTGCCGGTTGCCGGAATATAAGAGTTACCCTGCGTGGCTGCGTTCGCTTTTGCGGCAGTCTGGTCAAGCGTGCTGGACTCTTTATTAATAATGCCGAGTTTCTCAAGCACCCAATCAATACCGCTGCGCAGCTTATTAAATGCCGTCAGCGGCAGCGTTAAGGCATCCGCCAGCCGTTGACCGAACAACACACCGGCATCACGAAAACTGTTTAAGGTTTCCTGCGATGACTTGACCGGCGCAATCAGGTTGTTAAACCAGTCCCACACGGCTTTCAGTTTTCCGCCCAGCCAGTCAAACATCGGTTTAAGCGGCGCAAACAGTTCAGCTACTGGCGCAAATGCGGCCCGCATCCCTTCAATCACTCCGCCGAAAAATGCGCTGATGGGCTCCCAATATTTACGGATGAGCAATGCCCCGGCGACAATCGCGGCCACAACAGCGACAACCGGCCAGGAAATCGCGCCAATAGCGGTAATGATGCCTCCGGCCACCGTTGTAAATACGGTACCGAGCGCCGTCGCAGCGGCGATGATGGCATTAACTCCCGTTATAACCGGCCAGGCAATCAGCCCAATGGCCCCAATCATACCCACCACGCCAAGCGCCACGGCGGTAATCACCCCAAGCGTCTGCGCGAGCTCTTTATTTCGCTGGATCCACTTATCAAGTTTGAGCACGTAACCGGTCGCAGTCTGCACCAGTTTGCGTAATGAGGATTCCTGCTGGTCAAACAGGTCTGTGCCAACAGCCTCATACGCAGACTGAAACTCTTTGAAGTCGCCGCCGAGGTTATCCTGCATGACTTTAACCAGCTCCTCGGTCTTGCCGTCCGAGGCTTTAAATGCCGCTGTCAGCTTATCGAGTTTCCCGCTGGCCGCAGCGTCTAACAGGGCATTAGACGATTTCAGCGCTTCCTCGCCGAATATCGTTTTCAGGTATTCGCCTGTCTGACTTGTTCCGAGCTTATTCTTTTTAAAACTGGCCTGGATTTCTTTCAGAATGGTAAATACGGGCCGCATGTTGCCCTTGCTATCTGCCGTCTTAACCCCCAGCTCTTTTAATGCCGCCCATGCCTTACCTGTTGGGGCCTGTAACCGGCTGACGACAGCGCTGCTCCCGGTACCGGCCATCGATCCCGTGATATTGTTATCATGAAGCACACCCGTCATGGCGGCGGCTTCTTCGAGGCTTACTCCCGCAGCTTTGGCAACTGGGGCCAGATAGGTTAAGGCGTCGCTTAATCCCTGAAAATCGGCCGCTGATTTATTCATCGTTGCTGAAAGCACATCGCCGATATGGGCTACCCGGTCATTTGAAAGCTGGAAAGCGTTTTTGGTACCGAGCAAAAGCTGTGCGTTCTCTTCCATCGTCCGCCGGTTAGCGAGCGCCATATTCAGCGTGACGGGGGTCGCAGCCTGGATTGCTGCCGCATCGCCGCCCGCTTTCGCGATGATAATCTGAGCTCCGGCAGCATCATCGGCAGAGGCGGCAGTATTGTCGCCCAGCAGTCGGGCTTGTTTTCGCAAAGCCGTCATTTCTGCGGAGTCTTTCGCCACACCGAGTACAGCCTGTAACTCGGAATTTTTCTGCGCAAAATCATAACCCGGTTTCATCAGTGCAACACCGGCCAGCGTGCCTGTCGTCGCCATACCGACACCGGCGGCACCCATTGCGGCCGCATTTCCTGCCAGCTCTTTACCGGCCTGATATCGCTGCTTAACAGCATTGAGCTTTGCCTGCTGCGCGCTGACCCGCGCCAGCG
Source organism: Klebsiella sp. 4_1_44FAA (assembly GCF_000238715.1). Lineage (NCBI taxonomy): Bacteria > Pseudomonadati > Pseudomonadota > Gammaproteobacteria > Enterobacterales > Enterobacteriaceae > Klebsiella > Klebsiella sp. 4_1_44FAA. Next base: position 544,082 of record NZ_JH414800.1, read on the forward strand.
CTTCACGCTGACGATTGAGCTGTGCTGTCGTTTCGCTAATGTTGGTTTTTAACCGGCGTTCATCCGCGGCCAGGGTACGGGTATTAATTCCCGCCTGGCTGAGTTCCTGCCGCTGGCGCTGTACAGCCTGCCGTAAGCTGTTGTGTTTAAGCTGTAGCGCGGCGGCGCTTTTACGTGCGGCATCCATTGCCTGCGCCTGCGCGCGCGTCGGCTGTTCCGTATTTTTAAACTGGATCGCCAGCGCGGCGGCTTCCTGCTTAGCTTTCTTCAGCTCCTGACCGGTAACGGCGAGTTGCGCGCTTGCCTTGCGAAAACCGTCAATACGGGATGCCTGGCCATTCAGTTCACGCAGTGATTTTTGAGTGTCCCGGATATCACCAGACAGCGTTTTGCTCGCTGTCTGGATGGTTTTAAACGGGCGGGTCGCCTGGTCAACAGCCTTGAGTAATACCTGCAATTTAACGTCGTTACTCATTCGTGTTTCCGCTTCGCTGTAGCGCCTTTTCGCGCCAGGTGGTGAGCTCGGTCAGGCTCATGGGGTATAACTCTGATGGCGGCCAGTGAAAAATCACCGCGATATCCGCCATCAGGTCATCGACCGACATATCTTTCGGAAAATTTAATCCGCCAAATTCGGCGACAAAAAACCAATCACCTTTGTTGCCAGCGCCATCAAATCGGGTAAATCCATCATGACGACATCCGACTCGGTAAGTGATGGGCTGGTCATACGCGGCAGCACTTTAATCAGGGCGTCGACTTCAGAGCGCGCAACGTCGGCCAGGCTGACACCGCGCAGGGTTCCGGCGTTGGGCTTCATCAGGGTGATTTTTTCGATGACCTGCTCGCCGCGTTTGATGGGGTTTTCCAGGCTGACGATGTTTTGTTTGCTCATGATTTTCTCGCTGTTTACGGATTCGGGATTAACCGGCCAGGCATGCTGGCCGGGGAAAATTACAGGCCAATATTGCGGCGGTGCTGGTCGAGTCGGTCGACGCCGTTCACCTTCTCAATCATGTTGAGGACGTCGATTTCTACCAGCTCTTGACCGTTCATGGTCAGCTTGTAGTACGTGCAGACCAGCGATAATTTGCTGCTGGTATCCTCGCCCTGTTTGCTCTCGCCGTTATCGACTTCCTTCACCTTGAAACGGGTCTCAACTTCCACCGCCACGGTTTCGCCGGTATCGTCCCGCTGGTAAGAGCCTGCATAGCGCAGTAGCGTCCCGGTACCGACGGCACCATAAAGCGACCAGATCGCATCATCAGGGAAGCCGCCGAGGGAAATCTCCATCGCCAGCGCGTCATCGTCGAGGCCGAAATCGACAGGGGCTGAGCCTGACATCCCGCCGCCCCGGTAATTTTCCAGCTTACGGGTCAGCTTTGGCAGGGTGACGGACTCGATAACGCCGAGATAGCTGACGCCATCCAGAAACGTGTTCAGATATTTGAGCTTGCGCGGCATTGCCATTGGTCAGGGCTCCTTAATTGCTGTTAACCGATGACACCAGATTCGCCAGGTATTTATCGGTAATGCGCTGGCGTAGCGTCAGGTTTTCGAGAGGGGGAACCGGCGTATAGTCGTAATCGATATACAGTTTCCCGGCTTTGAGGGTCGCCGCGTCGTTGGCCGATTCATCAAACCAGCAGGTCGCATCGACGATATAGCCCGCCGTTTTCATCTCGCGGAATTTCGCATTGATACCCGCAACGATGTCCTTAATCAGCGTGGCAGTGATCGGCTTGTCGACCGCCCACATGTGACCAGCGGCCATTGTGTCAGCGATAACCTGCGCGGTGCGGGTGTAGTTCTCAAACAGGAACAGCGGGTCATCGGAGCAGCAGCGGTTGCCCCAGAAGCGGAAACCGTCTTTACGAATGAGCGTGGTAACGCCTGCCTCGTTAAGCAGGTCGGCATCGGTGCCGGATTCCTGCAAATCCCAGAAGACCGACGCGCTGATGCCGGTGACGCCATTCACGCCAACGTTTGACAGGGTTTTATGCCAGCCGGTGTCCTGGTCGATTTTGGCGCGCAGGCCCAGCGCGCGGGCGGTCGCCCAGGCGATTTCGGTCGCGTTCGCCGTGGTATCCCATGCCAAAAAATCCGGCCAGATAACCATCAGCTCACGCTGGCTGAAATTCTCGCGATAGAGCATCGCCTCGGAAATGTTCTGGCAATCCCAGGCACTGATATAACCAAAGGCGCGCAGCTTCTGGCAAATCGGCGCAAGCGCGGTCGCAACCTCAAGGGAATCGAGACCCGGCACGCCAAGGATGCGCGGTTTAACGCCGGTGACGGCCTCCGCCGTGAGTAGCGCTTTCAGCCCGGTGTAATTGCCGCTTTCGTCGGTGCCGCCGATGATATTAGAGATAGTCTGAGCCTCGGCATCGTCGCCGGTACCTTCGGCAACGCGCACAACGACAATGACCGGTTTCGACTGGTCGGCGATTGCCTGGAGGGATGCGGCCAGGGTGCCTTTTGTACCCGCTTTCGCAATGGCGCTTTGCACGCTGGTAATCAGTACCGGCTTATTGAGTGGGAAGGTGGCGGCATCGGCATCGCTGGCCGTGCAGACCATGCCAATAATCGCTGTTGATACGGTGGAAATGACGCGGGTGCCGTCGTTAATCTCGACAACCTGGACGCCGTGATGAAAATCGCTCATCCGTTTAACTCCGTGGTTAAGGGTGAGCATTATTTTCAGTCGTGTAGGAAAGGGTGACGAGTCATCCCCGCTGTAACAGGGACGGTACAACAGGAATGACCGTCACAGGGTCAGGCAACGCGGCTCCAGCACATCAGCAGGGTGTGGGCTTCCACCACGCTGAACGATTTACCTTCGCCGAGGTTGGCGGTTTTGCCACGGGTCGTGTGTTTGTGCGCCGGCACCGTGACTTCGTGGTCGTGCTCTCCGGCGTCATCGGTCACACCCAGCTCTTTCGGGTTAAAGAGCTGCCGCACATCACCGCCAATTTCCCACGGGTCATCTTTACCGGCCACACCACCATGATTATGTTTACCGTTTTTCGTGGTTGTCAGTTTTTGCTCTATCTGCTCGCTGGTTTCACCGCTCACATCAATCTGTACAGCTGGCAGGTTAGTACGCTGGAGCGTGACGGTATCACTGCCGCCGGTCGCGCCGACATCCGAGCCGTCAGCTTTGCCCACGCGGATTGTTTTATTTTCGCCGGTGTAAACCCACTCTGACCACGGATAACGCTTGTTAGGGTTGACGTTCTGCGCGTAAAATTTCACCGTGCCAACAGGATTATCCAGCTCCCAGGCTGAACGGATTGCTGATTCAATAGCCAGCTTTACGGCCAGTGGCGTGGCGGCTTTGTCCTGGTCTTTGCTGTTAATGGCGTTGCTGAGTCGGGTAAAGCCCTTTTCGTCCAGTGTGGCATCCGGGTGATTTCTTGATTTTGCATGCTCGTCCAGCTGTTCGTCGGCATAGTCTTTAATCTCGTTACCAGCGTTAATCACATCCTCAACGGTTGCCAGCACAATGCCAGGGTCAACAACCAGCTCTACAGCTTCAGTGCTGCTTACCGCCAGCCAGATGCGGAGAATGGTAAAACGCCCTGAACCTTCTGCGAGTGCGGGCTTGTAGGTTTCCGGGACGTTGGCGACCGCCATACACGCGCCAGAGTCATCAAACAGCGCCGCCTCCCGGATGGTAAACCCGCCCACCTCCGGCGGGATAATCATCTCGGCAATAATGATATTTTCAGTATCGGATAATTTCAGGCTATTCAGTTGTGTCCTGAAGCGCTCGTTAACTAACGCGGTTTGACCGTCGCTCGGGGTTGTTGCACTCCCTCCGCCATCGCCGACAGACATTTGCGAGAAAATGACCTTTTCCCCGCTAACGATTGCGGCGGCTATCTTTTCCGAACCGGCAACCGTTATTAGCGATTTAAAAATTTTGCTCATCTCTAATTTTTCCGCCTTGTTTGTCCTGAATCATGAGCGTCAGGTGGTGCGCTTCTGCATGTCATCGTGCCGGGATTGCGATTCTTTTAATGCTGCCTCGGCTTCAGGCAGTGGATCACCGTTCCCTGAATAAATGAATGGGATGTAGTTCCTCGCACCCTCAGCATCCGCGCCAGACGTAACAGTGTAAAAAGCGATACCGTTCGCCCCTTCAAGCTCGATCCTCTCGATGGTGTATGTCAGGGTGACTTTTAGCGTCGCAGTTCCAACCGCGATACCATCGGAAGTAACCTGTTTAACTGCAACTTCTTTCTCTATCGTAAACATGGCAAATCCTTATTCTGTCAGAACGTACTGAACTGAACCGTAAATAGTTAAACCGGTTCCGCCGGTTATTGAGAAAGCGGATGGCGAGCTATTTGTTAGCAGCAAGATGTCCCTCGTTGTCGGGTTCGTTTGCGCAAGCAATATGGCAGAGCCTGCGCGACTGCAAATTATCGGGGAAACTGTTAATCCCCCGTCACTCAGTGCAGCAACCGTGAACGGAAGCCCTGATATCACTACCGCGCCTCCTGTCGTCAGCGCCATTGACGTGGTTTCGATTCTGAAAGTCGCATGC
>NZ_JH414801.1:0-27010 GCF_000238715.1 Klebsiella sp. 4_1_44FAA
ATGGCATGAGGCCCGAAGGTCCCCCACTTTGGTCTTGCGACGTTATGCGGTATTAGCTACCGTTTCCAGTAGTTATCCCCCTCCATCAGGCAGTTTCCCAGACATTACTCACCCGTCCGCCGCTCGTCACCCGAGAGCAAGCTCTCTGTGCTACCGCTCGACTTGCATGTGTTAGGCCTGCCGCCAGCGTTCAATCTGAGCCATGATCAAACTCTTCAATTTAAGTTTGATGCTCAAAGAATTAAACTTCGTAATGAATTACGTGTTCACTCTTGAGACTTGGTATTCATTTTTCGTCCGAGGACGTTAAGAACCCATGTCACTTTGAGTGCCCACACAGATTGTCTGATAAATTGTTAAAGAGCAGTTGCGACGCGCTTTAGCGCTCTGTCTCGAGGTGGCGTATATTACGCTTTCCTCTTTCAGAGTCAACCCGTTTTTCAGGATTTTTCTCTGCAACCGAACCGGCTGTTTGTGTGAAGTGATTCACATCTGCCGTGTCAGTGGGTGCGCATTATAGGGATCCCATTTTTTTGCACAAGCCTTTTTTCGATCTTTTTTTCTGAATGGTGATTTTTCACCCTTTTCGCCGTGTAATTGCACGATTTGCTCAATTTTCACCGTTTTCAGGGGTTGCACAGGGAGATAAAAGCCACCAAAGTCTTCTTACGTTCCCGTATTTTGAGGTCTATATGTCTGCTCAGCTGCGCCCCTACAAAGCATTTTTCCCACAAATCGGTCTTCGCGTCATGATTGACGCATCCAGCGTTGTCATCGGCGATGTCAGAATTGCCGATGACGTCAGCGTCTGGCCTCTGGTGGCCATTCGCGGCGACGTCAACTATGTATCGATAGGTCAACGCAGCAATATTCAGGACGGTAGCGTTCTCCATGTGACCCATAAGTCCTCTTATAAGCCGGAGGGAAATCCGCTGATCATTGGTGAGGATGTAACTGTTGGTCATAAAGTGATGCTCCACGGCTGCACTATCGGCAACCGCGTACTGGTTGGTATGGGTTCGATCTTATTAGATGGTGTCGTCGTTGGCGATGACGTCATGATTGGTGCGGGCAGTCTGGTTCCGCAGAACAAACAGCTGGAAAGCGGCTACCTTTACTTTGGCAATCCGGTCAAACAGATCCGCCCCCTGACAGAGGCGGAACGGGAAGGACTCAAGTATTCAGCAAATAACTATGTGAAATGGAAAAATGAGTACCTGGATCAGGATAACCAGATCCAGCCCTGAGCATCTTCCTGACCATCGCGGATCAATGCTTCTGCCTCTTCCTCTAGATCCCAACGATGTTCCTGGAAGGCGGCCAGCCACTGCGCTGGCCCCTCTGCGCCGAAACGCTGCTGCAAGATTTGCCCTGAAATTGCGCAGGTTAATTGCATCCCATTCACCAGCGCGGGAAAAACCACGCCCTGCCGTTCGGCATCCCATGATTCCCGGTCAGGAAACTGAATCGCCTGATTCATGCATTCAGTTCCTGCTGCAGCGTTTCAATGACCGGAGCGATAGCCGGCAGAACGCCGTGCCATAGCAGAACAGCATGGGCGGCTTGCGCCACCAGCATTCCCAGCCCATCGGCACAGTGGACTGCGCCATATTGCTGGCACCAGTGAAGAAACGGTGTCGGCCCTTTCTGGTAAAACATGTCATAGCAATATACGTCAGCGTTGACAATAGATGCCGGGATAGCTGGTACATCACCGTCTATTCCACTGGACGTCGCATTGACGATCAGATCGAATGTTTCCCCGGATAAGGTATCCATCTCCCTTGCGCTAACGCTCCCGGTATGGGCGAAGAGAGTGGCTAACTCACGGGCACGAGAATAGGTGCGATTCACGATCGTGACGGCGCATCCCAGCGACAGAAGCGGCAAAAGAACCCCGCGAGATGCCCCACCAGCACCAACCAGCAGGATCCGTTGGCGTGGCTTAATGAATCCCAGGCGTTCCAGATCGCTCAGAAGACCAATACCGTCGGTGTTGTCCCCCAGTAAACGGCCATCTTCCAGGCGTTTCAGGGTGTTTACTGCTCCCGCCAGCGCTGCGCGTTCTGTCAGTTCGTCGGCACGCGCAAAGGCTTCCTCTTTAAAAGGAACGGTGACGTTGGCCCCCTTTCCTCCTTCTGCAAAGAACTGATTCAGAGAAGAGACAAAATCGTCCAGCGGCGCCAGTACACGTCCATAAGGATGAGTAATTCCTAACTGGCGGGCAAACAGCTGATGAATAGCAGGCGACTTGCTGTGCGCGATCGGATTACCAAAAACGGCATAGGTTTCCATGGTTCACCCCTGGCGGAACAGTTCACCCGTCAGGGCATCACGGATTTCAGATGGGTTTTGCCGGCCGCCCGTGGCGCCATCCACCACCGGGAAGCTGTCGCCAAACTGAGCATGGACCTCTGCGGTAGTACGGCACGGTGGTTGCCCGGTGAGATTGGCGCTGGTCGAAACCAGTGGTTTTCCGTAGGCTTCGCACAATTCGATTACCAGCGGATGGTTAGTCACGCGTACGGCCAGTGAATCAAAACGTCCTGTCAGCCAGCGCGGCGTTTCAGGACGCGCCGGGAATACAAACGTCACCGGTCCCGGCCAGCAAGAGAAGATGGCTTCCCGCTGTGAGTCACTTAACCGTGAATCATCAATATAGGGCTTCAGTTGCTCAAAGCTGGCGGCGATAAGGATCAATCCTTTCTCAACGGGACGCTGCTTCAGCTCCAGCAGGCGCATAACGGCCGTTTCGCTGTCAGGGTCGCAGCCGACGCCAAACACGGCTTCGGTGGGATAGGCGATGACATGTTCATTTTTCAGGACCGCCACGGCATGGGCGACGGCTTCTGAGGGCAGGTTATTGTTCACTGATTTATTCCGCCGGGATCGGCTTTCCACATTGTTTACTGGCACAGAAGCGTCTGAGCCCCTGCGCCGTCTTCTTTTCTATTAACAGCGGGTAATGGCATTCAGGGCATTCGCCCGCCACCGGTTTAAAATTGATAACGAACTGGCAATCAGGATAGCGATCGCAGGAGTGAAAGGTTTTACCGAAACGGGAACGACGCTGGACCAGATGGCCTTGTCCGCACTGCGGGCAAGCGATAGCCGTCTCATCGGGTTTATCAATCAGCTCGGTATGTTCACATTCCGGATAGCGGCTACAGCCAATGAACATCCCAAAACGCCCCTGGCGTAACACCATAACCGCACTGCACGATGGGCACTCTTGCCCCTCCAGCACCTTAACGATATGCCCGTCCGCCTGGCTTTTCAGGGGACGAATATAGTCACAGTCCGGATAATGCGAACAGCCGAGAAACGGGCCATGTTTCCCGGAACGGATCACCAGTTCGGCCCCGCACTGCGGGCAGGGCTCATTTTTACGCACCGAAAACAGTGCTGATTTGGTCATAACAACTCGATGTTGCTGCAAAAAGATTAATGCAGCATACCTTCATTTACTTCGAAGAGTAATTCTTCCATTTGCTGATAGGCGTTTTCACAGCCCGGGATATTGAACAGTACCATCAGGATGACCCATTTCAGGTCTTCCAGCTCAAATTCTGCCGTATCCAGCGCCAGTACGCGCTCTATCACCATTTCTCGCGTTTCGAGGTTCAACACCTGAATCTGCTCGAGGAAGAGTAAAAACCCCCGGCAACTGGCATCCAGACGCTGGCACTCCTCTTCGGTATATACCCGAAGAGAGAGCGGGTCGGAAGCGAGCTGCATGGGTTCAACGAGACCCTCCTGATAATCAGCCAGTTTCTCGAGCCACATTAACGCGTTATAGATGTCTTCCCGCTCAAAACCCGCATCGGTAAGATCCCGCGTCAGTTTGTCCTGATCCACGCGCATTTCTGCTTCGCTATGGATGTAAGTTTCAAACAAATACATGAGTACGTCGAACATGGCTTGCCCTCCTTAATCGGACATAGCCGCCGGGTACAGCTGCGATCCAGCCTGCTAACTCCAGTTCAAGTAGCTGAGCTACGGTTACTGGCACAGATTGGCCGGCACGTTCAGCGACAACGTCAACAGGTGTTACCTCATCTCCTACGTTAGCCAGGAGCTCCGGAAATGGCAATGCTACAGACGGCTGATCGACGCAAATATTTATCGAATCAGACGTATCAGTCAGCCAGGCCAGCTCGTTATGCCAGTATTCCACAATATCCTCTGGCGAGGTCACTGGCACCGCGCCTTGCTTAATTAACCAGTGCGGGCCTTCCGATCCCGGATTGCCTATCGGGCCAGGCAGGGCGAACACATCCCTTCCCTGCTCCAGGGCGCAGCGGACGGTGACTAGCGATCCGCTTCGCAACGCCGCCTCAATCACCAGCACGCCCAGGCTTAAGCCGCTGATAATCCGGTTGCGTCTGGGGAAATGTGCGGGAAGCGGCGGCGTAATGAGTGGAAATTCAGATACCAGCGTACCGCCATTGTCGATGATCTGCCGGGCGAGGGTTGCATGGCGCCGCGGATACACCTGACTCAGCCCATTGCCCAGTACCGCGATAGTTTTACCCTCCGCTGCCAGCGCGCCGCGGTGCGCGACCCCGTCAATGCCTAACGCCAGCCCACTGGTGATGGTAATCCCTTTATGCGCCAGCGTTTCGCTGAACAGTTTCCCCCAGCGGGCGCCATACCAGGAGTGCGAGCGACTGCCAATAACGGCAAGCTGCGCGCTGTGAAGCAGGGCGAGGTCGCCGCTGACCAGCAACGCGCCGGGGTAATCAGCGATAGCCTTTAACCGCAATGGATAGCGCGGATCGTCACCCCGTAACAGATGATGATCCGGTTGTTCCAGCCAGCGCCGCGTCTCGTCAAGCTCATGCTCGTCAAGCCGGAAAAATAACTTTGCCTGCGCCGCGGTCATCCCGACGGCATGCAGCGCTTCACGATCAACGCTGGCGGCTGCGCATAAGCGCTGAGCGACCTCTACCATCCTGTCGCCATACAAGCTACTGACCTTCATCAGCCGCAGCCAAATCTCGTCGGGCGTCATCCTTACCCCCTGCCATAAGCGGTATTGACAATCTTTGCGATTGGACAGTGAGACTGTCAATTGCAGGGGGTTTTGTCTAGAATAGAGCTAATAATCTTATCAACTCCTGAATACGACTCTGGAACTTTATGGCAGTTTTGCAAGTGTTACATATTCCGGACGAGCGCCTTCGCAAAGTCGCCGAGCCGGTCAAAGAAGTGAATGCGGAAATTCAGCGTATCGTCGATGATATGTTCGACACCATGTACGCCGAGGAAGGCATCGGTCTGGCCGCAACCCAGGTCGATATCCATCAGCGCATTATCGTTATTGATGTGTCGGAAAATCGTGAAGAGCAGCTGGTATTAATTAACCCGGAAATGCTGGAGAAAGATGGCGAAACCGGTATTGAAGAAGGCTGCTTGTCTATTCCTGAACAGCGCGCCCTGGTGCCGCGTGCGGAAAAAGTGAAGATCCGGGCACTGGATCGCAATGGTAAGCCGTTTGAACTGGAGGCCGATGGCCTGCTGGCTATCTGTATCCAGCATGAGATGGATCACCTGGTCGGCAAACTGTTTATTGACTATCTGTCACCACTCAAACAACAGCGCATTCGTCAGAAGGTAGAGAAACTGGATCGTTTACGTTCCCGTGCCTGATAACAAGGAATACCGTGTCACAATCACTACGTATCATTTTCGCCGGCACCCCTGATTTTGCAGCGCGTCATCTTGATGCGCTGCTGTCGTCTGAACATCAGGTTGTTGGCGTATTCACTCAGCCTGATCGCCCTGCTGGTCGCGGCAAAAAATTGATGCCAAGCCCGGTAAAAGTGCTGGCAGAAGCCCATAACTTACCTGTGTTCCAGCCATCCTCCCTGCGTCCGCAGGATAACCAGCGGTTAGTCGCCGATCTCGGAGCCGATATTATGGTGGTAGTGGCGTACGGTCTGATTCTGCCTAAAGCGGTGCTGGAGATGCCCCGTCTGGGCTGTATCAACGTTCACGGCTCGCTGCTACCGCGCTGGCGTGGCGCAGCGCCAATTCAGCGTTCACTGTGGGCGGGGGATAGCGAAACTGGCGTAACCATCATGCAGATGGACGTCGGCCTTGATACGGGGGATATGCTGTATAAGCTTTCCTGCCCCATTACCGCAGAGGATACCAGCGGCAGCCTGTACGATAAGCTGGCCGAGCTCGGCCCTCAGGGGCTGCTGGCAACGTTAGCCCAGCTGGCCAACGGCACCGCACGGCCTGAAGTACAAGATGAATCGCTGGTGTGCCATGCCGAAAAGCTGAGTAAAGAAGAGGCTCGTATCGATTGGTCGCTTTCCGCTGCGCAGTTGGAACGCTGCATCCGCGCGTTTAATCCGTGGCCAATGAGCTGGCTGGAAATTGACGGACAACCGGTAAAAGTGTGGCGGGCATCGGTCATCGCCGAAGCCGCTCACGCCGAACCGGGTACTATCGTGGCAGCAACCAAACAGGGTATTCAGGTCGCCACGGGGGATGGGATCCTCAGCCTGGAGTCGCTACAGCCTGCGGGTAAAAAAGCGATGAGCGCCCAGGACTTACTCAATTCCCGCCGGGAGTGGTTTATCCCTGGCACCCGTCTCGCCTGACGGTCGTCTCTTCTGAAGCCCGGGTTCGCCGGGCATTTTTATTTTTGCGCTTATGAAAAAGAATATAAATTTACGCAGCCTGGCCGCCCAGGCTATCGAACAAGTTGTTGAAAAAGGGCAGTCTTTAAGCAACGTACTGCCCCCTCTACAGCAGAAAGTCAGCGATAAAGATAAAGCGCTACTGCAGGAGTTGTGCTTTGGTGTACTACGTACTCTAAGCCAGCTGGAGTGGCTTATCAGCAAGCTAATGGCGCGTCCGATGACCGGCAAACAGCGCACCGTGCACTTTCTGATCATGGTTGGTCTCTATCAGTTACTCTACACCCGCATTCCCCCGCATGCCGCGCTGGCGGAAACGGTAGAAGGCGCGGTGGCCATTAAACGCCCGCAGCTTAAAGGGCTGATCAACGGCGTGCTACGCCAGTTCCAGCGCCAGCAGGAAGCGTTGTTAGCCGAATTTGCTGAGCATGAAAACCGCTATCTTCATCCCAAATGGCTGCTGAAACGCCTGCAGCAGGCCTGGCCGCAGCAGTGGCAGGAGATCGTCGAGGCGAACAACCAGCGCCCGCCGATGTGGCTGCGCGTTAACCGCAACCATCATTCCCGGGATGAGTGGCTTGCCCTGCTTAACGAGGCCGGTTTAGAGGGCTTTACCCACCCTGATTATCCGGACGCCGTACGCTTGGCCACCCCTGCCCCGGTCCACGCGTTACCAGGCTTTGCCGAAGGCTGGGTGACCGTCCAGGACGCCTCGGCCCAGGGCTGTATACGTTATCTGCAGCCGGAAAACGGCGAACGCATTCTCGATCTCTGCGCCGCGCCGGGCGGGAAGACGACGCATATTCTGGAAGTCGCTCCCCAGGCTCAGGTTATGGCAGTGGATATTGATGAACAGCGTCTGTCCCGCGTCTATGACAACCTGAAGCGTCTGGGTGTAAAAGCGGAAGTAAAACAGGGCGATGGTCGCTTCCCTGAGCAGTGGTGTGGCAATGAGCAGTTCGATCGTATTCTGCTGGATGCTCCCTGCTCCGCAACCGGCGTTATTCGCCGCCATCCGGATATCAAATGGCTGCGCCGGGATCGGGATATCGCCGAGTTAGCCCAACTGCAGGCCGAGATCCTCAATGCCATCTGGGGGCACCTGAAGCCAGGCGGCACGCTGGTTTACGCAACCTGTTCTATTCTGCCGGAAGAGAACAGTCAGCAAATTGCCGCCTTCCTCGCGCGAACTCCGGATGCAGAACTTCACGCAACCGGCACGCCGGCGAGCCCCGGGCAGCAAAATCTGCCGGGCGTGGAAGAAGGTGATGGCTTCTTTTACGCTAAGCTAATCAAACGTCGGAACTAATGGGTTACTGCAGATGAAGATTATTATTCTGGGCGCCGGCCAGGTCGGCGGCACGCTGGCGGAAAACCTCGTCGGCGAGAACAATGATATTACGCTGGTTGATACCAATGGCGACCGTCTGCGCAGCCTGCAGGATAAGTTCGACCTGCGTGTCGTCCAGGGGCATGGCTCTCACCCTCGCGTACTGCGCGAGGCGGGAGCCGATGATGCCGATATGCTGGTAGCGGTCACTAGTTCGGACGAAACCAACATGGTGGCCTGCCAGGTCGCTTACTCATTGTTCAATACGCCAAACCGCATAGCGCGTATTCGTGCGCCTGATTACGTTCGTGATGCGGAAAAGCTCTTCAACTCTGAAGCGGTACCCATCGATCACTTAATCGCTCCGGAACAACTGGTCATCGACAACATCCACCGTCTGATCGAATATCCCGGCGCGCTGCAGGTCGTGAACTTCGCCGAAGGAAAAGTCAGTCTCGCGGTAGTAAAAGCCTATTATGGTGGCCCGCTGGTGGGGAATGCCTTATCCACTATGCGGGAGCATATGCCGCATATCGATACGCGCGTGGCCGCCATTTTCCGCCACGATCGCCCCATCCGCCCGCAGGGCTCGACGATTGTCGAGGCCGGAGATGAAGTCTTCTTTATTGCCGCCTCGCAGCATATTCGCGCGGTCATGAGCGAACTGCAGCGACTGGAAAAGCCGTATAAGCGTATTATGCTGGTCGGCGGGGGCAATATTGGCGCGGGTCTGGCCCATAAGCTGGAAAAAGATTACAGCGTTAAGCTTATCGAACGTAATCAGCAGCGGGCCGCTGAGCTGGCGGAAAAGCTGCAGCATACTATCGTCTTCTACGGGGATGCATCGGACCAGGAGCTGTTGGCTGAAGAGCATATTGACCAGGTGGACCTGTTTATTGCCGTCACTAACGACGACGAAGCCAATATTATGTCGGCTATGTTGGCCAAGCGAATGGGCGCAAAAAAAGTGATGGTGCTAATCCAGCGCAGAGCCTACGTGGATCTGGTCCAGGGTAGCGTCATCGATATTGCGATTTCGCCTCAGCAGGCCACAATTTCCGCACTCCTCAGTCATGTCCGTAAAGCCGATATTGTCGGCGTCTCCTCCTTGCGCCGCGGCGTTGCAGAAGCGATTGAGGCAGTCGCGCACGGCGATGAGAGCACCTCCCGGGTAGTCGGGCGTTCGATCGATGAGATCAAACTTCCACCGGGCACGATCATCGGCGCCGTCGTGCGGGGCAATGACGTGATGATCGCCAATAATAATCTACGGATCGAGCAGGGCGACCATGTGATCATGTTTTTGACCGATAAGAAGTTTATTTCCGATGTCGAAAGGCTGTTCCAGCCAAGTCCTTTCTTCCTGTAATTCCCAGGGCGCCGAACAGGCGCCTTTTTATTATCCCTTATTATTCAAAGGTTAATATTTTGCAGTAACTATCTGCTGGGAATGGCAAATGAAAATACATTTGTTAAACTTACAACGTCAGCTGGCACAAGGAGAATAAAATGAGTTTTTTAAAAGAGTTTCGCGAATTCGCGATGCGCGGGAACGTTGTCGATTTGGCAGTGGGTGTGATCATCGGTGCAGCATTCGGTAAAATTGTTTCATCACTGGTCGCGGATATTATTATGCCGCCACTCGGCCTGTTGATTGGCGGGATCGATTTTAAACAGTTTGCCGTCACGCTACGTGATGCCCAGGGCGATGTCCCGGCTGTGGTGATGCATTATGGGGTATTCATTCAAAACGTTTTCGATTTCATCATCGTCGCGTTTGCCATCTTCATGGCGATTAAATTGATGAATAAGTTAAATCGTAAGAAAGAAGAGGCTCCGGCGGCACCGCCAGCTCCCTCTAAAGAAGAAGTTCTGCTGAGCGAAATTCGCGATCTGCTGAAAGAACAAAACAACCGTTCTTAATCAGCAGAGAAAGCAGAAGGCCAGTGGTAAAAAAGCGATTCGCTTGCTTGCCACTGGCCTCCCGATCAACCCTTCCTGCATGTTTATCTTTACGTTGATAGCTTCCTTTCCCTTTCTTGTTTTTCTCTACGCGCTGCCTGAATAACGGATCGTGGAGAAGTGCCTCAATGGCGTTATCTTTAATTTGTCCTTTAGTATGCTGATAGCGACTCATAGTTACTCCGGTATATGTATAAACTCGGCGCGAGTGTAGATCCGCGCGTTTAAAAAATCAACGTCCGCCATTGCCGTTGCTGGCCCCTTGTTCAAGGGCCTCAAGGATAGAACAGTAAACGCTGCTGTGGGCAGTGCCGCAACAGGCATCGTTGAGCCGCTGCAGAGAGCGGCGCATCGTCTGTAGCTCTTTAATCCGCGCCTCAACTTCACTTAATCGCGCCTGAACGATCCCTTTCGACTCCTGACAGGTATGATGCTCCGGATCGATGCGGATCGACAATAATTCGCGGATCGCTTCCAGGGTGAAACCCAGTTGTCGGGCATAACGAATAAAGCGCAGCCGTTGAAGATCGTTATCCGAGTACAGACGAAATCCTCCCTCGGTGCGTATGTCATGATCCATCATCTGCTGCTTTTCATAGTAGCGGATGGTATCAGGCGTCACGTCAGCCAGTTTTGCCAATTCACCAATACGATACATATTTACTCCTGATTTATTTTTTGCAGCAACGCATCGGCGTACTCACCGCGTAAAAAGTCGGTGTTCAGACCTGCCTGACGTAACTTCAGCTCGAGCAGGGCAAGGCGTTTGCTAAGTTCGGCATGACGCGGATCGTCCTGACGGACGCCGTTCAGTAAATCTGCCAGAGCCAACGCTTCTTTGCGTTGCTCCAGTTCCGGAGGAAGACATCCTGCATTTTTCAGAAGGCGATAGCCTGCCCGCAACTCCGTCGGCACATGTGAATCGTCATCGAGAGTCAGCGGTTCTCCGCTGCCGGGTAAATTATCGAACTCACCTTTGGTTTGGGCATCGAGGATATGACGTTCCGCCCACTGATCCAGCAACCACATTCTACGGCTCCAGGGGATGAACAAAAAGAGTACAGATAGTGTAGTGAAATGGGGATGGGGTAGATATAAAAAAACCCGCCAGGGCGGGTTTTTTTACGTTACTACAGATTACTCTGCAGCAGCTTCTGCTTTCGGCTCAGCACGATCAACCAGCTCGATGTATGCCATCGGCGCGTTGTCGCCTGCACGGAAGCCACACTTCAGAATGCGAGTGTAACCACCGGCGCGGCTCGCGAAACGCGGGCCCAGCTCGTTAAACAGTTTTGCCACGATCTCGTTATCACGAGTGCGGGCGAATGCCAGACGACGATTAGCAACGCTATCAGTCTTGGCAAGAGTAATCAGCGGCTCAACTACGCGACGCAGTTCTTTCGCTTTCGGCAGGGTCGTCTTGATGATTTCATGACGAACCAGCGAACCTGCCATGTTACGGAACATAGCCTGGCGATGGCTGCTGTTGCGGTTCAGTTGACGACCACTCTTACGATGGCGCATGACCTTATCCTTCTCAGTAAAACCTTAACCTGTGATCCGGTTACTCGTCAGCAATGCTTGCTGGTGGCCAGTTTTCCAGGCGCATGCCCAGAGACAGTCCACGGGAAGCCAGCACGTCTTTAATCTCAGTAAGAGATTTTTTACCCAGGTTCGGCGTTTTCAGCAACTCAACCTCGGTACGCTGTACCAGATCACCGATATAGTGGATAGCTTCTGCCTTGAGGCAGTTAGCAGAGCGGACAGTCAATTCCAGATCGTCAACAGGGCGCAGCAGGATCGGATCGAATTCTGGTTTCTCTTCTTTCACTTCTGGCTGACGTACATCACGTAGGTCAACAAAAGCTTCCAGTTGTTCAGCCAGGATGGTTGCCGCACGACGAATCGCCTCTTCAGGATCGATTGTGCCGTTGGTTTCCATTTCGATGACCAGCTTGTCCAGGTCGGTACGCTGTTCTACACGCGCAGCTTCAACATTGTAGGCAATACGCTCTACAGGGCTGTAGCAGGCGTCGACCAGCAGACGGCCGATTGGGCGCTCATCTTCTTCCGAATGAATTCGGGCAGAAGCCGGCACATAACCGCGACCGCGCTGAACTTTGATACGCATGCTAATAGCAGCGTTCTCATCAGTCAGGTGGCAAATCACGTGCTGCGGCTTGACGATTTCGACATCACCGTCGTGGGTAATGTCGGCTGCGGTCACAGGGCCAATGCCAGATTTATTCAAAGTAAGGATGACTTCATCTTTACCCTGAACTCTCACCGCCAGCCCTTTCAGGTTGAGCAGGATTTCAAGGATGTCTTCCTGAACGCCTTCTTTGGTGCTGTACTCGTGCAGTACACCATCAATCTCAACCTCGGTCACCGCGCAACCCGGCATCGATGAGAGCAGAATACGGCGCAGTGCGTTACCCAGAGTATGGCCGAAGCCACGCTCTAAAGGCTCAAGGGTCACCTTGGCGTGCGTCGAACTCACTTGCTCGATATCGACCAGGCGCGGTTTTAGAAACTCTGTCACAGAACCCTGCATTGTGTCCTCTCTTTGGTACTAAGCTTTACTTGGAGTAAAGCTCGACGATCAGGTGTTCGTTAATGTCCGCAGACAGATCAGAACGCTCCGGCTGACGCTTGAACGTACCTTCCATCTTGCCAGCATCAACTTCCAGCCAGGTTGGCTTTTCACGCTGCTCAGCCAGCTCCAGAGCGGCTTTCACGCGAGATTGCTTTTTCGCTTTCTCACGAATGCTGACAACGTCATTCGCTTTAACCTGATAAGAAGCGATGTTAACAACACGACCGTTTACCATAATCGCTTTGTGGCTAACCAGCTGGCGTGCTTCAGCACGAGTGGCGCCGAAGCCCATACGGTATACAACGTTGTCCAGACGACCTTCCAGCAGAGCCAACAGGTTTTCACCGGTGTTGCCTTTCAGACGTGCTGCTTCTTTATAGTAGTTACGGAACTGACGCTCCAGCACACCGTACATACGGCGAACTTTTTGCTTTTCACGCAACTGCACACCATAGTCAGACAGACGCGGCTTACGCGCACCGTGCTGGCCAGGAGCTTGTTCAATTTTACACTTGGTATCGATCGCGCGAACGCCAGACTTAAGGAATAAGTCGGTGCCCTCACGACGGCTCAGCTTGAGCTTAGGACCCAAATATCTTGCCATTTTCTTTCTCCAACTAACCTGGAAAACGCAGCGTTATACGCGACGTTTTTTCGGCGGACGACAACCGTTATGAGGGATCGGAGTCACATCAGTAATATTAGTGATGCGGAAACCAGCGGCGTTCAGTGCACGAATGGTAGATTCGCGACCCGGACCCGGACCTTTGACCATAACTTCCAGATTCTTGATGCCGTATTCTTTTACGGCTTCTGCGCAACGCTCTGCTGCAACCTGAGCTGCGAACGGAGTGGATTTGCGAGAACCACGGAAACCGGAACCACCGGCTGTTGCCCAACCCAGTGCGTTACCCTGACGATCAGTGATGGTAACGATGGTGTTGTTAAAAGAAGCATGGATATGAGCCACGCCGTCAGAGACTTGTTTTCTTACACGCTTACGTGCACGAATTGGTGCCTTTGCCATTATTCAATCACCCCGATTATTTCTTGATCGGTTTACGCGGACCCTTACGGGTACGTGCGTTGGTCTTGGTACGCTGACCGCGAACCGGGAGACCACGACGATGACGCAAACCACGGTAGCAACCAAGGTCCATCAGACGCTTGATGCTCAGGGTGATTTCACGGCGCAGATCACCTTCAACGACAAATTTACCTACTGCTTCACGCAGAATATCAATTTGTTCTTCAGACAGCTCACTGATCTTAACATTTTCAGCGATGCCCGTTTCAGCGCAGATGGCTTTAGAACGGGTTTTGCCGATACCGAAAATAGCGGTTAAAGCGATAACGGTATGTTTGTGATCAGGAATGTTAATGCCTGCTATACGGGCCACTATGCACTCCTACTATTTAATATGTACGCACCATGCTGAAAAGCCCGTTTTCAGGATACTCAAATGGAAACGTACAGACATACAAAAGATTGGCTGGCTAATCTAGCCAGCTCAATCCAACTTTGCAAGAAAAATATGCGAAAAAATCAGCCTTGGCGCTGTTTATGCTTCGGCTCGGCACTGCAAATCACACGGATGACACCATCACGCTTAACGATTTTGCAGTTACGGCATAATTTCTTGACGGAAGCACGAACTTTCATTTTTACTCTCCGTAACTTCTCGGGCGACCAGTTTTAACGGCCGTAGCCTTTCAGGTTCGCCTTCTTCAATGCAGACTCATACTGACTGGACATCATCAGAGTTTGCACTTGAGCCATAAAGTCCATAATCACGACAACAACGATAAGCAGCGAGGTCCCACCGAAGTAGAACGGCACTTTCATCGCGTCACGCATGAACTCCGGGATCAGGCAGATAAAAGTAATGTACAACGCACCAACCAGAGTCAGGCGAGTCATCACTTTATCGATATACTTCGCCGTTTGCTCTCCCGGACGAATTCCTGGTACAAATGCACCGGACTTCTTCAGGTTATCTGCTGTTTCACGCGGGTTGAAAACCAACGCCGTGTAGAAGAAACAGAAGAAGATGATTGCAGACGCATAGAGTAACACATAAAGCGGTTGCCCAGGCTGCAAATACAGCGAAATTGTTGTCAGCCAGTTCCAACCAGTACCACCCCCGAACCATGACGTGATGGTTGCCGGGAACAGTATAATACTGGAAGCGAAGATTGCCGGGATTACCCCCGCCATATTCACTTTCAGCGGTAAATGTGTGCTCTGTGCAGCATAGACACGACGACCCTGTTGACGTTTCGCGTAGTTTACCACAATGCGGCGTTGACCACGCTCAACGAATACAACAAAGAAGGTCACTGCAAATACTAATACTGCAACCAACAGCAACAGGAGGAAGTGCAGGTCGCCTTGACGCGCTTGCTCGATAGTATGGGCGATGGCCGGCGGGAGTCCCGCAACGATACCGGCGAAGATAATGATCGAGATACCGTTACCGATACCACGTTCAGTGATCTGTTCGCCGAGCCACATCAGGAACATAGTCCCTGTGACCAGACTGACAACAGCGGTGAAATAGAATGCAAAGCCTGGATTAATCACCAGGCCTTGCATACCAGGCATATTCGGCAGACCGGTAGCA
The DNA here is from genome assembly GCF_000238715.1 of Klebsiella sp. 4_1_44FAA. Classification (NCBI taxonomy): domain Bacteria; kingdom Pseudomonadati; phylum Pseudomonadota; class Gammaproteobacteria; order Enterobacterales; family Enterobacteriaceae; genus Klebsiella; species Klebsiella sp. 4_1_44FAA. The sequence continues at coordinate 15,166 of NZ_JH414801.1, forward strand.
ATACCGATCGACTGGAATATCGCCAGCACCAGAGTACCGTAGCGGGTGTACTGGCTGATCTTACGACGACCAGACTCCCCTTCTTTCTTCAGTTCCGCCAGCGGTTGATAAACCACCGTCAGCAGCTGCACGATGATCGATGCCGAAATGTACGGCATAATCCCCAGCGCAAAGATAGAAGCACGGCTGAGAGCACCACCAGAGAACATGTTGAACATTTCAATGATGGTGCCTCGCTGTTGCTCAAGCAGTTTGGCAAGTACAGCGGCATCAATACCAGGGATCGGAATAAAAGAGCCAATACGGAACACTATCAGCGCACCGACCACAAACAGAAGTCTGCGTTTCAGTTCGCCAAGGCCACCTTTGGCACTTTGAAAATCTAATCCCGGTTGTTTAGCCATCTGCTACTTATTCCTCAATTTTACCGCCAGCAGCTTCGATAGCAGCACGAGCACCTTTAGTCACACGCAGGCCACGAACAGTTACCGGACGAGTTACCTCACCAGACAGGATCACTTTCGCGAACTCGATCTGGACACCGATAATGTTAGCCGCTTTCAGCGCGTTCAGGTCTACTACATCGCCTTCTACGTGAGCCAGATCGGAGAGACGGATCTCTGCGGTGATCATCGCTTTACGAGAAGTGAAGCCGAATTTCGGCAGACGACGGTACAGAGGCATCTGACCACCCTCGAAACCGCGACGTACGCCACCGCCAGAACGAGATTTCTGACCTTTGTGACCACGACCACCGGTTTTACCGAGGCCAGAACCGATACCACGACCCAGGCGTTTACCCGCCTTTTTGGAGCCTTCGGCCGGAGACAGAGTATTTAAACGCATCTCTTACTCCTCAACTTTAACCATGAAGGAAACCGCGTTGACCATACCACGAACAGCAGGAGTATCCTCGCGCTCTACGGTGTGACCAATACGACGCAGACCCAGGCCAAGCAGCGTTGCCTTGTGTTTCGGCAGACGACCGATTGCACTGCGGGTTTGAGTAATTTTAATAGTCTTTGCCATGGTTTATTTCCCCAGAATTTCTTCAACGGATTTACCACGCTTGGCAGCGACCATATCCGGGGACTTCATGTTTTCCAGACCGTCGATAGTTGCACGAACCACGTTAATCGGGTTAGTGGAACCATACGCTTTAGCCAGAACGTTACGAACCCCAGCGACTTCCAGAACGGCGCGCATTGCACCACCGGCGATGATACCGGTACCTTCGGAAGCCGGCTGCATGAATACACGAGAACCCGTGTGAGTACCCTTAACCGGGTGCTGCAGGGTGCCGTGGTTCAGCGCGACGTTAATCATATTGCGACGGGCTTTTTCCATCGCTTTCTGGATCGCTGCTGGAACTTCACGCGCTTTACCGTAACCAAAACCAACGCGACCGTTACCATCGCCTACTACAGTCAGAGCTGTGAAGGAGAAAATACGACCACCTTTAACGGTTTTAGATACGCGGTTTACCGCGATCAGCTTTTCCTGCAGTTCGCCAGCTTGTTTTTCGATGTGAGCCATCTTACACCTCTACCTTAGAACTGAAGGCCAGCTTCACGGGCAGCATCTGCCAGTGCCTGGACACGACCATGATATTGGAACCCGGAACGGTCAAAGGAAACATCTTTGATGCCTTTTTCCAGAGCGCGTTCAGCGACAGCTTTACCCACAGCTGCTGCAGCGTCTTTGTTACCGGTGTACTTCAGTTGTTCAGCGATAGCTTTTTCTACAGTAGAAGCAGCTACCAGAACTTCAGAACCATTCGGTGCAATTACCTGTGCGTAAATGTGACGCGGGGTACGATGTACCACCAGGCGAGTTGCGCCCAGCTCCTGGAGCTTGCGGCGTGCGCGGGTCGCACGACGGATACGAGCAGATTTCTTATCCATAGTGTTACCTTACTTCTTCTTAGCCTCTTTGGTACGCACGACTTCGTCGGCGTAACGAACACCCTTGCCTTTGTAAGGCTCAGGACGACGGTAGGCGCGCAGATCTGCTGCAACCTGGCCGATCACCTGCTTATCAGCGCCTTTCAGCACGATTTCAGTCTGAGTCGGACATTCTGCAGTGATACCCGCAGGCAGCTGATGATCAACCGGGTGAGAGAAACCTAAAGCCAGGTTTACTACATTCCCTTTGACCGCTGCACGATAACCTACACCAACCAGCTGCAGCTTCTTAGTGAAGCCTTCGGTAACACCGATAACCATTGAGTTCAGCAGGGCACGCGCGGTACCAGCCTGAGCCCAACCGTCTGCGTAACCATCACGCGGACCGAAGGTCAGTGCATTATCTGCATGTTTAACTTCAACAGCATCGTTGAGAGTACGAGTCAGCTCGCCGTTTTTACCTTTGATCGTAATAACCTGACCGTTGATTTTTACATCAACGCCGGCAGGAACAACGACCGGTGCTTTAGCAACACGAGACATTTTTTCCTCCGATTAGGCTACGTAGCAGATAATTTCGCCACCAAGACCAGCCTGGCGCGCTGCACGATCAGTCATAACACCTTTAGAGGTAGAAACAACTGCGATACCCAGACCGGCCATAACTTTCGGCAGCTCATCTTTTTTCTTATAGATGCGCAGACCTGGGCGGCTGACACGCTGAATGCTTTCTACAACAGCTTTGCCCTGGAAATACTTGAGAGTAAGTTCCAGTTCAGGCTTGGTGTCGCCTTCAACTTTAAAATCTTCGATAAAACCTTCTTCCTTCAGCACGTTGGCGATTGCCACTTTCAGCTTGGAGGAAGGCATGGTGACCGCAGCTTTGTTCGCGGCCTGACCGTTACGGATACGGGTCAGCATATCCGCGATCGGATCTTGCATGCTCATCTGTCTTTACTCCCGTGATTCAATTGGTGACAATTACCAGCTAGCCTTTTTCAGACCCGGGATTTCACCGCGCATAGCGGCTTCACGGACCTTAATACGGCTCAACCCGAACTTCCGCAGGAAACCATGCGGACGACCTGTTTGACGGCAGCGGTTACGCTGACGAGACGGGCTGGAATCACGCGGCAGAGTCTGCAGCTTGAGAACGGCATTCCAACGATCTTCGTCGGTTGCGTTCACATCAGAGATGATAGCTTTCAGTTCAGCGCGTTTAGCGAAGAATTTATCAGCTAAAGCCACGCGCTTTACTTCGCGTGCTTTCATTGATTGCTTAGCCATTAAGTAACCCTACCTTACTTGCGGAACGGGAAGTCAAAGGCAGCCAGCAGAGCACGGCCTTCTTCGTCAGATTTCGCAGTAGTGGTAATGGTAATATCCAAACCACGAACGCGGTCGACTTTATCGTAGTCGATTTCTGGGAAGATGATCTGCTCACGGACACCCATGCTGTAGTTGCCACGACCGTCGAAAGACTTAGCGGACAGGCCGCGGAAGTCACGAATACGCGGTACAGCAATAGTGATCAGGCGCTCAAAGAACTCCCACATGCGTTCGCCACGCAGAGTTACTTTACAGCCGATCGGATAGCCCTGACGGATTTTGAAGCCTGCAACTGATTTGCGTGCTTTGGTGATCAGCGGTTTTTGACCGGAGATTGCTGCCAGGTCAGCTGCTGCGTTATCCAGCAGTTTCTTGTCAGCGATCGCTTCACCAACACCCATGTTCAGGGTGATCTTCTCGACCCGAGGGACTTGCATGACAGAATTGTAGTTAAACTCAGTCATGAGTTTCTTAACTACTTCGTCTTTGTAGTAATCATGCAGTTTCGCCATCGTACTACTCCAAATTACTTGATAGTTTCGCTGTTAGACTTGAAGAAACGGACTTTTTTACCGTCTTCGAATCTAAAGCCTACACGGTCAGCCTTGCCGGTTGCCGCATTGAAGATTGCAACGTTAGAAACCTGAATTGCAGCTTCTTTTTCAACGATGCCGCCTGGTTGGTTCAGAGCCGGAACCGGCTTCTGGTGTTTCTTAACCAGGTTGATACCTTCAACAATGACCTTGCCGGAAGACAGGACATTCTTAACTTTACCGCGCTTACCTTTATCTTTACCGGTTAACACGATAACTTCGTCATCACGACGGATTTTCGCTGCCATGATTCGCTCCTTAGAGTACTTCTGGTGCCAGAGAGATAATTTTCATGAACTTCTCGGTACGAAGTTCACGAGTTACCGGCCCAAAAATACGCGTACCGATAGGCTGCTCGCTGTTATTGTTCAGAATAACGCATGCATTACCATCGAAGCGAATGACAGAACCGTCCGGGCGACGAACACCCTTCTTGGTGCGCACCACTACCGCCTTCAGCACATCACCTTTTTTGACCTTACCACGCGGAATTGCTTCTTTGATGGTGATCTTGATGATGTCGCCTACGCCTGCGTAGCGACGGTGCGAGCCACCCAGAACCTTGATACACATTACGCGACGTGCACCGGAGTTGTCGGCGACGTTCAGCATAGTCTGTTCTTGGATCATTTTAGTGCTCCGCTAATGTCAACTACTACTGAGACCCGAAAATTAGGGTCGTTAAAAAGCCCCATATCGAGGGCGCGGCATTATAACACCACAAACCAGATATGGGTAGAAAAAATAAACGGCTCATCGCTGAGCCGTTTATCCGTATCGAGAATGCGTACTCTATTACAGAACCGCTTTCTCTACAACGCGAACCAGCGTCCAGGACTTAGTCTTGGACAGCGGACGGCATTCGCGGATTTCAACCTTGTCGCCGATACCGCATTCGTTGTTCTCGTCATGTACGTGCAGTTTGGTCGTACGTTTGATGAATTTACCGTAAACCGGGTGTTTCACCATACGTTCGATAGCAACAACAATGGATTTCTCCATTTTGTCGCTAACTACGCGACCTTGCAGAGTACGGATTTTATCGGTCATTACGCACCCGCCTTCTGAGTCAGTAAAGTCTTAACGCGTGCAACATCACGACGCACTTGCTTCAGCAGATGAGTCTGTTGCAGCTGGCCACTTGCAGCCTGCATGCGCAGGTTGAACTGCTCACGCAGCAGGTTCAGCAGCTCAGCGTTCAGCTCTTCAACGCTTTTTTCACGCAGCTCTTTTGCTTTCATTACATCACCGTCTTAGTTACAAAGGTGGTTTTGATCGGCAGTTTCGCTGCTGCCAGGCCGAATGCTTCACGGGCCAGCTCTTCCGGTACACCGTCCATTTCATACAGGACTTTACCCGGCTGAATCAAGGCAACCCAGTACTCCACGTTACCTTTACCTTTACCCATACGAACTTCCAGCGGCTTCTCGGTGATCGGTTTGTCCGGGAATACACGGATCCAGATCTTACCTTGACGCTTAACTGCACGGGTCATAGCACGACGTGCTGCTTCGATCTGACGTGCAGTCAGACGACCACGGCCAACAGCTTTCAGACCGAAAGTGCCGAAGCTAACATCCGTACCCTGCGCCAGACCACGGTTGCGGCCTTTGTGCACTTTACGGAATTTTGTACGCTTTGGTTGTAACATCAGCGACGCTCCTTATTTACGGCCTTTACGCTGCTGCTTTTTAGGTTGAGCAGCCGGTTCCGGTTGTTCAACAGCAGCCATACCACCCAGGATCTCACCTTTGAAGATCCATACCTTAACGCCGATTACACCGTAAGTGGTGTGCGCTTCAGAGGTGTTGTAGTCGATGTCAGCACGCAGAGTGTGCAGCGGTACGCGACCTTCACGGTACCATTCGGTACGTGCGATTTCCGCGCCGCCCAGACGGCCGCTAACTTCAACTTTGATACCTTTAGCGCCCAGACGCATTGCGTTCTGTACAGCACGCTTCATCGCACGACGGAACATAACGCGACGTTCCAGCTGAGAAGTGATGCTGTCAGCAACCAGTTTTGCGTCCAGTTCAGGTTTACGAACTTCGGCGATATTGATCTGTGCAGGTACGCCAGCGATATCCGCTACGACCTTGCGCAGTTTTTCTACGTCTTCGCCTTTCTTACCGATAACGATACCCGGGCGAGCGGTGTGAATGGTCACACGGATGCTCTTAGCCGGACGCTCGATAACGATGCGAGATACAGACGCTTTAGCCAGTTCTTTAGTCAGGAACTGACGTACTTTAAAATCGCTGTCCAGGTTGTCAGCGAATTCTTTGGTGTTCGCGAACCAGGTAGAGTTCCATGGTTTGACAATACCCAGGCGAATACCATTAGGATGTACTTTCTGACCCATTGCTAGTCTCCAGAGTCTCAGCGATCGGACACAACCACAGTGATGTGGCTGGTGCGCTTCAGGATGCGATCTGCACGACCTTTAGCACGCGGCATAATGCGCTTCATGCTCGGGCCTTCGTCTACGAAAATTTTCGCAACTTTCAGATCATCAATGTCAGCGCCATCGTTGTGTTCAGCGTTAGCAATGGCAGATTCCAGTACCTTCTTGACCAGTACAGCAGCTTTTTTGTTGGTGTAGGTCAGAATATCCAGGGCCTGCGACACTTTCTTACCGCGAATCAGGTCAGCTACAAGGCGAACCTTCTGAGCAGAAGAACGAGCATGGCGATGTTGAGCTAAAGTTTCCATCTCTTCCTCCTACCTTATTTCTTCTTCGCTTTTTTATCAGCAGCGTGGCCGCGATAAGTACGAGTCGGTGCGAATTCACCCAGTTTGTGACCGACCATTTCGTCGGAAACAAATACTGGAACGTGCTGACGACCATTATGGACAGCGATGGTCAAACCGATCATGTTAGGAAAGATCGTTGAACGACGGGACCAAGTGCGCAGGGGCTTCTTGTCTCCGCTTTCCACCGCTTTCTCTACCTTCTTCAGCAAGTGCAGGTCAATAAAAGGACCTTTCTTGAGAGAACGTGGCATGGCTTATCCTCTAAAATTATTTGCTACGGCGACGTACGATGAATTTATCAGTACGCTTGTTGCTGCGGGTCTTCTTACCTTTGGTCTGCAGGCCCCACGGGGATACCGGGTGCTTACCAAAGTTACGACCTTCACCACCACCATGTGGGTGGTCTACTGGGTTCATCGCAGTACCGCGAACGGTAGGACGAACACCACGCCAGCGTGCAGCACCTGCTTTACCCAGAACGCGCAGCATATGCTCAGCATTGCCAACTTCGCCCAGAGTCGCGCGGCAGTCTGCTTCGACTTTACGCATTTCACCAGAACGCAGACGCAGGGTGACATAAGCACCGTCACGAGCAACGATCTGAACGTAAGTACCAGCGGAACGAGCCAGCTGACCGCCTTTACCTGGTTTCATTTCTACGTTATGAACGGTAGAACCAACCGGGATATTGCGCATCGGCAGGGTGTTGCCTGCTTTGATTGCAGCATCAACGCCAGACTGAATCTGGTCGCCAGCTTTCAGGCCTTTCGGGGCCAGGATGTAACGGCGCTCGCCGTCTTTGTACAGAACCAGCGCGATGTTCGCGGAGCGGTTCGGATCGTACTCAAGACGTTCAACAACTGCCGGGATACCATCTTTGTTGCGTTTGAAGTCAACAATACGGTAAGCCTGCTTGTGGCCACCACCGATATGACGGGTGGTGATACGGCCATTGTTGTTACGACCACCGGATTTGCTGTTTTTTTCCAGCAACGGAGCAAAAGGTTTGCCCTTGTGCAGCTCTGGGTTAACCACTTTAACGACGTGGCGACGACCCGGAGATGTCGGTTTACATTTAACAACTGCCATTGTATTACTCCTCCGACTTACTCAGCGCCGCCAACGAAGTCCAGATTCTGGCCTTCTTTCAGGGTGACGTAAGCTTTTTTCCAGTCGCTACGACGACCGATACGCTGTCCGTGACGTTTAACTTTCCCTTTAACAACCAGGGTGTTAACGACTTCGACTTCGACTTCAAACAGTTTCTGCACAGCAGCTTTGATTTCTGCTTTGGTCGCGTCTTTAGCAACTTTGAGAACGATGGTGTTTGTTTTTTCCATCGCAGTAGACGCTTTTTCAGAAACGTGCGGTGCGCGCAGCACCTTCAGCAGACGTTCTTCACGAATCATGCCAGCATCTCCTCAACTTGCTTAACAGCATCAGCAGTCATTACGACTTTGTCGAAGGCGATCAGGCTAACCGGGTCGATACCGTTCGCATCACGTACGTCAACCTTATGCAGGTTACGTGCGGCCAGGAACAGGTTCTCGTCCAGCTCACCGGTGATGATCAGCACATCTTCCAGAGCCATGTCTTTCAGTTTCTGTGCCAGCAGCTTAGTTTTCGGCGCTTCAACAGAGAACTTCTCGACAACGATCAGACGATCCTGACGTACCAGTTCGGACAGAATGCTTTTCAGCGCGCCGCGGTACATCTTCTTGTTAACTTTTTGACTGTGGTCCTGCGGACGAGCAGCGAAGGTCACGCCACCGGAACGCCAGATCGGGCTCTTGATAGAACCAGAACGCGCACGACCGGTACCTTTCTGGCGCCACGGTTTTTTACCGGAGCCAGTGATTTCAGCACGAGTCTTCTGAGCACGAGTGCCCTGACGCGCACCGGCTGCATAAGCAACAACAACCTGGTGAACCAGCGCTTCGTTGAAATCACGACCGAAGGTAGTTTCGGAAACAGTCAGCGCGCTCTGCGCGTCTTTCAATACTAATTCCATTGCTATCTCCTCACGCCTTCACAGCTGGTTTAACGATCAGGTCGCTACCGGTCGCACCCGGGACAGCACCTTTAACCAGCAGCAGGTTGCGCTCAGCGTCAACACGTACTACGTCCAGGCTCTGAACGGTTACACGCTCATTACCCAGCTGACCTGCCATTTTCTTGCCTTTGAACACTTTGCCCGGAGTCTGGTTCTGACCGATAGAACCCGGAACGCGGTGGGACAAGGAGTTACCGTGAGTAGCGTCCTGGGTACGGAAGTTCCAGCGCTTAACGGTACCAGCAAAACCTTTACCTTTAGAGGTACCGGTTACGTCAACTTTTTTAACGTCAGCAAACAGTTCAACGCTAATGTTCTGACCTACGGTGAATTCTTCGCCGTCAGCCAGACGGAATTCCCACAGACCACGGCCAGCTTCAACGCCAGCTTTAGCGAAGTGACCCGCTTCCGGCTTGGTTACACGGTTAGCTTTTTTAGCACCGGTGGTAACCTGGATTGCGCGGTAGCCATCGTTAGCCAGGTCTTTAACCTGAGTAACACGGTTTGCTTCAACTTCGATTACGGTTACTGGGATAGAAACGCCATCTTCAGTGAAGATGCGGGTCATGCCCACTTTTTTACCGACTAAACCAATCATTGTTTCAACCTCTCAATCGCTCGATGACCTGATTAACCCAGGCTGATCTGCACGTCTACACCGGCAGCCAGATCCAGACGCATCAGAGCATCAACGGTTTTTTCAGTTGGCTCAACGATGTCAACCAGACGCTTGTGAGTGCGAATTTCGTACTGGTCACGCGCGTCTTTGTTGACGTGCGGGGAGATCAGAACGGTAAAGCGCTCTTTGCGGGTCGGCAGCGGGATCGGACCACGGACTTGCGCACCAGTGCGCTTAGCAGTCTCGACGATTTCCGCGGTTGATTGATCGATCAGACGATGATCAAACGCTTTCAGGCGGATACGGATTCTTTGGTTCTGCATGAGACCAGAGCTCCAATTATTTTATAGACGAAATGATTACTCCTCATACCCATTACGATTGATGGGAGAGTGTAACCGTTCTTACATAGTCCCCCTATTGGGGACATTGTTTGATAACCCAAATGCGATTACCAGGGTTCATATTGAACCGGCCGTCAACTTTGACAGGCCCGCGCATTATACGCAAATTCTGGCGCGACGCAAGTGCTGTTTAGAAAATCATCACCAGGATTTGCGCGCCTTCGCGTTAGCGCGCTGTACGGGGATGCAATGCGGAGTAAGAGCGCGGATTGTGGGATCCATTCCCGGAAAATGCCTTTTGTGCTGAACGGGAGAGGATGAGCATAGTGACGCAATGTTCATCGATCATTGCGGGGTCAACTATGCTCGCCGCCCTCCCCTTCTTGCTGTGCTATAGCGGTTTGACCGTGGCATTATGCCACCAGGATCTGCGCCACGGTCTGTTGCCCGACCGTTACACCTGTCCCCTGCTGTGGAGTGGTTTACTTTTTTATCTCTGTCTGGCGCCGCACCAGCTGCATGATGCCGTCTGGGGGGCGATAGGGGGCTATCTCTCTTTGGCTGCGATTTACTGGCTATACCGCGGTATCCGCGGCTATGAAGGGTTGGGTTATGGAGATATAAAATATCTTGCCGCCCTCGGCGCCTGGCATGGCTGGCGATTGCTGCCGCAGTTGGTCCTGGTTGCCTCGCTACTCGCCGGCATAGCGTGGGCAGGAGCAGGTTTATACGCCAGTTGCGGCAGGAAGAGCAAATGGGGAAGAAGCAACCCGCTGCCGTTTGGGCCATTCCTGGCGGCCGCGGGTTTTTGGTGCGGGTGGCAGACGCTGGCTAGTCTGACACTTTGATCTGCGACTGCAGGTAATTTTGCAGACCGATTTTGCCAATCAAATCGAGTTCGGTTTCCAGCCAGTCGATGTGGCCTTCTTCATCCGCCAGGATCTCAATCATCATATCGCGGCTGACGTAGTCATGGACGCTGTCGGCATAGGCAATAGCCTCACGCAAATTTTGCGCCCCTTCCAGCTCCAGCCTCAAATCGGACCGCAGCATCTCTTCCACATCTTCACCGATGCCAAGTTTGCCGAGATCCTGCAGATTAGGGATACCTTCGAGAAAAAGAATACGCTCGATATACTTATCGGCGTGCTTCATTTCGTCGATGGATTCGTGGTACTCAATATCGTTGAGGCGCATCAGGCCCCAATTTTTAAACATTCTCGCATGAAGAAAGTACTGATTAATTGCGACTAGCTCATTTCCCAATAATTTATTGAGATAACTTATGATTTTGACATCACCTTTCATTATATAGTCCCTCCGCTTCCACTCATTGAAGCGTAGTCCGGCCTATAGGGATGTCAAAAGAGAAGCGTGGACTTCAGGCGATTTCTTTGAATTCCGGCATGGTGGTTAATTCATCTTCCATCACTTCACGCGCGGCACGAACACACTTACCGCATTGATTTCCCACGGGAACAAACTTACGTAATTGCTGAAAAGATTGCGGTTGAAACTGGCGCACAACCTGACGAATTTTTTTATCGCTGACGCCATTGCACAAACAAACGTACATAGAAACTCCCGTTCAATTTATGCACAAATATTAAATGAGAATGGTTATGATTACAATAGACCATTTGCTCATTATCCGCCGCAACGCAAGATATGAATAGCCTGCAAAAATCCGTTTTTCGCTGAATGACAGACAGCAAAAAGGGCGCCGAAGCGCCCTTTTTAATTCAAAGCTAACGAATTAGCCCAGAACTTTAGCTACAACGCCCGCGCCAACGGTACGGCCGCCTTCACGGATTGCGAAACGCAGACCGTCGTCCATCGCGATCGGGTGGATCAGGGTAACAACCATTTTGATGTTGTCGCCCGGCATTACCATCTCTACGCCTTCCGGCAGTTCGATGGTGCCAGTCACGTCAGTAGTACGGAAGTAGAACTGCGGACGGTAGCCTTTGAAGAACGGAGTGTGACGGCCGCCTTCGTCTTTGGACAGGATGTACACTTCAGATTCGAACTTGGTGTGCGGGTTGATGGTGCCCGGCTTAGCCAGTACCTGACCACGTTCGATTTCTTCACGTTTGATACCACGCAGCAGAACACCTACGTTCTCACCAGCACGGCCTTCGTCCAGCAGTTTGCGGAACATTTCAACGCCAGTACAGGTGGTTTTCGCGGTTTCTTTGATACCAACGATTCAACTTCTCTACCTACTTTGATGATACCGCGCTCTACAC
>NZ_JH414801.1:27639-152113 GCF_000238715.1 Klebsiella sp. 4_1_44FAA
AACACGATGATGTACGGAACGCCTACCTGACGACCCAGCAGGATGTGCTCACGAGTCTGCGGCATCGGGCCGTCAGTCGCAGCAACAACCAGGATCGCGCCGTCCATCTGCGCAGCACCGGTGATCATGTTTTTAACATAGTCGGCGTGGCCCGGGCAGTCTACGTGCGCGTAGTGGCGAGTCGGGGTGTCATATTCAACGTGAGAGGTGTTGATGGTGATACCACGAGCTTTTTCTTCCGGCGCGTTATCGATCTGGTCGAATGCGCGAGCGGAACCACCGTAGGTTTTAGCCAGAACGGTAGTGATGGCAGCAGTCAGGGTAGTTTTACCATGGTCAACGTGGCCGATAGTACCAACGTTGACGTGCGGTTTTGTACGTTCAAATTTTTCTTTAGACACGGCTATATTCCTTACTATAGTGCTCTCCCCTTCGGAGAGAGCACGGGACTTAGGTTTTAATCCTGTGGATTATTTACCACGGGCTTCAATAACGGCCTGAGCAACGTTGTTCGGCGCATCATCATACTTCAGGAATTCCATGGTGTATGATGCACGACCTTTGGTCAGAGAACGCAGCTGAGTTGCATAACCGAACATTTCGGACAGCGGTACTTCAGCGTGGATCTTAACGCCGGTTACTTCGGATTCCTGACCGCGCAGCATACCGCGACGACGGCTCAAGTCACCGATAACGTCACCAGTGTTCTCTTCCGGAGTTTCTACTTCAACCTTCATGATCGGCTCAAGCAGAACTGGTTTTGCTTTCTTAAAGCCTTCTTTAAAGGCAATAGACGCAGCCAGTTTAAACGCCAGCTCAGAGGAGTCAACGTCGTGGTAAGAACCGAAGTGCAGACGGATACCCATATCAACTACCGGGTAACCTGCCAGCGGACCAGCTTTCAGCTGTTCCTGGATGCCTTTATCAACGGCCGGGATGTATTCGCCAGGAATTACACCACCTTTGATGTCGTTGATGAACTCGTAACCTTTCGGGTTAGAGCCCGGCTCCAGCGGGTACATGTCGATCACAACGTGACCGTACTGACCACGACCACCAGACTGCTTGGCGTGTTTACCTTCGATATCGGTAACTTTCGCGCGAATCGCTTCACGGTAAGCAACCTGAGGTTTACCGACGTTCGCTTCAACGTTGAATTCACGCTTCATACGGTCAACGATGATGTCGAGGTGCAGCTCACCCATACCGGCGATAATGGTCTGGTTAGACTCTTCGTCAGTCCATACGCGGAAAGACGGGTCTTCTTTAGCCAGACGACCCAGAGCCAGACCCATTTTTTCCTGGTCAGCTTTGGTTTTCGGCTCAACGGCGATGGAGATTACCGGCTCAGGGAATTCCATACGCTCCAGAATGATCGGCGCATCCGGGTCACACAGGGTGTCACCAGTGGTTACGTCTTTCAGACCGATAGCAGCAGCGATGTCGCCCGCGCGAACTTCTTTGATCTCTTCACGTTTGTTAGCGTGCATCTGAACGATACGACCGAAACGCTCACGTGCAGCTTTCACGGAGTTCAGTACGGTATCACCAGAGTTAACCACACCGGAGTACACGCGGAAGAAGGTCAGGTTACCCACGAACGGGTCGGTAGCGATTTTGAACGCCAGTGCAGAGAACGGCTCGTCGTCGCTTGCGTGACGCTCAGCCGGGGTATCTTTACCGTCGTCCAGAATACCGTTGATCGCAGGTACGTCAACCGGGGATGGCAGGTAATCAATTACCGCATCCAGCATCGCCTGAACGCCTTTGTTCTTGAACGCAGAACCACAGGTTACCAGGATGATTTCGTTGTTCAGAACGCGCTGACGCAGAGCTTTTTTGATCTCTTCTTCAGTCAGTTCTTCACCACCCAGGTATTTTTCCATCAGCTCTTCAGAAGCTTCAGCTGCGGATTCGATCAGGTTCTGGTGCCATTCATCAGCCAGGTCCTGCATGTCAGCCGGGATATCTTCGTATTCGAAGGTTACGCCCTGGTCTGCATCGTTCCAGTTGATGGCTTTCATTTTCACCAGGTCAACAACGCCGGTGAAACCTTCTTCAGCACCAATTGCCAGCTGCAGCGGAACCGGGTTCGCGCCCAGACGGGTTTTGATCTGACCAACAACTTTCAGGAAGTTAGCGCCCATGCGGTCCATTTTGTTAACGAACGCGATGCGCGGAACTTTATATTTGTTTGCCTGACGCCATACGGTTTCAGACTGCGGCTGAACACCACCAACTGCGCAGTAAACCATTACCGCACCATCAAGAACACGCATGGAACGTTCTACTTCGATAGTGAAGTCAACGTGCCCCGGGGTGTCGATGATGTTTACGCGGTGCGGTTCATACTGTTTGGCCATACCAGACCAGAATGCAGTAGTCGCAGCGGAAGTGATGGTGATACCACGTTCCTGCTCCTGCTCCATCCAGTCCATGGTAGCGGCGCCGTCATGAACTTCACCGATTTTGTGGTTTACACCGGTGTAGAACAGAATACGTTCGGTAGTAGTGGTTTTACCGGCGTCGATGTGCGCACTGATACCGATGTTACGGTAGCGTGCGATGGGTGTTGTACGAGCCATTTGATTCCTCGTTTATTTCTTTAGGCGTTCAGTTAAGTTATCCAGAGCGGGCGACTCATCTGAAGCGCCCGCCTGGTGACTATGACTCCGAAGGGATTACCAACGGTAGTGAGCGAACGCCTTGTTGGCTTCGGCCATACGGTGAACGTCTTCACGTTTCTTAACTGCAGTACCTTTGTTGTCTGCAGCATCAGTGAGTTCGTTCGCCAGGCGCAGAGCCATGGATTTATCACCGCGTTTACGAGCAGCTTCAACGATCCAACGCATTGCCAGGGCATTACGACGGACCGGACGAACTTCAACTGGAACCTGATAAGTAGAACCACCTACGCGGCGGGACTTAACTTCGACAGTCGGGCGCACGTTTTCGAGCGCAACTTCGAAGGCTTCCAGTTCAGATTTACCAGAACGCTGAGCCAGGGTCTCCAGCGCGCTGTATACGATAGTTTCTGCAGTAGATTTTTTACCATCTACCATCAGGATATTGACAAATTTAGCCAGCAGTTCTGATCCGAACTTCGGATCCGGCAGAATTTTACGCTGACCAATGACGCGACGACGTGGCATGGAAATACTCCGTTGTTAATTCAGGATTGTCCAAAACTCTAAGAGTTTAGTATGACATTAAGATAAATCAGTTTGGCCTTACTTAACGGAGAACCATTAAGCCTTAGGACGCTTCACGCCGTACTTGGAGCGAGCCTGCTTACGGTCTTTAACGCCGGAGCAGTCAAGCGCACCACGAACGGTGTGGTAACGAACACCCGGAAGGTCTTTAACACGACCGCCACGGATCAGGATCACGGAGTGCTCCTGCAGGTTGTGACCTTCACCACCGATGTAGGAGGTGACTTCGAAACCGTTAGTCAGACGCACACGGCAAACTTTACGCAGTGCGGAGTTCGGTTTCTTAGGAGTGGTGGTATATACGCGAGTACATACGCCACGTTTCTGCGGGCAGGCTTCCAGCGCTGGCACGTTGCTCTTTGCAACTTTGCGCGCGCGTGGTTTGCGTACCAGCTGGTTAATTGTTGCCATTAAATAGCTCCTGGTTTTAGCTTTTGCTTCGTAAACACGTAATAAATCGCCTCATATATTATGAGGACGCAGAATTTTAGGGCGGTGCCGAAAAGGTGTCAAGAAATATACAACGATCCCGCCATCACCAGGCCAACTGACCGGCATGTTTGACTGTGAGTCTGACGAAATCAGTATAGCTAACCCTGCCGACACTGTCCGCAATTTGACCAGCCAGCCCGCGGGCGTCAACGTCGTCTTGCAGCACGTATAGGGTTATGGGGGCGGATTGCAGGATCTCAAGGAAGCGACCATCGGCGATGGCCGCGGTGACGCCGTCAGACAGTAGTACCAGATCGTCGCCGTGCTCCATCAAACGAAGCATCGCTGCGATGTCGGCATGCCAGGGGGAAACACTGAGCGTATGGAGCATGGGGGCCTCAGAAACGCAAAATCACATCAAATTCATGCAGACGGGCGCGCAGGGCATCCGGCGCCAGGCATTCGACATCCACCACCCACGGGGTCGCGGGATCCAGGCCGCGCTCTCGCGCTGAGTCGGCGCACAGCCAGCACTGGTCGATATCATATAGCGACAGCAATTTAAAGGTAGCGATGTAGTCGCGGGCCAGCACAGCGCCAGGCCGCTGTTCGGGTAACAGCTGAAACACGCCGTCGCCCACAAAAAACACGCCAATATCGTCGGTGAGCGCGGAGGTTGCTAATAAGGCATCGAGGCCTTCCCTGCCAGCGGCGCTGCCGTGCGGCGCAGAGGAAAATACAAAAGCCACACGTTTCATCAGAACTGCACCATCCGATCGCAAGTAAGCGCCGCTTCCGCTAGCGCGCCGAGCCCGCTCAAGGTAAAACCCGGCTGCAAATTGTGGCCAGGCAGAGCGAGCTGTTGCGCTTCGCGTTCGTCCGTTACGCCACGACGCAGGGCGGCCGCCACGCAGATATGCAGCGCGACGCCGTGCTCATCGTGGAGGGATTGCCACCCGCGCACCAGATCGAACTCATCGCTGGCGGGCGCCGTCAACTGGTTAGCGTTAAGCACGCCTTCGCGATAGAAAAAAACGCACGCCAGCTCATGGCCTTCCTGCAGCACGGCCTGGGCAAATTGCCAGGCGCTGCTCGCCTGCTGCGTGCCATAGGCTGGGCCGGTCACCGTGAGGGCAAAACGCATTACTTATCCAGCCCCTGGAAATCGCCGCTTTTGAACTGGCGAATATAGAGGTAGACGGTGTGCTTGGAGATGTTCAGACGATCGGCTACCTGGTTAATAGCGTCTTTAATATCGAAGATCCCTTTCTCGTAGAGATTCAGCACGATTTGACGGTTTTTCGCATTGTTAGACACGCTGCGATCGGCATTCACCTCTTCAATGGTGAACTCCAGCGTCTGGGCGACCAGATCGTCTACCGAAGAAGCAAAGTTCACCGGCGAGTTCACTTCAGGCGTTTCTGGCGGAATAAAGGTGCTCATGATCTGGGAAAACGGCACATCCAGATTCATGTTGATACACAGCAGACCAATCACCCGGTGATCGCGGTTGCGAATGGCAATCGTCACCGACTTCATCAGTACGCCGCTTTTAGCACGGGTAAAGTAGCATTTGGAAACGCTGCTATCGGCGCCCGTCATATCGTGCAGCATGCGCAGCGCAAGATCGGTAATCGGTGAACCAATTTGGCGGCCGGTATGTTCACCATTGGCGATACGGATGGCAGAGCATTTCAGATCCTGCAAAGAATGCAGCACGATTTCACAGTGCGAACCGATGAGCATCGCCAACCCGTCCACTACCGCTTCATAAGATTTGAGAATATCGAAATCGGTCTGGTCAAAGGGACGTTGATCCAGCAGGTCAAGCTCGCTGGTTTCATTGGTTAAAAGCGACCTGGACATGAAAAAAAGCACTCCTTTTCAGGAGCCTGTCGTTATTGTCAGGGCAGGCTCATCATCATTATTAAGCTATCTAAAGTAATACAGCGCCTGAGGATCTTTCCAGTTTTAATTATATCTGCGCTCAATAAAAAAGCCGCCGCCTCTGACGAGACGGCGGCCTGAACCTGATTACTTCTTAGCGTCAGCTTTCGCGTCCGCGGCTTTCGCATCGCCTGCGGCTTCCGGCTGTGCATCTGCCTTCGGCGCCGGTTTGATATCCAGCAGTTCTACATCAAAGACCAGCGTAGAGTTGGCCGGGATGCCCGGGACGCCAGTTTTACCGTAGGCCAGGTCCGGCGGAATAACCAGCTTGATTTTGCCGCCTTTCTTGATGTTCTTCAGGCCTTCAGTCCAGCCCGGGATCACGCCGTCGAGACGGAAAGAGAGCGGCTCGCCGCGAGTATAAGAGTTATCAAACTCTTTACCGTCGATCAGGGTACCTTTGTAGTTTACCACCACGGTATCGCTGTCTTTCGGCGCATCGCCAGCGCCTTCTTTCTCGACTTTATACAGCAGGCCAGTTTTTGAGGTTTTCACGCCCTTCTCTTTGGCAAAGTTGTCACGGAAAGCTTTACCTTTGGCTTCGTTCTCAGTGGCGTCTTTTTCCATTTTCTGCTGAGCCGCGGTCTTCACGCGCGTTTCAAAGGCCTGCAGAGTCTGTTCGATCTCCTGGTCGGACAGTTTGCTCTTATCGGCAAACGCGTCCTGTACGCCGGCGATCAGCTGGGATTTATCCAGCTTAATGCCCAGCTTCTCTTGTTCTTTCAGGGAGTTTTCCATGTAACGCCCCAGGGACGCGCCCAGCGCATAGGCCGATTTCTGATCGTCATTTTTAAATGCCGATTTACTCTCAGCCGCCGGGGCTGCCTTCGTTGCCGTATCTGCAGCGAAGGTCAGCGGTGCATTCAGGGCGACGGCCATTGTGGCCGCCAGCAGCGTTACTTTAAACAGTGATTTCATCCATTTCTCCAGGGCCGGGGCCTCTCGCCCCAGGGTTATCGTAAAAAGCAAAAAACGTACTATAGAACGTTGCCATTAAAATCTACATACGGACGTTCCTGAATATCGCCTCTTTTAGGACTATTTTTGTATGAATAAGTTTCCTGTACGGCGCAGCGATGCTGCGCGCCAGGGGAAACTTAAGTAGAATCCGCCCGCAGGATCAGACTAAAGAGGTTACCCATGCACGATAGCACATTAGAAACGCGCCTTGCGGAGCTGGAAAGCCGGCTGGCGTTTCAGGAAATCACCATCGAAGACCTCAACAAAACCGTGACCGCCCACGAGATCGAGATGGCGAAGATGCGGGAGCATATGCGTCTGATGATCGAGAAGCTTAAGGCGACCCAACCCTCCCATATCGCCTCCCAGGCGGAAGAGACGCCACCGCCGCACTATTGAGGCGTAAAAAAAGCGGGTTTCCCCGCTTTTTTGTCGTCTTCGTGCCGAAGCGCAAAGATTAGTGGCAGCCGCAGCCACCGTGGCCGCCGCAGCCGCCTTTACCATGGTCGTGACCATGATCGTGGCCGTGGCCGCCGCAGCAACCGTCATGACCATGGTCATGATCGTGATCGTGGCCATGCGCGCCGTGCACGTGACCGTGCTCCAGCTCTTCCGCAGTCGCTTCGCGGATGGCGACGACTTCCACATTAAACTTCAGGTTCTGGCCAGCCAGCATGTGGTTGCCATCAACCACAACGTGGTCGTCTTCAACTTCAGTGATTTCTACTGGTACCGGACCCTGATCGGTTTCCGCCAGGAAGCGCATGCCAACCTGCAGTTCATCAACGCCCATGAAGACGTCTTTCGGTACACGCTGCACCAGGTTTTCGTCATACTGACCGTAAGCGTCGTTAGCGCCGACGGCAACGTCAAATTTGTCGCCCACTTCGTGGCCATCCAGCGCGTTTTCCAGGCCGGAAATCAGGGAGCCGTGACCGTGCAGGTAATCCAGCGGCGCGCTTACCGGAGACTCATCAACCAACACACCGTCTTCTGTACGTACCTGATAGGCCAGGCTGACCACCAGGTCTTTTGCTACTTTCATGATATCTCCTGAGATGGGAAGAATAGTGGCGCAGATTGTAGCGGAATTCTGCTGCCGTGTACCCTTTAGCTTAAAAAAAGCCGACGGATAACGCTAGTCGGGATGAAAAATGCCAATCACCTGCTCCTCTTTGCGTACATGCTCACGGGCCTCTTTATCTGCCTCACGCATCTGATGACCGCATTTAACGCACTCAACAACATCGACATTATTCTCACGCCACATTGCCAGCGAATCCTGCGCCTGGCACGCCGGACATTTCGCCCCGGCAATAAAACGTTTACGCACTGCCATAAGATTTACCTTTATTCAAACTCGTCCCAGCCGTCCAGCTGCCGGCTCTCTTTCTGCATTTCGCGCTGGAAAATCTCTTCCAGTTCGCGCCGGGCCTCCCGCACGCGTGATATCTGTACCGTATCAGTATGCACTGGCATTAGCTCGCGCAGCATTCGCATATCGAGGCGTCGGAAGTGCAGCTGCGCGCGCTGGGCCTGGTGAGGATGCATCCCGAGGGTGATGAGCGCTTTGCGCCCCAGTTCCAACGCACTGGAGAAAGTTTCACGAGAAAACTGCGTCACGCCGGCCTGCAGCAGCTCATGCGCCTCAACGCGCCCGCGAGCGCGGGCCAGAATATGCAGATGTGGAAAGTGTTGTTGACACATTTCCACCAGCCGCATGGTATCTTCTGGCTCATTACAGGTGATGACGATCGACTGCGCCTCTTCCGCTCCCGCCGAGCGCAGCAGCTCCAGCTGGGTGGCATCGCCAAAATAGACTTTATAGCCATAGTTGCGCATCAGATTTACCGCGCTGATGTCCCGCTCCAGTACCGTAATACGCATCTTATTGGCCATCAGCAGGCGACCAATGACCTGACCAAAGCGACCAAACCCGACAATAATCACCTGCGGCTTGTCATCCTCCACCCACGGCGCCTCATCAGTATCGTCCGCCGGATTCAGCCGTCGCGACAATAGCTTATCTATCCCCTTCATCAGCAGCGGCGTCGTCATCATCGACAACGTTACCGCCACCAGCAGCAGCGCCATCTGGTCGTGCTGAAACAACCGCTGAGAGGCGGGCAGCGAAAAGAGGACAAACGCGAACTCGCCGCCCTGGCTTAATACGCCCGCGAACTGCATCCGCTCGGAACTTCGCAGGCCATAGAGACGGGCCAGCAGATAGAGCACCAGCATTTTTACCGCCACCAGCACCGCCACGCTTACCGCCACCCACAGCAGATGGGTATACAGTACGCCAAGGTTCAGCGCCATGCCGACGGAAATAAAGAACAACCCGAGCAGCAGCCCCTTGAACGGATCGATAGCGATCTCCAGTTCGTGGCGATACTCACTTTCCGCCAGCAGCACGCCGGCAATAAAGGTGCCCAGCGCCATCGACAGCCCCAGCGCCTCCATAAACAGGGCAGATCCGAGGACCAACAGCAGCGTGGCGGCAGTGAACACCTCCCTGACCCCCGAGCTGGCGATAAAACGGAACACCGGCCGCAGCAGATAGCGTCCGCCAATCAGCATCCCGGCAAAGGCCAGGACCTTCATGCCGACCGTCAACCAGTTCACATGCTCATCCGCTGAACCGGCCAGCAGGGGCACCAGCGCCAGCGCCGGGATCACCGCCAGATCCTGAAACAGCAGCACCGAAAAGCCTAGCTGTCCCGCTTCGCTGCGGCTCATTCCCTTCTCACGCATCAGCTGCAGCGCCATGGCGGTGGAAGACATCGCCAGGCCGATCCCGCCGACCACCGCCGCCTGCCATGAAAACCCGGTCGTCATCAGCAACCCACCGAGGATCGCCGCGCTGAGCATCACCTGCGCCGCGCCAACGCCGAAGATGGAGCTCCGCAGTCGCCATAGCTTGGCGGGATTGAGCTCCAGGCCGATGATAAACATCAGAAACACTACGCCGAGCTCAGAGAAATGGAGAATTTCATCCACATCGCTGATAAACCCGAGCCCCCACGGACCAATGGCGATCCCGGCCAGCAGATAGCCCAGCACCGCGCCAATCCCCAGTCTTGAAGCCAGAGGGACGGCGATGACGGCCGCGAACAAAACAACACCCCGCCAGCAGCAAATCAGATCCCGCCATGGACACCTCCGGCGGCGATGGGGTTGGCCAACCAGTCCCGGTAGGCCAGGGCGCGGCTGCGCAGCTCCTCTGGCTGCTGCCTCCGGGCCCAGTAGACGATAATGGGGCTCATCCAGTGCATACGGCACATGCCGGCGGTCAGTTCAAAAGGACGTAAAATATCGTTCATCGGATAGCGATTAGCATCGCGACGGTAGGCGCTCTCAGGCTCGCCGGTAGTGATCACGCTGCGCCAGTACTTTCCCGCCAGTTCGTTCCCTCCGGCGCCGCTGGCGAAGCCGCGGCTTAACACACGATCCAGCCACTCCTTAAGCAGCGCCGGACAGCTCCAGGTATATAAAGGGTGCTGGAAAACAATCACCTCATGCTGGCGCAGCAGGTCCTGTTCGTAAGCAATATCGATAAAAAAATCCGGATAGTGCGCGTAGAGATCGTGCACGGTGACGTTCGGCAACTGTAAGGCCGGCTCTAATAAAACCCGGTTGGCCACGGAATCCTGAGATTCTGGGTGGGCATACAGCAGCAACACTTTCGCTGTCTGAGACATCATTCCCCTCCCGTAGGTCTTCTGGCGGCCTGCACAGCCCCGGCGTTTTGACACAGCCAGAATGACTTTGTGTATCGTCTTCGTTTTGGGCTACCATGGCGGCCCGGTGAAGCGATTCGCTTCCACACTACATTATCATAATGACAAATTAACATAGTCTGAACATACGGCGCCTTATGATTGTTTTCTCCTCGTTACAAATTCGTCGCGGCGTACGCGTCCTGCTGGACAACGCCACCGCTACCATCAATCCTGGCCAAAAGGTCGGTCTGGTGGGGAAAAACGGCTGCGGGAAATCGACGCTGCTATCGCTTTTGAAAAACGAGATAAGCGCTGACGGCGGCAGTATGACCTTTCCCGGCAACTGGCAGCTGGCCTGGGTGAATCAGGAAACCCCGGCGCTACCGCAGCCGGCAATCGATTATGTCATTGACGGCGATCGAGAATATCGCCAGCTGGAGGCCGCGCTCCAGCAGGCTAACGAACGCAACGACGGTCATGCTATCGCCACCGTCCACGGTAAGCTGGACGCCATCGACGCCTGGACGATCCGTTCGCGCGCCGCCAGCCTGCTGCACGGTCTGGGGTTCAGCAATGAACAGCTTGAGCGGCCGGTCAGCGATTTTTCCGGCGGCTGGCGTATGCGCCTTAACCTCGCCCAGGCGCTGATCTGCCGCTCCGATCTGCTGCTGCTCGATGAACCGACTAACCACCTCGATCTCGATGCGGTGATTTGGCTGGAGAAGTGGCTGAAGGGCTATACGGGAACGCTGATCCTCATCTCCCACGATCGCGATTTTCTCGATCCTATCGTCGACAAAATTATCCATATCGAACAGCAGACAATGTTTGAGTACACCGGCAACTACAGTTCGTTTGAAGTGCAGCGCGCCACCCGCCTCGCTCAGCAGCAGGCGATGTACGAAAGCCAGCAGCAGCGCGTCGCGCACCTGCAAAGCTATATCGATCGCTTCCGTGCCAAAGCCACCAAGGCCAAGCAGGCGCAAAGCCGGATCAAAATGCTGGAGCGGATGGAGCTTATCGCTCCGGCGCACGTGGATAACCCGTTCCACTTCAGCTTCCGCCAGCCGGAGAGCTTGCCTAACCCACTGCTGAAGATGGAGAAAGTCAGCGCCGGCTACGGCGAGCGTATTATTCTCGACTCCATCAAGCTTAACCTGGTGCCGGGCTCGCGTATCGGCCTGCTGGGCCGCAACGGCGCCGGGAAGTCGACGCTGATTAAGCTCCTGGCAGGCGAGCTCCAGCCCGTAAGCGGCGAGATCGGCCTCGCGAAAGGCATCAAGCTCGGCTACTTCGCCCAGCATCAGCTGGAATTCCTGCGCGCCGATGAGTCGCCGCTGCAGCACCTGGCGCGTCTGGCGCCGCAGGAGCTGGAGCAGAAGCTGCGTGATTATCTCGGCGGCTTTGGTTTCCAGGGCGATAAGGTGAGCGAAGAAACCCGCCGCTTCTCCGGTGGAGAAAAGGCGCGCCTGGTACTGGCCCTGATCGTCTGGCAGCGCCCTAACCTGCTGCTGCTCGATGAACCGACCAACCACCTTGACCTCGATATGCGTCAGGCCTTAACCGAAGCGCTGATCGACTTTGAAGGGGCGCTGGTGGTCGTATCGCACGATCGGCACCTGATCCGTTCCACCACTGACGATCTGTACCTCGTCCACGATGGTAAAGTCGAGCCGTTCGACGGCGATCTGGAAGATTATCAGCAGTGGCTCAGCGACTCGCAAAAACAGGAGTCCCAGAGCGTCGAGGCGCCAAAAGAGAGCGGCAATAGCGCCCAGGCGCGCAAAGACCAGAAGCGTCGGGAAGCGGAGCTGCGCAGCCAGACCCAACCGCTGCGCAAAGAGATCGCCCGTCTGGAAAAAGAGATGGACAAGCTCAACGCGCAGTTGGCCGGTGCGGAAGAAAAACTTGGCGACAGTGAGCTTTATGACGCCTCACGTAAAGCCGAGCTGACCGAATGCCTGCAGCAGCAGGCCAGCGCGAAGTCCGGGCTGGAGGAGTGCGAGATGGCCTGGCTGGAGGCCCAGGAGCAGCTGGAGCGCATGCTTCAGGAAGGCTAAACTCTTCCTCTTCATCCTGCCTGCGCGTACGCTGCCGCTGGCAGGGTGGGTTTCTGCCCTCTTCATGGCCTGGCCATCAGCGACATCAATGATTTGTTTTTGCTGTAAGCTGGCGTCACTGGCCGCAAGACCACATATTGGCTAACCCCCTGCATGCCCTGCGCGGTATAGTCATCATCACGTTTATTAATTGTTCTGGTGCTATGGTTGAAATCATCCCCACAGACATGACGCCCCCCGAAAACGATTCGCGTGAGTTCCATCCGATGCGCGGCGTGGGCAATCGTCATCTGCAAACCATGCTGCCGCGGCTGATTCGCCGTAAATTGCGCTTTACCCCGCACTGGCAGCGCCTTGAGCTGCCGGACGGCGATTTTGTCGATCTGGCCTGGAGCGAAGACCCGCACCAGGCGCGCCATAAGCCGCGCCTCGTCGTTTTTCACGGCCTGGAAGGCAGTCTGCACAGCCCGTACGCCCATGGTCTGATCCACGCGGCGATGCAGCGCGGCTGGCTGGGCGTGGTGATGCATTTCCGCGGCTGCAGCGGCGAACCTAACCGCAATCACCGCATCTATCACTCCGGCGAAACGGAAGATGGCACCTGGTTTTTGCACTGGCTGAAGCGCGAGTTTGGTCCCGCGCCGACCGCGGCCGTCGGCTATTCGCTGGGCGGCAATATGCTGGGCTGCCTGCTGGCAGAGGAAGGCGACCGCTGCCCGCTGGATGCGGCGGTGATCGTCTCCGCGCCTTTCATGCTCGAAGCCTGCAGCTATCATATGGATAAGGGCTTCTCGCGAGTTTATCAGCGCTATCTGCTCAATCTGTTAAAAGCCAACGCTTCACGCAAGCTGAAAGCGTACCCGGGCTCGCTGCCCGTCGATTTACGCCAGCTCAAAGGGATGCGCCGCATCCGGGAATTTGACGATATGATCACCGCCAAAATCCATGGCTTTGCCGATGCGCTGGATTATTACCGGCAATGCAGCGCCATGCCGCGGCTCAGCGATATCACTAAGCCGACGCTCATCATTCACGCGAAAGACGATCCGTTTATGGATCACCACTCGATTCCGCCGCAGGAGCAACTGCCCGCGAACGTAGAGTATCAATTGACCGAGCAAGGCGGCCACGTTGGCTTTGTCAGCGGCACTCTGCGTAAACCGGAGATGTGGCTGGAAAGACGCATTCCCGACTGGTTAAACCGCTGGCTGGAGGTTCCCGTATGATTATTCCCTGGCAGGATCTGGATCCCGAAACGCTGGATAACCTGATTGAAAGCTTTGTGTTACGTGAAGGCACCGATTATGGTGAATATGAACGTTCACTTGCCGATAAAGTCGCCGATGTAAAACAGCAGCTGAAACGCGGAGAGGCGGTCCTTGTGTGGTCGGAACTGCATGAGACGGTCAATATTATGCCGCGCGCGCTGTTTAACGGCTAAGGCGACGCCACTACATCGTTTAACCAGGGAGTTGTTATGTCTGCCAAACATCCGGTGATCGCCGTCACGGGCTCCAGCGGCGCGGGCACTACCACCACCAGCCTTGCCTTTCGCAAAATCTTCGCGCAGCTAAACCTGCACGCCGCGGAGGTGGAAGGCGATAGCTTTCATCGCTACACCCGCCCGGAAATGGACATGGCGATCCGTAAGGCGCGGGATCAGGGTAAACATATCAGCTACTTTGGCCCGGAGGCGAACGACTTCGGCCTGCTGGAGCAGACCTTTGTCGACTATGGTCGCCACGGCAAAGGTCAGTCGCGGAAATACCTCCACACCTATGACGAAGCCGTGCCGTGGAATCAGGTGCCGGGGACCTTTACCCCCTGGCAGCCGCTGCCGGAGCCGACAGACGTGCTGTTCTATGAGGGGCTGCACGGCGGGGTTGTCACGCCGCAGCATGATGTCGCCAGCCATGTCGACCTGCTGGTCGGGGTGGTGCCTATCGTTAACCTCGAATGGATCCAAAAGCTTATTCGCGACACCAGCGAACGCGGCCACTCCCGGGAGGCGGTGATGGACTCGGTCGTCCGCTCGATGGAAGATTACATCAACTTCATTACCCCGCAATTTTCCCGCACCCATATCAACTTTCAGCGCGTGCCGACGGTGGACACCTCCAACCCGTTTGCCGCCAAAGCGATCCCCTCGCTGGACGAGAGCTTTGTGGTGATCCATTTCCGCAATCTGCAGAATATCGATTTCCCCTGGCTGTTGGCGATGCTGCAGGGCTCGTTTATCTCGCACATGAACACCCTGGTGGTGCCGGGCGGTAAAATGGGGCTGGCGATGGAGCTTATCATGACGCCGCTGGTCGAGCGCCTGATGGAAGGCCGTAAGATAGGCTAACCAAAAAACCCCGGCCTGGCCGGGGTTGAGATTCGATACAACGGCAGGCGAAGACTACGCCTCGATCACTTCATAGGAGTGAGTGATGTTCACCGCTTTTTCCAGCATCAGCGCCACCGAGCAGTATTTCTCTGCCGACAGGTCCACCGCCCGGGAGACCGCGGCATCTTTCAGCGCCTTGCCGGTGACGATAAAATGCAGATTAATATGCGTGAACAGACGCGGAGCCTCTTCGCGACGCTCGGAGGTCAGCTTCACTTCGCAATTGGTCACGTCGTGACGACCTTTTTGCAGAATGGAGACCACATCGATCGCACTGCAACCGCCCGCCGCCATCAGCACCATCTCCATCGGGCTGGGAGCCTTATCCCCGGAGTTGCCATCCATCAGAATCTGGTGTCCCGATGCGGACTCCCCGATAAAGGTTAACCCTTCTACCCATTTCACACGCGCTTGCATAAAATTTAACTCCAGTATCGCAATATTCCTGTCAGATTACGCGCACATAACAATTCTCGCAACGGAAGGCGACCTGCGTCATGCTGAAGCGAGACACCAGGAGACATGCGGCGAAAGCTATGCTAAAACAGTCTGGATGCTACAGTAATACATTGATGTACTGCATGTATGCAGAGGAGTTCACATTACGGGCTGTCGAAAAATCATCAGCCAGCTTCCCAGGTATAGGGAAACAATACGATTGCATGCCCGGACGCCGTGTAGTGTCGGCGCCCGGAGATAGCTTATAACAGAGGATAACCGCGCATGGTGCTTGGCAAACCGCAAACAGACCCTACCCTTGAATGGTTCTTGTCTCATTGCCACATTCATAAGTACCCATCAAAGAGCACGCTGATCCACCAGGGTGAAAAAGCAGAAACGCTGTACTACATCGTTAAAGGCTCCGTGGCTGTACTCATCAAGGATGAAGAAGGTAAAGAGATGATCCTCTCCTACCTCAACCAGGGCGATTTCATCGGTGAATTAGGCCTGTTTGAAGAGGGTCAGGAGCGTAGCGCCTGGGTACGGGCGAAAACCGCATGTGAAGTGGCCGAAATCTCTTATAAGAAATTCCGTCAGCTGATCCAGGTGAACCCGGACATTCTGATGCGTCTCTCTTCGCAAATGGCTCGCCGTCTGCAGGTCACGTCTGAGAAAGTGGGCAACCTCGCCTTCCTCGACGTGACGGGCCGTATCGCCCAGACGCTGCTGAACCTGGCGAAGCAACCGGATGCCATGACCCACCCGGACGGTATGCAAATTAAAATTACCCGCCAGGAAATTGGTCAGATCGTCGGCTGCTCTCGTGAAACCGTTGGTCGTATTTTGAAAATGCTGGAAGATCAGAACCTGATTTCCGCGCACGGTAAAACCATCGTCGTCTACGGCACCCGTTAAGTTGCTAAGCGGCGTATTGCTCCCACAGTACGCCGTTTTTGTTTTTCCCTCATGTGGCGCAGGCTGATTTACCACCCGGAAGTCAACTATGCACTGCGGCAAACGCTGGTGCTGTGTCTGCCCGTGGCCATCGGTCTTCTGCTCGGCCATCTCCAGCAGGGGCTGTTATTTTCCTTAGTCCCCGCCTGCTGCAACATTGCCGGTCTTGATACCCCGCATAAGCGCTTTTTCAAACGCCTGATTATCGGCGGCTGCCTGTTTGCCGGATGCAGTCTGGTGGTGCAGTTGCTGCTTGCCCAGGCGATACCCCTGCCGTTTATTCTCAGCGGCCTGGCGCTCTTGCTCGGCGTTACCGCGGAGATCAGTTCGCTGCACGCGCGGCTGCTGCCCGCGTCGCTGATCGCCGCCATCTTTACCCTGAGCCTGGCGGGCAATATGCCCATCTGGGAGCCGCTGCTGATCTACGCCTTCGGCACGCTGTGGTACGGCGTGTTTAACTGGTTCTGGTTCTGGCTGTGGCGCGAACAGCCGCTACGGGAGTCGCTTAGCCTGCTTTACCGGGAGCTGGCGGACTACTGTGAAGCCAAATACAGCCTGCTGACCCAGCATACCGATCCCTCGACCGCCCTGCCGCCGCTGCTCACCCGCCAGCAGAAAGTGGTCGATCTGATTACCCAGTGCTATCAGCAGATGCATATGCTGGCCGCTAACCAACGCAACGATCATAAGCGCCTGCTGCGGGCGTTTCAGATGGGGCTGGATCTGCAGGAGCATATTTCGGTCAGCCTGCATCAGCCGGAAGAGGTGCAAAAGCTGGTGGAACGCAGCCATGCCGAAGCGGTGATCCGCTGGAACGCGCAGACCGTCGCCGCCCGCCTGCGCGTGCTGGCGGATGACATGCTCTATCATCGCTTTCCAAAGCGCTTTCAGATGGATAAACAGATCGAGGCTCTGGAAAAGATCGCCAGACAACATCCGGATAACCCGGTCGGCCACTTCTGCGCCTGGCACTTCAGCCGCATCGCCCGGGTGCTGCATACCCAGCGCCCGCTGTATGCCCGGGACCTGATGGCCGACAAAGAGCGTCGTTTACCGCTATTTCCCGCGCTAAAGAACTACCTGTCGCTAAAATCGCCCGCGCTGCGCAATGCCGCCCGCATCAGCGTGATGCTGAGCGTCGCCAGCCTGATGGGCAACGCCCTGCACTTGCCTAAGCCCTACTGGATCCTGATGACGGTGCTTTTCGTCACCCAGAACGGCTATGGCGCCACCCGGGTGCGTATTGTTCACCGGGCGGCGGGGACGCTCGCCGGCCTGACGATCGCCGGGCTGACCTTGCATTTTCACGTTCCGGAGAGCTACACCCTGAGCGGGATGCTGCTGATTACCCTGCTCAGCTATCTGATCATTCGCAAACACTATGGCTGGGCGATGGTTGGGTTTACGGTGACGGCGGTATATACCCTGCAGCTGCTGACGCTTAACGGCGAACAGTTTATTATCGCCCGGCTGATCGACACCCTTATCGGCTGCCTGATTGCCTTCGGCGGGATGGTCTGGCTGTGGCCGCAGTGGCAGAGCGGCCTGCTGAAAAAAAACGCCCACGATGCGCTGGAGGCCGACCAGCAGGCAATTCGCCTGATCCTCAGCGCCGATCCAAAAGCCCCCGCGCTGGCCTATCAACGCATGCGCGTCAACCAGGCGCACAACGCGCTCTACAACTCCCTGAATCAGGCGATGCAGGAACCCGGGTTTAATACCCACTATCTGGAAGATATGAAGCTGTGGGTGACGCACAGCCAGTTTATCGTCGAACACATCAACGCTATGACCACCCTGGCCCGGGAGCATACGATGCTGACCCCGGATCTTGCCCAGCGCTATCTCGAATCCTGTGAGATTGCGCTGCAGCGCTGCCAGCAGCGGCTGGACAGCGATGGTCCCGGCAGCGCAGGGGATGCCAATATTATGGAGTCGCCGGAAAGCGAGGCGCCGATCGGTCCGTTAAGCACCCTGGAGCAGCATCTGCAACGCATTCTGGGCCATCTGAACACCATGCACACCATTTCATCAGTGGCATGGCGTCAGCGGCCGCACCATGGCATCTGGCTGCGGAAGATCAGCCGTTAATCACCTTTGCCACGGCCTGAGCAAAGCGCGCCATCCCCTCGGCAATATCCTGCTCGTCGATGATCAGCGAGGGAACAAAACGCATCACGTCCGGCCCGGCGTTGAGCACCATGACGCCGGCGTCGGCCGCGGCATAGAGGAAATCACGCGCGCGGCCTTTGTGCTGCGGCTTGAGTTCCGCGCCGATCAGCAGGCCCATCCCGCGTATATCACTGAACAGATCAAACTCGGCATCCAGCCGCTGCAGGTGTTTGACGAACAGTTCGCGCTTCGCGCTCACGCCATCCAGCACCGCCGGGGTATTGATCAGATCGAAGGCGGCGTTGGCGACCGCGCAGGCCAGCGGGTTGCCGCCGTAGGTTGAGCCATGGGAGCCCGCATGGAAGGCGCTGGCGATCTCGTGGGTGGTCAGCATGGCGCTGACCGGGAAGCCGCCGCCCAGCGCTTTGGCGCTGGTCAGAATATCCGGGGTCACGCCGTAGTGCATATAGGCGAACAGCGATCCGGTACGCCCCATACCACACTGTACTTCATCAAAGACGAGCAGCGCCTGGTGCTGATCGCACAGCTCGCGCAGTCCCTGCAGGAAAGCCGGCGTGGCCGCCGTCACGCCGCCTTCGCCCTGAATCGGCTCCACCACCACCGCGCAGGTGTGGTCATCCATCACCGCTTTTACCGCCTGCAGATCGTTGAAGGGAACATGGACAATATCCGCCGGTTTTGGGCCGAAACCATCGGAATACTTCGGCTGACCGCCGACGGAAACGGTAAACA
The DNA here is from genome assembly GCF_000238715.1 of Klebsiella sp. 4_1_44FAA. Classification (NCBI taxonomy): domain Bacteria; kingdom Pseudomonadati; phylum Pseudomonadota; class Gammaproteobacteria; order Enterobacterales; family Enterobacteriaceae; genus Klebsiella; species Klebsiella sp. 4_1_44FAA. The sequence goes on from NZ_JH414801.1 coordinate 46,622, forward strand.
GGGAGCGGCCATGAAAGGCATTATGGAAGGCGATGATTTTGGTTTTATACGGGCTATGGCGGGTCACCGCATAGTGACGCGCCAGCTTAAAGGCCGTTTCATTGGCTTCGGTGCCGGAGTTCATAAACACCACGCGCTCGGCGAAGGTAGCCTCGACAAGTTTACGTCCCAGACGCAGCGCCGGCTCATTGGTAAAGACATTGCTGGTGTGCCACAGCGTTTCGCCCTGCTGATGCAGCGCCGCCACCAGCGCCGGATGGCAATGGCCAAGCGCCGTCACCGCGATACCGCCGGCGAAATCGATATACTCTTTCCCCTGCTGATCCCAGACGCGGCTGCCTTTCCCCTTCACCGGGATGAATTCTGCCGGTGCATAAATTGGCAAAATAACTTCATCGAATGTGGCGCGGGTGATTGCCGGTTGTTCAGTTGCCATGTCTTGCCCATCCCTCTTCGTTACGCAGATGCGATTATGATAATCTAATCACAAAATATGCATAAAAAATCAGTCAATAGCAACTGAAAATCACCGTTTCAAAAAGTTGGCCAGCAATTGATGGCCCTGCTCGCTGAGGATGCTTTCCGGATGAAACTGCACGCCCTCGAGATCCCATTCGCGGTGACGGATCCCCATAATCTCACCGCTGGCGCTGCGGGCAGTGACGTTAAACTCGGACGGGAGCGTCGGCGGGTCAATCACCAGCGAGTGATAGCGGGTCACCGTCAGGGGATTATTCAGCCCCTGAAACACCCCTTCGCCGTTATGCTCGATAAGCGAGGTTTTGCCATGCATGACCTGGGCCGCCCGCACGATAGTCGCGCCAAACGCCTGGGCGATCGCCTGATGCCCGAGACAGACGCCCAGCAGCGGCGTTTTTCCGGCATAGTGGCGGATAACCGCGAGGGAAATCCCCGCCTCATCCGGCGTGCAGGGGCCTGGCGAGATCACGATTTTCTCCGGCGCCAGCGCCGCTATCTCCTCCAGCGTCAACGCATCGTTGCGCCTGACCAGTACTTCCGCCCCCAGTTCGCAGAAGTACTGATACAGATTCCAGGTGAAAGAGTCATAGTTATCGATAAGCAGGATCATAGCGGCTCCGGAACAATCAAAACCGGGCTATTCTACTCAGATTCCCGCGCTTCGCTTACCACTTTGCGAAAGATCGCCACCAGCGGGGCCAGATCGCCCATCGCGCTCTGCTGGCAGGCCGCACTCCAGCCGGCGGGGTCAACGTCACGCCAGTTAAGAAGGTAGCCGGCATGTATCGCCAGCTGTTCAAAGAAAATGCGCTGGGTCAGGCCATTGCCAAGACGAAAAGGGTGCAGCACATTAATTTCACCATAGAACCAGCTCAGGCGTTCGATGAAGGTATCGCGCGGCAGGCCACTGAGATAATCCTCCTGCTCAAGGGCCTGCATCAGGGCATTCCCCTCCTCCTCGATCCGGGCAAAGTGGCAGAACGGCGTATCGCCCAGGTAGAGGTTCACTTCACGCAAGCGGCCCGCCCAGTCAAACAGATCCTGATACAACTGATGATGAATAGCGCACAGATAGGGTAAGCCGCGCACCCGCGGGCCCAGCGGCAGAGTGGCCGCCCGCAGCGCTGTCATCTCAAAGGCGGCCTGCTGCAGATTTTTAGCCTGGCGGATGCCGAGACGGTTGCGCAGCACGTTCAGCGCCGGATAGAGATAAGGATCGCGTTCATCGCCGAATTTATCGCTCATACTCCCTCCGCAACGTCGCCAGACGCGCCAGCGCCTCTTCGGCAGTCAGCGTAACCAGCGGCACCGTCACGCCTTCAAGGCGACGGCTGGCCTGAAAATTGGTATTGCGTGTCTGTTCCCAGAGTCGGGATTTTTGCTTATCGGTGAGTGGACGCATCGTCGCCCCCCTTATCGTCCCCTGTGTGCCACAAGTATAAGCAGCAATTTCAGGTTATGCCGGGAGGCGACCGGGCGCGGCGATAGACCACCGCGCCGCGGGAGGATTAGGGCAGCACTTTCGCTGAGAGGATAACGACTGGTTTGGTCGGCACATTCTGGTACGGACCAACGTTATGGGTCTGGACCTGGGAGATCTTATCCGCAACATCCATCCCCTTCACCACTTTGCCGAATACCGCATAGCCAAAGTCGCGCTGGCCATGGTCGAGGAAGGCGTTATCCGCCACGTTGATGAAGAACTGACTGGTGGCGCTATCCTGATCGGCGGTACGCGCCATCGCGATGGTGCCGCGGGTGTTGCGCAGGCCGTTGTCTGCTTCATTCTTGATCGGCGGGTTAGGCTGCTTCTGCTGCATCTGTTCGTTAAAGCCGCCGCCCTGCACCATGAATCCCGGGATCACGCGGTGAAAGGTGGTGTTGTTGTAGAAGCCGCTGTTGACGTACTTCAGGAAGTTATCCACGGAAATCGGGGCTTTCTGGCTGTTTAACTCAAGCTCAATGTTACCTGCCGAAGTGGTCAGCAGCACATGCGGATCGCCCTTTGCCGCCATGGCCGGGGAGAACGCTGAAATAGCGAAAACGGCAGCCATCGCCGCCAGTGTTGATTTGAGCATGGAAATTCCTTAACGGAGCAGAATAAAAGCGAGTGCCTTGATTCTAAAGAGCCTTTGCATCCTGGGCCAGCCTTTTACCAAATTTTACTTAGCTGTAATAATTGTAACCGCGCAAACGATCTCCTTTGCAGCGAACAAGCGTGATGCAGATCACATTAAAACATGCAAAAGATAACCCATTTCACAATAAACATTTAATTACATCACCTGAACGAATAAAATCTGTCCGCCCGGCGCAGCGTCAACGCGCTTTACCTTTCTATTCACAGGCCAGTCATGACTAACAGCAACCGTATTAAGCTCACATGGATCAGCTTCTTCTCCTACGCCCTGACCGGCGCGTTGGTGATCGTCACCGGGATGGTGATGGGTAACATTGCGGATTATTTCCATCTGCCCGTTTCCAGTATGAGCAACACCTTTACCTTTCTGAACGCCGGTATTCTTATCTCCATCTTCCTCAATGCCTGGCTGATGGAAATCGTGCCGCTGAAAACTCAGCTGCGCTTTGGCTTTATTTTGATGGTGCTGGCGGTGGCCGGCCTGATGCTCAGCCACAGCCTGGCGCTGTTCTCCGCGTCAATGTTCGTTCTTGGCCTGGTGAGCGGGATCACCATGTCGATCGGGACCTTCCTGATCACCCATATGTATGAAGGCCGTCAGCGCGGGGCGCGTCTGCTGTTTACCGACTCCTTCTTTAGCATGGCGGGCATGATTTTCCCGATGGTCGCCGCCGTCCTGCTGGCGCGCAGCATCGAGTGGTACTGGGTCTACGCCTGTATTGGTCTGGTGTATGTCGCTATTTTCGTCCTGACTTTCGGCTGTGATTTCCCGGTGCTGGGCAAAAAAGCCCAGAGTGAAAACAGCCAGCCGGTGGTGAAAGAGAAGTGGGGCATTGGCGTACTGTTCCTCTCCGTTGCGGCGCTGTGCTACATCCTCGGTCAGCTGGGCTTTATCTCCTGGGTACCGGAATATGCGAAGAGCCTGGGCATGAGCCTCGGCGACGCCGGTAAACTGGTGAGCGATTTCTGGATGTCCTACATGATCGGCATGTGGTCATTCAGCTTCATCCTGCGCTTCTTCGACCTGCAGCGTATCTTAACCGTCCTCGCCGGGCTCGCGACGGTGCTGATGTACCTGTTTATCAATGGTTCGCCGGAGCATATGCCGTGGTTTATTCTGACCCTGGGCTTCTTCTCCAGCGCCATTTACACCTCGATCATTACGCTCGGTTCGCAGCAGACGCGGGTCGCTTCGCCGAAGCTGGTGAACTTTATCCTCACCTGCGGCACCATCGGCACCATGCTCACTTTCGTGGTCACCGGCCCGATTGTGGCGGCCAGCGGTCCCCTGGCCGCGCTGCACACCGCTAACGGCCTCTATGCCGTGGTATTCGTAATGTGCTTTATCCTCGGCTTCGTCTCCCGTCATCGCCAGAACAACGCTCAGGCGGCGTCTCACTAAGCCTTCGGCCCCTTTGCATCCGCAAGGGGGCTGTTCCTCATAAAAGAAAGCTCCTCGCCACCGCGGTCAGTTTGGATCCAGCTTTGCGCCGGCAGGGTGGTCGCGATCACCCTTCCCTGGCGAATTGACCAGCGCACCGGCACCTGGCAGCGGACGGCCTCAAAGCCATTCTCCGCCGGGAGAATGATCAGGTTAGCCGGGTTGCCGCTGACAATGCCGTAATCCTCGAGGCCAAACGTGCGGGCGCTGTTGTCGGTGATAAGCTGCAGGCCGTCGTTGATCTGCTGGTAGCCCATCAGCTGGCAAACATGGAGCCCCATATGCAGGACCTGCAGCATATTGCCGGTCCCCAGCGGGTACCACGGGTCAAAGACGTCATCATGCCCAAAGCAAACGTTGATCCCCGCCGCCAACAGCTCCTTCACCCGGGTAATGCCCCGTCGCTTCGGGTAGTCGTCAAACCGGCCCTGCAGATGAATATTCACCAGCGGATTGGCGACAAAGTTGATGCCGGAGAGCTTAAGCAAGCGGAACAGACGCGAGGTATAAGCGCCATTATAGGAGTGCATAGCGGTGGTATGGCTGGCCGTTACCCGCGGCCCTATCCCCGCTTTCAGCGCCAGCGCGGCAACGGTTTCAACAAAGCGCGACTGCTCATCGTCAATTTCATCGCAGTGAATATCCAGTGGGCGGTCATATTGCTGCGCCAGACGGAAGGCGATATGCAGCGATTCCACACCATATTCACGGGTGAACTCAAAATGCGGGATCGCCCCGACGACGTCCGCCCCCAGCTTGAGGGCCTCCTCCAGCAGCGCCTCGCCGTTGGGGTAAGAGAGGATCCCCTCCTGTGGAAAAGCGACAATCTGTAACTCGACCCATGGCGCCACCTCCTGTTTGACCTCCAGCATCGCCTTCAGCGCCGTTAACGTGGGATCGGAAACATCGACATGAGTGCGGACAAACTGCACGCCATTGGCGATCTGCCACTTCAGGGTTTTCCACGCCCGGGCTTTGACGTCCTCATGGCTGAGCAGCGCTTTCCGCTCCGCCCAGCGCTCAATCCCCTCGAACAGAGTACCGGACTGATTCCAGTTCGGCTCGCCGGCCGTCTGGGTGGTATCCAGATGGATATGCGGCTCGATAAAAGGCGGGATCGCTAGCCCGCCGCGAGCGTTCAATACCTCATAGCTTTCATCGTGCGCCTCCCCCATCGGCGTGATCGCGCCAAAGCGGCCCTTATCAATGGCTATTTGCCACAGGCCGTCGCGGTCTGCCAGGCGTACGTTCTGAATCAACCAAAGCGGCGCTGCTGTCATATCACCCTCTCTATTCAATACGGCTTGTTTTCTGTCTAACCCCAATCGCGGCTTACCCAATTCTTGTACACAAAATCAGCAAAAAGGAAAAGTCAGCGTTTTCCATGACTTATAAAAATACTGACAAATCAAACGCATACCCATTAAGTGGTAGGTGAAGTTGTCATTGATTTGCATCAATAAGCCTGATGGCTGAATCGTTAAGGTAGGCGGTAATAGAAAAGAAATCGAGGCAAAAATGAGCAAAGTCAGAATCGCTATTATCGGTAACGGCATGGTTGGCCATCGCTTTATCGAAGAGCTTCTCGATAAGGCGCCTGCCGGACAGTTCGACATTACCGTGTTCTGTGAAGAACCGCGTATCGCCTACGACCGCGTCCACCTGTCGTCTTATTTCTCCCATCACACTGCGGAAGAACTGTCGCTGGTACGCGAAGGTTTCTATGAGAAACACGGCGTCAAGGTGCTGGTCGGCGAACGGGCGATCACCATCAACCGCCAGGAGAAAGTGATCCACTCCAGCGCCGGGCGTACCGTGTTCTACGACAAGCTGATTATGGCGACCGGCTCATACCCGTGGATCCCGCCGATTAAAGGCGCGGAAACCCAGGATTGCTTCGTCTATCGCACTATTGAAGATCTTAACGCCATCGAATCCTGCGCTCGCCGCAGCAAACGCGGCGCGGTAGTCGGCGGCGGCCTGCTCGGACTGGAAGCGGCCGGCGCGTTGAAAAACCTCGGCGTGGAAACCCATGTTATCGAATTCGCGCCGATGCTGATGGCCGAACAGCTCGACCAGATGGGCGGCGAGCAGTTGCGGCGCAAAATCGAAAGCATGGGCGTGAAAGTTCACACCAGCAAAAACACCAAAGAGATTGTTCAGCAGGGCACCGAGGCGCGCAAAACCATGCACTTCGCCGACGGTAGCGAGCTGCAGGTCGATTTCATCGTCTTCTCAACCGGGATCCGCCCGCGCGATAAGCTGGCCACCCAGTGCGGGCTGGCGGTCGCCCAGCGCGGCGGCATCATGGTCAACGATAGCTGCCAGACCTCCGATCCGGATATCTATGCCATCGGGGAATGCGCCAGCTGGAACAACCGCGTCTACGGTCTGGTCGCCCCCGGCTATAAAATGGCCCAGGTGGCCGTCGACCATCTCCTCGGCAGTGAAAATAGCTTCACCGGCGCCGACCTCAGCGCCAAGCTGAAGCTGTTGGGTGTGGACGTGGGCGGGATCGGCGATGCCCACGGCCGCACGCCGGGCGCCCGTAGCTACGTCTATCTCGACGAACGCAAAGAAGTTTATAAGCGCCTGATCGTCAGCGCCGACAACAAAACGCTGCTCGGCGCGGTACTGGTCGGCGACACCAGCGACTACGGCAATCTGCTGCAGCTGGTGCTCAACGCCATCGAGCTGCCGGAAAACCCGGATTCGCTGATCCTCCCGGCCCACGCCGGCAGCGGCAAGCCGTCCATCGGCGTCGATAAACTGCCGGACAGCGCGCAGATCTGCTCCTGCTTTGACGTCAGCAAAGGCGACCTGATCGCCGCTATCAACAAAGGCTGCCACACCGTGGCGGCGCTGAAAGCGGAAACCAAAGCCGGGACCGGCTGCGGGGGCTGTATTCCGCTGGTCACTCAGGTGCTCAACGCCGAGCTGGCGAAACAGGGCATCGAGGTCAACAACAATCTGTGCGAACACTTCGCTTACTCCCGTCAGGAGCTGTTCCACCTGATCCGCGTGGAAGGCATTAAAACCTTCGACGAACTGCTGGAAAAACACGGTCAGGGCTACGGCTGTGAAGTCTGTAAGCCGACCGTCGGTTCCCTGCTGGCCTCCTGCTGGAATGAGTACATCCTCAAGCCGCAGCACACGCCGCTGCAGGACAGCAACGACAACTTCCTCGCCAACATTCAGAAAGATGGTACCTATTCGGTGATCCCGCGCTCAGCTGGCGGCGAAATCACGCCGGAAGGGCTGGTCGCCGTGGGCCGTATCGCGCGTGAATTCAATCTGTACACCAAAATCACCGGCTCTCAGCGCATCGGCCTGTTTGGCGCGCAGAAAGACGACCTGCCGGAGATCTGGCGGCAGCTGATTGAAGCGGGATTCGAAACCGGCCACGCCTACGCCAAAGCGTTACGTATGGCGAAAACCTGCGTCGGCAGCACCTGGTGCCGCTACGGCGTTGGCGACAGCGTCGGCTTCGGCGTGGAACTGGAAAACCGCTACAAAGGCATCCGCACCCCGCACAAAATGAAGTTCGGCGTCTCCGGCTGCACCCGCGAATGTGCCGAGGCTCAGGGCAAAGACGTCGGGATCATCGCCACCGAGAAAGGCTGGAACCTGTACGTGTGCGGCAATGGCGGGATGAAACCACGCCACGCCGATCTACTGGCCGCGGACCTCGATCGCGATACGCTCATCAAATATCTCGACCGCTTTATGATGTTCTACATCCGCACCGCCGATAAGCTGACCCGCACTGCCCCGTGGCTGGACAATATGGAAGGCGGTATCGACTATCTGCGCAGCGTCATCATCGATGACAAGCTCGGTCTGAACGACCATCTGGAAGAAGAGCTGGCTCGCCTGCGCGCCGCCTTCGCCTGCGAGTGGACCGAGACCGTCAACAACCCGGCGGCGCAGACCCGCTTCAAACACTTTATCAACAGCGACCAACGCGACCCGAACGTTCAGGTGGTGCCGGAACGTGACCAGCACCGCCCGGCCACGCCGTATGAGCGTATCCCGGTTACTCTGGTGGAGGAAAAAGCATGAGCCAGTGGGTAAATATTTGCAGCATCGACGACATCCTGCCGGCCACCGGCGTCTGCGCCCTGCTCGGTCAGCAGCAGGTGGCGATCTTCCGTCCCTACCATGACGACAGAGTATTCGCCATCAGCAACATTGATCCGTTCTTCAACGCCAGCGTGCTGTCTCGCGGGATTATCGCCGAGCATGACGGCGCGCTATGGGTCGCCAGCCCGCTGAAAAAACAGCGCTTCCGCCTGAGCGACGGCCTGTGCATGGAAGATGCCAGCCACTCTATCGCCCGCTTCGACGCCCGCGTGAAAGACGGACACGTTCAGCTTAAAGCGTAAGTCCTTCTCCCTCCCCCCGGCCACGGGGGGAGATATAAGTAACAGTTCTGACCGACAGCGCATGAGTGCGGGATATGTCGCATGTTTTGTATTACCTTTGCTGCTATTCTACGACCACTCGTTTTCTACCCCTTATTTTTATGAGGTTATTCTGTGGATCACTTACCCATATTCTGCCAGTTGCGCCAGCGCGATTGTTTACTGGTTGGCGGCGGGGATGTCGCCGAACGCAAAGCCCGTCTGCTGCTGGATGCTGGCGCTAACGTCACGGTCAATGCGCTCGACTTCACGCCCCAGTTTCAGGTGTGGGCTGATTCACAGATGCTAACTCTGGTGCAGGGGGAGTTTATCCCCTCGCTGCTGGATAACTGCTGGCTGGCCATCGCCGCTACTGATGATGAGACGGTCAACCAGCAGGTTAGCGAGGCGGCCGAAGCGCGGCGTATCTTCTGTAACGTGGTGGATGCCCCGCGCCAGGCCAGCTTTATCATGCCGTCGATAATCGATCGCTCGCCGCTGATGGTCGCCGTCTCCTCGGGCGGGACATCACCGGTTCTGGCGCGCCTGCTGCGCGAGAAACTGGAGTCAATTCTGCCCCTGCATCTCGGCCAGCTGGCCCGCTATGCCGGCCATCTGCGCGCGCGGGTTAAGCAGCAGTTTGCCACCGTAGGCGAGCGTCGCCGCTTCTGGGAGAAGCTGTTTGTTAACGACCGTCTGGCGCAGTCGCTGGCTAATGACGATCGGCAGGCAGTCGCGGATACCACTGAGCAGTTGCTGACGGAGCCGTTGGAGCATCGCGGCGAGGTGGTGCTGGTTGGCGCCGGCCCCGGTGACGCCGGGCTGCTCACGCTCAAAGGCCTGCAGCAGATCCAGCAGGCTGACGTGGTGGTCTATGATCGGCTGGTCTCCGATGACATCATGAATCTGGTGCGCCGCGATGCCGATCGGGTGTTCGTCGGCAAGCGCTCAGGCTACCACTGCGTCCCGCAGGAGGAGATCAACCAGATCCTGCTGCGCGAAGCGCAAAAAGGAAGACGCGTGGTCCGGCTGAAAGGCGGCGATCCCTTTATCTTTGGCCGCGGAGGGGAAGAGCTGGAGACGCTTTGCGAGGCGGGCATCCCCTTCTCCGTTGTGCCTGGCATTACCGCCGCCTCCGGCTGCTCCGCTTATTCGGGGATCCCTTTGACCCACCGCGATTTCGCCCAGGGCGTCCGCCTGGTCACTGGCCACCTGAAAACCGGCGGCGAGCTGGACTGGGCGAACCTGGCGGTGGAGAAGCAAACCCTGGTGTTCTACATGGGTCTGAACCAGGCGCCGGCGATCCGCGAGAAGCTTATCGCTCACGGCATGGCTGAAGATATGCCCGCCGCCATCGTCGAGAACGGCACCGCTGTGACGCAAAAAGTGGTCAGCGGCACCTTAGGACAACTGGATATTCTGGCGCAGCAGATGGCCAGCCCGGCGCTGATCATCGTCGGCCGCGTGGTCGGTCTGCGGGATAAACTGAACTGGTTTTCGAACCATTAACCTTGCCTCCCATAAAGTGACAGGCATAAAAAAGGGCGGGATAGCATCCCGCCCTTTTAGCTGTTGCGTCGCTTACGGCTTGGCGACAAAGCCAATCGCTTCGTATACCGCTTTCAGGGTTTGAGAAGCCCGCGCGCTGGCCTTTTCCGCACCGTCTTTCATCACCTGATTGAGAAACGCTTCGTCGTTACGGAAACGGTGATAGCGCTCCTGCAGGTCAATCAGCATGCCCGATACCGCTTCGGCGACTTCGCCTTTCAGGTGGCCATACATTTTGCCTTCAAAATGCTGTTCCAGCTCAGGAATAGTTTTCCCGGTAACCGCGGAGAGGATATCCAGCAGGTTGGAGACGCCCGCTTTCTCTTTCAGATCGTAACGCACTACCGGCGGCTCGTCGGAGTCGGTGACCGCACGTTTAATCTTCTTGACCACCGATTTCGGATCTTCCAGCAGGCCGATGACGTTGTTGCGGTTGTCGTCGGACTTGGACATCTTTTTCGTCGGCTCCAGCAGCGACATCACGCGCGCGCCGGATTTAGGGATAAACGGCTCAGGCACTTTAAAAATATCGCCGTAGATGGCGTTAAAACGCTGGGCGATATCGCGGCTTAGCTCAAGGTGCTGTTTCTGATCTTCGCCCACCGGAACCTGGTTGGTCTGGTACAGCAGAATGTCAGCGGCCATCAGTACCGGATAATCAAACAGACCGGCGTTGATGTTCTCCGCGTAGCGCGCTGACTTGTCTTTAAACTGAGTCATGCGGCTCAGTTCGCCGAAATAGGTGTAGCAGTTCAGCGCCCAGCCTAGCTGGGCATGTTCCGGCACGTGCGACTGCACGAAGATAGTGCTTTTCTGCGGGTCGATGCCGCAGGCCAGATACAGAGCCAGGGTGTCCAGCGTCGCCTTGCGCAGCTGCTGCGGATCCTGGCGCACGGTGATGGCGTGCTGGTCCACGATGCAATAGATGCAGTGGTAATCGTCCTGCATGTTTACCCACTGACGCAGCGCACCCATATAGTTGCCAATGGTCAGTTCACCTGAGGGCTGTGCGCCACTAAAAACGATGGGCTTAGTCATGTTTCAATTCCTGAGTTTCACTGTGCGGTAACCCGAGAGCGGGTAAGAGTTCGTTAAACTGGTCGAAGAGATAGTCCGGCTCGCTCAGCGCAAGCGGTTCACCATAGTTATAACCGTAGGTCAGACCAACAGAGCAGCAGCCTGCCGCTTTGGCCGCCTGAATATCATTGCGCGAATCGCCGACAAACAGCAGCTCGGCTGGAGCCAGAGAGAGCTTTTCCGCCACCAGCAGCAGCGGTTCCGGATGCGGCTTTTTATTCTGCACGTCATCGCCGCCAATCACCACGGTAAAATATTTCGCAATATCGAGCGCGTCCAACAGCGGGGCGACAAACGGCGTCGGCTTATTGGTAACCAGCGCCAGCGGCAGGCCTTTGGCATGCAGCGCGCCGAGCGTATCGGCCACCGCCGGGAACAGGAAACTGCCCTCTTCCGCCGCTTCGGCGTAATAGCGGTCAAACAGTTTACGCAAAATGCGCAGCTGCTCGTCTTGCGGAATATCATGATCGTCGACGGAAGGCTTACCCATCGCCGCACGTAACGTTGCTCGCTCCTGACGAGCCCAGGTCAGCGCCCGCTCCATCAGGACATCGGCGCCGTTGCCGATCCAGGTTATAACGCGTTCTTCTCCCGCCACCGGCAGCTCCAGGGCGTACAGGGCGTTATCAACCGCCGAGGTTAGACCCGGCGCGCTGTCCACCAGCGTGCCGTCGAGATCAAATGCGATGCCGCGGATCGCCTGTAATTTATCCATGACTCACCTTCGCTAATTCACTACGCATTTGATCAATGACTTGCTTGTAGTCCGGCTGACCGAAGATCGCCGAACCGGCAACAAACATATCCGCACCCGCCGCGGCGATTTCGCCGATATTGCTGGCTTTCACGCCGCCATCCACTTCGAGGCGGATGTCGTAGCCGGACGCATCGATGCGCTGGCGCACTTCACGCAGTTTATCCAGCGTCTGGGGAATAAAGGACTGGCCGCCAAAGCCCGGGTTAACCGACATCAGCAGGATCACGTCCAGCTTATCCATCACGTAATCGAGGTAGCTCAGCGGCGTCGCCGGGTTAAACACCAGGCCCGCTTTACAGCCGTGCTCTTTGATAAGCTGCAGGCTGCGATCGACGTGTTCGGAGGCTTCCGGATGGAAGGTGATAATGCTGGCGCCGGCTTCGGCAAAATCAGGAATGATGCGGTCGACCGGCTTCACCATCAGGTGAACGTCGATAGGCGCGGTAATACCGTAATTACGCAGTGACTTCAGCACCATCGGGCCAATCGTCAGGTTTGGCACGTAGTGGTTGTCCATAACGTCGAAGTGCACGACATCCGCACCCGCCGCCAGCGCCTTCGCGGTATCCTCACCCAGACGGGCAAAATCAGCCGACAGAATCGAAGGGGCAATCAAATACTGCTTCATCCGCATCTCCTTGAAATTTATTTGGTCTTAGGCGGACGGTAGAGCGCTAATAGCTCGTCCACCTTTTTACGCGTACCACCGTTGCTGCTGATGCTGCGCCGAACCTTCACAATATGCGTTTCTGCCGCGTTTTTATACCATTCCTGCGTCAGCGGCGTGCGGTGGTTGGAAATCAGCACCGGGATGCGCTTTTTCATCAGCGATTCCGCCTTTTGCGCCAGCAGTACCTGTTGTTCCAGGTTGAAACTGTTGGTGTGGTAGGCGGTAAAGTTCGCCGTCGCCGTTAGCGGCGCATAGGGCGGATCGCAATACACCACTGTGCGGCTATCCGCACGTTGCATGCACTCTTCGTAAGATTCGCAGTAAAACTCGGCGTTTTGCGCCTTCTCGGCGAAATGATAGAGCTCAGCTTCGGGGAAATAGGGCTTTTTATAACGGCCAAACGGCACATTGAACTCGCCGCGCAGATTGTAGCGGCACAGGCCATTGTAGCCGTGACGGTTCAAATACAGGAACAGCACCGCGCGACGCAGCGGATCCTGGCTTTGGTTAAATTCATCACGATACAGGTAGTAGCGCTCAGCGACGTTATTTTCCGGGGTAAACATCTCACGGGCGGCGGCGACGTATTCGTCGGTGCGCAGTTTGACGATGTTGTACAGGCCGATTAAGTCACTGTTGATATCCGCGAGGATATAACGAGAAAAGTCGGTATTAAGAAATACCGACCCGGCGCCCACAAAGGGCTCGATCAAGCACTCGCCTTCCGGCAAATGCTTTTTAATATCGTCAAGCAGGGGGAACTTTCCCCCTGCCCACTTCAGAAAAGCGCGATTCTTTTTCATGCTGCCTAACTAATTACACGTTCTCCGGCTGTGGAGAAAGCTCCGACAGCATCCTGCGCTTAAGACTACCCCACGGCATTATTTCAGGTCAGCCTGAACCTGATGCAGCGGTTTTGCCCATGGATTTTTCGCCTGCACGTCCGCCGGCAGCGAGGTGACAGCACGTTTCGCTTCATCTTTCGATGCATAGATACCGCTCACCAGCACGTACCATGGTTGGCCGTTACGCGACGTTTCATAGACAACATATTTATCCAGCTTCTCTTTCTTCGCCCAGTTGTTGAGGTTGTCGTAGTTAGAGGAGCTGCTGAGCTGCAGAGTATAGTGACCCGACGGCGCAGTTTTCATTGAGCTGACGTCACCTGCCGTCTTCCCGGTCTTCGCTGCCGGCGCTGCCGCAGCTGCCGTTGCCGCTGGCGCTGCGGTCGTCGTGGTCGGTTTGCTCTGAGCGGTGGCCACCGGTTTGCTTTCGCTGACGGACGTTTTCGCCGGAGCGGTGGTCGCCGTGCTTTCAACATGCTTCGGCTGGACCGGCTTCGATTCTACCGGCGTTTTCGCCACGACCTGTGGCTTCGACTGCGGCTTCGCTTCGATAACGGTATGCTTACGTTCAGCCGGACGCGGGGTCGCTGCTGTCTGACGCTCGGTCGCCTGGCGCGGCGCCGCGGTGCCATTGGCGCCATTCCGGATTGGCGCGACGGTAGCCGGTTCAGTCGGCAGCGTCGAGTTAGCCACGGCGCCGTCCAGTTGGCCCTGCTGCTGGGTCAACGCATTGTTCAGATCGCCCTGAACTTCGATACGCTGCTGGCCCTGCGGCGCAACCGCTGCCTGGCCCTGCGTCGGGTTCGCGGCAATAGGCGGTACCGTTACGTCCTGCTGTGAGGTGCTGTTAGCGGCGGCAGTCTGGTCCTGGCCGGCAGCAGGCATGCTGGCGGACTGGTCGTCAGACAGATTAATGCTCTTCTCGCCGGAAGCGGTCTGCTGGCTGGAAGATGATGGCGATTTCAGTGCGGAACCGATACCCACGATCAACAGCAGCAGCACCAGAATCCCCACACCCATCATGATGTACTGGCGGGAGGCCGGTTTGGCCGGCGCTTTTTTACGCTTGCGCGGACGACGCTCTACAGGCTGCTCTTCGAGCATCTCCTCGTCTTGCGCATCCAGTTCTTCTTCGAACTCTTCCTCTTCACGCTCGCGACGGGCCTTACCAGCGCGCGTCGGACGGCCTTCATCGGCATCAAGATCAACATCGTCAAAATTGATCTGCGGATCGGCATCACGCTCGGAAGACTGACGGGAACGACCAGCACGACGATCGTTGCGATCGGCTTTCATATCGTCTTCTGGTTTGAAATCATCCATTTAACACCCCACTAAAAGGCTTATGCTCACGATTATTGCACATCACCCGAAATGATAACGCCGCGCGAACGCGGCCAGACCTTCTTATTGTTGCGCCTGCTGAGTATCAGCAATCGCGCCAAGAACCACATCGTGCGGCACTCCGCCGCACAGCTCGCTGCTTCCTATTGCGAGCGGGAGCACCAGCCGCATTTCGCCAGCCAGTACCTTTTTATCGCGCATCATATGGGGCAAATACGCCTGCGCACTCATTTCCTGCGGGCCGCGTACCGGTAAGCCTGCACGCTTGAGCAGCTCGATAATGCGCTGAGTATCCTGCGCGCGGAACTGCCCCAGCCGTTCGGACGTGCGTGCCGCCATCACCATACCTGCCGCCACCGCTTCGCCATGCAGCCAGTTACCGTAGCCCATTTCCGCTTCGATAGCATGGCCGAAGGTATGTCCAAGATTGAGTAAAGCACGTAACCCGGTTTCACGCTCGTCGGCAGCCACAACCTCCGCTTTCAGTTCACAGCAGCGGCGAATGCAGTACGCCATGGCGGTATCGTCCAGCGCCAGCAGCGCATCAATGTTGTTTTCCAGCCAGCTGAAGAATTCACCATCCAGGATCACCCCGTACTTGATGACCTCAGCCAGTCCGGAAGCGAGCTCGCGCTTCGGCAGAGTTTTCAGACAGTTAAGATCAACTACCACGGAAACCGGCTGCCAGAAGGCGCCAATCATGTTTTTGCCGAGAGGGTGGTTCACTGCGGTTTTGCCGCCGACCGACGAGTCGACCTGCGACAACAGGGTGGTAGGGACCTGGATGAAACGCACGCCGCGCTGATAGCTTGCCGCGGCGAAACCGGTTAAATCACCGATCACCCCCCCGCCAAGCGCCACCAGAGTGGTGTCGCGGCCATGTGGTTTTTGCAACAGCGCAGTAAACACGGTATCCATCACCGCCAGGCTTTTGTATTGCTCGCCGTCTGGCAGAATGACGCTGTCAACGTTGACCCCTGACTGCTTCAGCGCAGAGCGGACGGTATCCAGATAAAGCGGCGCCAGCGTTTCGTTGGTGACCAGCATAGCCTGGTCGCCCGACTTGAGTGGCAGGAAGGAAGCTGGATCGTTAAACAAACCAGCCGCGATGGTAATCGGGTAACTACGTTCCCCGAGGGTAACAGTAAGCCTCTCCATAACGCGACATCCACCTCAATGACTATTACTCTGACGCACTTTTATTAAGCCAGAATCAGTTGCTTTCCAGCATATGAATAATCTGGTTCGCGACGACTTTCGCACTCTGATCGTCTGTGCGGATAGTCACATCGGCGATCTCTTCATACAGCGGGTTACGCTCGTCAGCCAGCGCTTCCAGCACTTCACGAGGCGGCGCATCGACTTGTAGCAAAGGACGCTTTTTATCGCGCTGCGTACGGGCCAACTGCTTCTCGATCGTAGTTTCCAGGTAGACCACCACGCCGCGGGCGGAGAGACGGTTACGCGTTTCACGGGATTTTACAGAGCCGCCGCCAGTCGCCAGCACAATCCCCTGTTTTTCCGTCAACTCATTGATAATTTTCTCTTCACGGTCACGGAAGCCTTCTTCGCCTTCAACATCGAAGACCCAGCCCACATCAGCGCCAGTGCGTTTCTCAATCTCTTGATCAGAATCGTAAAATTCCATGTTGAGCTGTTGGGCTAACTGGCGCCCAATAGTGCTTTTGCCGGCACCCATAGGCCCAACCAGAAAGATATTGCGTTTCTCTGCCATTTTTTCGGTACTACTAAGACTATTCGTTAATGATAAACCCGCTTCGCAGACACCCAGCGCCGCAGGGCATGAACTGAAACCTCATATGCAATAGAGCGAGAGTCAGACTAAAAATTATCTCAATACTCCGGCTGGTTTGGCAACTGAATAAAATCGCCGGACAATAAAGGGAGGATTGATGTCGTACCCGACTCTCAAATCGGTACCCCTTGTATGCTAAATCCGTCCTCACGTCAAACACCTGAAACGTGTTTAGCATGAAAAACCTGCTTAACGTACTGCCAGAATCCGTGGCGTAATAAAGACAACCAGTTCGCGACGTTCATTATCTTTCCCGTCACGACGAAACAGACGTCCCAGTACCGGGATATCGCCAAGCAGCGGGACGCTGTCGCGGGCGGTTTTGTTTTTCTGCGAAAAGATGCCGCCCAACGCTAAAGTCTCGCCGCTGCGAACTTCCACCAGGGTCTCTATCTCCTGCTTATCGATGGCCAGCGCTTCGCCGTTTTCCTGCTTCAGCACCTGGCCTGGCGTATTCTCGCTTATTCGCAGCTTAAGCCGCACTCTTCCCTGCTGCAGCACCGTCGGCGTGACCTCCATGCCCAGCACCGCCTCTTTGAACTCCACCGAAGTGGCGCCGCTTTCGCCACTGGAAACCTGATAGGGGATCTCGCTTCCCTGCTTGATGCTGGCAGGCTGCATGTGGGAGGCCAATAAACGCGGGCTGGCAATAATTTCGACCTGCTGCTTGCGCTCCAGCGCGGATAGCTCCAGCTCAAGCAAGCGACCGTTGATCTTGCCGATGTTAAACCCTGCGCGGGTGCTGGCATCGTTTACCGATACATCGCTGCTTAGGGTGGTGATTTGCCCGGAGCCTGGCGGGCTTCCGGCTTCCGCAAGCCGCCACTTCACCCCCAGCTCACGAAGGCTGGTTTCGCTCATCGACACGATATGGGCGGCCAGCTCCACCTGGCCGACCGGCAGATCCATCTCCTGCGCCCAGGCCTTCAACGCCGGCAGGTGCCGGGCATCATCGCGGATCAGCAGCCGATTAGTCCGCTTGTCCGCCATCAGGTGTCCCCTGGCGCTGAGCAGCTTTCCGCCGCTTTTAGCCAGCTCCTCAGCGTCGGCAAAGTGCAGGGTCACGCTCTCCGCCTGCAGGGGCAGGTTCTGCAGGCGTTTCTCCTGTTCGGCTTCACGCTGCGCCTGATTTGCCTTTTGCCAGGCCTGAGTGTGCGCGTAGATGACCGCCCCCTGCTGTTGCAAAGAGAGACCCGCGCTATCCGCTACCGCCCGCAGCGCCTGGCTCCAGGGAACCTTCTGCAGACGCAGGGAGAGCGTGCCGCTGACGTCCGGCGCGACGACGAGGTTTTTATGGTTCATTTCGGCCAGGGCTTGCAGCACCTGGGCCACTGGCGCATCGTCAATCACCAGCGAAACCGGTTTATCATTGCGGGCGGCGGGGGCCACCGCCAGCGGCAGCAGCAGAAGCAGCAGGCTTATCCATCGCATCATGTTGTTTCCCTTCACGTTGCCAGCGCCACGCTGGCGGTTCACATCCCGAAGACGTGACGATGTCCAGCTCACCGGCCGTCAGCCGGCTCACCCGCCAGCCCGTGGGCAATTGCTCATCCATGCGTACCCGTCGCCACTTTCCGTTCCCATCCTGCAGAAACCCCGTCCAGCCAGCCTCATCCCCAACCGCCCCGCCATAGCGCCATTGCGAAAGCTGCGCCGTGCGGCAGGGATCCTCAACCGGCTGGAAAGGGTCACGCTCGGCCGCCAGCAGCGACAGCGGTAGCCACAGGAAGATCCAGCGTTTACCGCTCATCTTCCGCCTCCAGCAGCAGTCGCAGGCGGAGCGTCTGCGCCTCACGGCCCAGCGAAAACGAACGCGGATTCATCCCGCAGCGCGCCAGCCAGGAAAAAAGCGCGGGTACCGTTGACCAGGACAGGGTCAGCTCCATCTCGCCGCCGCTTCCCTGCGGACGCCAGGCGATAAGCTTCGCTCCGGAGAGCGGAATGGCTATGGGCGAAAATGACTGCGTGTCGATGCGCGCCCCGGGATTTTCCTCGCCGGGGATGCGCAGCGCCATGATCCGCCGCCACTGCGTTTGCAACGCCGCATCACGGGTTACCGCCGCCTGCGGAGGGCGCAGATCGCGCCAGAGCGCCACGCCGCCTCCCGACAGCCCCATTGCGAGCAGGATCGGCAGCCCCGTCCAGGCGCCCCGAAGGTTAATCCGCATCAGCGCGCGCTCCCGTCAGGGTAAAACTGAACTGCCAACGCCCCTCGGCGTCGCGCTGGGTCCCGCCGGCTTTTGCCGGCGCGAATCCCGCGACGCGAGTCAGCGCAGCCTCCACGCTGGTTAACGCCTGCAGGTTAAGGGCCAGGCCGTCCAGCGTGAGGAGTACGCCGTGGTACTCCAGCCGCGTCAGCCACGCCTGCGCGGGCAGATCTGCCGCCAGCGCCTGCAGCCTGGGTTGCCAGGCGGCGATCGCCGATCTGCGCTGGTACTGCTGGCGCTGCCGTTGATGCTGCTGCCACGCCTCACGCATCGCCTGCTCGCGCTGCTTAAGCGAGGCGAGCAGCTGCGCGTCGGCCGTCGTGTGAAGCGTCGCCAGGAAGTCGCGCTGCAGACGCGCCGTTCGGCTCACCAGCAGGCCCATCCCGCCCAGCAGCACAATGCCGATGGTTAACAACAGGACGTAGCGCAGGCGCTGGCGGCGACGCAGGTCGCTCCAGGGAAGAAGATTAACGACATGCGTCATGCCGCCCGCCTCCCAGCGCCAGCCCAAGGGCAATGGCGTAACGATCGCCATCGGCTGGCAGCGGGGGCTGCCGACGGTGAATCACTTGCCAGACATCAAAGCGACTGGCCTCATCGCCCGCGTCAATACACAGGCGCAGCGGAACCTGAAGCTGCCCCGCCAGCTGGCTTAAGGACCCGACATCAGCGCAGGCGTCACTGCCCCAGGCCTCACGGGTCGCCCACAGCCAGCGCTTTTCATCCCGCCACGCCAGGCCCTGGTCTGCCGCAGTCATCCAGGGGAAAAAAGGCGCCGAGCGCACTGGCATCCGGTACGATGGCCGCCACCCGCAGCCGCAGCCGCCCTGCCAGCTCCCGCAGAACATTGATATCCAGCCGCTGCGCCGCCGTAACCTGCCAGCCGTCATCCCGCGAGGTGGGCGCATAATCAATACATAGCGCGGAGGCAGGCATTGCCAGCTGCTGGCTCATGGCGCTGGCTACCCACGTCGCCTGTTCCCGCTCCCGCAGGGCGAACTGGGGATACGGAAGACGCTTTTGCAGTGTGCGCACCGCGGGAAAGGCGATACTAACCTGATGCTGCGCCGGTAGCTCCCGCCGCCAGGCGGCCAGCCGCGAACCGAGTGCGCTGACGTCCGCCACCATTCCCTGACGTACCAGCCCCGGCGGCAATGGGATACGCCACCAGCGGCGCAGCGCCCAGTGTGAACGTTCATGCAATAGCGCGACAATGGCAATGCTATCCTGTTGGATATGCATTCCAAGCCGCCAGTTTCTGAAAGCCATGCTTACGATCTCCTTATCCGGCAAAACTGCCCGGCTATATCAATGCACCTGGCTTGCCTTTATACTACCGCGCGTTTGTTTATAAACTGCCCAAATAAAACTAAATGGGAAAACACCGGTGAAGTTCGTAAAGTATCTATTGATCCTTGCAGTCTGTTGCGTACTGCTGGGAGCAGGCTCGATTTTTGGCCTCTACAAATACATAGAGCCGCAACTCCCCGACGTCGCAACCCTGAAGGATGTGCGTTTGCAGATCCCGATGCAGGTCTATAGCGCCGACGGTGAGCTTATTGCGCAGTACGGCGAAAAGCGCCGTATCCCTGTGACGTTGCAGCAAATTCCCCCCGAGCTGGTGAAAGCGTTTATCGCCACCGAAGACAGCCGCTTCTATGAGCACCATGGCGTCGATCCGGTAGGTATTTTCCGCGCCGCCAGCGTGGCGATGTTTTCAGGCCACGCCTCCCAGGGCGCCAGCACCATCACCCAGCAGTTAGCGCGTAACTTCTTTCTCAGCCCCGAGAAGACGTTGATGCGTAAGATTAAAGAGGCCTTTCTGGCCATCCGCATCGAGCAGTTGCTGAATAAAGATGAAATCCTTGAGCTGTATCTGAACAAGATCTACCTCGGCTACCGCGCCTATGGCGTCGGCGCCGCGGCGCAGGTCTATTTTGGCAAACCTATCGACCAACTGACCCTGAGTGAGATGGCGGTGATTGCCGGTCTGCCGAAAGCGCCTTCCACTTTTAACCCGCTCTATTCGATGGATCGCGCGACCGCCCGTCGCAACGTGGTGCTGTCGCGTATGCTGAGCGAAGGATACATCACCCAGGCGCAATACGATGAGGCGCGCAGCGAACCCATCGACGCCAGCTATCACGCGCCGAAAATCGCCTTCTCCGCCCCTTACCTGAGTGAAATGGTGCGCCAGGAGATGGTGAATCGCTACGGCGAGCAGGCCTACGAAGATGGTTATCGGGTCTACACCACCATTACCCGTAAAAACCAGCAGGCGGCCCAGCAGGCGGTACGCAATAACGTGCTGGATTACGATATGCGTCACGGCTACCGCGGCCCGGCCAGCGTACTGTGGAAAGTCGGCGAAACGCCGTGGGAGACGAAGAAGATCGTCGATTCGCTGAAGCGTCAGTCTGGCTACGGTCCGCTTTTCCCGGCGGTGGTCACCTCCGCGAATGCCCAGGAGGCTGTCGCGCTGTTGGCTAACGGCGACTCCGTTTCGCTGACGATGGAGGGCGTGCGCTGGGCCCGTCGCTTTATCTCAGATACGCAGCAAGGGGCGACCCCGCGTAAAGTCAACGACGTTGTGCAGGCCGGGCAGCAGATCTGGGTACGCAAGGTGGGTGACAGCTGGTGGCTGTCCCAGCTCCCGGACGTCAACTCAGCGCTGGTCTCCATTAACCCGCAAAACGGCGCGATTATTGCCCTTGTCGGCGGGTTTGACTTTAACCAGAGCAAGTTCAACCGCGCCACCCAGGCGCTGCGCCAGGTCGGCTCCAACATTAAACCGTTCCTCTATACCGCCGCGATGGATAAAGGCTTAACGCTGGCAAGTATGCTCAACGATGTGCCGATCTCGCGCTGGGATGCGGGCGCAGGTTCCGACTGGCGGCCGAAGAACTCGCCGCCGCAGTATGCCGGTCCGATTCGTTTACGCCAGGGCCTGGGGCAGTCGAAAAACGTGGTGATGGTGCGCGCTATGCGCGCCATGGGCGTAGACTACGCCGCCGAGTATCTGCAGCGCTTTGGCTTCCCGGCGCAGAACATTGTCCACACGGAATCGTTGGCGCTGGGCTCAGCCTCCTTTACGCCCCTGCAGGTCGCTCGCGGTTATTCGGTGATGGCCAACGGCGGCTTCCTGGTCAATCCTTTCTTTATCAGTAAGATTGAGAACGATCAGGGCGGGGTCCTCTTCGAGGAGCGTCCTAAAATTGCCTGTCCGCAGTGTGATTTACCGGTAATTTACGGCGATACGCCAAAATCCAACGTGCTGGAAAACAAGGATGTGGAAGATGTCGCCACCTCCGCGGAACCGCAGAATGGCAACGTGCCGCCGCAGCCGCAGCTGGAGCAGGCCAACCAGTCGCTGGTCGCGCAGAGCGGCGCACAGGAATACGCGCCGCATGTGATTAACACACCGCTGGCCTTCCTGATCAAGAGCGCGCTGAACAGCAACATCTTTGGCGAGCCGGGCTGGATGGGCACCGGCTGGCGCGCCGGACGCGATCTGCAGCGGCATGACATCGGTGGGAAAACCGGGACCACCAACAGCTCGAAGGACGCCTGGTTCTCAGGCTACGGACCGGGCGTGGTGACCTCGGTTTGGATCGGCTTTGACGATCATCGTCGCGATCTTGGCCGGACCACCGCCTCCGGAGCGATTAAAGATCAGATCTCTGGCTATGAAGGCGGTGCCAAAAGCGCCCAGCCGGCCTGGGACAGCTTTATGAAGAGCGTGCTGGAAGGCGTTCCGGAAGAACCGTTAACTCCGCCGCCGGGTATCGTCACGGTGAATATCGACCGTAGCACCGGTCAGTTGGCGAATGGGGGCAATAGCCGGGCGGAGTACTTTATTGAAGGAACCCAGCCCACCCAGCAGGCAGTCCGTGAGGTGGGCACCACCCTGACTGACGGCGGCGGTGAAACCCACGAATTGTTCTGACAAAAAAAGCGCCTGCGGGCGCTTTTTTATTGCTGCTTAGCGTGGACGCTCGTTCAGAGTCGGCCCTGGGCCTGCAGCCATTCCCGCACTAAAAACAACGCGCTGACGTTACGGGCCTCGTTAAAATCTTCTTCATCCAGCAGCGACATCAGCTGCGCCAGCGGCCAGCGCACCTGCGGTAGCGGCTCAGGTTCATCGCCCGGCAGTGACTCCGGATAGAGATCTTCCGCCACCATGATATTCATTTTGCTGGAGAAGTAGGAGGGGGCCATACTGAGCTTCTTCAAAAACGTCAGCTTATTGGCGCCATAGCCAACCTCTTCTTTCAGCTCGCGATTGGCCGCTTCATCCACGGTTTCACCTGGATCAATCAGCCCTTTGGAGAAGCCCAGCTCGTAGGACTCCGTCCCCACGGCATACTCACGAATCAAAATAATGTGATCATCCACAATCGGCACAATCATCACCGCTTCACGGGTGGAAGGCCGCATACGTTCATAAACGCGACGCACACCGTTGCTGAACTCCAGATCGACGCTTTCGACATTAAAGAGGCGCGAACGGGCGACAGTTTCAACATTGAGAATGGTGGGTTTTTGTAATGATTTGCTCATTGTCATCGGTCTATGCTGTGATTAAGCAGTCATTGTGCGATACGCAACACGCTTTCGGCAATCCAAATTGCTACTTATTTACAGAGTTGTAACCTTTTCCCTGCAGGGGAGAAAGTAATAAAGATAAAAAAGTCAATAGCTTGAATTCGCTTTGAGAATTTACCGATTTCTGCGCTTTAACGTTTTTGGTAAGCTTGTGCGCTGCTGCATGACATATTCACTACCCTGTAAGCAGGTGCGCCGCTAACACTGCAGCTTGACGTTAGTCTTCACGTTCACCGACGATTTCGTAAGAAAAAAATAACTTTGATGGGATGGGCATGGGCACCTTTCTGATATTCCTTACAGCTCTGCTAATCTGCGTATTGCTCATCGGATGGTGGTATCGCGCTCACGCCAGACGCCGCCGACTCCCCCTACTGCACGCCTTTAGCGACGCTACCACGCGGCAGCTTCCTGCGGATGAGCGCCAGGCTATTGAGAAGTATGTTGCCGAGTTGAGCCACGCCCAGCAGGTGCCGGCGTCCGGTGCGACCAGCGCGCCTGTCGCTCTGGCGCTGAACGAACAGAGTGATACCGTCTATGCGGTGACACGCGCCATCACCCGCTACGGGATCACCACCGACGCGCCGAATAAATGGCGCTATTTCCTCGATTCGGTTGAAGTTCATCTGCCGCCGTTCTGGGAACAGCATATCAACGATGAAAACAGCGTCGAGCTGATCCCCACCGACAGCCTGCCGCTGGTTATCACCCTTAACGGTCATAGCCTGAGCGACTATCGCCAGGAAGCGCAAAGCTACGCCCTGGAACGCGCTTCGGCCACCCAGGCCTCCATTCGCGGCGAAGAGAGCGAGCAGGTAGAGTTGCGGCAGATCCGTCGGGAAACGCCTGAAGAACACGCTCTGAATCGCCCGGACGGGCTGCGCGAAGCGATCCTGATCGTCGCCTCCTTTCTGTTCTTTTATTTCAGCCTGATTGGGCCAGCTGTCTTTACCCCCTGGCTGGTCGCCGCAGGTTTGTTGCTGCTCGCCGCCGGACTGTGGGGGATTTATGCCCCGCCGCGTCGCGCCGCGCTGCGCGAAATCCATTGCCTGCGGGGCGTCCCTAAGCGCTGGGGATTGTTTGGCGAAAACGATCAGGAGCAAATCAATAACATCTCGCTGGGCATTATCGATCTCATCTATCCGCGCCACTGGCAACCCTGGATTGCCCAGGACCTGGGGCAGCAGACCGATATTGATATCTATCTCAACCGCCACGTGGCCCGTCAGGGACGCTACCTGTCGCTTCATGATGAAGTGAAAAACTTCCCGCTGCAGTACTGGCTACGCAGCGCGATTATCGCCGCCGGCGCCCTGGTGGTGGTGATTATGCTGTGGGCCAGCGTACCGTTGAATATGCCGTTTAAGTTCACCCTGTCGTGGCTGAAGGGCGCGCAAACGATTGAAGCCACTACCGTCAGCCAGCTGGAAAAAGCCCATGTGCGCATTGGCGATACGCTGCGCCTGACCGGTACCGGGATGTGTAATATCCGCACGCCGGGCAGTTGGTCCGCCAAAGAGGATTCGCCGTTCCTGCCTTTCGATTGTTCACAGATTGTGTGGAACGACGCCCCTCCTCTGCCGCTGCCGGAGTCTGACATTGTCAGCAAAGCGACCGCCCTGATGCAGTCCGTCCAGCGCCAGCTGCACCCGGAAACCGACGATGATTCCCGCGTCAGCCCTGCCCTACGCTCCGCCATTCAGAAATCAGGCATGGTGCTACTGGATGATTTCGGCGATATCGTGCAGAAAACTAACGATCTCTGCTCGGCAAAGGATGATTGCCTGCGGCTGAAGAATGCGTTGGTCAATCTTGGCAATACCCGTAACTGGGAAACGTTAACCAAGCGCGCCACCGCCGGCAAGCTGGATGGCGTGAACGTGCTGCTGCGGCCGGTCAGCGCCGAGTCGCTGGAGAATCTGGTGACCACCTCAACCGCGCCCTTTGTGATACGCGAAACCTCACGGGCCGCGCAGGCGCTGAACAGCCCGGCTCCCGGCGGTTTTCTTATCGCCAGCGATGAGGGCAGCGTACTGGTCAATCAGCCGTGGCCGGCGGTGAGTCTGTATGATTATCCGGCCCATGAGCAGTGGGGCGAACTGCGGCGGCTGGCCGGTATGCTCATGCATACCCCCTTCCATGCCGAAGGTATCGTTACCAACCTGTTTACTGACGCCAACGGCACGCAGCATATCAACCTGCATCGCATCCCCGACCGCAGCGGCCTGTGGCGTTATCTGGGCATCACCCTGCTGCTGCTGTCAATGGTGGGGTGCATGGCTTACCACGCCGTGCAGGCCCTGCGTCGTTATCAACGCCATCGTCAGCGTATGGAAGAGATTCAGAAATATTACGAAAGCTGCCTTAATCCGGTTTTGCTCCCCTCATCTGACTCGCAAGATTAATTTTCCCGGCGACAGGGTGTGATACCCTGTCGCCCATTTTCCGCTCGCTGGAGAGTCATCATGCACTTTGATATCGCCTGGCAGGAGGTCGATACCGTTCTGCTGGATATGGACGGCACGCTCCTGGACCTCGCCTTCGACAACTACTTCTGGCAAACGCTGGTGCCTGAAACCTGGGGGGCCGCCCGCGGCCTCAATTTGCAGGAGGCGAAAGACGCCATGCGCCAGGAGTATCACGCCGTGCAGCATACGCTAAACTGGTACTGTCTGGATTACTGGAGCGAGCGCCTGGGTTTGGATATTTGTGCGATGACCAGCGAACAAGGTCCGCGCGCCACGCTGCGCGAGGATACCGTGCCGTTCCTTGATGCGCTCAAGGCCTGCGGTAAGCGACGCATTCTGTTGACCAATGCCCATCCCCACAATCTGGCGGTGAAGCTCAAACACACCGGCCTGGACGCGCACCTTGATTTATTACTTTCCACCCACACATTTGGTTATCCGAAAGAGGATCAGCGTCTGTGGCGCGCCGTGGCGGAGGAAACTGGCCTTGAGGCGCACAAAACGCTGTTTGTCGACGACAGCGAGGCGATACTGGATGCCGCGAGGGAGTTTGGCATTCGTTACTGCCTGGGTATTACCAATCCTGACTCCGGACTGGCGGAAAAGCAGTATCTGCGCCATCCGGGGCTGAATGATTACCGACGACTGATCCCTTCGCTTACCCCGAAGGAGAGGCGATGAAAGAGAAGCCCACCGAAACCGTCAGACTGGACAAATGGCTTTGGGCCGCCCGCTTTTACAAAACCCGCGCGCTGGCGCGGGAAATGATTGAAGGCGGCAAGGTGCATTACAACGGACAACGTAGCAAACCCGGAAAAATCGTCGAACTCGACGCCATGCTGACGCTGCGCCAGGGCAACGACGAGCGGACGGTGCGCATTATCGGCATTACCGAACAGCGCCGCCCGGCAAGCGAAGCCGTCAACCTGTATGAAGAGACGGCGGAGAGTATCGAGAAGCGTGAAAAAATGGCCCTGGCGCGCAAAATGAACGCCCTGACCATGCCGCACCCTGACAGACGTCCGGACAAGAAAGAGCGCCGCGACCTGATGAGATTTAAACACGGCGAGAGTGAATAACTCGCGCCAGAAAGAGAGATGATTATGACTCAACACGATCAATTACATCGTTATCTGTTTGAAAACTATGCCGTGCGCGGCGAGCTGGTGACGGTGTCGGAAACCCTGGAACAGATTCTGGCGAATCACACCTATCCCCAACCGGTCAAAACGGTGCTGGCGGAGCTGTTGGTCGCCACCAGTCTGCTGACCGCGACGCTGAAGTTTGCCGGCGACATTACCGTACAGCTGCAGGGGGATGGCCCTTTACAGCTGGCGGTGATCAACGGCAATAACCAGCAGCAGCTGCGCGGCGTCGCGCGCGTGCAGGGCGAGATTGCGGACGATGCGGATCTGAAAACGATGGTCGGCAACGGCTACCTGGTCATTACCATCTCTCCGGAAGAAGGTGAGCGCTATCAGGGCGTGGTCGGTCTGGAAGGCGATACGCTGGCCGCCTGCCTGGAAGATTATTTCCAGCGTTCAGAGCAGCTGCCGACGCGCCTTATCATCCGCACCGGCGATCATGAAGGCCAGCCGATGGCGGGCGGGATGCTGCTGCAGGTGATGCCGGCGCAGGATGCCCAGACTGCCGACTTCGAGCACCTGGCGACGCTTACCGAGACCATTAAGGCGGAAGAGCTGTTCACCCTGCCGGCAAATGATGTGCTGTGGCGTCTGTACCATGAAGAAGAAGTCACGGTCTACGACCCGCAGAGCGTGGAGTTCAAGTGCACCTGCTCCCGCGAACGCTGCGCCGGCGCGCTGAAGACGCTGCCGGATGAAGAGATTGATAGCATCCTCGCCGACGAAGGCGAAATTGATATGCACTGCGACTACTGCGGTAACCACTATATCTTCAATGCCATGGATATTGCCGAGATCCGTAATAACGCCTCTCCGGCCGATCCGCAGGTTCATTAATCCCCGCATCTTTCTCAGGCACAGGGCGGCAATGTTGTTTGTCGCGTTGTGCCTGACTTTTAATTTATTCGCGAGTTGAATCGATTTTCCCTGAAAGAGTTACGTAATTTAATTTCAGGAAAGCGATTACATTCACATTTCGGCAGTTTTTTTAATTACTTTTTAACCATTGAGAAACATCTAACCCCACCATCCGCCCATTTCCTGAGATAATCCACTCCACTTCGTGACAGGAGTCACCGTTTTTATCGTCATTCTGAGGAATGTCGAGATACGTAAATCTATGAGCCTGGTCGCGGTCAATACCCGGCAATTAACCCTACAATTTACAGCAGTACATCTTGGCTAAGGAGCAGTGACATGCGCGTTAATCATGGTTTAACCCCGCAGGATCTCAAGGCTTATGGTATCAATGACGTCCAGGATATCGTCCACAACCCCAGCTACGACATGTTGTTTCAGGAAGAGCTCGACCCGAACCTGGAAGGCTACGAACGTGGCGTATTAACCACTCTGGGTGCTATCGCCGTCGACACGGGCATTTTTACCGGTCGTTCTCCGAAAGATAAGTATCTCGTGCGCGACGACACCACCCGCGACACCGTCTGGTGGTCCGATAAAGGCAAAGGTAAAAACGACAACAAGCCGCTTTCGCAGGAAACCTGGCAGCATCTGAAAGGGCTGGTGACCCAGCAACTGTCCGGTAAACGCCTGTTTATCGTCGACGCTTTCTGCGGCGCCAACGCCGATACCCGTCTCAGCGTACGTTTCATTACCGAAGTGGCCTGGCAGGCGCACTTCGTTAAAAACATGTTCATCCGTCCGAGCGATGAAGAGCTGGCTGAATTCGAGCCCGACTTCATCGTGATGAACGGCGCGAAATGCACCAATCCGCAGTGGAAAGAGCAGGGCCTCAATTCGGAAAACTTCGTCGCCTTCAACCTCACCGAGCGCATTCAGTTGATCGGCGGCACCTGGTACGGCGGCGAGATGAAGAAAGGGATGTTCTCGATCATGAACTACCTGCTGCCGCTGAAGGGCATCGCCTCCATGCACTGCTCAGCCAACGTCGGCGAGAAAGGCGATGTCGCCATTTTCTTCGGCCTCTCAGGCACCGGCAAAACCACCCTCTCCACCGACCCGAAACGCCGCCTGATTGGCGATGACGAACATGGCTGGGATGACGACGGCGTGTTTAACTTCGAAGGGGGCTGCTACGCCAAGACCATCAAGCTCTCTGAAGCGGCCGAGCCGGATATCTATCACGCCATCCGCCGCAACGCCCTGCTGGAAAACGTGGTGGTACGCGCCGACGGCACGGTCGATTTCGATGACGGTTCAAAGACCGAAAATACCCGCGTCTCCTACCCCATCGACCACATCGACAACATTGTTAAGCCGGTGTCTAAAGCGGGTCACGCTACCAAAGTGATCTTCCTGACGGCCGATGCGTTCGGCGTCCTGCCGCCGGTCTCCCGCCTGACCGCCGACCAGACGCAGTACCATTTCCTGTCCGGGTTTACCGCCAAACTGGCCGGCACCGAGCGCGGCGTAACCGAACCCACGCCAACCTTCTCCGCCTGCTTCGGCGCCGCCTTCCTGTCGCTGCACCCGACGCAGTACGCCGAAGTGCTGGTCAAACGCATGCAGGCGGCTGGCGCGCAGGCTTATCTGGTCAATACCGGCTGGAACGGCACCGGCAAGCGCATCTCGATTAAAGATACCCGCGCGATCATCGACGCCATCCTCAATGGCTCGCTGGACAACGCGGAGACCTTTACCCTGCCGATGTTTAACCTGCAGATCCCGACGGCGCTCCCGGGCGTGGATACCCACATCCTCGATCCGCGCAGCACCTATGGTTCCCCGGAGCAGTGGCAGGAAAAAGCCGACCAGCTGGCGAAGCTGTTTATTGAGAATTTTGAGAAGTATACCGATACGCCAGCGGGCGCCGCGCTGGTGGCGGCAGGACCGCAGCGCTAACGGGCGCAAAGGTGAAAAAGCCGGGCTTGCCCGGCTTTTTATTGTGCAACATCCTGAGCAGCTAACCGCGGGCGCGATCAGCTCTCCCTGGCGGGTTTCATCGGCGCCAGCATCCGGTGCACCGGCAGCCAGGCGCGGATCAGTAACCCGCCGCGTTCGCTGGAGCCAATCTCCAGCCGGCCGTTGTGATTGTCGATAATACGCTGAACAATCGCCAACCCCAGCCCGGTGCCGCTGGTGCTGCGGGCGCTGTCGCCGCGTACAAACGGCTGAAACAGGTGCTCCCGCTGCTCAGGTTTAATCCCCGGTCCGTCATCTTCTACCTGGAACCAGGCCCGGCTCGCTTCGCTGCCGCTGCTGACCTTGATCCAGCCATTGCCATAGCGGGCCGCGTTGACCACCATATTCGCCAGCGCGCGCTTGATAGACAGCGGGTGCATACGTACCGGAATTTCGCCGGCCTGCAGGGCGGTGGCGATTTCCCGCTCATAGCCGCTCTCCGCAGCGATCACTTCCCCCAGCACCGCATTCAGATCCGCCAGCTCCATCGGCATCTCCTGCCCGGTGCGCAGATAGTCGATAAACTGCTCGATGATGGCGTTGCACTCTTCGATATCTTTGTTGATCGACTCCGCGAGATAGCCGTCCTGCTCGCCCATCATCTCGGTGGCCAGACGAATGCGGGTCAGCGGGGTTCGTAAATCATGACTGACCCCGGCCATCAGCAGCGTACGGTCATCAGCCAGCTGCTTCACGCCCGCCGCCATATGGTTAAAGGCGCGCGTCACCGAACGCACTTCGGAGGCGCCATACTCGCGCAGCGGCGGCGGAATAATGCCGCGCCCGACCTGCAGCGCCGCGTGCTCCAGATCCACCAACGGGCGGTTCTGAATACGAATAAACAGCCAGGCGCCGCCTATCGCCAGCAGCATGATCGCCAGGGTATAGCGGAACAGCGGCGAGAAGTCGCCCTGATGGATCTCGGTCAGCGGCACCCGCACCCAGATATTGGGCGACAGCCAGGTCTTCAGCCACACCACAGGGGAGCTTTTATTGACCTCTACCCGCACCTCTGTGGGGCCACCAAGCTGATGGGCCATCTGCTGACTTAAGAATTCATAATGCTGCGCCCAGCGCAGGCCTGCGTCTTCCGCCGCTTCATTGGAATAGAGCGAAATCCCCAGCTCGCGATAAATTTCACGACGAAACGCCGGGGGCACCACCAGCTGGGTGCCATCCTCCAGCTGCAGTTTGTCGGTCATCAGCATACGCACTTCGTAGGCTAACACTTTATTAAACTGCTGGAGACTCGGCAGGATCGCGAAATTCAGTACCACCAGATAGGTCGTCACCAGGCTGACGAACAGCAAGGTGACGATCAGGAGCAGTGTGCGAGCAAAGGAGCTGCGCGGCGAAAAGCGCACGCGTTTCATGCCTTAGAACCGTCCGGGACGAAGACGTAGCCCAGACCCCAGACGGTCTGGATGTAGCGCGGATGCGCCGGGTCCTCTTCCACCATGCGGCGCAGGCGGGAGATCTGTACGTCGATGGAGCGCTCCATCGCAGAGTATTCGCGGCCGCGGGCGAGGTTCATCAGCTTATCGCGCGACAGCGGCTCACGGGGATGGCTCACCAGCGCCTTCAGGACCGCGAATTCGCCGCTGGTCAACGGCATCGGCTCGTCTTCACGGAACATCTCGCGGGTGCCTAAATTCAGTTTGAATTTACCAAAGGCGATAACCGCCTCTTCCTGCGACGGCGCGCCCGGCAGCTCGTTCGCCTGGCGGCGCAGCACCGCCCGGATGCGGGCCAGCAGTTCGCGCGGGTTAAACGGCTTCGGAATATAGTCGTCAGCCCCGATCTCCAGACCCACGATCCGATCGACCTCTTCGCCTTTCGCCGTCACCATAATGATCGGCATCGGGTTACTCTGGCTGCGCAGACGACGGCAGATAGAGAGACCATCTTCGCCCGGCAGCATCAGATCCAGCACCATCAGGTGGAAGGATTCACGGGTTAACAGACGATCCATCTGTTCGGCGTTCGCCACGCTACGAACCTGGAAGCCCTGCTCGGTCAGATAACGCTCGAGCAGCGCACGCAGGCGCATGTCGTCATCCACAACCAGAATCTTATAATTCTCTTGCATTGTTTGTACTCCCAAAGGTTCACTGCAATAGTCAGTGCGTATTCTCAAAAAAGCCCGGCGCGCTCACCAGCTAAATCTGGTATATATTCCAGGCTAAATTGTTACAAAGCATATTTAACAGCAGGTTAAGTATACATTTAATCATAAGACACAGTATTTATCCTGTCGGTATTATTACGCGCTACAAATTGTGCGCAACGACAGACAGTCAGAAGGTTGAACTCACGATGAAAACGCCGCTGATCACCCGCGAGGGATATGAAAAACTGAAGCAGGAGATGGACTACCTGTGGCGCCAGGAGCGTCCGGAAGTGACCAAAAAGGTGACCTGGGCCGCCAGCCTCGGCGACCGCAGCGAGAACGCGGACTACCAGTACAACAAAAAGCGCCTGCGGGAGATCGATCGCCGGGTCCGCTATCTGACCAAATGTCTGGAACAGTTGAAAATCGTCGATTACTCGCCGCAACAGGAAGGTAAAGTCTTCTTCGGCGCCTGGGTAGAGATTGAAAACGATGAAGGCGATATCAAGCGCTTTCGCATCGTCGGTTACGATGAAATTTTTGGCCGCAAAGACTATATCTCCATCGACTCGCCGATGGCGCGCGCACTGTTAAAAAAAGAGGTTGGCGATCTGGCCATCGTCAACACGCCGGCGGGCGAAGCCAGCTGGTATGTCAACGAGATCGAATACGTTAAATAGACAAGAACTTTCCGAGAGACGCCCGGCGCGGCTGGTATTTTTAGCCGTCAGTCCGTATAACTAGTCCCTGTTTTTTGACCCTAAAGATGAATTAAAAGCCATGATGAATGATTCGCTCTGCCGCATTATTGCGGGTGAACTTCAGGCCAGAGCCGAACAGGTAGAAGCTGCCGTTCGCCTGCTTGATGAAGGGAACACCGTGCCGTTTATTGCACGTTATCGTAAAGAAGTCACCGGCGGTCTGGATGACACGCAACTGCGTAATCTGGAAACTCGCCTCGGCTATCTGCGCGAACTCGAAGACCGTCGTCAGGCGATCCTCAAATCCATCGCTGAACAGGGCAAACTGACCGACGCGCTGGAAAAAGCCATCAACACCACGCTCAGCAAAACCGAACTGGAAGATCTCTACCTGCCGTACAAGCCGAAGCGCCGTACACGCGGGCAGATCGCTATCGAAGCCGGGCTCGAACCGCTGGCTGACCTGCTGTGGAACGAACCGGCCCACGATCCGGAAGCGGAGGCCGCAAAATATATTGATGCCGATAAGGGCGTAGCCGACAGCAAAGCGGCCCTGGACGGCGCGCGCTATATTCTGATGGAGCGGTTTGCCGAAGACGCCGCGCTGCTGGCGAAGGTCCGTGACTATCTGTGGAAAAACGCCCACCTGGTCTCCACCGTCGTCAGCGGTAAAGAAGAGGAAGGCGCTAAATTCCGCGACTACTTCGATCACCATGAACCGATCGCCACCGTGCCGTCGCATCGCGCGCTGGCGATGTTCCGCGGTCGCAACGAAGGCGTCCTGCAGCTCTCTTTAAACGCTGACCCGCAGTTTGACGAGCCGCCGAAAGAGAGCCACGGCGAGCAAATTATTATCGACCACCTGGGCCTGCGCCTGAATAACGCCCCGGCGGACAGCTGGCGTAAAGGCGTCGTCAGCTGGACCTGGCGGATCAAAGTCCTGATGCATCTCGAAACCGAGCTGATGGGCACCGTGCGCGAACGCGCGGAGGACGAGGCAATCAACGTCTTCGCCCGCAACCTGCACGATCTGCTGATGGCCGCGCCCGCCGGGCTGCGCGCCACCATGGGACTCGATCCGGGCCTGCGCACCGGGGTGAAAGTGGCCGTCGTCGACGCCACCGGTAAACTGGTCGCCACCGATACCATCTATCCCCACACCGGCCAGGCCGCCAAAGCGGCCGTCGCCGTCGCCGCGCTGTGTGAGAAGTACAACGTTGAGCTGGTGGCCATCGGCAACGGTACCGCCTCGCGTGAAACCGAGCGTTTCTTCCTCGACGTGCAGAAACAGTTCCCGAAGGTCACCGCCCAGAAGGTGATCGTCAGCGAAGCCGGGGCTTCCGTTTACTCCGCCTCCGAGCTGGCGGCGCAGGAGTTTCCGGACCTCGACGTGTCGCTGCGCGGCGCGGTCTCCATCGCCCGCCGTCTGCAGGATCCCCTGGCCGAGCTGGTGAAAATCGACCCGAAATCCATTGGCGTCGGCCAGTATCAGCACGACGTCAGCCAGACCCAGCTGGCGCGTAAGCTGGACGCGGTGGTGGAAGACTGTGTGAACGCCGTCGGCGTTGACCTGAACACCGCCTCCGTTCCGCTGCTGACCCGCGTCGCCGGCCTGACCCGCATGATGGCGCAGAACATCGTCGCCTGGCGCGACGAGAATGGTCAGTTCCAGAACCGCCAGCAGCTGCTGAAAGTCAGCCGTCTGGGGCCGAAAGCCTTTGAACAGTGCGCGGGCTTCCTGCGTATCAACCACGGCGACAACCCGCTGGATGCCTCCACCGTTCACCCGGAAGCTTACCCGGTGGTCGAACGTATTCTGGCCGCCACCCAGCAGGCGCTAAAAGATCTGATGGGCAATAGCAGTGCGCTGCGCCACCTGAAGGCAGTGGACTTCACCGATGAGAAGTTTGGCGTCCCGACGGTCACCGACATTATCAAAGAGCTGGAAAAACCGGGCCGCGATCCGCGTCCGGAGTTTAAGACCGCGAAGTTCGCCGATGGTGTGGAGACCATGAATGACCTGCTGCCGGGAATGATTCTGGAAGGTGCCGTCACCAACGTCACCAACTTCGGCGCGTTTGTTGATATCGGCGTTCATCAGGACGGACTGGTACACATTTCGTCGCTTTCTGACCGGTTTGTTGAGGATCCGCACACCGTGGTGAAAGCGGGCGACATCGTCAAGGTCAAAGTGATGGAAGTCGATCTGCCGCGTAAGCGTATCGCCCTGACCATGCGTCTCGACGAGCAGCCGGGCGACAGCAACGCCCGCCGCGGCGGTGGTCAGGAGCGCCCGCTGGGAAATCGCCCGGCTGCGAAAGCCGCCAAAACCCGCGGTCGCGAGGCGCAGCCTGCCGGCAACAGCGCGATGATGGATGCCCTCGCCGCAGCGATGGGTAAAAAACGCTAAACTCTCCCTGCCCCTTTTTCAGGGGCAGTTTTTTTTCATGACCAGGCCATCGCCATCACGCGCAAAACAGCTTCAGTTGTTTCTGATAACCTGCTTTTATTCCACGCCTGAAAGGCAGCGAAATTAACATTTTCATTTCGTTAACTTCAGAAACCTTAATTAAACATTAGATCGCCGAAATAATATTTCGCGCATTTTTGATTACAGGCTGACTTTGCGGCATATCAATAAAAAGGTGATTTTCACTTTAAAAATAGCCTGCAGCGCATCATATGTATTGATGATAAAAACCATTCTCATTATCATCGATTACAGAACGTTTTTTCTTTTTTCGTTGGCTACGGTCCCCGGCGCAACTGCCTCCAGGCGTCCGGAAAATTCTTCTTCGGTTAGCGATAGACAAGTAGGCCCTATGCAATTCACACCTGATAGTGCGTGGAAAATTACCGGTTTTTCTCGCGATATTAGCCCAGCATACCGTCAGAAACTGCTCTCCCTCGGCATGCTGCCCGGTTCCTCTTTTCATGTGGTTCGCGTGGCGCCGCTCGGCGATCCTGTTCATATTGAAACCCGACGCGTCAGTCTGGTATTACGCAAAAAAGATCTCGCCTTAATCGAACTGGAAGCGGTTGCACAATAACGGCTGGCCCGGCACAAGAGTCTGAAATATGCAAAAATTAACCGTTGGTTTAATTGGTAATCCTAATTCCGGCAAGACCACCTTATTTAATCAGCTGACCGGCGCTCGCCAGCGCGTGGGCAACTGGGCTGGGGTGACCGTTGAGCGTAAAGAGGGGATTTTCGCCACCACTGACCACCAGGTCACGCTGGTCGACCTCCCGGGAACCTACTCCCTGACCACCATCTCCTCGCAGACCTCGCTGGACGAGCAGATTGCTTGCCACTACATCCTGAGCGGCGACGCCGACATGCTGATTAACGTGGTCGATGCCTCCAACCTCGAGCGCAACCTCTATCTGACGCTACAGCTGCTCGAGCTGGGGATCCCCTGCGTCGTCGCGCTGAACATGCTGGATATCGCCGAAAAGCAGCAGGTGCGGATCGATATCGACGCCCTCGCCGCCCGTCTCGGTTGCCCGGTCATTCCGCTGGTATCGACTCGCGGACGGGGGATCGAAGCGCTGAAGATCGCCCTCGACCGTCATCAGGCGAACAGCGATCTTGAGCTGGTCCACTATCCGCAGCCGCTGCTGCGCGAAGCTGACCTACTGGCGCAGCAGATGTCAGCGCAGATCCCGACCCGGCAGCGGCGCTGGCTGGGTCTGCAGATGCTGGAGGGCGATATCTACAGCCGGGCCTATGCCGGCGACGCCGCCGATAAACTGGATATCGCCCTGGCGAATCTCAGCGACGAGATCGACGACCCGGCGCTGCACATCGCTGACGCGCGCTATCAGACCATCGCCGCCATTTGCGACGCCGTCAGCAATACCCTGACCGCCGAACCAAGCCGCTTCACCGCCGCGATGGACAAAGTGATCCTCAACCGCTTCCTCGGGTTGCCGTATTTTTTCTCTTTGTCATGTACTTGATGTTCCTGCTGGCGATCAACATCGGCGGCGCGCTGCAGCCGATTTTCGATGCCGGCTCGGTCGCGATCTTTGTGCATGGCATTCAATGGCTGGGTTACACCCTGCACTTCCCGGACTGGCTGACCGTGTTCCTCGCCCAGGGGATCGGCGGCGGTATCAACACCGTGCTGCCGCTGGTGCCGCAGATCGGCATGATGTATCTGTTTCTCTCCTTCCTTGAGGACTCCGGCTACATGGCGCGCGCCGCCTTTGTGATGGATCGCCTGATGCAAGCCCTCGGCCTGCCGGGGAAATCCTTCGTCCCGCTGATTGTCGGTTTTGGCTGCAACGTGCCGTCGGTGATGGGCGCCCGCACCCTTGACGCGCCGCGCGAGCGTCTGATGACCATTATGATGGCGCCGTTTATGTCCTGCGGCGCGCGGCTGGCGATCTTCGCCGTCTTCGCGGCCGCCTTCTTTGGTCAGAACGGCGCGCTGGCGGTCTTCTCGCTCTATGTGCTGGGCATTGTGATGGCCATCCTCACCGGCCTGATGCTGAAGCACACCATTATGCGCGGCGAAGCCTCGCCGTTCGTGATGGAGCTGCCGGTGTACCACGTCCCGCATATCAAGAGCCTGATTATCCAGACCTGGCAGCGCCTGAAAGGCTTTGTGCTGCGCGCCGGGAAGGTGATCGTCATCGTCAGCATCTTCCTCAGCGCGCTGAACAGCTTCTCACTGAGCGGTAAGGTCGTCGACAACATCAACGACTCCGCGCTGGCCTCGGTGAGCCGGGTCATTACGCCGGTGTTTAAACCGATCGGCGTGCATGAAGATAACTGGCAGGCCACCGTCGGCCTGTTTACCGGCGCGATGGCGAAAGAGGTGGTAGTGGGTACGCTGAACACCCTCTATACCGCCGAAGATATCCAGAATGAGGAATTCAATCCGCAGACCTTCAGTCTCGGCGAAGAACTGCTCGCCGCCGTCGATGAGACATGGCAGGGACTGAAAGACACCTTCAG
The DNA here is from genome assembly GCF_000238715.1 of Klebsiella sp. 4_1_44FAA. Lineage (NCBI taxonomy): Bacteria > Pseudomonadati > Pseudomonadota > Gammaproteobacteria > Enterobacterales > Enterobacteriaceae > Klebsiella > Klebsiella sp. 4_1_44FAA. The sequence goes on from NZ_JH414801.1 coordinate 84,225, forward strand.
CCTCAGCGTCCTGGCCAACCCCATCGAAGCCAGCAAAGGCGATGGCGAAATGGCCACCGGCGCCATGGGGGTGATGGGCAGTAAATTTGGCAGCGCGGCGGCGGCATACAGCTACCTGATCTTCGTCCTGCTCTATATTCCCTGCATCTCGGTGATGGGCGCCATCGCCCGCGAATCAAGCCGCGGCTGGATGACCTTCTCCATCCTGTGGGGGCTGAATATCGCCTATTCGCTCTCGACGCTCTATTACCAGACCGTTAGCTTTAGCGATCACCCGCGCTACAGTCTGGTGTGTATCCTGGCGGTAGTGTTGTTCAACGTGGTGCTCTTCGGCCTGTTGCGCCGGGCGCGCAGCCGGGTGGACGTCTCGCTGCTGGCCACGCGAAAAACGCCGGCCTCCTGCTGTTCCAGCCCGGCTGGCGATTGCCACTAAGGAGGGACTGTGGCGTCGTTAATGGAAGTCCGCGATATGCTGGCCCTGCAGGGCCGCATGGAGGCGAAACAGCTCAGTGCTCGCCTGCAGACACCTCAGCCGCTGATTGACGCCATGCTTGAGCGAATGGAAGCCATGGGTAAGGTGGTCCGGATCAGCGAAACGAGCGAGGGCTGCCTCTCCGGCAGCTGTAAAAGTTGCCCTGAAGGGAAAGCGGCGTGCCGGCAGGAGTGGTGGGCGCTGCGATGAAAGGAGTCAGGCCAGGTCGCGCAACGAGGTAAAACGAGTAAGACAGCTATGATAAACGGGCCAGCAGGCCCGTTTTCTTATGACTGGATTATTTATAAACGTCAGCGTTCGCGTGTACGGTTTTTTCGTTTTTCTGCCCGGCAATCACCACAAAGTATTTCCCACCCAGCTCATCGGCTTTTTTCGACAGATCGCGTCGGGCGTCCATCGGCGACGTCGTCCTGGAGGTCGTAATGCTACCGACCTTGGTCAGATTCATCTTCGCCACGTCTTCTTTTTGGATCTCTTTCGCGGCGAATGCGCCGAAAGAGAGGGTGCCTATCACCAGAGATGCAACCATTCCTGTAACAAGTTTCATAGCCTCTACTCTCCATAAGGTTGTTATTGTAGGTCACGGTGGCGGATTGAAATAATCAACCACCGTAACAACCTAAGTATTGCTAGGAATGGCCCTTTTACCATGGCGCGGCAAAAAAAATTACCCCAGCCGCGTCTTCAGCGCCAGCAGCGGCTCGCAGAAGGCCGCGGGATGGGAAACAAACGGCGCATGCGCGGCCTTATCGAAGAGGATTGACTCGCTTTCCGGCCACAGGTCATCCAGCAACGGGACGATCTTGCGCGGCACCAGTCCATCCAGCCGGCCATACAGCCGCAGAAACGGCATCGGCAGCCTGACCAGCGCCTGACGCAGATCGACGGTTCTGAGGATCTCCAGTCCGCCATTCAGCGCCTCGGCGGAAGGCATCGGCAGCGAGAGCACCGCCTGCTTTAACGCCCGCGCATCCTGACGCGCGCTCTCTGTGCCCATGGTTTGCAGGGCGAGGAATCGCTCGACGGTGCGCTGGAAATCGTCGCTCAGCTGCTGCTGAAATCCGGCCAGCACCTCGGGCTTGATGCCGGGCCAGTCGTCACGAGCCGCGAAACAGGGGGAAGAGGCAACCGTCACCAGCGCCTGCACGCGTTCCGGACGCATAATCGCGACCTGGCTGGCCACCAGCCCGCCCAGGCTCCAGCCCAGCCACACCGCCTGTGGAGGGGCCTGCTCCAGCACCCGCTGCGCCATCGCCTCCAGCGACATCGCCCCAAACCCGCCGCTGCGGCCATAGCCCGGCAGATCCACCAAGTGGAGGGTAAAATGCGAAGCCAGCTGCGGCGTGATGCAATCCCATACCTGAGCGTTCAGCCCCCAGCCGTGCAGCAGCACAAGATGACAATCTCCTTCGCCGATTGTTTGCCACCAGATGTCGTTCATCCGTTACCGTTCTCTTTTTACTGGACAGAAGGCCAAATATGCTAACAGCACACAGCTTATGCTGGCTATGCCAAATGCCGCTGGCAGTCGCCCGCTGGGGGATCTGCTCCCGCTGCAGCCGCGCCCTGCTCGCCTGTCCCCCGCTCTGCCCGCAGTGCGGCCTGCCGGCGGCGGCATCCCGTCACCCCTGCGGCCGCTGCCTGCAAAAGCCGCCTCCCTGGCATCGGCTGGTGGCGGTCAATGACTATCGCCCGCCGCTGAGCGGTCTGGTGCAGCAGCTGAAGTTTCACCATCGCCCGGAGCTGGGCCCCGCCCTCGCGCGTCTGCTGCTGCAGCGCCTTCTGCAGCGTGACGATTTGCCGCCAGTAGACGCTCTGGTCGGCGTGCCGCTATGGCATCGCCGTCGCTGGCGCCGGGGTTATAATCAGTGCGACGAACTGTGCCGACCGTTAGCCCGCTGGCGAGGATGCGTCTGGCATCGCGAAGGCCTGACTCGCCAGCGAGCCGGCGCCGTCCAACATTCGCTCAATGCCCGCCAGCGCAGGCAGAACCTGAAAAATGCCTTTCAGCTTGAATTTGCCGTGCAGGGACTCCATATCGCTCTGGTGGATGATGTCGTCACGACCGGCAGCACCGTCGCCGAGATATCCCGCCTGCTTTTGCGAAACGGCGCCGCGACGGTTCAGGTATGGTGTTTGTGCCGTACCTTGTAGACCCCCGCTGATGGGCGTATTATAACCCAGTAAAATAGTCAACTATTAGGCCAACGCTATGATCCGTATTTCCGATGCTGCACAAGCGCACTTTGCCAAACTGCTGGCAAATCAGGAAGAAGGGACGCAAATTCGCGTATTTGTGATTAATCCCGGCACCCCAAACGCTGAGTGCGGCGTATCCTACTGCCCACCGGATGCGGTGGAAGACACCGACACGGCGCTGAAATTTGAACAGCTGACCGCCTATGTCGATGAGCTCAGCGCGCCCTATCTGGAAGACGCTGAAATTGATTTCGTCACTGACCAGCTCGGCTCGCAGCTGACGCTGAAAGCGCCGAACGCCAAAATGCGCAAAGTCTCTGACGATGCCCCGCTGATGGAGCGCGTCGAGTACCTGCTGCAGTCGCAGATTAACCCGCAGCTGGCAGGCCACGGCGGCCGCGTATCGCTGATGGAGATCACCGACGACGGTCTGGCTATCCTGCAGTTCGGCGGCGGATGCAACGGCTGCTCGATGGTCGACGTGACCCTGAAAGAAGGTATTGAAAAACAGCTGCTGAACGAGTTTCCGGAGCTGAAAGGGGTTCGCGATCTGACCGAGCACCAGCGCGGCGAGCACTCCTACTACTAAACCCTTCCTCCGGCGGCAGCCTGCCGCCGGATCGCCGTGATCCATTCTGTGTTACCGCGCAACATCTCCCGCTAAACGACCGGCAAAAACCGGGGAAAGAGTATGACTTAAGTCTCATATTTAACATTTTCCCACGTCAGGTGATTCTCAACCCTCACATGTTACCCGTATCATCCATTTCAGGCGCCACCGGCAAAAAAATAGCCAGCTATCCTTTCTCTGGGTAAGGATAATGCAAGCGTTTACGGCGCCAGACTATTTTGCTCCCTGACGGAGCGGATGCTCTACAGGTTCGAACTTTGACGTTACCCATAACAAATTAAGGCCAGGTAAATCATGCCATTAGTCATCGTTGCTATCGGGGTTGCCCTGTTGTTGCTGTTAATGATCCGTTTCAAAATGAACGGCTTCATTGCGCTGGTTCTGGTGGCGCTCGCCGTCGGATTAATGCAGGGTATGCCACTGGATAAAGTGATCGTCTCCATCAAAAACGGCGTTGGCGGCACCCTTGGCAGCCTCGCGCTGATCATGGGCTTCGGCGCTATGCTCGGTAAGCTGCTGGCAGACTGCGGCGGCGCCCAGCGTATCGCCACCACGCTTATCAATAAGTTCGGTAAGAAGCATATTCAGTGGGCGGTGGTCCTGACCGGCTTCACCGTTGGCTTCGCCCTGTTCTATGAAGTGGGCTTCGTGCTGATGCTGCCGCTGGTGTTCACCATCGCCGCCTCGGCCCGTATTCCGTTGCTGTACGTCGGCGTACCGATGGCAGCCGCGCTCTCCGTCACCCACGGCTTCCTGCCGCCGCATCCGGGTCCGACCGCGATCGCCACCATCTTCCATGCCGATATGGGCAAAACGCTGCTCTACGGCACCATTCTGGCTATCCCGACGGTTATCCTGGCGGGACCGGTGTTTGCGCGCTTCCTGAAAGGGATAGATAAGCCGATCCCGGAAGGCCTGCATAACCCGAAAGTGTTCACTGAAGAAGAGATGCCAGGCTTTGGCGTCAGCGTCTGGACCTCGCTGGTTCCGGTGATCCTGATGGCGATGCGCGCCGTGGCTGAGATGATCCTGCCGAAAGGCCACGCCTTCCTGCCAATTGCCGAGTTCTTCGGCGACCCGGTGATGGCCACCCTAATTGCGGTACTGATTGCCCTGTTCACCTTCGGTTTGAACCGCGGCCGCTCCATGGAGCAGATCAACGATACCCTGACCTCTTCGATCAAAATCATCGCCATGATGCTGTTGATTATCGGCGGCGGCGGCGCCTTCAAGCAGGTGCTGGTGGATAGCGGCATGGATAAATACATCGCCTCTATCATGCACGAATCGAACATGTCTCCGCTGTTTATGGCGTGGTCTATCGCCGCGGTGCTGCGTATCGCGCTGGGTTCGGCGACCGTAGCCGCCATCACCGCGGGCGGGATTGCCGCGCCGCTGATCGCCACCACCGGCGTCAGCCCGGAGCTGATGGTTATCGCCGTTGGCTCCGGCAGCGTTATCTTCTCCCACGTCAACGATCCGGGCTTCTGGCTGTTCAAAGAGTACTTTAACCTGACCATCGGCGAGACCATCAAGTCCTGGTCGGTGCTGGAAACCATTATCTCAGTCTGCGGCCTGGTGGGCTGTCTGCTGCTGGGGATGGTGGTGTAAGGTCACTCCCGCCACAGAAAAAGGCCGGTCCGCGTGAAGCGGGCCGGCCTTTTTTATCGGACATGCTCTTCGCCGCGCAGAGGAGCGCGCGGCAGGAAGTTATCAGGAGGCGGCTTTCTTGCTCGCCGCCTTGCGCCGTTTATCCAGATCCTTAATCAGCTTATTGACCCGTTCATCGGCAAACATCTGCTCCAGGGTGACGGACAGCTTCCGGCGCCAGTTCGGGTACTCGGTGCTGGTGCCCGGAATGTTAACCGGCGTCGCCATCTCCAGCCAGTCTTCCGGCTGCAGGCCCAGCAGGGCGCTGTTGCTGGTCGGCAATATAACGCTGCATCCCCCGGTTGAGGATCCCCGTCATGCTCATCAGCGAGGCCTTATGGCCGGCGCGCTTGGGCAGACAGCCGTACTTATGCAGCGCGTCCAGCAGCCCTTGCTTCGCCAGCTCGCGGTCCTGGTACAGTCCGCGCAGCACCACCTCATCAGGATAGAGGCCCAGCGCTTTACCTAACGTCAGATCGCCGCTTTCCCAGTAGCCGCGGAGAGTGGGCAGGTCGTGCGTCGTCGCCACAGCCATTGATTGCTCCGGGTACAGCGCCGGCGCGCGGAACGTTTTCTCTGCATCACTCTCAAAATAGAGCACCTTATAAGAATAGACGCCGCTGTTGCGTAACTTGCTGACGATCTCCACCGGTACCGTGCCCAGATCTTCACCGATCACCATGCAGCGATGACGCTGGCTTTCCAGCGCCAGAAGCGACAGCAGATCGTCGACCGGATACTGAACGTAAGCGCCATGGTCGGCGGTTTCACCATACGGGATCCACCACAGACGCAGCACAGACATCACGTGATCGATGCGCAACGCGCCGCAGTTCTGCATATTAGCGCGCAGCAGGTCGATAAACGGCTCATAGGCGCGGGCGGCAATGATATGCGGATCCATCGGCGGCAGGCCCCAGTTCTGGCCCAGAGGGCCCAGAATATCCGGCGGCGCGCCTACGGATGCTTTCAGGCAGTACAGTTCACGATCGCACCAGGTTTCCGACCCTCCCTCGGCGACGCCCACCGCCAGGTCGCGGTAGAGGCCGATCGGCATGCCGTCACGCTGGCTGGTTTCCCAGCAGGCGGCAAACTGACTCCAGGCCAGCCACTGCAGCCAAAGATAGAAACTGACGTCATCCTCATGCTCAACGCAGAAGGCTTTCACCTCCGGGCTGTCGATATCCTGAAAGGCCTTCGGCCAGGCCGGCCAGCCCCAGCGCAGCGGGTCCTGTTGTACCTGCCAGGCGTGCAGCGCATCGAAAGCCGCCTGCCAGTAGAGGCTTTCCCCTTCGCGCAGAACAAACTCGCGGAACGCTGTCATCTGCTCATCTTCACGACGAGAGAATTGTTTCCATGCCATACGCAGCGCGGTCATTTTCAGCGTAGTGACGGCGGTATAATCCACATCGTCCGTTTCCCGCGCCGCCTGCAGTGCCTGCTGCGTTGCCGGAGACTGCCACCACGCCTGCGCCTCTTCGCTACGCTGGAAATCTTCAACCGCGTTGACGTCGATATAAATAACGTTCAGCCAGCGACGTGAAGACGGGCTATAGGGGCTGGCGCTCTCCGGGTTCGCCGGATAGAGGGCATGAATCGGGTTAAGGCCAATAAACGACCCGCCGCGGCGGGCGATTTCCGGCAGCATGGCCCGCAGATCGCCAAAATCGCCGATCCCCCAGTTTTTCTCTGAGCGCAGGGTATACAGCTGCACGCAGGTGCCCCACAGCTTTTTCCCCTCTTTCAGCGGCTGCGGCTCATAGCAGCGGGCTGGCGCGACGATAGTCCGGCAGTGCCAGCGCTCCCCCTCCTGGGTGAGGGTCAGGGAGTGGTACCCCTCCGGCAGTTTGGCCGGCAGCGGCAGCGTCTCGCCGCCGCGGGTTTTCCCTTGATACTGCTTACCGTCCTCAGTAGTCAGGATCCACTGATACTCACCGCGTCCTGCCACCGGCAGCGACATTTTTTTGCCGTGAGTGAAAATTTTCACGTTCGGCAGCGGGTTAACCGCCACTTTCGTGGCGGCGGTAGAGCGATGCATCGCATCCAGCAGGCGCTGTTTGGTGACAGCCGCGATAGACTGCGGCTTGCCGTGCGCGTTGATATAGCTGGGGCTGATGCCCGCCGCCAGCGCGGCATTATCGAGGCGTTTACTCTCCATAGGCCTTCCTTTAGCGTTTCGCCTGCCAGATACGTTGCTGATAATCGCGGATCGAGCGGTCGGAGCTGAACATGCCGCAGCGCGCGGTGTTGAGGATAGCCGCGCGGGTCCAGGCCTCCTCGTCGCGATACAGCTCATCTACCCGTTTTTGCGCCGCTACGTAGGCTTCGAAATCGGCCAGCACCAGGTACGGATCGCCGCCCTGCAGCAGGCTGTGCAGCATCTGATCGAAGGCATGCTTGTCGCCGTTGCTGTAGGTGCCGTTCTCCAGCTCCTTAAGCACCGCATCGAGCAGCTTGTCTTTTTTACGCCATTTCAGCGGATCGTAGCCTTTCGCTTTCAGGGCTTTCACCTCTTCAACCGTGTGGCCGAAGATAAAGATGTTCTCCTCGCCCACCTGCTCAGCGATTTCCACGTTAGCGCCATCCAGCGTCCCGACGGTCAGCGCGCCGTTCAGCGCCAGCTTCATGTTGCCGGTGCCAGAGGCTTCTTTACCCGCGGTGGAGATCTGCTCGGAGATATCCGCCGCCGGGATCAGTTTTTCTGCTGCCGATACACAATAGTCCGGCAGGAAGACCACCTTCAGCTTATCGCCGACTTTCGGGTCGTTGTTGATCGCTTCCGCTACCTTATTGATGGCAAAAATAATGTTTTTCGCCAGATAGTAGCCCGGCGCCGCTTTCGCGCCGAACAGGAAGACGCGCGGTACGCGGTCGGACTGCGGGTTTTCGCGGATCTCTTTGTACAGCGCAAGGATATGCAGCAGGTTAAGGTGCTGACGCTTATACTCGTGCAGACGTTTGATCTGGATATCGAAGATCGCCTGCGGGTTGATCTCAATCCCGGTACGCTGCTTCACAAACTCAGCCAGATGAACTTTGTTGGCCTGCTTGATATCGCGATAAGTCTGACGGAACGCCGCATCGTCAGCATATTTTTCCAGGTTGATCAGCTGGTCGAGGTCATTGGCCCACTCTTTTTTCAGCGTCTCATCCAGCAGCGAGGCCAGCGCCGGGTTGCACTGCTTGATCCAGCGGCGCGGCGTGATGCCGTTGGTCACGTTATGGAATTTGTTCGGCCACAGCTGGTTATATTCCGGGAACAGATCTTTTACCACCAGATCCGAGTGCAGCGCCGCCACGCCGTTGACAGCAAAGCCGCCCACCACGCACATGTTGGCCATCCGAACCTGTTTGTCATGCACCACCGCCAGCTTCGCCCAGACCTGCTTATCGCCCGGCCAGGTTTTGTCCACCAGCTGTTTAAAGCGGTCGTTGATCTCTTTAATGATCTGCATATGGCGCGGCAGCAGCGCTTTCACCAGCTTCTCATCCCAGCATTCCAACGCTTCCGGCATCAGGGTGTGGTTGGTGTAAGCAAAGGTTTTGCTGGTGATCGCCCAGGCGTCGTCCCAGCTCAGCTGGTGCTCGTCAATCAGCACGCGCAGCAGCTCCGGGATGGCGATGGTCGGGTGCGTATCGTTCAGCTGGATCACTTCGTAATCCGCCAGCTCGGCCAGCTTGCGGCCTGCCAGATGATGACGGCGCAGGATATCGGCCACTGAGCAGGCGCACTGGAAGTACTGCTGCATCAGGCGCAGTTTTTTACCGGCCTGATGGTTGTCGTTCGGGTACAGCACCTTGGTCAGTTTTTCCGCGTCGATGCCCTGCTGCTCGGCGCGCAGGAAATCGCCATCGTTGAATTTGGTCAGGTTGAACGGATGAGCGTGTTTGGCCTGCCACAGACGCAGCGGCTGGGCGACGTTGTTGCGATAGCCAAGCACCGGCAGGTCCCAGGCTTCGCCGGTAATGACGAACGCCGGCTGCCATTCGCCGTTTTTGCTGACTTTCCCGCCGATACCTACCTGGACATCCAGCGCTTCGTTATGACGGAACCACGGGTAGCTGCTGCGCCCCCAGTCGTCAGGGGCTTCCATCTGCTGGCCATCGTCAAATGACTGGCGGAACAGGCCATACTGGTAGTTGAGACCGTAACCGGTCGCCGACTGCCCCACCGTCGCCATGGAGTCGAGGAAGCAGGCTGCCAGACGTCCCAGGCCACCGTTACCCAGCGCCGGGTCAGTCTCTTCTTCCAGCAGATCGGTGAGGTTGACATCGTAGCCTTTCAGCGCGTCGCTGACGCCCTCGTACCAGCCCAGGTTGAGCAGGTTGTTGCCGGTCAGACGACCAATCAGAAACTCCATTGAGATGTAGTTAACGTGACGCTGTCCTTGCGCCGGCTTCGCTACCGGCTGCGCCGCCAGGAGTTCCGCCAACGCTCCGCTGACTGCGCGCCACCATTGACGCTGTGTCATCTCGGAAGCGGACTGTAAACCAAAATGCTGCCACTGACGCGTCAGTGCAGCCTGAAACTGAGCTTTGTTAAATGTAGTCTGTGACATAATGAGATCCGGGTCCTTTACTAAAACGATGGCGCTAGTGTGCCGACCTCCCGATTCATCGTCCTCATCCTGACGGGGATTAGACAGGGAGGAGTGGCGGGGATGAGCGAAAAGTGTGATCCTGAACACTATAGTGTGGGCGAGAAGGCAAAAATATGCTGTAAAAATCACCGCGATATGACAATTGAGAGGTTACCTCCGGTAGCTAAAAATTTGTTACAGGCCAATACGCGTAAAAAATCTTCCAGTTCCTCGCCACGTTATTAACAAAATAAATAGAGGCCCCTGAAGAAATAAGCACCTTTCATCGCATTGACCCGCAAAAAGATTACTTCTAAGAAATCGCTGACAATAATTTAATAAAAACAAACAACTACTCTTAGCGTAAAATAAATCCACCCACACTCCGCCAGCTACCGCCTGAAAACCGCGGCCGACCAGTCATGCCTGCGATTTTTTCCCATTCTCAGCCAATGTCGAAATTTGTGACATAGAGCAAATTCAAGAGCATAAACTTCGGACATAACTTGCAATAAATTTCATAATCACCGACCTTATTAGATATTAATTACGAAGCGCAAAAAAAATCGCAACCTCTCTCTTGCACAGCGAAATGTAGAACTATGTTGATTCCGTCCAAATTAAGTCGTCCGGTCCGCCTTGAACACACTGTGGTTCGTGAGCGCTTACTGGCGAAACTTTCCGGCGCGAACAATTATCGTCTCGTGCTGATCACCAGTCCTGCCGGGTACGGTAAAACAACGCTCATTTCTCAGTGGGCCGCGGGTAAAAACGATCTTGGGTGGTTTTCGCTGGACGAAGGCGACAACCAGCAGGAGCGTTTTGCCAGCTATCTGATCGCGGCGATTCAGCAGGCTACCGGCAACCACTGCGCGGCCAGTGAAGCGATGGTGCAAAAACGCCAGTACGCCAGTCTCTCCTCTCTTTTTGCGCAGCTGTTTATTGAACTTGCCGACTGGCAGCGCCCGCTGTATCTCGTCATTGATGATTACCATCTGATCAATAATCCGGTGATCCATGATGCGATGCGCTTTTTCCTGCGCCATCAGCCGGAGAATATGACCCTGGTGGTCCTGTCGCGTAACCTGCCGCAGCTGGGCATTGCCAATCTGCGCGTCCGCGATCAGCTTCTGGAGATTGGCAGTCAGCAGCTGGCCTTTACCCACCAGGAGGCGAAACAATTTTTCGACTGTCGTCTGACATCGCCTATCGAAGCCGACGACAGTAGCCGGCTGTGCGACGATGTAGCCGGGTGGGCCACCGCGCTACAACTCATCGCCCTCTCCGCCCGCCAGAATAACTCCTCCGCCCAACACTCCGCCCGCCGCCTCGCCGGGATTAACGCCAGCCATCTGTCGGATTATCTGGTGGATGAAGTGCTGGATAACGTTGACGCCCGCACGCGCAACTTTTTGCTGAAGAGTTCTCTGCTGCGCTCAATGAACGACGCGTTAATCGTGCGCGTCACCGGCGAAGAGAATGGCCAGATGCAGCTGGAGGAGATCGAACGCCAGGGGCTGTTCCTGCAGCGGATGGATGATTCCGGCGAATGGTTCCGCTATCACCCGCTGTTTGGCAGCTTCCTGCGCCAGCGCTGTCAGTGGGAGCTGGCGGTTGAACTACCGGAGATCCACCGCGCCGCGGCGGAAAGCTGGATGGCGCAAGGTTTCCCCAGCGAGGCCATCCACCATGCGCTGGCGGCCGGCGATGCCAAAATGCTGCGCGATATCTTGCTCAATCATGCCTGGGGCATGTTTAACCATAGCGAGCTGGGGCTACTGGAGCAGTCGCTGGCGGCGCTGCCATGGTCCAATCTGCTGGAAAATCCGCGCCTGATCCTGCTCCAGGCCTGGCTGATGCAGAGCCAGCATCGCTACAGCGAAGTCAATACCCTGCTGGCGCGCGCCGAGCAGGAGATGAGTGTGGAAATGGACACCGCGATGCATGGCGACTTCAACGCGCTGCGCGCGCAGGTGGCGATTAACGATGGCGACCAGGACGAGGCGGAACGTCTGTCAATGGTGGCCCTGGAAGAGCTGCCGCTGGCCAACTATTACAGCCGCATCGTCGCCACATCGGTGCATGGCGAAGTTCTCCATTGTAAGGGGAAGCTGACCAAATCCCTCGCCGTGATGCAGCAGACCGAACAGATGGCCCGCCGTCACGACGTATGGCATTACGCCCTGTGGAGCATCATTCAGCAAAGCGAAATCCTCTTCGCCCAGGGCTTCCTGCAGGCCGCCTGGGAGAGCCAGGAGAAAGCCTTCCAGCTGGTACGCGAACAGCATCTTGAGCAGTTGCCGATGCATGAGTTCCTGCTGCGCATCCGTTCTCAGCTGCTGTGGGCATGGGCGCGCCTCGACGAGGCTGAAGCTTGCGCCCGCCAGGGGATGGACGTGCTCTCCACCTATCAGCCGCAGCAGCAGCTGCAGTGCCTGGCGCTGATGGTCCAGTGCTCACTGGCGCGCGGCGATCTGGATAATGCCCGCAGCCACCTGAACCGGCTGGAAAACCTGCTCGGTAACGGTCACTATCACAGCGACTGGGTCTCCAACGCCGATAAGGTGCGAGTGATCTACTGGCAGATGACCGGTGATAAAACCGCGGCGGCCAACTGGCTGCGCCAGACGCCAAAGCCGGAGTTCGCCAACAACCACTTCCTGCAGAGCCAGTGGCGCAACATCGCCCGGGCGCAGATCCTGCTGGGCGATTTCGAACCGGCGGAAATGGTGCTGGAAGAGCTGAACGAAAATGCGCGTTCGCTGCGTTTGATGAGCGATCTCAACCGCAACCTGCTGCTGCTCAATCAGCTGTACTGGCAGTCGGGACGCAAGAGCGAAGCGCAGAAAGCCCTGCTGGAAGCCCTGACGCTCGCCAACCGCACCGGTTTTATCAACCACTTTGTGATTGAAGGCGAGGCGATGGCCCAGCAGCTGCGCCAGCTGATCCAGTTGAACACGTTGCCGGAGCTGGAGCAGCATCGCGCCCAGCGTATTCTGCGCGACATCAACCAGCATCATCGCCACAAATTCGCCCACTTTGACGAAGGGTTCGTCGAGCGACTGCTGAATCATCCGGAGGTGCCGGAGCTTATCCGCACCAGCCCGCTGACCCAGCGCGAGTGGCAGGTGCTTGGCTTAATCTATTCCGGTTACAGCAACGAGCAGATTGCCGGCGAGCTTGACGTGGCGGCCACCACCATCAAGACCCACATTCGCAACCTGTATCAGAAACTGGGCGTCGCCCACCGGCAGGACGCGGTACAGCATGCCCAGCAGTTACTTAAGATGATGGGATACGGCGTCTGACGACGCCGTTGCCGTTTAGCACAGCTCCAGCTGAAGGTTGTTATCAGTGATCACCTTCAGCACGCCGGCCGGCGGCAGCACGTCGGTATAGACCGCATCGACCATACTGATGCTGCCCATGTTGACCATCGCATTGCGGCCAAACTTGGTATGGTCCACCACCAGCATCACGTGGCGTGAATTCTCAATGATCGCCCGCTTGGTGCGCACTTCATGATAATCAAACTCCAGCAGCGAGCCATCGCTGTCTACGCCGCTGATGCCGAGAATGCCGAAGTCGAGGCGGAACTGCGAGATAAAGTCCAGCGTCGCTTCCCCGATGATCCCGCCGTCCCGGCTACGCAGTTCGCCGCCGGCGAGAATAATGCGGAAGTCCTCTTTCACCATCAGCGTGTTGGCGACGTTAAGGTTATTGGTCACAATCCGCAGATCGTTGTGATCGAGCAGGGCGTGCGCCACCGCTTCCGGCGTGGTGCCGATATCAATAAACAGCGTCGCCCCGTCCGGGATCTCGCTGGCCACCCGCCGGGCGATACGCTCTTTCTCCGCCGTCTGGGTCGCTTTGCGATCGTGCCAGGAGGTGTTGACCGAGCTGGAGGGCAGCGCCGCGCCGCCGTGATGGCGGAGGATCATTTTCTGTTCGGCTAAATCGTTCAGGTCGCGGCGGATGGTCTGCGGGCTTACCGCGAACTGCTCAACCAGCTCTTCCGTGCTGACGTAACCCTGTTTTTTTACCAGCTCGATAATGGCGTCATGACGTTGTGTTTGTTTCATGAAATATCCCTGGAAAAATGTCGCCTACCCGACCCCTGTCGGTAAGTCTTTATGCGCGTTTTCGCCCATGTAAGGTATCAACAAACGCCATCGCCAGGCCGGTCGCCAGACCAGCCACGTGCGCGCCGTTGGCGATCGCCATGCCGAAAACATCAAACCAGCCAGCAATTAACCATACTAAAGAGAAGAGTATCAACCCGCGCTGCAGATAAATACCGCTCTGCGGATCGCGCTCGCCCCGCAGCCAGACGTAGCCCATCAGCGCGTAGACCACGCCCGACAAGCCACCAAACCACGGGCCGCTAAACTGGTGCTGCACGAAGCCGCTCAGCAGAGCGCTGATGACGGTGATCACCACCAGCTTGCCGCTGCCGATGCGCTTTTCCACCGCGCCGCCAAGATACCACCACCATAGCAGGTTGAAGAGAATATGCATCAGCGAGAAATGCATGAAAGCATGGCTGAAATAGCGCCAGGCTTCGAACTGCAGCGAAGGATCGTAGGGCCAGGCCAGCCAAATCATCACCGGCTGATCGCCCAGCAGATTTTGCAGGATGAACACCGCGATGCAGATCAGCAGAATCGCCCAGGTGAACGGACCGGCGTTATGCCGCAGCGTGGCAAAGAAAGGAAAGCGCTGATAGCGCAACCCGCTATTGGTCTGTCCGGACTGCCAGCTCGCCGCCAGATAGCGCGGGTCCGCCGGGTTTTCGAGAAAACGCGCCAGCTCAGCCCTGACGCGCCCGGCCTGACTCTCATCAGCCAGCCAGACGTCGCTCTGGGTATGCTGCTGGATGGTCAGGATAATCCCCTGCGTCGCCATATAATCGACAAACGCCTGGGCCACCCGCGGGTTGGCAAAAGAGGTAATCATTAACATGCAGCGAATCGCTTATTCCACACAAAGGGGGATAGTATACCTGCCAGTCGTTAAAACGTCCCGCGCGCCACTTCCGCCGGGAAATGGCGATGCCAGGCGTCGAACCCGCCGTCAACGCTATAGACCTTATCAAACCCCTGCTGCAGCAGATACTGCGCGGCGCCCTTGCTGCTGTTGCCGTGATAGCACATCACCATCACCGCCGTGTCAAAGTCGTTGTCACGCATAAACGCGCCCAGCGTATCGTTGGTCAGATGAAACGCGCCCGGCGTATGACCCATCGCATAGCTTTGCGGATCGCGGATATCGACCAGTACCGCCGTCTGCTGATGCAGTTTCTGGTGCGCTTCTTCAACATTGATGCATTCAAACTGTTCCATGATTCTCTTCTCTTTCTCGTCATGACGGGCGATGGCCGGCCCAATTTTACCCTGTAGTGTACCGTCAGGCGGTAAAGAAACGCCAATATGTTACACCCATCACTTCAAAATGTTTTTTTGATGTTACCAAAAGCGCGTTTGTTTGCTATAGTGAGCGATATCGAGCATTTATGAGCTTAAACGAAAGTGTGAGAGGGTAAGAACGTGGAAACCAAAGATCTGATTGTGATAGGCGGAGGCATCAACGGTGCCGGTATCGCGGCAGATGCCGCCGGGCGTGGTTTATCCGTACTGATGCTGGAAGCGCGCGATCTCGCCTGCGCTACCTCCAGCGCCAGTTCCAAACTGATCCACGGCGGGCTACGCTACCTCGAACACTATGAGTTCCGTCTGGTCAGCGAAGCGCTGGCCGAGCGTGAAGTGCTGTTAAAAATGGCCCCGCATATCGCCTTCCCGATGCGCTTTCGCCTACCGCATCGCCCGCATCTGCGCCCGGCATGGATGATCCGTATCGGCTTGTTTATGTACGATCATCTGGGCAAACGCACCAGCCTCCCGGGATCCACCGGGTTGCGTTTTGGCGCAGAATCGGTACTTAAACCGGAAATTGTGCGCGGTTTCGAATATTCCGACTGCTGGGTCGACGATGCCCGCCTGGTGCTGGCCAACGCGCAGATGGTCGTCCGCAAAGGCGGCGAAGTGCGTACCCGCACCCGCGCTATCTCGGCGAAACGTGAGAATGGCCTGTGGGTGGTGGAAGCGGAAGATATTGATAGCGGTGAGAAGTTTACCTGGAAGGCGCGCGGCCTGGTCAATGCCACCGGCCCATGGGTCAAACAGTTCTTCGACGAAGGGATGCATCTGCGCTCGCCTTACGGCATCCGTCTGATCAAGGGCAGCCACATCGTGGTGCCGCGGGTGCATACCCAGAAACAGGCTTATATTCTGCAGAACGAAGATAAACGCATAGTGTTTGTTATTCCGTGGATGGATGAGTTCTCTATCATCGGCACGACGGACGTCGAATATAAGGGCGATCCGAAAGCGGTGGCCATTGATGATAAAGAGATCAACTATCTGCTGAACGTCTATAACGCGCACTTTAAAAAGACCCTCAGCCGGGACGATATCGTCTGGACCTACTCCGGCGTCCGTCCGCTGTGCGACGACGAGTCGGATTCGCCGCAGGCCATTACCCGCGACTATACCCTGGATATTCACGATGAGAACGGTCAGGCGCCGCTGCTGTCCGTCTTCGGCGGCAAGCTGACCACCTATCGCAAACTGGCCGAGCATGCACTGGAAAAACTGACCCCCTATTACAAAGGGATCGGCCCGGCATGGACCAAAACCGCGGTGCTCCCCGGCGGCGATATCGGCGGCGACCGCGACGACTACGCGGCAAAACTGCGCCGTCGCTTCCCGTTCATCAGTGAATCACTGGCCCGCCATTATGCCCGCACCTACGGGAGCAACAGCGAGTGGATCCTGAAGGAAGCCAGCGCCCTGAGCGATCTCGGGGAAGATTTCGGCCACGAGTTTTATGAAGCCGAGCTGAAATATCTGGTGGAGCACGAGTGGGTGCGCAGCCTGGATGACGCCATCTGGCGTCGAACCAAACAGGGTATGTGGCTGACTGCCGAGCAGCAGGCGCGCATCAGCGAATGGCTGGCGCAGCATGCGGGAAAGTCTGAACTGTCGTTAGCGTCCTGACATCGCGTGGCGCCAGGAGAGAAATACCCGGGCTATGGCTTGCGCTTGGCCCGGATACCTGTTCACAAATTAAACGAGACTTTTTTTCCAGTCGGCAATGTGACATTTATACTGAGTTCTCCCCCCAATGCCGCAATGTAGCGTTTTAGGGTCGAAAGCCGAGGGTCGTTATCAGCCTGTTCCATTTTAGCGATCGTTGGCTGCTTTACCCCCATAGCCGCAGCCATCTCTGTTTGCGACATTTGCAACTCTTCTCGAAGCAAGTTTAAAGCGACAGACTGGCGTATCTCTGCCGCTTTCGCTGCAATACGCTGCTGGCTTTCAGGACTCTGTTTCGCCATGAGTTCTTTTAGCGTGGCCATTATCGCTCCTTAGTCAGGTGTTGGCTGAATTCTCTGTCAGCCAGAGTAATCATCTCTTTGTAAAAACGTTTCTCATTCATGCCATCCTTATTGCCCGCACATAAAACGATAGCTTTCCGCAGAGGATCAAAAGCAAAAAAGGCGCGGATGGGGAGCCCATGATGCTGAACCCGGAGTTCTTTCATATTCTGAAACGTTGAATCTTTCACCGTATCAACATACGGGCGCCCAAGCTGCGGAGCAAACTCAGACAGGATGAGCATCGTGGCCAACATATCCTCTTTTAAAGCTCTACTTTGTAATTCGAACCAGGCATCAAACGTATCCGTCGTTTCTACATCCCACATAGGCTATGAACGTAAACTTATTGAGCATTTATCGTACTGCTGGCGAATTCACGTCAATAGTATATTCCCGCAATAGCCTGAATCCTCCCCGGCACTTTTCCGAATAAAACGTTCGCCACACAACACAACGGGGCCAAATGGCCCCGTTGTGTTGTGTGGTGTTGCATTGACTGGCTTACAGCCTTACCGGGTCGATATGCCAGATATATTTCGCGTACTCCTGGATCGTCCGGTCAGAAGAGAAGTAGCCCATGTTGGCAATATTCAACATCGCCTTATAGGCCCACTCTTCCGGGTTTTGATACAGCTCGTCGACGCGATCCTGGCAGTCCACATAGCTACGATAGTCCGCCAGAACCTGGTAGTGGTCGCCAAAGTTAATCAGCGAATCCAGCAGGTCGCGGTAGCGCCCCGGTTCTGCCGGGCTGAAGACGCCGGTACCGATCTGCGTCAGCGCCTGGTGGAGCTCTTCATCCTGCTCGTAATATTCGCGTGGTTTATAGCCGCTGCGACGCAGCTCCTCCACCTCTTCCGCGGTGTTGCCGAAGATAAAGATATTCTCTTCGCCCACGTGCTCCTGCATCTCCACGTTTGCCCCATCAAGGGTGCCGATAGTCAGCGCGCCGTTAAGGGCAAACTTCATATTACTGGTGCCGGAAGCTTCAGTGCCTGCGAGGGAGATCTGTTCCGACAGGTCTGCCGCCGGAATGATCAGCTGCGCCAGGCTAACGCTGTAGTTGGGGATAAAGACGACCTTCAGCTTGTCGCCAATCTGCGGATCGTTATTAATCACCGCCGCCACATCGTTGATCAGGTGAATAATGTGCTTGGCCATGTAGTAGGCCGAGGCCGCCTTACCGGCGAAAATATTTACCCGCGGCACCCACTCGGCCTGCGGATCGGCCTTGATCCGGTTATAGCGGGTGATGACGTGCAGCACATTCATTAGCTGCCGTTTGTATTCATGGATACGTTTGATCTGCACATCAAACAGCGCCTTCGGATTGACCACCACATTGAGCTGTTGAGCAATATAGCTGGCCAGCCGCTGTTTGTTCTCAAACTTGGCCTGACGCACCGCCTGATTGACCATCGGGTAGTCGATATGCTGTTTCAGCTCATCAAGCTGACTCAGATCGGTCCGCCAGGTGCGGCCGATATGCTCATCCAGCACTTTCGACAGCGGCGGGTTGGCCAGCGCCAGCCAGCGGCGCGGCGTCACACCGTTGGTCACGTTGATAAAGCGCATTGGGAAGATTTTGGCGAATTCGGCAAACAGTGACTCCACCATCAGTCGGGAATGCAGCTCGGACACCCCGTTGACCTTGTGGCTGACCACTACCGCCAGCCAGGCCATCCGCACACGGCGGCCGTTAGACTCGTCGATAATCGAGGTGCGACTGAGGAGGTCGGTATCGTTCGGATACTGCTCCTGCAAAGTCTTGAGGAAATAGTCGTTAATCTCGAAGATAATCTGCAGATGGCGCGGCAGAATTTTACCCAGCATATCCACCGGCCAGGTCTCGAGCGCTTCGCTCATCAGGGTGTGGTTGGTATAGGAGAAGACCTGACAGGTCACCTCGAACGCCTCGTCCCAGCTGAACTTATGTTCGTCGATAAGCAGACGCATCAGCTCCGGTATCGACAGCACCGGGTGGGTGTCATTCAGGTGGATGGCAATCTTGTCCGCCAGGTTGTCATAGGTCTTATGCAACATGTAATGGCGACTCAGGATATCCTGCACCGTGGCCGACACGAGGAAATACTCCTGGCGCAGGCGCAGCTCGCGGCCGGAGTAGGTCGAGTCGTCCGGATAGAGCACGCGGGAGACGTTTTCGGAGTGGTTTTTATCCTCTACTGCGGCGAAGTAGTCGCCCTGGTTGAATTTACCGAGGTTAATTTCGCTGCTGGCCTGCGCGCTCCACAGACGCAGCGTGTTGGTGGCGTCGGTGTCAAAGCCGGGGATGATCTGGTCGTAGGCTTCCGCAATGATCTCCTCCGTCTCAATCCAGCGGGTTTTCTTTCCTTCCTGCTGAATGCGGCCGCCGAAGCGCACTTTATAGCGGGTGTTGTGGCGCTCAAACTCCCACGGGTTACCGTACTCCAGCCAGTAGTCAGGAGACTCTTTTTGTCGGCCATCGACAATATTCTGTTTAAACATCCCGTAGTCGTAGCGGATGCCGTAACCGCGTCCCGGCAGACCCAGCGCCGCCAGGGAGTCAAGGAAGCAAGCCGCCAGACGGCCCAGACCGCCGTTGCCAAGCCCGGGGTCATTCTCTTCATCGATCAGCTCTTCGAGATCGAGCCCCATCTCCGCCAGCGCGCTGCTCACATCGTCATAAATGCCCAGCGACAGCAGCGCATTCGAGAGGGTGCGGCCGATCAGAAACTCCATCGACAGATAGTACACCTGGCGCACTTCCTGGGAGAGCTGCGCGCGGTTGGAGCGCAGCCAGCGCTCCACCATGCGATCGCGAACGGCAAACAGCGTGGCGTTAAGCCATTCATGCTTGTTGGCGATGGCCGGATCTTTACCGATGATAAACATCAGTTTATAGGCAATAGAATGCTTTAACGCCTCAACGCTCAGCGTCGGTGATGCATAGCTAAAGGGTACATTCATAACAATGACTCCAGTGGTTACATCAAGCGTTGATAAAGTTCGCGATAGGAGTTCGCGGCAACCTGCCAGCTAAAATCCATATTCATCGCCTGACGCTGCACGTAGCGCCAGAGCGACGGGCGCGACCAGAGGACAAAGGCGCGACGGATAGCGCGCAGCAATGACAGCGCATTGCTGTCCTCAAAGACAAACCCTGTCGCCAGACCATCGGCCAGATTCTCCAGCGAACTGTCAGCGACGGTGTCCGCCAGACCGCCGGTGCGGCGCACCAGCGGCAGCGTCCCGTATTTCAGACCATACAGCTGAGTCAGGCCGCAGGGTTCAAAGCGGCTCGGGACCAGAATGACGTCGGCGCCGCCCATAATGCGGTGGGAGAAGGCCTCATGGTAGCCAATCTGCACACCCACTTTGCCCGGGTGTTCGGCGGCGGCGGCGAGGAAACCTTCCTGCAGCACCGGATCGCCGGCGCCCAGCAGCGCCAGCTGGCCGCCCTGCTCAAGCAGACCCGGCAGCGCTTCAAGCACCAGGTCCAGCCCTTTCTGGCTGGTAAGACGGCTGACGACGGCAAACAACGGCGCTTTATCATCGACCTTCAGGCCCATGGCAATCTGCAGCTGACGCTTGTTCTCCGCCTTCTCCTCCAGCGTGTCGCGATCGTAGCGCATCGGCAGCAGCAGATCGTTTTGCGGGCTCCAGATACCGTCGTCAACGCCGTTGAGAATTCCCGACAGCCGACCTTCATGATGGCGCTGGCGCAGCAGCCCCTCCATGCCGTAGGCGTACTGCGGCTCGGTGATCTCGCGCGCGTAGGTCGGGCTCACCGCCGTAATATGGTCGGCGTAGTAGAGGCCGGCCTTGAGAAACGAGATCTGCCCGTTAAACTCGAGGCCATGCATGTTATAGAACGACCAAGGCAGCTCAATGTCATTCATATGCCAGGAGTAAAACATCCCCTGGTACGCCAGGTTGTGCACGGTAAACACCGATTTAGCCGGGCGTCCGCGCGCCGCCAGGTAGGCCGGCGTCAGGCCGGCGTGCCAGTCATGGGCATGCACCACATCCGGGCGCCAGAACGGATCCAGTCCGCTGGCCATTTCACTTCCCACCCAGCCCAGCAGCGCAAAGCGCAGGACGTTGTCGGGATAAGCGTGCTGGTTGGTATCGTGGTAAGGGCTCCCCGGACGGTCATAGAGATGCGGGGCGTCTATCAGGTAGATCCCCACGCCGTTAAAGTGGCCGTACAGCAGCGTGATCCGCCCGGCGAAGGTATCCCGGCGGGTCACCACCTGGGCATCCACCACGCCGCGACGGATATCGGGAAACGCCGGCAACAGCACGCGCGTATCGATACCCTCCGCGATTTGCGCCGCCGGCAGTGCGCCGATGACGTCCGCCAGACCGCCCGTCTTTAACAGCGGGAACATCTCAGAACATACATGTAAGACCTGCATTAGCGCTCCTGTTTGTGCCCTAATTTCCGCAGCATGTCGCGGGTCACCAGCACGATACCTTCCTCTGAGCGATAGAAGCGGCGTGCATCCTCTTCCGCATTCTCACCAATCACCATTCCTTCCGGGATAACACAGGCGCGGTCAATCACGCAGCGATGCAGGCGGCATGAGCGCCCCACCCAGACATCTGGCAACAAGACTGCCGAATCAATGTTACAGAACGAATTCACCCGCACGCGCGGGAACAGCACCGACTGCACCACCACCGACCCGGAGATAATGCACCCCCCGGAAACCAGCGAGTTCAGGGTCATGCCGTGGCTACCGGAGCGGTCCTGCACGAACTTCGCCGGCGGCAGCGATTCCATATGGGTGCGGATCGGCCAGTTCTGGTCGTACATATCCAGCTCCGGCGTGACTGACGCCAGATCGAGGTTAGCCTTCCAGTAGGCTTCCAGCGTCCCCACGTCGCGCCAGTAAGGTTCGGCGTTCGGGTCGGACTGCACGCAGGAGAGCGGGAAAGGATGTGCATAAGCCATGCCAGCTTCGGTGATCTTCGGAATGATGTCTTTGCCGAAATCGTGGCTGGAGTTCTCGTTGCGATCGTCTTCTTCCAGCAGCTCATAAAGATAGGCGGCGTCAAAGACATAAATGCCCATGCTGGCCAGCGATTTGGTCGGGTCGGTCGGCATCGCCGGCGGGTTGGCGGGTTTCTCGACAAACTCAATGATTTTTTCGTTTTCGTCGACCGCCATGACGCCGAAGGCGGATGCCTCTTCAATGGGCACCGGCATGCAGGCCACGGTGCAACGCGCCCCTTTTTCGACATGGTCGATCAGCATGCGCGAGTAGTCCTGCTTATAAATATGGTCGCCCGCGAGGATCACCACGTACTCGGCCTTGTAGCGGCTGATGATATCCAGGTTCTGCGTCACCGCATCCGCCGTGCCGCGATACCAATTTTCGCCATGCACGCGCTGCTGAGCCGGCAGCAGATCGACAAACTCGTTCATCTCTTCGCTGAAGAACGACCAGCCGCGCTGGATGTGCTGCACCAGCGTGTGCGACTGATACTGGGTAATAACGCCGATGCGGCGGATCCCTGAGTTAATGCAGTTAGATAATGCGAAATCGATAATACGGAACTTGCCGCCAAAGTGAACGGCAGGTTTCGCACGCTTAATGGTGAGATCCTTCAGCCGGGTGCCACGCCCGCCCGCGAGGATCAACGCCACGGATTTGATGGGTAATTGACGCGCCAGCATCAGCGGATCGTTTTTTTCAAGCCTAACCATGATTAACTCCTTTTTACACCCCCGCTTTCCAGCTCATCCCGCCGCGCCGCCGCCACGGGTCCAACCGAAAGCTTCAGGGCTTACGACCTTTGAAATACGCACACTCCGTGCGCGGGCCCATGCCAGACAGCCATGATGACCGGATTATCCTCTCCGGCGAATGGAGGAACGGCGCGCCATTCCCCCTCGGGTAAAACCATATCGACCACCTCTGCGGTGGCGTTCAGCGTGAGCAGCCAGCGATCCGACAACTGGATCTGCATACACGCGGCCCCCTGCTGCCACTCCGCGGCAGTCAGGGGCTGGGCGTTGCGATTAAGCCAGCGGACGTTGCCATCCCCCTCCTGCCACCAGCGGTTGCGGGTGAGCGCCGGAATACGGCGCCGCAGGTGGATCAGCGCCGCGGTAAAGGCGGTTAATCCCGGGTTCGCCTGGCGCCAGTCCAGCCACGTCAGGGCGTTGTCCTGGCAGTAAGCATTATTGTTACCGTGCTGGCTGTGGCCCTGTTCATCGCCCGCCAGCAGCATTGGCGTCCCCTGAGCCAGCAGCAGCGTCGTCAACAGCGCATGCGCGCTGGCGCGCCGCCGTTCAATCACCGCAAAATTCGCTTCTAATCCTTCTATACCATGATTGTTGCTGTAGTTATTGTTAGTCCCATCGCGATTCTCCTCCCCGTTTGCCTCATTGTGTTTCTGATTGAAACAAACGCAGTCGCGCAGCGTGAAGCCATCGTGGGCCGTCACCAGGTTGACCGTCGCCGATGGCGGCTTGCCATCGCGGGCAAAGAGATCGCTGGAGGCCGCGAAACGTTGGGCAAAATCCCCCAGGGAGACATTTTGCTGTAACCAGAAGCGTCGGGCGCTATCGCGAAAATGGTCATTCCATTCAGCGAACAGCGGTGGGAAATTACCCACCTGATAGCCGCCCGGGCCGATATCCCAGGGTTCCGCAATCAGTTTCACCTGCGACAGCACGCTGTCGCGGCGGATAGCCTCAAACAGCGGCGCATCCTGGCGGAATTCCGGCGTCCGCCCCATCACTGAGGCGAGGTCGAAGCGAAAGCCGTCGACATGGCACTCATCCACCCAAAAGCGCAAACACTGGCGCGCCCACTCCACCACGCCGGGGTGGCTAAGATTGAGCGTATTACCGCACCCGGTCCAGTTGTGATAATCGCCATCCTCCCTTACCCAATAATAGCTACGGTTGTCGATTCCGCGCAGGGAGACGGTGGGCCCTTCTAGATCGATTTCCGCACTATGGTTGAGCACGATATCCAGAATCACTTCGATACCGGCGGCGTGCAGCGCCTTAACCGCATCGCGAAACTCATCCAGGGCGCGATCCGGGTCGCTGGCGTAGCGCGGATCCAGCGCGAACCACGCCAACGGGTTGTAGCCCCAGTAGTTGCTTAACCCCATCCGCTGCAGTCGCGGCTCGCTGGCGAACTGCGCCACCGGCAACAGCTCAAGGGCGCTGATGCCCAGCGATTTGAAGTAAGCGATCATCGCCGGGTGGCCCAGCGCTTTATAGGTTCCGCGAATGGCTTCCGGTAGCTGCGGATTAAGCAAGGTGAGCCCTTTCACGTGCGCTTCATAAATCACCGTTTCCCCCCATGGGGTACGCGGCGGTTTATCGCCACGCCAGTCATAGCGCAGATCCACCACCTGCGATTTTGGCGCGACCGCGGCGCTGTCGCGGCGATCGGGCTGCCACATGCCGCCGTGCAGGCGCTCATCGTCAGGCAGATCGCCCTCGACCCGGTGGGCGCTGGGATCGATCAACAGCTTGGCCGGGTTAAAGCGGTGCCCCTGTGCCGGGTCCCAGGGACCATGCACCCGATAGCCGTAGCGCAGGCCCGGCCCGGCGGCGGCCAGCCAGCCGTGCCAGATGTCGCCGCTGCGCGCCGGGAGATCGAAGCGTTGCTCGTTGCCCTGCTCGTCGAATACGCACAGCTCCACCCGCTCCGCATGGGCGGAGAAGAGGGCGAAATTCACCCCCTTGCCGTCATAGCTGGCGCCCAATGGCGCAGGTTTGCCTGCCGCGAGTGAGGTCATTGCGCCTCCCGGACCAGCCAGATCGTCGCCAGCGGGGGCAGGGTCAGCGACAGCGAATGTTCGCGGCCATGACTGGCGATAGCGTCGCTTTCCACCACGCCGCCATTGCCCTGATTGCTGCCGTGATAGTGCATGGAGTCGGTATTTAGCGCCTCGCGCCAGCGGCCCGGCTGGTTAATGCCGAAGCGGTAGTCGTGGCGCGGCACCGGTGTGAAGTTGCTGGCGACGATAATCTCGTTGCCCGCCCGGTCACGGCGTACAAAGACAAACACCGAGCGCTCATGGTCGTCGACCACCAGCCATTCGAAGCCGTAGGGGTCAAAATCCAGCTCGTGCAGCGCTTTATGATGACGGTAGGTATGGTTCAGGTCGCGCACCAGCCGCTGGACGCCGTGGTGCCAGTTGTCGCCGCCCTCCAGCAGATGCCAGTCGAGGCTAACGTCATGGTTCCACTCGCGGCCCTGAGCGAACTCATTGCCCATAAACAGCAGCTTTTTCCCCGGGAAGGCGAACAGCCAGCCGTAGTAGGCGCGCAGGTTGGCGAACTTCTGCCAGGCATCGCCCGGCATGCGGTCGAGAATCGATTTTTTGCCGTGCACCACTTCATCGTGGGAGAGCGGCAGCACAAAGTTCTCGGTGTAGTTGTAGAGCATGCCGAAGGTCATTTTGTTATGATGGTAGCGGCGATGCACCGGATCGAGCTTCATGTAATCCAGGGTGTCGTGCATCCAGCCGAGGTTCCATTTGAACCAGAAACCGAGGCCGCCGCCGGCTGGCGGACGGGTCACCCCGGCAAAATCGGTGGACTCTTCCGCCATGGTGACCGCGCCCGGCGTCTGTTCGCCAAGGATGCGGTTGGTGTTGCGCAGAAACTCAATGGCTTCCAGATTCTCCCGCCCGCCGTATTCGTTGGGGATCCACTCTCCCGCCTTGCGGCTGTAATCGCGATAGATCATCGAGGCCACCGCGTCGACCCGCAGCGCATCGATGCCGAAGCGTTCGATCCAGTACAGCGCGTTACCCACCAGGTAGTTGCTGACTTCCCGACGTCCGTAGTTGTAGATCAGGGTATTCCAGTCCTGGTGATACCCCTCGCGCGGATCGCTGTGCTCATACAGCGAAGTGCCGTCAAACGAGGCAAGGGCAAAATCATCCGCCGGGAAGTGGCCGGGCACCCAGTCAAGAATGACGTTCAGCCCGGCGGCGTGCGCGGCATTGATAAAGTAACGGAAATCGTCGCGGGTGCCGAAGCGGCGGGTCGGCGCATAGAGCCCGGTGGGTTGATAGCCCCAGCTGCCGTCGAACGGGTGCTCGTTAACCGGCAATAGTTCGAGATGGGTGAAGCCCATCCATTTCGCATAGGGCACCAGCTGGTCGGCCAGCTCGCGGTAGCTCAGCCAGAAATTATTATCGGTATGACGGCGCCAGGAGCCGAGATGCACTTCATAGATAGAGATCGGGGCATCAAACTGGTTCGCCGCTCTGCGGTCCGCTGGCTGTTCCACTTTGGGCGGCAGGTCGCAGATAAGCGAGGCGCTTTCCGGACGCATTTGCGACTCAAAGGCGTAAGGGTCGGCTTTGACCCGCAGATTGCCGTGGGCGTCAATCAGTTCGAATTTATACAGCTGGCCATTGTGCGCGCCGGGAACGAACAGCTCCCAGATCCCGGACTCTTTGCGGAATCGCATCGGGTGGCGACGGCCATCCCAGTAGTTAAACTGCCCCACCACCGATACGCGGCGGGCGTTCGGCGCCCACACCGAGAAACGGGTACCGGTGACGCCGTCCATGGTGGCAGCGTGCGCGCCCAGCGTTTCGTAAGGGCGCAGGTGGGTCCCTTCCGACAGCAGCCAGACGTCAAGGTCCTGCAACAGCGGACCAAAGCGATAAGGGTCATCGATCAGATTCTGCTGCCCGTGC
Organism: Klebsiella sp. 4_1_44FAA; assembly: GCF_000238715.1. NCBI lineage: Bacteria > Pseudomonadati > Pseudomonadota > Gammaproteobacteria > Enterobacterales > Enterobacteriaceae > Klebsiella > Klebsiella sp. 4_1_44FAA. Next base: position 110,888 of record NZ_JH414801.1, read on the forward strand.
CAGGTGACGGCCAGCTGATAGCGAAAAACGTTTTTACGCCGCGGCAGGACGCCGCTGAAGAAACCACGCGAGTCGAGACATTCGAGCTTGCCGACTTTGCGTCCGGTTTTCGGTTCAATAACCCACACGTCGGTGGCATCGGGTAATAATGCGCGCACTTCCAGCCCGGCGTCAGTACGGTGCATGCCGAGCACGGAAAAGGGATCCGCGAAATGACCGGCGATTAGCGCATTAATCACGTCTCTATCAATATGATTAGACATGCTTTCATCCTGTTGTAAGTGTCGCTCATTCCTGTAACTGGCGACTTTTTTGACCTGAACGGCGCAGTGCTCTCAGCATCCTCCTGCTCCGTCCCACCTTCAGGTAAGGAATTCCTTACTTAAAGCATAGCCAAGGCTGAGTTACCTCCGTGGGGAAAAATCTAACATCCGCGTTTACTCCTTGTATTACGCAAAAAAAAAGGGGGCTTGAAGACCCCCTTTCTGTTCATCCTGGGCTTACGCCAGCTGGCGAAGCATCCGGCGCAGCGGCTCCGCGGCGCCCCACAGCAGCTGGTCGCCAACGGTAAAGGCCGATAGATACTCCGGCCCCATATTCAGTTTACGCAGGCGTCCTACCGGGGTGGTCAGGGTGCCCGTCACCGCGGCTGGGGTCAGCTCGCGCATGGTAATCTCACGATCGTTCGGTACCACTTTGGCCCACGGGTTGTGCGCGGCCAGCAGCTCCTCAACGGTCGGGATAGAAACATCTTTCTTCAGCTTGATGGTAAACGCCTGGCTGTGGCAGCGCAGCGCGCCAACGCGAACGCAGAGGCCGTCTACCGGGATAACGGACGAGGTGGCGAGGATCTTGTTGGTCTCCGCCTGGCCTTTCCACTCTTCGCGGCTCTGACCGTTATCCAGCTGTTTGTCGATCCACGGGATCAGGCTGCCCGCCAGCGGTACGCCAAAGTTATCGACCGGCAGCTCGCCGCTGCGGGTCAGCGACGTCACTTTGCGCTCAATATCCAGGATGGCGGAAGCCGGGTCCGCCAGCTCCGCGGCCACATGATTATGCAGTTGCCCCATCTGGCTCAGCAGCTCGCGCATATGACGCGCGCCGCCGCCGGAAGCCGCCTGGTACGTCGCCACGCTGACCCACTCCACCAGATCCTGAGCAAACAGGCCGCCGAGGGACATCAGCATCAGGCTGACGGTGCAGTTGCCGCCGACAAAGGTTTTCACGCCGTTGTTCAGGCCGGCGGTGATCACATCCTGGTTAACCGGGTCGAGGATAATGATCGCATCGTCCTTCATGCGCAGCGAAGAAGCCGCGTCAATCCAGTAACCCTGCCAGCCGCTTGCGCGCAGCTTCGGGTAAATCTCGTTGGTGTAATCGCCGCCCTGGCACGTGACAATAATGTCCAGCGCCTTCAGAGCGTCCAGATCGAACGCATCCTGCAGCGTGCCACCGGTGCTACCGCCGAATGACGGCGCTGGCTGTCCCAGCTGGGAGGTAGAGAAGAACACCGGGCGAATGGCGTCGAAATCGCGCTCTTCAACCATGCGTTGCATGAGGACAGAGCCGACCATTCCGCGCCAGCCGATAAAACCAACATTTTTCATAACGTATTCCTGCGAGGTGTGTGCTGTTTGTGCCTGGCCAGTTTCCAACTGGATTATCCCTCACCTTACAAAATGCAGCTAAAGTCGCAAGTGAAATTAATCAATGATTGCTGAACAATCAGAAAAGCAACTTATCCTGCACATTGTCCACCGTCGCTGGTCGTCGTCAAAAGCGCAACGATTATCGGGGAAATCCCCTGGGGAATGGAATATTTTCCGTCGCTATTTTATTGATCCTGATTATGGATTAAGCGTGAAATCTGGTGCTTTTCCGCTTGCCAAAAAAAAGCGACAAACCCAGTCACAGCAAGGGATGACGAGGGATACGAGCATCGTCGTAGCGCTAATAAGGGCCAATAGCTGGCAAGGAAAAGAGGGAAAAAGGGCGGTTTATTGCAAAGAAGCCAGGGTAAGCAGCGTTACCCTGGCTTTTTATTTCCCGCGAGCGGGAGATGAGCGGGCTTAGCTCAGCAGCTGGAAGGCGATCATACCGACAATCGCCCCGGTGGTGCCAAGGATGGTTTCCATCATGGTCCAGGTCTTCAGCGTCTGGGCTTCACTGGCGCCGGTAAATTTACCGAACAGCCAGAAGCCGGCGTCGTTCACGTGGCTTACCACAATCGAGCCGCCGGCGATACAGATAGACAATGCCGCCATCTGCGCGCCGCTGTAGTTCAGCTGCTCAATCACCGGCATCACCAGGCCGACCGCCGTCAGGCACGCCACGGTGGCAGAGCCCTGAATGATACGCACCGCCGCCGCCAGTACGAAGCAGGTAATAGCGATCGGCAGCCCCATTCCGGTCAGCGCTTCACCAAGCGCCGGGCCAACGCCGGAGTCAACCAGCACCTGCTTGAAGACGCCGCCAGCCCCGATCACCAGCAGAATAATCCCGGCCGGCTGCAGCGCGTGGCCGCAAATCTCCATCACCCGGTCTTTCGCCATTCCCTGACGTACCGCCAGACCGTAAATCGCCACCAGGCAGGCCACCAGGATCGCGGTGAACGGGTGGCCGATAAACTCGAACCATTCGTAGGCAGTGGAACCCACCGGCACAAAGCGCGCGGCGATGGTTTTCAGGCCAACCAGCACCAGCGGCAGCAGGATCAGCGCCAGGCTGAAGCCGAAGGAGGGCATTTTGCCTTCGCCGAGATGCGGTTCCGTGACGTCGTCAGGAATATGCAATTCGACGTAGCGGCTGATGAAGTTGCCCCATAGCGGACCGGCGATAATCATCCCCGGAATGGCCGCACACAGGCCAATCAGGATCATCCAGCCAAAGTCGGCGTGCATTTGCGACGCCAGCAGCATCGGCGCCGGTCCAGGCAACAGAAACGCCGCGGCGGCGGCAACGCCGGCAAACAGCGGGATCACCAGCTTCACGAGGTTAGTACCGGTATGGCGCGCCATCGAGAAGGCGACGCTAATCAGCAGTACGATCGCCACTTCGAAGAACAACGGCAGCGCGCAGATGAGTCCGGCGAGACCAATCGCATAGTGCGCGCGATTGTGGCCAAAGGATTTGAGCATCTTGACGGCAATCTGATCGACCGCCCCCGTTTCATGCAGGATCTTCCCGAACATCGCGCCGAGCGCGACGACGATCGCCAGGAAGCCCAGCGTACCGCCCATTCCTTTCTCCATCGTCGCCGCGATTTTATCCAGCGGCATGCCGGAGAAGAGACCGGCGCCAATAGAAACCACCATCAAAGCCACGAAGGCGTGCATTCGCGCCTTCATGACTAAAAACAGCAGCAGCAATACCGAGCCGACTGCTGTTAAAACAAGCGTTAAAGTACTCACTAGTGACTGCCTTTGTTGATCACCTCGATGGTGCTGGCCACCACGCCTTCCAGCGGCTGGTCGATATCGACGATAAGCACATCGCTCTCGTCGGCGCCTGGTTCCTGCAGCGTTTCAAACTGCGTCACCAACATTTGGGTTTTAAAGAAGTGCCCTTTACGCGCCTTCAGACGGCTTTCGATCACGTCGAAATCGCCTTTCAGGTAGATGAAGGAGAGGTTCGGGTTGCCCTTGCGCAGAATGTCGCGATAGCTCTTCTTCAGCGCCGAGCAGACGATCAGCGACACCTTGTTGGTACGCTGCATGGCGAACGCGGCGTCATTTAGCGCCTGCAGCCACGGCGTGCGGTCGTCATCGTTGAGCGGCTCGCCGGAGGCCATCTTGGTGATATTGCTGCGCGGATGGAGAAAGTCGCCGTCAAGAAACGCGGCATGCAGTTGATGCGCCACTTCGCTGGCGACAGCGGATTTTCCGCTGCCGGAAACGCCCATCAGGACATAGACGTGGTGATCATGGTTAGTCGTGCTCAAAGCGTCCTCCCACTGGACTGGTACGCCGCGCCGGGGCTGACTCATCCAGCGCGAAGGCGGCGTATCGGTTAATTGTTACGGGTAACTGTTATCGGTAACATTGTCATGCCGGGCCTGTGGAGAAGCAATATCCATTCGTGCCAGATGTGAATATGTGTGATCTACTTCAAACTTGTCAGTTTAAATTGATCCGCCCGGTGACAATGTGAAACCTAAATCTAACATCTTAGGGGTAATCGCTTCACCACGAATGCGCGCCAGCAGCCGTTCGGCGCCGATGCGCCCCATTCGCTCGCGCGGGGTCAGGACGCTGGCCAGCCGCGGCTCCATCACCTGGCCGATATCATGGCCGTGGAACCCGGCGATCGCCATATCATCGGGGATCTTCAGCCCCAGACGCTGGCACTCGAACGCCGCGCCGACCGCGAGGTCATCGTTGGTGCAGAAGATGCCGTCGAGCTGCGGATATTCGCGGCGCGCCTGGCGCATCAGCTCAATCCCCGAAGAATAGGACGAGGATTGTTCCACCATCACGCTGTAGGGCGTCATCCCGGCGTCAAGCATCGCCTGCTCGTACCCCTTCTGTTTGATGATAGTACGTTCATCAAGACGCGCCCCCAGATAGGCGACATGGCGGTGGCCGCGGGCGATGATCGCCGCGGTCATCTGCCGGGCGGCTTCAAAGTTATCAAACCCGACGGCAATATCGAGACACGGCGACCGGCTGTCCATCAGCTCCACCACCGGAATGCCGGCGACTTCGATCATCTTCAGGGTGCGCGGCGTATGGGTGCGTTCGGTGAGGATCAGGCCATCAATGTTCCAGGAGAGCATCGATTCGAGGCGTTTCTCTTCCATTTCCGGCTTATAGCCGTAGTGCGCCAGCATGGTTTGATAGCCGAAGGCGTCGGTGACGCTTTCGATACCGCGCAGTACTTCCGAAAAGACCTGATTGGTTAACGACGGCAGCAGCACGCCGATGGCGCGGCTGGTGGCGTTGGAAAGAATGTCAGGGGCGCGATTGGGAATATAACCCAGTTCATCGAGGGCAACGGCAATCTTGCCACGCAGCGCTTCGGAGACCTGCTCCGGGTTGCGTAAATAGCGACTGACCGTCATTTTGGTCACGCCGACAAGATCGGCTACATCCTGAAGTACGGGTCTTTTCTTTTTCATCGTCCTGACTGTGATCAACGGGGAAACATTTTCTCAGTTTATCACGGACAAAGCGCAACCTTCCCTAACATGAGGGAAGGCTGCGCAATTTATTTAACCTGGCTCAGATAACTATCAAACCGGCGGCAGATCGAACAGCAGGATCTCGCTATCGCTGTCGGCATGAACCGAAATCGCCTGCTCGTCCCAGATGGCCAAACCGTCGCTGGTGGTGGCTTTGGTACCGTTGATGGTCACTTCGCCTTTGACCACCTGGATCCACACGCGGCGTTCCGCGGCAATCTGGTGAACCGACTGCTCATCTTTCAGCAGCGCCCAGCGATAGAGTTCCATATCCTGGTACACCTTCAGCGAGCCATCTCGCGCATCCGGCGACAGCACCAGCTGTTTGCCCTGGGCGGCGTCGAAGCGGCGCTGCTCGTAGCGCGGGGTAATGCCGGTTTCTTCCGGAATAATCCAGATCTGATACAGACGCAGACGATCGGTTTTGCTCGGGTTGTACTCAGAGTGGCGCACCCCGGTACCCGCGCTCATGATCTGGAACTCGCCCGCCGGCACCTGCTCTTTGTTGCCCATGCTGTCCTGGTGCTCCACCGCCCCTTCCAGCACATAGGTCAGGATCTCCATGTCTTTGTGCGGGTGGGTACCGAAGCCCTGACCGGCGTCGATGACGTCGTCGTTAATCACCCGCAGGGCGGAGAAGCCCATAAAGTTCGGGTCATAATAGTTGGCGAAAGAGAAAGTATGCCAGGAATCCAGCCAGCCATGGTTAGCGTGGCCACGTTCGTTCGCTTTGCGTAAATAGATCATGTTGCACCCCCGTATGTTGTCGATGGAGTCAGTGTGGACCCATTTCGCCGGCGATCATAGAGGGTGAAAATTGACTCCTCTGTTCAAAAAATATGAACAAGCGCAGAGGAGCCAATTTGACTTATCGGGTAAGGGTAATGGTGGCCGGTGAAGGCTGCTCAAAGCCGCGCTGCAGGATCTCCATATTGGTGAGAACGTCAGTTTCCTTGACGTAATTCGGCTGGCCGTTGACGAGGGTGTCGTACAGCGCGTCGTACACCCGACCATAATCGCCGTTCTCCAGCGGCACCGCTTCGCGCACCATCTCCCCTGCCTCGTTGACATACACCAGCTCGCCAACGCTGTCGTCCGCGCCAAATCCCGGCTCGCCCGGCATGATATTGGCCTTCAGGCTGGTCTCCTGCTGGTCAATGCCGTACTTCACAAACGAACCTTTGTGCCCGTGAACGATAAATTTCGGGTAATCGATCTGCACCAGATGGCTGGTCTTAACGATGGCCTTCATATCGCCGTAGAACAGCTGGGCTTCAAAGGTGTCATCCGGGTTGGCTTTATTGCGCAGCGAGCGCAGATCGTAAGAGACATGGTCCGGGCGGCCGAACAACGAAATGATCTGATCCAGGGTATGCACGCCAAGGCCATAGAACTCGCCGTTTTGCGGACCGCCGGGGTTGGTCTCCGCCAGCGGGCGGTAGTTATCGAAATGGCTTTCGATCTCCACCAGTTCGCCGAGTTTCCCGCTCTCAATCACCTTTTTGGTGGTCAGGAAGCAGGAGTCGAAACGGCGGTTCTGATAGGGCGTCACCGTCAGGCCTTTGCTGTTCGCCAGGGCAAACAGAGTTTTTGCTTCCTCCAGCGTCGGGGTGAACGGCTTTTCCACCAGCACGTTTTTTCCTGCCTCCAGCGCCTTTTTCGCATATTCAAAATGGCTGTCGGCGTGAGTGCAGACCACCACCAGCTTGACCAGTGGATCGTTTAATACTTCTTCAAGGTCGCTGGTGAAATGAATATGGGAATACTGCGGCGCCTGCTCCTCGGGCTTCGCCCGGCGGCGGTAAATGTGCGCTACCTGCCAGCGGTCTTTGCGGTGCAAAACGTAAGGAAGGTGATAGCGGGTGGTGCTTTTACCAAAGCCAATAAATGCGCAGTGCAGAATCATAACGCTGTCCTTAGTTAATGAGCTACCTTCAACCATAGCGCAAGCCGGTCCCTCACTTCATCCTCTCTGCTTGCTTGCAGTGAAGATTCGTTAGGAAAATAGTTCGAGTATCACTCATACGTAATTATTAATAACTTATTGATTAATAAGTGATTAAATCAGCAGTTTTCGGCAAAAAACCTTGATCGCCATGGCAAAACTGCGGATAAGTGGAGAGCAAACCAGGAGGTTGCTGATGACTAACGGAGTAGCCAGCCGCTGCTGATGGACAAACAGTATCTCGCCATAAACGGCGCCCTTTTTTTCTGGCTTCTCGCGCTGATCGCCTGGTCTGTCGATGCAAGCGCGCTGGCGCGCCTGGCGGCCGCCTGCGCGCTTATCGCTTTCCTCCTCCATAGCCAACGGAACAAAATTAACGCGATGTTTATTAAGAAAAATAAAACGGAACCTCAGATATCAGAAGCAGCCACGCCTCCGGCAATTAACCCAGAACCCGAAGCGGTCGCCAGCAAAAAACACGAGACTACGGTCATCGCCAGCGGGGTGCATTTCGTCGGCAATATAGTCGCCAGCGGCCATGTCTATATCCACGGTCAGGTCACCGGCAACATTGAGGCCAAAGAGCATTTGATTAAGGTAATGCGTGAAGGCCAGGTGGAGGGCAACGTCAGCTGCCGGGAGCTAATAATTGACGGCAAGGTGCAGGGGCAGTGTCATGGCGACAGCATCACCATCGAGGAGCACGGCCATCTGGAGGGTACCCTCGCCTATCGCACGCTGGCGATCAAGAAAGGCGGCGTTTTTAGCGGTCGCGCTGAACTGCTGGCCGCCGCGGAGAACAAAAGTCATATTCTCGGTCTGGTAGCAGACGCACCCTCCAAAGCCGACGCGGAGCCCGTCAGGCCGCAGAGCGCCTGAGATAGCAGCAAAAAAAAAAGCCAGCACCCGGCTGGCTAAAGTAATACTGGAAGCAATGTGAGCAATGTCGTGCTTTCAGGCTTTCCGCAAGGGTCTCCCTGAATGCAGGACAATAATAATCATTCTCATTCGCACTTGTCTACTTTTTTTTGCAAATAATGCGTGTTGACTCGAACGCCGTAGTCAGTGATGTTTAAAGGGACTTTTCACCTGAATGAGGAACAAGGAATGAGTGACATCGTGATACGCCATGCTGAACCGAAAGATATTGACGCGATTCGTCAAATTCACGCCCAGCCGGAGGTGTATCACAACACGCTACAGGTCCCTCATCCATCCGAACATATGTGGCGGGAGCGGCTAACCGATACGCCCGGCGTGAAGCAACTGGTGGCCTGTATCGATGAGCAAGTCGTCGGCCATTTAAGCATTACCGTCGTCCAACGTCCCCGCCGTAGCCACGTCGCCGATTTTGGTGTCAGCGTGGATTCGCGCTGGCACAACCGCGGCGTCGCCAGCGCGCTGATGCGTACCATGATTGATATGTGCGACAACTGGCTGCGCGTCGAGCGTATTGAGCTGACGGTGTTCGCCGATAATGCCCCGGCGATTGCGGTGTATAAGAAGTACGGCTTTGAGATCGAAGGCACCGGCAGGCGTTACGCGCTGCGCAACGGTGAGTATGTGGATGCGTATTATATGGCGAGAATGAAGTAGCGTGTTGCCGGGTGGCGGCTTCGCCTTACCCGGCCTGCGTTCGCACAGTTGTAGGCCCGGTAAGCGCAACAGCGCCACCGGGCAACACATCAATACCCCGCCGTTAAATCATCCGGCGAACGCGGATCGGAGGCGCCATACAGCATGCCGTCCGGCCCCACCATGATGCTCTGGGTACTGCCCATCGCCTCTTTCAGCGCCACTTTCTGCCCCTTCGCCTCCAGCAGCTTGAGGGTATCCGGGCTAAAGCCTTTCTCCACCCGCAGCTCATCCGGCAGCCATTGATGGTGGAAACGCGGCGCGTTGGTGGCTTCCGCGACGTTCATCCCGAAATCGATGGTATTGACCACCATCTGCAGTACGGTGGTGATGATCCGACTGCCGCCCGGGCTGCCGGTTACCAGCCAGGTTTTGCCGTCTTTCACCACAATGGTCGGCGACATCGACGACAGCGGGCGTTTTTTCGGCTCCACCGCATTGGCGTCGCCGCCCACCAGACCATAGACGTTAGGCACGCCGGGCTTCGCCGAGAAATCATCCATCTGGTTATTGAGCAGAATGCCGGAATTACCGGCCACAATGCCGGTACCGAAGGTGGTATTCAGCGTATAGGTCACCGCCACCGCATTGCCGTCTTTATCGACCACCGAGAAGTGGGTGGTCTGGTTGCTTTCATAGGGCGCCAGCTTGCCCGGACGGATCTGACTGGAAGGCTTCGCCTTGTTGACATCAATCTCGGCGGCGATCGCTTTGGCGTAAGCCTTGCTGGTCAGCGCCTGCCACGGCACGTTGACGAAGTCAGGGTCGCCGAGATATTCAGAGCGGTCGGCGTAGGCGTGTTTCTCCGCCTCCGCCATCACCTGCATGGCGTCGGCGCTGCCAAAACCATATTTCTGCATATCGAAGTTTTCGAGGATATTGAGGATCTGCACGATATGGATCCCGCCGGAGGACGGCGGCGGCATAGAGTAAACCTCATACCCGCGATACTCGCCGCTAACCGGCGTACGCTCCACAGCCTTATAGCCGGCGAGATCGGCTTTGGTGATTAGCCCGCCGTGCTTTTTCATCTCGTCAGCGATCTGGTCGGCTATGGCCCCTTTATAGAAGGCGTCCGGGCCGTGCTCGGCAATCAGCTCCAGGCTCTTACCGAGGTTCTTCTGCACCAGCCGATCGCCCTTCTTCAGCGGCTCGCCGTTCTTCCAGAAGATCGCTTTACTATTTTCATGCTGCGGGATCACTTCGCTGCCGTAGGTCTTCAGATCGTCCGCCAGCGCATCGTTAACGATAAACCCCTCTTCCGCCAGCTTAATCGCCGGACGGATCACTTTGTTCAACGGCATGGTGCCATACTTTTCCAGCGCGAGGGAGAAACCGGCGACGCTGCCTGGCGTGCCGGAGGCCAGATGCGAAGTCAGTGATTTTTTACTGTCCGGGTTGCCCTGGTCGTCAAGGAACATGTCGCGGGTGGCCTGCTCTGGCGCCATTTCGCGGAAATCGATCGCCGTGGTCTTGCCGTCTTTAGTCCGCAGCATCATAAAACCGCCGCCGCCAATATTCCCGGCCTGCGGATGGGTGACCGCCAGCGCGTAGCCTACCGCTACCGCCGCATCGACAGCGTTACCGCCCTGGCGCAGGATATCCACGCCGACGCGGGTCGCCAGCGCGTCCACCGAGGCCACCATCCCCTGCCGGGCGCGTACCGGGTGGAACACATCTTCCTCTACGCCATAAGAGACCGGCGGCGGCGGTGGCGGATTGGCGGCGACGGTAAAGCTGCCCCCCGCCAGCAACGCAGCGATGACCACCTGACGCCATATTGTTGTTTTTATCATTGTCTTACTCCTGAAAGGTAGGTTTCATTCCCCGCTTAAGCCTGGTTGATAACTCCTAAAAAATCATTGTTATGGCAGATTCGAGGTACACTTAAGTGATCCCACGCACGGGAGGAGAAAACCATGAAAGCGATTCTGTTTCTGGCGGCGCTGATGCCGCTTGGCGTACTAGCCCAGCCGATCAATATTAATAACAACCCTAACCAGCCGGGTTACGTGGTCCCCAGCCAGCAGCGCATGCAAAATGAGATGAAGATCCAGCAACAGCAGCAGCAGAGCATGCTGAAGCAGGATCTGAACAATCAGACCCGCTCGCAGCAGCAGCATTTGCAAAACCAGCTGCAGACTAATCAGCAGCGTGCGGCCCAGGGCGGCAATCTGAATGCGCCGCAGCAGGTGCGGCCAAATAACAACGGTGGGATGCTGCGGCAGACTAATCCGTAAAGGTCGTCCGCCGCAAATCCGTCTTAAGGCTGGAAATTCGGCCCGATGACATCAATGGCATCGGTGCAGATGCAGTCTACGCCCCAGCGCAGCAGTTCGGCGGCGCGCTGGGGTTTATTGACCGTGTACACCAGAATGTGCAGGCCGGCCTGTTTCAGGCTCGCCACCCGCGCCGCATCCAGCAGTTTGTGATTGAGGTGAATCGACACGCAGCCCAACCGGGTGGTCAATTCGCGCCAGTCATCGCGCCACTCATCCAGCAGCAGCCCGCGCGGCAGCTCGGGCGCGGCTTCCTGCGCCGCCTCCAGGGCGTCGATTTCAAAAGAGGAGAGCAGCGGCGCGGTCATGCCTTGCCATAGATCGCGCGCGGCCAGCGCCACCACTTTCCCGGTCTGCGGCCCCAGCCCGGTGGTCGGCTTAATTTCGATATTCGCCATCATGCCGTGACGACGGCAGCGCTCCGCCACCTGGGAGAGCAGCGGCAGCGGCTCGCCCTTAAATTCACGGCTGAACCAGCTACCGGCATCGACCTTCAGCAGATCGTCCCACGCCAGCTCGCCCGCCACGCCCCAGCCATTGCTGGTGCGTTCGAGATTATCGTCATGCAGCAGAAAGATCTGCCCGTCCTTCGACAGCTTGGCGTCAAATTCAATCATCGTGTGCCCGTAGCGGGCGCCGACGTCGATAGCCGCCAGGGTGTTCTCCGGCGCCAGTTTACCGCCGCCGCGATGGGCGACGATGCGGGGATAAGGCCAGTTACTCATGCGCGTTTTCCTGTTTCACCATCAAAGAGGTGCAGATGTTCCAAAGGCAGATGCAGCCATAGCGTGCTGCCTGCCGCCGGGCGCTGCTGATGCGGCAGTCTGACCACCAGCTTCTGTTCGCCCCAGCGCCCGTGAGCGAGGTTATCGGCACCTAAAATTTCCAGGGTGTCCATCAGCAGCGGAATACCACCTTGCGCCTGCGAGCTTAAGATAAAATGCTCCGGACGGATACCGAGCGTCATTTTACGCCCAGCGTGGCGCCGGTGCTCATGATTCGTCGGCAGCTGCATGCCGCCCGCCAGCTCAAAGCGACCGCCGTCATCGCTGATGCGCCCTTCCAGCAGGTTCATGGCCGGGCTGCCGATAAAGCTCGCCACAAAGCGGCTGGCTGGCTTCTCATACACTTCCACCGGGGTGCCGATCTGCTCGGCAACGCCTTTGTTCATCACCATCACCCGCTGGGCGAGGGTCATCGCCTCCACCTGGTCATGGGTGACGTACAGCGAGGTGGTTTTCAGGCGGCGATGCAGCTGCTGCAGTTCCAGACGCATCTGCACGCGCAGCTTGGCGTCGAGGTTTGACAACGGTTCGTCGAAGAGGAATACCGCCGGGTCACGCACGATGGCGCGGCCCATCGCCACGCGCTGGCGCTGGCCGCCGGACAGTTCCCGCGGGCGGCGCTTGAGCAGACCATCCAGCTCAAGAATGCGCGCCGCCTCCTGCACCCGCTCGGCGATCAATCCCTTACCCATGCCGCGAATCTTCAGCCCCCACGCCATGTTCTCTTCCACGCTCATATGCGGATAAAGGGCATAGTTCTGGAACACCATCGCGATGCCGCGATCTTTCGGCTCCATCTCGGTCACCCGTTTACGATCGATCCAGATATCGCCGCTGGTCACCCGTTCAAGTCCGGCGACCATCCGCAGCAGCGTTGATTTCCCGCAGCCCGACGGGCCGACCATAACGATAAATTCCCCGTCCGCCACGTCCAGCGTCAGCGGTTGAATTACCTGGGTTTTGCCATCCCAGCTTTTGCTTACTGCCTGTAGTTTTAAACCAGCCATTTTATTTCTCACTATCGACCAGGCCGCGCACAAACGCGCGCTGCATGGCTAAAACGATGACGACCGGCGGGATCAGGGTCAGCAGCATCGCCGCCATCACCTGATTCCACTGGGTAGTACCTTCGCCGGTGGCGATCATGCCTTTAATACCGGCGACGGCGGTGCCAAGATTCACATCCTGAATAATCAGCAACGGCCACAGATACTGGTTCCAGCCGTAGATAAAGGTGATGACGAACAGCGCGGCGAGGTTGGTTTTCGACAGCGGCAGCACGATGTCGCGAAAGAAGCGCATCGGCGAAGCGCCATCGATACGCGCCGCTTCAATCAGCTCGTCCGGCAGGGTCATAAAGAACTGGCGGAACAGGAAGGTGGCGGTGGCCGAAGCCATCAACGGCAGCGTTAACCCGGCATAGCTGTCGAGCATGTTGAGGTTGGCGATCACCTCCACCGTCGGGAAAATACGCACCTCGACCGGCAGCATCAGGGTGATAAAGATCATCCAGAAGAACAGGTTACGCAGCGGAAAGCGGAACCAGACGATGGCGAACGCCGAAAGCATCGACACCACGATTTTGCCGACCGTAATGGCGAACGCCATGATGAAACTGTTGAGCATCATCAGCCAGAACGGCGCGCTGTTGACGCCGACGCCGTTCACCCAGATGGTCTTCATGTTCTCCAGCAGATGTCCGCCGGGAAGCAGCGTCATCGGCGTTTCAAATACCGATTTGTTATCCAGCGTCGCCGCCACGAAGGCGACGTACAGCGGGAATAAAATGACGGCGATACCCAGGATCAGCATGGTGTGGCTGAAAATCGTCAGCCCGCGACGGTTCTCAATCATTGGTAACGCACCTTACTTTCAACGTAACGGAACTGCACCACCGTCAGGATAATGACGAGGAACATCAGCACCACCGATTGCGCGGCGGAAGCGGATAGATCGAGCCCGGCGAAACCTTCGCGATAGATTTTGTAGATCAGAGTGGTGGTCGCCTGCACCGGGCCGCCAGCGGTGGCGGCATCGATCACCGGGAAGGTGTCGAAGAAGGCATAAACCAGGTTGACCACCAGCAGGAAGAAACTCACCGGCGCAATCAGCGGCAGCGCCAGCTTAAAGAAGCGACGAATCGGCCCGGCGCCGTCGATGGCGGCGGCCTCAACCAGCGAACGCGGAATCGACTGCAGCGCGGCGAAGAAGAACAGGAAGTTGTAGCTTATCTGCTTCCACACCGAGGCGAAGACCACCAGAAACATCGCCTGGCCGCTGTTCTGCGCATGGTTCCAGTCATAGCCCAGCTCGCCGAGGAAATGGGTGATCAGCCCGCGCCCGGGGTTAAAGAGGAAGATCCACAGCACCGCCGCGACGGCGGGGGCCACGGCGTACGGCAGCAGCATCAGCGTTTGATAAAAGCGGCTGCCGCGCACCACATAGTCGACCAGCGCGGCGAAAAACAGCGAAATGAGCAGGCCGCTGACGGTCACCAGGGCGCTAAATTTTATGGTGGTCCAGAACGAGTCCAGGTAGTACGGATCGTGGAACAGCGCAACGAAGTTATCCAGGCCGACGAACTGGCTGGAAAGGCCAAAGGGATCGACGCTCTGCAGCGAGTACCACAGCGCTTCGCCTGCGGGCCAGATAAAGAAAATCAACGTGATAATCAGCTGCGGCGCGACCAGCACATAGGGCAGCCAGCGCGAGCGGAATACCGGACGGGATGATGACATTGAGATTGGGTTCCTGAACAATGCCGGGTGGCGGCTACGCCTTACCCGGCCTACATAGGGCACATCGTAGGCCCGGTAAGCGCAGCGCCACCGGGCAAGTTACACATTACGATTTGGTCGCTTGCTCGAAGCGACGCAGCAGCTGGTTCCCGCGCTGCACGGCGGAATCCAGCGCCTGCTGCGGGGTTTTCTTGCCGGTCCACACGCTCTCCAGCTCTTCATCGACGATGGTGCGGATTTGCGGCATGTTGCCCAGGCGCAGACCTTTGGTGAACGGCAACGGCGGCTTGTTCAGCATCTGGCGGGTAGCGATATCGGCGCCCGGGTTCTTATCATAGAAGCCCTGCTGACGCGTCAGATCGTAGGCCGCGGTAGTGATCGGCAGGTAGCCGGTTTTCTGGTGCCACTCGGCGGCGTTTTCCGGTTTGGTCAGGAAGTCGAGGAACTTCGCTACGCCGGTGTAGGTCTCTTTGTCTTTGCCCTGCATCACCCACAGGCTGGCCCCGCCGATGATGGCGTTCTGCGGCGCGCCTTTCACGTCGGCATCGTAAGGCATCATGCCGACGCCGTAGTTAAATTTGGCGTACTGGCGGATATCGGCCAGCGATCCGGACGAGGCAGTGGTAATGGCGCAGTCGCCGTTATAGAACTTTTCGGTAGACTCGTCTTTACGCCCGAAGTAGCTGAAATCGCCCTTCTTGTTCATCTCTTCGAGCAGCGCGATATGCTTCACCTGCTCCGGCTTGTTGAACTCAAGAACCGCGTCGGTACCGTCGAAGCCGTTATTCTTCGTGGCCACCGGCAGACCGTGCCAGGCGCTGAAGTTTTCAATCTGGATCCAGCCCTGCCAGCCGCTGGCGTAGCCGCACTTCATCCCGGCGGCTTTCAGCTTCGCGGTATAGGCCGCCAGATCCTGCCAGGTCTTCGGCGGCTGATCCGGATCTAAGCCGGCTTTTTTGAAGGCGTCTTTGTTGTAGTAGAGCACCGGGGTAGAGCTGTTAAACGGCTGGGAGAGCAGATGGCCGGTTTTCGAATCGGTGTAATACCCGGCCACCGTCGGTACGAACTGCGATTCATCAAACTTGATGCCCGCCTCGCTAAACACCTGGTAGACCGGCTTAATGGCTTTTGACGCCATCATGGTGGCGGTGCCGACTTCATACACCTGCAGGATAGCCGGCGCGTTGCCGGTACGGAAGGCGGCGATACCGGCGCTCAGGCTCTGCTCGTAGTTGCCTTTGTATACCGGAACGATTTTGTAATCAGGATTGGCCGCGTTAAAGCGTTGCGCCAGAGAATCCACTTCTTTACCCAGCTCGCCTTCCATTGAGTGCCAGAATGGGATGGTGGTAACCGCCAGGGCCTGACCGGCAAAAGCCAGGCTCAGCGCCAGTCCTAAAGCTGTATGTCGTAACGATATCATCGGTTATCTCTCTTGTTGTGCCGGATGCGCGATTTCACGCGTTTTATGCTCGCGGGGTAACATGACATGTTCGAATTACAGAAAAATAACTTTTTTATTACAAAAAAAAGATAGTAACGGGTCAGAGAGATGACAAGCCGATGAAAGGACGGGGGAAGTAAAGTGGGAGCTGAGACACGGATAATATTCGTGCGGTCGGCTCCCGGGGTCGGCGCAAGCGCCTCGCCCGGGCTACAAACCGGCGAAGCCGCCGGGTTGCAACGAGTTAACCGTCATCCACGCAAACGCGCGACAATCTGTTCCAGGGTAAGTTGCCCTGCTGCTGCCTCGACGGTCATGCCGACGAAGTCTGGATTCGCTGGCAATATAATTCCATTTCGCTTTAAAAAAAGCAGGGTGATAAACAGTGCCGTACGCTTATTACCATCATTAAATATATGACCGCGAGAAATCGCCAGCAGATGCATCGCAGCGAGTCGCCACACGTCTGTCACACCTTCATATTCAATTTTGTTTAGCACCCTATACATTATCGCTTCGGCACGCCCCGGATCGGGCATACCGGCAACGCCAGGCGTGACGCGGAGCAGCCTGTCGTGAAACTGTATTATCTCTTCCGCTGAGATAATCTGCAGCGTCATTTATCCGCAAGCTCCCTGATCTCATCACCATGAACCGCCATGATAGCCGCGAACTCATCATCCATTCTGGCCGCCTGGTAGCGTTCAAACTCTTCTGCACTAATGATGACTGCAGATTTATGCCCACGACGGGTAATGGTCACAGGTACACCTGTCACTGCGCTTTCCAGCACATCGGCCAGATTTTGCCGGGCTTCGCTATAGTTAACCGTTCTCATAAAAACCTCCAAAGCTGTACTCTTTTATTGTACAACATACATGTACAAAAAAAGAGCCAACAGGCTCTTTTAAATGTATTCGTGCGATCGGCTCCCGGGGTCGGCGCAAGCGCCTCGCCCGGGCTACAAACCGGCGAAATGAACGACGCCGGGTTGCGATGAATTAACCGCCAAGATAGGCGCTGCGCACCGCCTCGTTGGCCAACAGCGCGTCGCCGGTGTCCTCCAGCACCACGTGGCCGTTCTCCAGCACATAGCCGCGGTCGGCCAGCTTCAGCGCCTGGTTGGCGTTCTGCTCAACCAGGAAGATCGTCATCCCTTGCTCGCGCAGCTGCTCGATGGTGTCGAAAATCTGCTGAATGATAATCGGCGCCAGCCCCAGCGACGGTTCATCCAGCAGCAGCAGGCGCGGTTGGCTCATCAGGGCGCGACCGATCGCCAGCATCTGCTGCTCGCCGCCGGACATGGTGCCGGCGCGCTGAATACGGCGTTCATGCAGACGCGGGAACAGCTCATACACCCATTTGATGCGGGTCTGGAACTGATCGCGGTCGGCAAAAAAACCGCCCATCGCCAGGTTCTCTTCCACCGTCATACGCGAAAAGACGCGCCGCCCTTCCGGAACGATCGCCACCGCCTCGCGCATGATCTTCGCGGTTTGCCAGTCGGTAATATCCTTACCGTCAAAGACAATGCGCCCGCTGGAGGCGCGCGGGTCGCCGCACAGCGTGCCAAGCAGGGTGGTTTTCCCCGCGCCGTTGGCGCCGATAAGCGTGACGATCTCGCCCTGTTTGATATGCAGGCTGACGTTGTGCAGCGCCTGAATCTTGCCGTAGTGGGCGCTGACGTTGTCAAAAGTTAACATCGCGTTTTCCATCTTATGCCTCACCAAGGTATGCGCGGATCACGTCCGGGTTATTACGAATCTCTTCCGGCGTCCCGTTGGCCAGCGGTGTTCCCTGGTTCACGACGTAGATGCGATCGGAAATGCCCATCACCAGCTTCATATCGTGTTCGATAAGCAGGATGGTGGTGTTGTGATGGTTACGCAGCTCGGCGATAAGCTCGTCCAGCTCTTTGGTCTCTTTCGGGTTCAGCCCCGCCGCCGGTTCATCGAGCATCAGAATTTCCGGCTGGGTCACCATGCAGCGGGCAATCTCCAGCCGACGCTGGTCGCCGTAGGCCAGGTTGCTGGCCTGACGGTTGGCATGCTCCAGCAGGCCGATACGCTCCAGCCAGGTGGCGGCCCTGTCCAGCGCTTCGCTCTGCGCCCGACGGAAGGCCGGCGTTTTCAGCAGGCCGGAGAAGAGCCCGGTTTTCAGCTGCTGATGCTGCGCCACCAGCAGGTTTTCAATCACCGTCATTTCGCGGAACAGGCGCACGTGCTGGAAGGTCCGCACCACGCCCATCCGCGCAATCTGCTGACCCGGCAGCCCTTCCAGGTGCTGGTCGCGCAGCAGAATAGTGCCGCCGGTGGGCTTGTAAAAACCGGTCAGGCAGTTAAAGACGGTGGTCTTCCCGGCGCCGTTGGGGCCGATCAGCGAGACGATCTCGCGCTCTCTGAGCTCCAGCGACACATTGTTGACGGCCAGCAGACCGCCGAAACGCATCATCAGGCCGCTAACGGATAATAATGGCTGACTCATGCCTGCTCTCCTTTCGCCTGACCGTTTTTCAGCTTCAACTGCACGCGCGTCATTGGCAGAAGCCCCTGCGGACGCCAGATCATCATCAGCACCATCAGGCCGCCGAGCATTAACATGCTGTATTCGTTGAAGTCACGCATCAACTCGCGCGAGACCACCAGCAGAATAGCCGCGAGGATCACCGCGAACTGCGAGCCCATCCCGCCCAGCACGACGATCGCCAGCACAAAGGCTGACTCGGCGAAGGTAAAGGATTCCGGGCTGACGAAGCCCTGGCGCGCGGCGAACAGCGTGCCGGCGAAGCCAGCAAACGCGGCGCTGATGGTAAAGGCGGTCAGCTTGATGCGCGTCGGGCTCAGGCCCAGCGAACGACAGGCGATCTCATCTTCACGCAGCGCTTCCCATGCCCGGCCCAGCGGCATTCGCAGCAGGCGGTTGATGACGAACAGGCTGAGCACTACCAGCAGCAACGCCACCAGGTAGAGGAAAATCACCCGGTCGGAGGGATCGTATTTGACGCCGAAGAAGTTGCTGAAGGTATCCCAGCCGCCTTCGCGGGCGCTGCGGCTAAATTCGAGGCCAAAGAAGGTCGGTTTCGGGATCTGGCTGATGCCGTTCGGCCCGCCGGTGATCTCGGTATTGTTGAGCAGCAGAATGCGCACGATCTCGCCGAAGCCTAAGGTCACAATCGCCAGGTAGTCGCCGCGCAAACGCAATACCGGGAAGCCCAGCAGGAAACCGGCCGCCGCGGAGACCAGGCCGGCCAGCGGGAGACAGGTCCAGAAGCCGAGACCATAATAGTGGTTCAGCAGCGCAAAGGTATACGCGCCGATGGCATAGAACCCGCCGTAGCCCAGCACCAGCAGGCCGGAAAGGCCGACCACCACGTTCAACCCGAGGCCGAGGATGATATAGATCATCGTCAGGGTGGCGATATCCACCGTGCCGCGCGACACCATAAACGGCCAGGCCACGGCAATCACCAGCAGGGCGATCAGGAACAGCTTCTGCTTCACCGTCGACCCGTCAATCGCCGGCATAATAAATTTCGGCCCGGAGACGTTCTTAACCGCTTTCTGGAACAGCGGCCGCAGCAGCTGGAAGAAAAAGACCACCGCGGTACCGATGAAGATCCACTGCCAGCGAATATCGGCGGCGGTATCGACCACCAGTTTGGTGCCGTTCAGCTCCAGCTGCACGCCCATAAAGACGCCCGCCAGAATGAAGAACATCACGGCAGAGAGCAGCGCCATTGCAATTTGCATCGGTTTCATACTTTTTCCACCTCCGGGCGGCCCAGAATGCCGGTCGGCATCACTAACAGCACCAGAATCAGCAGTGCGAAGGAAACGACGTCCTTATATTCGGTGCTGAGATAGGCGGAAGAGAGCGCCTCGGCAATACCCAGGATCAGGCCGCCGATCATCGCGCCAGGGATGCTGCCGATCCCGCCGAGCACGGCGGCGGTGAACGCCTTCATCCCGGCCATAAAGCCGATGTAGGGGTTAATCACGCCGTAGAACTGCCCCAGCAGTACGCCGGCCACCGCCGCCATCGCTGCGCCGATGACAAAGGTCAGGGCAATGACGCGGTCGGTGTTAATCCCGAGCAGGCTGGCCATTTTCAGATCTTCCGCGCAGGCGCGGCAGGCGCGCCCCATCCGCGAGTAGCGAATAAACAGCGTCAGGGCCAGCATGGCGATAAAGGTCACCACCCAGATCACCAGTTGCATGGTGGTGATCGTCGCGGAGAAGCTGTCGCTGTGGCCGACGACCCACTGGCCGTTAAACAAGCTCGGCAGCGCCACGTCGCGGGAGCCCTGGGTCAGGCTGACGTAGTTCTGCAGGAAGATAGACATCCCGATGGCGGAGATCAGCGCAATCAGGCGCTTGGAGTTACGCACCGGCCGATAGGCCACGCGCTCAATGCTCCAGCCGTAGGCGCTGGCAATCACAATGGCGCCCACGAATCCGGCGGCGACCAGCAGCCAGCTAGTGTCAATGCCCATCATCATCAGCGCGGCGATGATCATGAAGGAGACATAGCTGCCAATCATATAGACCTCGCCGTGGGCGAAGTTGATCATGCCGATAATGCCGTATACCATCGTATAGCCGATGGCGATCAGCGCATAGGTACTGCCCAGCGTGACGCCGTTAAACATCTGCTGCAGAAAATAGAGAAACTGCTCGGACATAAGGTAACCTTTTTCAAACCGCCCGCGGTTCGCGGGCGGAGGGATAACTCGTCTTCAGCGCTTATTTCGCCGCGCTCGAAGAGCCGTCGGCGTGCCACTGGAAGACACCAAACTCAAATCCCTTCAGATCGCCTTTTTCATCCCAGGTCAGCGGCCCAATCACGGTTTTCGCCCCGTGCGCTTTCAAATCTTTGATTAAATCCAGCGGCTGCTGGCTGCCGGTTCTGTCCATCGCCTGCGCCAGCGACTGAACGGCGGCATAGGTGATCCAGACGTACGGTCCGCTCGGATCTTTCTTCTCCGCTTTCAGCGCGTTGACGATGGCGCTGTTGGCAGGGTCCTGATCGTAGCGTTTTGGCATTGTCACCAGCATGCCTTCCGCCGCGGCGCCCGCGATATTGGACAGCGAGGCGTTGCCGACCCCTTCCGGCCCCATAAACACGGTTTTCAACCCGACGGAGCGCGCCTGGCGCAGCATCTGGCCCATTTCCGGGTAGTAGCCGCCGTAGTAGACGAAGTCGATGTTCTCTTTCTTCAGGCGCGCCAGCAGGGCGGAGAAATCTTTTTCCCCCGCGGTGATGCCATCGAAGAAGACGATGTTGGCCCCGGCTTTCTTCAGGTTGTCCTGCACCGAACGCGCCAGCCCTTCGCCGTACTGCTGCTTGTCATGAATGATGGCGATACGCTGCGGTTTCACTTTCTCGACGATATATTTCGCCGCGGTCGGCCCCTGCGAGGAGTCGAGGCCGGCGGTACGCATGATGTACTGGTATCCGCGCTGGGTCAGCTCCGGGTTGGTCGCCCCGGGGGAGATCATCAGGATGCCTTCATCCTCATAGATGTCGGAAGCCGGCTGGGTGGAAGAGGAGCACAGGTGGCCGATAACGTACTGAATGCCGTCGTTGACGATTTTGTTGGCCACCGCGACCGCTTGCTTCGGATCGCAGGCGTCGTCATATTCGACGGCCACCAGCTTGTCGCCCTTAATGCCGCCGCTGGCGTTGATGTCTTTAATCGCCTGACGCGCGCCATTGAACTCCATGTCGCCCCACTGGGCCACTGGACCCGACATCGCGCCGACCACGGCGACCTTAATATCCTTGGCCATCGCCGCGTGCGACATCGCTAATGCGACAATGCCCGCGACGATGGTTTTCGCGTTCCTTTTCATGCTGCAGAACCCCGTTCGTGATGTGGTGTAAATGTTTTGTATTTTTATGGTTAAAAAGCATTCTGTGCTTTTATTAAACAACGCCATTTTTACCATTGAGTTTAATGGTTTAGCGCAGTTTTTCACTAAAAAACAGATTAAAACCTCTATTTTTCAGTCGATTAAGCAAAGATAATATTCTGTATTTTGGTGAAGATAAACAAAAAAAGTCCATCCTGCAGCATAAAATAACGATACATAAGGCGGAATAAAACGCTGCACATTAGGTTAAAATTCTGCTTATTTTTCGATCCATGACGGATTGCGCTACCCTGACAACGCCAGGAAAACGAATCCCCTGATGTACGCGCAAAAAACAGCGCTCCGCCAGACAGCAATTTTGGGTACACTGGCGCCTCTGTTTTGCACTGGATTTGCCGCCCATGAAACTGACCATTATCCGTTTACAGCACTTCAGCGATCAGGATCGCATTGATCTGGGGAAAATCTGGCCGTCGCAGGATCTGTCGACGCTGACCCTTGATGAAAACCATCGTCTCTACGCCGCCCGCTTTAACGAGCGCCTGCTGGGCGCCGTGCGCGTTACCCTGCGCGGCGTCGAAGGTGAGCTCAGCGATCTGTGCGTGCGTGAAGTGACCCGCCGCCGCGGCGTCGGACAATACTTAGTGGAAGAGACATTGCGTGATAACCCGGCGATCAATAGCTGGCGCGTCGCCGACCATGGGGTGGAGGACCGCGGCGTGATGGCGGCCTTTATGCAGGCGCTCGGCTTTAGCGCCCAGCAGAATGGTTGGGAAAAGCATTAAGCCGTAGCCCCAATAAGCGGAGCATGACCAAGGAAGAACCCGGCGGCGCTTCGCTTAGCCGGGCTACCTGGCGACTGTAGCCCCGGTAAGCGCAGCGCGACCGGAGTCAGACAACGCATTTGCGGCGTGAAAGGCGCCCCCCATTTAACCCAGCATTTCGCGTTGCAAAAAGGCGTCAAGACCCGACATCCCCGGGAGCTTACATCAGTAAGTGACCGGGGTTGAGGGCCGCAGACAACGCATTTGCAGCGTGAAAGTCCCCCACCCATTTATCCCAGCATTTCGCGTTGCAAAAAGGCGTCAAGAGCCGAAATCCCCGGGAGCTTACATTAGTAAGTTACCGGGGTTGAGGGCCGCAGACAACGCATTTGCAGCGTGAAAGGCGCCCCCCATTTAACCCAGCATTTCGCGTTGCAAAAAGGCGTCAAGACCCGACATCCCCGGGAGCTTACATCAGTAAGTGACCGGGGTTGAGAGCCGCAGACAACGCATCGGCAGCGTGAAAGGCCCCCACCCATTTAACCCAGCATTTCGCGTTACAAAAAGGCGTCAAGACCCGAAATCCCCGGAAGATTACATCAGTAAGTGACCGGGGTTGAGGGCCGCAGACAACGCATTTGCAGCGTGAAAGGCGCCGGTTAAATTATTTGG
Organism: Klebsiella sp. 4_1_44FAA; assembly: GCF_000238715.1. NCBI lineage: Bacteria > Pseudomonadati > Pseudomonadota > Gammaproteobacteria > Enterobacterales > Enterobacteriaceae > Klebsiella > Klebsiella sp. 4_1_44FAA. The sequence continues at coordinate 134,202 of NZ_JH414801.1, forward strand.
CGTCGGTCGCCGTACCATTAGCATGCCAGGTAAAGACCCCGAACTCGAAGCCTTTCAGGTCGCCTTTCTGATCCCACGACAGCGGGCCCATCACGGTGTCTACTGTCGCGCCTTTCAGGTATTTAGCGATTTCCGCCGGATCGTCAGACTGATTCAGGCCTGCCTGCAGCGACTGCAGCGCCGCGTAGGTGGTCCACACGAAGGCGCCGCTCGGATCCTGTTTCTTCGCCTTGATCGCATCCACGATCGGTTTGTTCGCCGGCACCTGGTCGTAGTTCTTCGGCTTGGTTACCAGCAGGCCTTCCGCCGACTCGCCGGCGATGTTAGACAGGGAGACGTTCGCTACGCCTTCCGGGCCCATAAACTGGGTTTTCAGACCGGCGGCGCGCGCCTGACGCAGGATCTGGCCCATTTCCGGGTGATAGCCGCCGTAGTAGACGAAATCGATATTCTCTTTCTTCAGGCGCGCCACCAGGGTGGAGAAATCTTTCTCACCGGCGGTGATCCCGTCGAAGAAGACCACGTTCGCCCCGCCTTTTTTCAGGCCATCCTGCACCGCACGGGCCAAACCTTCGCCGTACTGCTGTTTGTCATGTACCACTGCGATACGCTGCGGCTTCACTTTGTCGAGAATGTATTTCGCCGCGGTTGGCCCCTGATCGGAGTCCAGACCGGTGGTGCGCAGGATCAGCTTATAGCCGCGCGCCGTCAGTTCCGGAGCAGTCGCTGCCGGGGTAATCATCAGAATGCCTTCGTCTTCATAGATATCAGACGCCGGCTGAGTGGAAGAGGAACACAGGTGACCAATAACGTATTTGATGCCGTCGTTGACCACTTTGTTGGCTACCGCTACCGCCTGTTTCGGGTCGCAAGCGTCATCATATTTGACGATCTGCAGCTTATTGCCCTTGATGCCGCCCTTAGCGTTGATATCCGCTACCGCCTGCTCTGCGCCGGTAAACTCCTGGTCGCCGTACTGGGCCACCGGGCCGGACATCGCCCCGACTACCGCGATTTTGATATCTTCCGCCAGCGCCGCGCTGCTCATAACTAAGGCAATACATCCTGCCAGTAACGCTTTACCCTTCATATTCATCCTGAGGCTCCCCATTATTATGGTTTTTGCATTTGTTGTGATGTTGTTTATTAGCGCATTATTTTGTTTATACCGATAGGAAAAGCATATGATAGCTAATCAACCGGGGGCTGCCCGCGCTTTTGCAGCACACTATGCTAAACATACCGTCATTCTGAGGAATTTGAAACGACTAAATTGCGGGCTATGTAACAGATAAGTGACAAATAAAAAAACCGCGCCAGCATGAACCGGACGCGGTGCAAAACAGAGCCTGATTACCAGCCTGCGGGTAGGTAGCCCACCGCGGATGCTATCGCGTAGGCGGCGCTGCAAAGATACAACAACACAATGAAGCATTGGATAAGCGGATGGGTCATCCAGGCCGGACAGGTCCAGCCCGGGGTCAGATCGCCACGCTGGCGGGCGCCCTTGAGCATCAGGATCGGCATAATCGATAAAATGACGCCGCTGAACACCCCGGCAAAATAGAGCGCGTTGACGAAGGAGACCATGCCGCTATAGGCCAGTACGAACGGCGGGATCGCCACCACCAGCAGCACCATCAGGCGCCGGGCGGGCTGTTCGTCATTCCCCAGGCGGAACTGATCGAAGATATTGGTCAGGAAGCTGCCGCCCAGTCCCCAGTAGGAGGTCAGCATCGCGCACAGCGCAAACAGATTGGCTGAGAAGAAGGCCCATTCGCCAAGCGCCCGCCCCCAGGAGATGGTGGCCACATCCGAGATATTGTCCAGACCGTTAAGCGAGATCACCGACAACGGCACCAGCGCCAGCAGGGTAAAGGTCAGCGCCATGCCGACCATGATGGCTTTAGGCAATTTTTCCGGTTTGTCGGCGAAGCCCCGCGCCATCTCCGGCACGATATACTGTGCCGAGAAGCAGAATGCCACGACGTTGAAGACCGGAACCATATACAGCCAGTTGCCGTCGAGCAGATAGCCGACGCGGGTGGTCTCTTTCAACAGCGTGGCAATCACCAGCACCGAGATCATCACCACCATGCCGATGCTGATAAATTTCTCACCGCGGCCGATCGCCTTCAGCCCCAGGTAGAGTACCCCTGCCGCCGGAACGAAAAACAGCACGCTGCCCAGCGCCGGCGAGATGCCAAACAGGGAGTGCAGCAGCTTACCGCTGCCGGTCATATACGCCGTCAATGCCCCGACGCTATTGACGCAGACGGAGAGAAACATCATCAGCGCGCCAAAGCCGCCGACGTAGCGCTTCGATAATCCACTGAGCTGCAGATGTTTACGGGTGCGCAGCGTGGATTCCGCGACATAGAGCATGGTCACCGTGGTCAGACTACCCACCAGCACCAGCCAGAACAGCAGTGGTAAAAAGCCCGCTTTGCTTGACGCATAGGCGATAGAGAGGACGCCCGCGCCAATATTGGTACCGACAATCATCGATACCCCTTCGACGAAGCTCAGAGATTTTGCAGGGACAGCCGTACGTTCCCGGCCGGTGAGGACGGGAGAAAAGGTGGAGTTTTCAGACATAATACTTAATGAGATGGTCACTCCCTCCTTCCCGGTACTATGCTGAGGATAGGCTTTCATTCGGAGAACTATCATGGAAAACATTGCGCTCATTGGTATCGATCTGGGTAAAAACTCTTTCCATATTCATTGCCAAGATCGTCGCGGCAAGGCTGTTTACCGTAAAAAATTTACACGGCCAAAGTTAATCGAATTTTTGGCGACATGCCCCGCTACAACCATCGCAATGGAAGCCTGTGGTGGCTCTCACTTTATGGCACGCAAGTTGGAAGAGTTGGGGCATTTTCCTAAGCTGATATCACCACAATTTGTCCGTCCATTCGTTAAAAGTAACAAAAACGACTTTGTCGACGCCGAAGCTATTTGTGAAGCTGCATCGCGTCCGTCTATGCGTTTTGTACAGCCCAGAACTGAATCTCAGCAGGCAATGCGTGCGCTGCATCGTGTCCGTGAATCCTTGGTTCAGGATAAGGTAAAAACAACCAATCAGATGCATGCTTTTCTGCTGGAATTTGGCATCAGCGTTCCACGAGGAGCTGCCGTTATTAGCCGACTGAGTACCCTTCTTGAGGACAATAGTTTGCCTCTATACCTCAGCCAGTTATTGCTGAAATTACAACAGCATTATCACTATCTTGTTGAGCAGATTAAAGATTTGGAATCCCAGTTGAAACGAAAGTTGGACGAAGATGAGATTGGACAGCGCTTGCTGAGCATTCCCTGCGTCGGAACACTGACAGCGAGTACTATTTCAACTGAGATTGGCGACGGGAAGCAGTACGCCAGCAGTCGTGACTTTGCGGCGGCAACAGGGCTAGTGCCTCGACAGTACAGCACGGGAGGTCGGACGACATTGCTGGGAATTAGTAAGCGAGGTAACAAAAAGATCCGAACTTTGTTGGTTCAATGTGCCAGGGTATTCATACAAAAACTGGAACACCAGTCTGGCAAATTGGCCGATTGGGTCAGGGATCTACTGTGTAGGAAAAGCAACTTTGTCGTCACTTGTGCTCTGGCAAACAAGCTGGCCAGAATAGCCTGGGCCCTAACGGCACGACAGCAAACTTATGTAGCATAACGGAAGAAATACACCGGTTTAAAGAATCACTGATCTGGTTTTGCGAATACTGATATTGATGATACTAACGGCCCACCGGCCTGTTGAGGAACCTGTAAAACGGAAAGGCTCATTGAAGCCGTATATTTTCTGGAGGTTCATCAGGCGCGGAACTCATCGAGGCGCGGGAATAAAATCCCATTCAGACGCCGGATAGATTCAAGCAAGCCAATTTATCGTCAAAATCGGTGTTGCAAAAACGGGAGTGACCATAGATTCCGTTTTACTCCGGCGGTTGTCACCGCCGGAAAAAAGGTGATATCAGGGTGATAAACCACTCACGCTGAGCATAAACAGCCGGCTGCGGCGTCCTGTTTCTGTTCGGCTTCCCTGCCGCCGCAGCCCGCCGGGGAGACGTTAGCTCTTCAGTACGCGCGCCAGAATATCCAGCGCTTTCGAGAACTGGGCATCCGGGATAGTCAACGGATACAGGAAGCGGATCACGTTGCCGTAGACGCCACAGCTCAGCAGCAGCAGGCCGTTCTCCTGCGCTTTCTGTTGCACCTGGCGGGTGAATTCCGGCGAAGGTTCGCCTGTTTGCGGATCGTTAAACTCCACCGCCACCATCGACCCCCGGCCGCGGACATCCACGATCGCCGGGCAGGTAGCGCGCGCCTGGTTGAGCACTTCCTGCAGATGGCTACCCAGCTGCTCAGCGCGCTGACACAGCTGCTCTTCGGCAATCACATCCAGCACCGCGTGCGCCGCGGCCACCGCTAGCGGGTTACCGGCATAGGTTCCGCCCAGCCCGCCAGGCGCTGGCGCATCCATCACTTCGGCGCGACCGACAACGCCCGACAGCGGGAAACCGCCGGCGAGGCTTTTCGCCATCGTCATCAGATCCGGTTTCACCTCATAGTGCTGCATGGCGAACAGCTTGCCGGTGCGGGCGAAACCGGTCTGCACTTCATCGGCGATCAGCAGAATGCCGTGGGTATCGCACAGGTCGCGCAGCGCCTGCATGAAATCGGCCGGCGCGACGTTAAAGCCGCCTTCCCCCTGGATCGGCTCGAGGATGATGGCCGCGACCTGATCCGGCGCAATATCCGCTTTGAAAATGCGCTCCAGGCTTTTCAGCGCATCCGCGGTGGTCACGCCATGCGCCGCATTCGGGTAGACACCGTGATACACCGAGCCCGGGAATGGCCCGAAGCCGATTTTGTAGGGTGCGACCTTACCGGTGAGGGCCATGGTCATAAAGGTACGGCCGTGGAAACCGCCGCCGAAGGTAATCAGCCCCGGACGACCGGTGTAAGCGCGGGCGATTTTCACCGCGTTCTCGACCGCTTCCGCGCCGGTGGTGAAGAAAGCCGTTTTTGCCGGCCCGTCAATTGGCGCCAGATCGTTGATACGCTCCGCCAGCGAAACATAGCTTTCGTACGGCACAATCTGATAGGCGGTGTGGGTGAACGCCTGCAGCTGGTCGGCAACCGCGGCGACCACTTTCGGATGGCGGTGACCGGTATTTAACACGGCGATCCCGGCGGCGAAATCGATCACCTCATTGCCTTCGATATCCCACAGCGTGGCGTTTTCCGCCTTCTCGACAAAGTAGTTACACATTACGCCTACGCCGCGCGGCGTCGCCTGCTGGCGACGTTGATTCAGTTCTGAGCTTTTCACCTGCGAATCTCCTGTCGTGTATGTCACGTTATCGCAACAAATTAGAAACGATGTCGTTTATTTACACAGGAGTTGGCCCTATAATCGAGTACCAATTTTGAATATCTGAGGGATCCAATTGCGTTCGCTGGTGGGTGACCTGGTGCTGGTCCGTCTGCAGGAAGAGCGGGATCCTCTTCTGCACAAACGCTTATATAACGCGCTGCGCCGCGCGATCCTCGACGGTTCGCTGGCGCCGCAAAGCCGTCTGCCGCCGTCGCGGGACCTGGCGGGAGAGCTCGGCGTATCAAGAAACACCATATTAACAACTTATGAACAATTGCTGGCGGAAGGATATGTGGTTTCTCGTCGGGGAAGCGGAACATTCGTTGCCCAAACCGCCCCTGAGAGCTCATTGACGGCTAAAGAAGAGCGGGAAAACAACAGTCTTGCGGTACCGACGGCGCATCTTTCACGCCGAGGCCAGCATCTGCTCGGCCAGGTCAGCGCCAGCCCGCGCCAGTGGGGAGCGTTTATACCCGGCGTGCCGGACGTTAACGCCTTTCCCCACCCGCTGTTCAGTAAGATCCAGGCCCGCATCAGCCGTCGGCCCAAACCGGAGCGGCTCAGCTATAGCTGCAACGGTGGCACCCCGGAACTGCAGCAGGCGCTGGTGGATTATCTGCGCGTGTCGCGCGGCGTCCACTGTCAGTCAGATCAAATTCTTATCACCGAGGGGATCCACCAGGCGATCGATCTGGTCACCCGCATGCTGTGTGATAACGGCGATCTGGCGTGGGTGGAAGAGCCTTCCTACTGGGGGATCCGCCACGTGCTGGCGATGAACGACGTTCGGGCAGAGCCCCTGACCGTCGATGCCAACGGCCTGTGCCCGCCGGAGACGGTTGACGATGCGCCGAGGCTGATCTTCGTTACGCCTTCCCACCAGTATCCGCTGGGCGCGGTGATGAGCCTTGAGCGCCGCCAGCGCCTGCTGGCACTCGCCCGTCAGCAGGGGAGCTGGATCGTCGAAGATGATTATGACAGCGAGTTTCGCTTTTCCGGTCAGCCGATCCCCGCCCTGCAGGGTCTGGTCGCCGACGCCCCGGTGGTCTATATCGGCACCTTCAGCAAGACGCTCTATCCCGGCCTGCGCCTGGGCTACGTGGTGATCCCGCGGCCGCTGGTCAGCGACCTGAAGCACGCCCATGCCGAGCTTTACCGCGGCGGCCATTCGCTGATCCAGATGGCGCTGGCGGAGTTTATTACCGCCGGCCACTATTCGGCCCATATCCGCCGTATGCGGCTGCTATACAGCCGTCGCCGCGCCTTTTTAACTGAGCTTATCCAGCGGCACTGTATGCCGTACGCCCTGTCTGACTTCAGCGATAATGCCGGGCTGCATTTGATCCTCAATTTGCCCGCTGAGGCTGACGATGTGGCGATCGCCAGAGAGGCCAATGCGCGGCACATTCTGGTGCGGCCGCTGTCGCGCTACTACCTGACGGCGGCGCGCAAGAAAGGATTACTGATGGGATTCGCCAGCCAGCCCGAAGAGCAGATGGCGTCGGCGTTCAGCGTCTTACTCGGCTGCCTGCAGACGCACTGCCCGCAGATGCTCCTGCTCCGGGAGGACGCAGAAAAACAAAACGCCCCAACCTGAGGCGGGGCGTTATCGGGGAGCCTGATATCAGGTATCAGGCAGGCGTGGCGTATCAGGCTTCGATAGCGGCACGCAGTTTTTTCATGGCGTTCTTTTCCAGCTGACGCACGCGCTCTGCGGAGACGCCGTAGCGGTCGGCCAGTTCCTGCAGCGTGGACTTGTTATCTTCGTCCAGCCAGCGGGCGCGGATGATGTCCTGGCTACGCTCGTCCAGGCCCTGCATCGCGTCAGTCAGCTTATTCGCCGCCTGCTCTTCCCAGTTATCGTCTTCGATGCCGTCGGCAAAGTTAGACGTTTTGTCCTGCAGATACAGGACCGGCGCCATCGGCTGGCTGTCGGACTCATCGTCGGACGACATGTCGAAGGTCATGTCCTGGGCCGCCATACGGGATTCCATCTCGCGGACGTCTTTGCTCGACACGCCCAGCTCACGGGCCACCATTTCCACTTCATCCTGGTTGAACCAACCCAAACGCTGTTTGGTTTTACGCAGGTTAAAGAACAGCTTACGCTGTGCTTTGGTGGTAGCGACCTTCACAATACGCCAGTTGCGCAGCACGTATTCGTGAATTTCGGCTTTAATCCAGTGCACGGCGAAGGAGACCAGGCGCACACCCACTTCCGGGTTGAAGCGACGCACGGCTTTCATCAGGCCGATATTGCCTTCCTGGATCAGATCCGCCTGCGGCAGGCCATAGCCCGAGTAGTTACGAGCAATGTGAACAACAAAGCGCAGGTGAGACAGAATCAGCTTTTTCGCTGCTTCCAGATCGCCCTGGTAATGCAGCTTTTCAGCAAGCTCCCGCTCTTCATCAGCCGACAGCATCGGCCAAGTGTTAGCGGCCCGGATGTACGATTCCAGGTTACCAACGGGGGCTAAAGCTAAAGTTTGCATTTCTTTGGTCATTCAAATCCTCTCAATTGATATCTTCTGACGCGTTCTTGTCCCCATCAGGCAACAAGCATGCCAGCATTCATGAGCAACGAGAATATCACTCACATTAGTATCAGACAGTGATTTTATCCACAAGTTCCATGCAACGGTGTGAATAAATTACGCACAAAATGTGACACCACGATGAAAAAGTGAGGGCAGGAAAAGGGGAACAAGCTTGCGGTATCTTTCCCTGCGAACAGGAACTCATTGCAGCAGGGAAAGATTATATCACGCTTTTATTAATCGGGAGTAAAGTGACGTAAATGTTGCACTGTCGCCAGCCAGGCGGCTACCCACCCGATCATCGAGCAGACGATCAACATCAACAGACACTCGTCGAAGCCTAAGCCGCTCAGCTCAAACTGGGTGCCGAAGACTTTCGCCACTTCGGTCACCGCCGACGAGAGGCGCATTACCAGAATCTCCGACAGGATCAGCGATAAAAACGCGCCGGAAAAGCCCAGCATCGCTCCGCCGTAGAGGAACGGACGCAGGATAAAGCCGTCGGTGGCGCCGATAAGCTTCTGAACGTTAATGGTATCGCGGCGGGCGAAGATGCTCAGGCGCACGCTGTTGCCGATCACCAGGAACACCGCCGCCACCATCAGCACGCCGATCATCGCCGACACGCGTCCTACCAGCCCGGTGAGCGAGGAGAGACGGGCAAACCAGCTGTCGTCCATCCGCACTTCATCAACGCCCTGGATCCGCGTTACCCGATCGCGCAGGGTATTCAGCGCCTCGGTGCTCTGGAAATCCAGCTTCGGCACCACGATGGCGACCGCCGGCAGCGGGTTCTCCTCCAGCATATCCAGGGCGCCGCCAAAGCCTGACCAGTTACGGAACTCCCCCAGCGCCTCGTCACGGGACAAATAGTTTACCTTGTCGACGCCCTGCTCCGCCTGCAGCTGGCCCACCACCCGCGCCGCGGCATCGTCATCCAGCGTTTTTTCCAGATAAACGGTGATCTGCGGCGAGGGATAATACTGGGACGCCGCGCTGCTGACGTTTTTGTAGACCATGTAGCAGACGCTTGGCAGGGTCAACGAAATGGCGATGACCATGACCGTCAGGAAGGTCGCCAGCGGCGTGCTTTTTAGATCCTGCAGCGCGCCGTGCCAGGCATAGCGCACCTGCTCGTTGAATACGTTGCTCTTACGCGAGGCCGGGTTAGGCGCCGCTTTCGGCCGTTTTGGCGCATTGCGCCCGCCACCGCCGCCGCCCGCGGCGTTGCGCAGGCGATCGAACTTGCTGCCGAACTGGCGAATCTGGTTCATTGCGTCGCGCTTATTCACCCCGAATGCCTCCATGCAGATGGCCGTCGCTAAGCGTCAGCACGCGGTACGGACGACTGGAAATAAGCCCCAGATCGTGCGTGGCCATCAGTACCGTCACCCCGACGCGGTTAAACTCTTCAAACAGACGTAAAATCCCCTCCGAGAGCGCCTCGTCGAGGTTGCCGGTCGGTTCATCCGCCAGCAGCACCGCCGGCTTGTTGACCACCGCGCGAGCGATTCCCACGCGCTGCTGCTCACCGCCGGAGAGCTGAATGGGAAAATTCTTCGCTTTGTCCAGCAGGCCAACCTTGTCCAGCGCCGCCGAGACGCGACGACGAATATCATCGCCGCTGGCGCCGGCGATAATCAGCGGGATCGCCACGTTGTCATACACGGTACGATCCATCAGCAAATGGTGGTCCTGGAAAATCATACCGATCTGGCGGCGCAGGAACGGCACCTCACGGCTCTTCAGACGGCTGATTTCATGACCGCTGAAGAAGATTTTCCCGGCGCTGGGCCGTTCGATACCACAGATAAGCTTCAGCAGGGTACTCTTCCCTGCGCCGGAATGGCCGGTCAGAAACGCCATCTCGCCCGGCTGCAGGTGGAAGGTCACCCCCTGCAGCGCTTGTCTCCCACCGAGATAGGCTTTGCTGACTTGTTCAAAGCGAATCATTCTTAATCCTCTCGGGCAAAAAGTGCCTCAATAAAGTCGCCCGCATTAAACGGACGCAGATCCTCAATACGCTCGCCGACGCCAATATAGCGAATCGGAATGCCGAACTGATCGGCCACCGAGAAGATCACGCCGCCTTTGGCGGTGCCGTCCAGCTTGGTCAGGGTGATCCCGGTCAATCCTACCGCTTCATGGAACAGTTTGGCCTGGCTAATAGCATTCTGCCCGGTGCTGGCGTCAATGGTTAACATCACCTCGTGCGGCGCGTCGACGTCCAGCTTTTTCATTACCCGGACAATCTTCTTCAGCTCTTCCATCAGGTGCGATTTATTCTGCAAACGCCCGGCGGTATCGGCAATCAGTACGTCAACATGGCGCGCCTTCGCCGCCTGAATGGCGTCGAAAATCACCGAGGCGGAGTCGGCGCCGGTGTGCTGGGCGATCACCGGGATATTATTACGCTGGCCCCAGACCTGCAGCTGTTCCACCGCCGCCGCACGGAAGGTATCCCCCGCCGCCAGCATCACCGACTTACCCTGCTGTTCAAACTGACGCGCCAGCTTGCCGATGGTAGTGGTTTTCCCCACCCCGTTCACGCCGACCATCAGAATAACAAATGGCGTTTTGCCTTCAACGTTCAGCGGCTCGTCTACTTTGGCGAGAATCTCGCCCATCTCTTCTTTCAGCAGGCCGTACAGCGCTTCCGCATCGCGCAGCTGCTTACGGCTGGCGCCTTCCGTCAGGTTGGTAATGATCTTGCGGGTGGTTTCCACCCCGACGTCGGCGATCAGCAGCTGTTCTTCCAGCTCTTCAAACAGATCATCGTCGATCTTCTTACCGCGGAACAGGCTGATAAATCCGGAACCGAGATTTTGCTTCGTTTTCAGCAGGCTACGTTTGAGGCGGGCGAAGAAACCTTCTTTTGTCGGTTTTTCCTGCTCCTGAGCCAGCGCTTCAAGCGGCGCCTCGTCCTCGGGCGCCGGCACCACTACCGCCGCCTCTTCTGCCGCTTCGGCCGCCAGCGCCTGCGCTTCCAGCTCTTCATCGCTTAACGGCGCGTCCTCTTCGGGCGCTTCTGTCTCCTGCGGCTGGACAACGATGCCTTCCACAGGCTGCTCTGCTACGGCTTCCGCCACCACCGGTTCGGCGATAACCTCTTCCGCCAGCGGCTCAACCACCGCAGGCTGTTCAGGCGGTTCGCTGACCGCGGGCTCCGGTTCAACAACAGGCGTTTCTTCGGTCAGAGCAGGCGTTTCCACCCACTCTTCTTCCTGCGCGCTGGCAGGCTCCGCGAGGTGCGCTTTTTCGCTTTCGACCACCGTCTCGGTCACTTCGACGACGTCTTCGGCAAACGCCGCCGGGTCTGCTTTCGGCGCGCTCGGCTCAGCAGGGGTTTCAACCGCCGGTATCTCTTCGGCAACCGCTTGCTGTTCTTCTACTTTTTGCTCAGTCTCGGTTTCCTGTGCCTGTTCTTTCTGTCCAAAGCCCAGCCAGGAAAAGAAGCCACGTTTTTTCTCTTTTGCCATTTGCGACCACACTCCTCGCTGTTTATTCATGGCGCATCTTCATCAGAAGCTGAAAAAATGATGAAATTAGTTGGATAGTCTATCACTTAACTTAACTCGCAGCACCGCCCCCGGATTAAGGTTTCGTCAACCGCCGTCGATCGCTAGAATAGCAGGCTGGAAGTTGAGACTTGAGCAGAGAGATGAAAAAACCAAACCACGCGGGCAGCGGCCAGATCCGCATCATCGGCGGGCAATGGCGCGGCCGTAAATTACCGGTGCCGGAGAGCCCGGGCCTGCGGCCGACCACCGACCGGGTTCGCGAAACCCTTTTTAACTGGCTGGCGCCGTCCATTGTTGACGCGCACTGCCTCGATTGCTTTGCCGGCAGCGGCGCGCTGGGGCTGGAAGCGCTGTCCCGCTATGCGGCCAGCACCACGCTGCTGGAGATGGAGCGCGGCGTAGCCCAGCAGCTGCAAAAAAATCTCGCCACCCTGAAAGCGGATCGCGGCAAGGTGATCACCACCAACACCCTCAGCTTCCTGAGCCAGCCGGGGACCCCGCACCAGATCGTGTTCGTCGACCCGCCGTTCCGTCAGGGGCTGCTGGAGGAGACGCTACGTCTGCTGGAGACACAAGGCTGGCTGGCCGATGAGGCCCTGGTGTACGTCGAAAGCGAAGTCGAAAACGGCTTACCGCCGGTGCCGGCTAACTGGCAATTGTATCGTGAAAAAGTGGCCGGACAGGTCGCCTACCGTCTTTACCAACGTGAGGCCCAAGGAGAGCACCATGCTGATTAATTTAGGCCGCCTGCTGATGCTGTGCGTCTGGGCCTTTCTGTTATTGAATCTGTTTCAGCCCTTCCCGAAGCCGCTGAATATCTTTGTCAACGTCGCGCTGATTTTCATGATCCTGATGCACGGTCTGCAGCTGACGCTGCTCAAGGCGACGCAGCCGAAAGAGGCGCCGCCGCTGAGCCGCTTTGAGCAAATCCGCATTTTTATTTTCGGCGTGTTTGAGCTCGTCGCCTGGCAGAAAAAACTGAAGGCGACGCTGAAAAAATAGTCCTGAAAAGGGCTCAGGGATCGGGCGTAAACGCCACGAACGCTGTGCCCTTATAACTCAACATCCCACGATCGCCGACGCTCAGCGCGTGATATTGCGGCGCGTCAAGGCGAAACACCACCTCCAGCCCACCGTTTTCGGGGCGAAAGCTCGCTTCATAGCGTATCTCACTGCCTGCGGGCGTCACCGTCTGCTGCCGCGAGCGCCGATCGTTAATCACTTTTTCCCGTTTATTGCTGACGATAACCCGCTTTTGTAGCAACGGCGCGGCGTCATTCGCCTGTTTCTCACGGCGCTGCTGGACATAGCGAAACGAAGCCGCCACCACAATCACCGCGACGACCAGAACAAAAAAGAGGGGCATTTTACTCATTAGGGTTACCCATAAAAAATATCAGGAATCAGCATACTGCGTCGGGAATAACATTGTCATCTGCTACGCCAAACCACTACACTGAGTAGTAGCATCACGCATCCGTAACTTTCTTTATGATAACAGATACAGGGACTTACTATGCTTTGGTCATTTATTGCTGTCTGTTTCTCCGCATGGCTTTATGTCGATGCATCCTATCGTGGGCCGGCATGGCGACGCTGGGTTTTTAAACCTGTCACCCTGATTCTGTTGCTGTTACTGGCCTGGCAGGCGCCGATGTTCAATGCCATCAGCTATCTGGTGCTGGCTGGCCTGTGCGCCTCGCTGCTCGGCGACGCCCTGACCCTGCTGCCGCGCCAGCGGGTGATGTACGCGGTGGGCGCTTTCTTCCTGTCACATCTGCTGTATACCATCTGGTTCGCCAGCCAGCTGACGCTGTCGTTCTTCTGGCCGCTGCCGCTGGTGCTGCTGGTATTCGGCGCCCTGCTAATGGCGGTGATCTGGAGTCGGCTGGAAGAGATGAAAATGCCGGTGCTGACCTTTATCGGAATGACGCTGGTAATGGTCTGGCTGGCCGGCGAGCTGTGGTTTGCCCGCCCCACCAACACCGCGCTGTCCGGTTTCGCCGGCGCAGCCCTGCTGCTGCTGAGCAATGCCGTGTGGCTGGTGAGCCACTATCGTCGCCGCTTCCGCGCCGATAACGCCATCGCCGCCGCGTTCTACTTTGCCGGCCACTTCCTGATCGTGCGCGCGCTGTACCTGTAATTTAGTTCTTGACTCTGGAGTCGACTCCAGAGTGTATCCTACGGCTAATGAGAAAATTATCATTTCCCGGAGGGTGCCATGTCGACTCCAGACGCGCAGGATAAAAAAGTTCCACAATTCTCGTCTTTCACCATGCGGCCAGCAACCGCCCCGGCGGAGAGCTGCTGTACAGATCACGCCTGCGCCACAGAGTCCGCCCCTGCCGCCGAAGCGCTTAGCGACGCCCGCTATAGCTGGCAAGTTGATGGCATGGACTGCGCCGCCTGCGCCCGCAAGGTGGAAACCGCGGTCCGTCAGGTGCCCGGGGTCAGTCAGGTCCAGGTGCTGTTCGCCACAGAAAAGCTGCTGGTTAACGCCGAGGGCGATGTCCGCGCTCAGGTTGAGAACGCGGTCCGCCAGGCGGGGTATACGCTGCGCGATGCCGATGCTCCCGCAGCAGAGCAAACCCGAGGGTCGCTGCTGCGCGACAATCTGCCGTTACTGACGCTGGTTATCATGATGGCCTTGAGCTGGGGGCTGGAGCAGGCCAACCACCCTGCCGGTCAGTTGGCCTTTATTGCCACCACCCTGGTTGGCCTGTGGCCGGTTGCCCGCCAGGCGCTGCGCCTGATCAAGAGCGGGAGCTGGTTCGCCATTGAAACGCTGATGAGCGTCGCCGCCATCGGGGCGCTGTTTATCGGCGCCACCGCGGAGGCGGCGATGGTCCTGCTGCTGTTCCTGATCGGCGAGCGTCTCGAAGGCTGGGCCGCCAGCCGCGCACGGCAGGGGGTGAGCGCGCTGATGGCGCTGAAGCCCGACACCGCCATCCGTCTGCGCAACGGCGTACGGGAAACCGTCGCCCAGCGCGACCTGCGTCCCGGAGATGTGATTGAAGTGGCTGCCGGCGGGCGTCTGCCGGCGGATGGCCAGCTGCTGTCGCCGTTTGCCAGCTTTGATGAAAGCGCCCTGACCGGCGAGTCGGTGCCGGTGGAACGTCAGGCCGGGGAACGGGTAGCGGCGGGCGCCACCAGCGTCGACCGCCTGGTGCAGCTTACCGTGATATCCGAACCGGGCGACAGCGCCATCGACCGCATCCTGAAGCTGATTGAAGAGGCTGAGGAGCGTCGGGCGCCGATCGAGCGCTTCATCGACCGCTTCAGCCGGATCTACACCCCGGCCATTATGGTGGTGGCCTTGTTGGTCGCCATTGTCCCGCCGCTGTTCTTCGCCAGCGCCTGGCTGCCGTGGATTTATAAAGGGCTGACGCTGCTGCTGATCGGCTGTCCGTGCGCGCTGGTCATCTCCACGCCGGCGGCCATCACCTCCGGCCTGGCGGTCGCCGCCCGCCGCGGGGCGCTAATCAAAGGCGGCGCGGCGCTGGAGCAGCTGGGCCAGGTGCGCCAGGTGGCGTTCGATAAAACCGGCACCCTGACCGTCGGCCAGCCGCAGGTGACTTCGGTTATTGCCACGGCCGAAGTTGACGACAACGCGCTGCTGGCGCTGGCGGCGGCGGTGGAGCAAGGCTCCAGCCACCCGCTGGCGCAGGCTATCGTCCGTGAAGCGCAGCGGCGTCAGCTGAGCATTCCGCTTGCCAGCGGCCAGCGGGCGCTGGCGGGCTCTGGTATCGAAGCCGAAGTCAACGGCAGCCGCATCCTGATCTGCGCAGCCAGCAAAGCCGCCCCGGCAGAGCATGAGGCGCAGATCCAGCAGCTGGAAAGCGCCGGGCAAACGGTAGTGCTGGTGATGCGCGGCGAGAAGCTGCTCGGCATTCTGGCGCTGCGCGATACCCTGCGCGACGACGCGCGTCAGGCGGTGAATGCTTTACATCAGTTGGGCGTTCAGGGGGTGATCCTTACCGGGGATAACCCGCGCGCCGCGGCGGCCATCGCCAGCGAACTGGGGCTGGAATTCCGCGCCGGTCTGCTACCGGCGGACAAGGTCAACGCGGTGATAGCGCTGAATGCCGACGCGCCGCTGGCGATGGTCGGGGACGGTATCAACGACGCGCCGGCGATGAAAGCGGCCACCATCGGCATCGCCATGGGCAGCGGAACCGACGTGGCGCTGGAGACGGCCGACGCCGCGCTGACCCATAACCGTCTGACCGGCCTGGCGCAGATGATTTCCCTGGCGCGCGCCACCCACGCCAATATCCGCCAGAACATCGCGATTGCCTTAGGGCTGAAGGGGATTTTCCTCGTCACCACCCTGCTCGGCCTGACCGGTCTGTGGCTGGCGGTGCTGGCGGATACCGGCGCCACCGTGCTGGTAACGGCTAACGCGCTGCGGTTATTGCGTAAGAAGTTGTAGCATCGATACCGGCTTCCCTGCTCGCGCTACGCTTAGCAGGGCTACGGTTCCAGACCGTCGGGTAGCCCGGATAAGGCGCTACGCGCCGCCATCCGGGAGAGGCTCAGTGGCTTTTGCGGATCAGGTAGCGGTACGGCAGGGCTTCGGTTTCCTGGGCCACCAGCTCATGCTCCATAAAGCGGCAGAATCCCGGGATATCGCGGGTGGTGGCCGGATCGTCAGCAATAATCAGCAGCGTCTCGCCCACCGGCATCGTCCGCACGGTTTTACGCACCATCATGACCGGCTCCGGGCAGCGGAGTCCCAGGGCATCCAGGGTGTGGTCAGGAGTGGAGAAAAGTTCGCTCATTTTAGTCTCACGTCAACAAAACGGCCCTAGTTTACCCCCTGCTCGCCAGTACGCAAGCCAGGTTAACGTTTGCGCGAAAAACAACCATTGCATTACGCCGGCAACGCAGTATCATGCAGCCGTTTTTAATTGGGTTCCCTCACCCCAACGTTCCGCTGCCGATTGCTCATTCACCTGAAGCATGACGGGCATAAAAAGGTCACAATATGAATCCGTTTACTACCGTACAGCGCAAAAAAGCGCTCGTCTGGCTTTCGCTATTTCATTTGCTGGTCATCACCTCCAGCAACTATCTGGTTCAGCTGCCGATCTCCATCTTTGGTTTCCATACCACCTGGGGCGCGTTTAGTTTTCCGTTTATTTTCCTCGCCACCGACCTGACGGTGCGGATTTTTGGCGCCCCGCTGGCGCGACGCATCATTTTCGCGGTGATGGTCCCGGCGCTGGCCATCTCTTACGGCATCTCCGCGCTGTTCTACATGGGCGAATGGCAGGGCTTTGCCGCGCTGGGCACCTTTAATCTCTTCGTCGCGCGCATCGCCGTCGCCAGCTTTATGGCCTATGCGCTGGGGCAGATCCTCGACGTTCACGTCTTTAACCGCCTGCGGCAGAGCCGCCGCTGGTGGTTGGCCCCTACCGCCTCGACGCTGTTCGGCAACATCAGCGATACCGTGGCGTTTTTCTTTATCGCTTTCTGGCGCAGCCCGGACCCGTTTATGGCCGCCCACTGGGGGGAAATCGCCCTCGTCGACTACAGCTTTAAAGTGCTTATCAGCATCATTTTCTTCCTGCCGATGTACGGCGTGCTGTTAAATATGCTGTTGAAAAGACTGGCGGATAAATCTGATTTGTCGGCATTACAGCCGAGTTAAAGGTACTCGCGGGCTGATGTGTTAAGATAGCCGGATGAGCCATTAGTGGCCGTTTATCGAAAGGAAGATGTCAATGCGCAATTTGGTTAAATATGTCGGTATTGGCCTGCTGGTGATGGGGCTTGCCGCCTGCGATAACAGCGATTCAAAAGCGCCAACCGTTGGCGCAGCAGCGGAGAGCAATGCCAGCGGCCAGGCAATCAGCCTGCTGGATGGCAAGCTGAGCTTCACCCTGCCTGCGGGCATGGCCGACCAGAGCGGCAAACTGGGTACCCAGGCGAACAATATGCACGTCTACTCTGACGCTACCGGCCAGAAAGCGGTCATCGTCATCGTCGGCGACAGCACCAATGAAGATCTGGCGGTGCTGGCGAAACGCCTGGAAGATCAGCAGCGCAGCCGCGACCCGCAGCTGCAGGTGGTGAGCAATAAACCGCTGGAGATTAAAGGCCATACCCTGCAGCAGCTGGACAGCATTATCTCCGCCAAGGGGCAGACCGCCTGGTCTTCCGTGATCCTCGGCAAAGTGGATGACAAGCTGCTGACCCTGCAGGTCACCCTGCCGGCGGATAACCAGCAGCAGGCGCAGACCGAAGCGGAAAGCATCATCAACACCCTCACCATCCAGTAATTACTGGCCTGGTGCGCTGGCCTCCGGTTCGCTAACCGGGGGCCGTTTTTTTAGCCGCCAGCCCAACAGCAGCGCCGCCATCACCAGCCCCGCCGCGGCGAGATAAATCATCGAGATCCCGGTCCACGCCATCAGCAATCCGGCCAGCGGCCCGCTGACGCCCAACGACAAATCCATAAACACGGTA
>NZ_JH414801.1:152537-222981 GCF_000238715.1 Klebsiella sp. 4_1_44FAA
AGGAAAGTACCGATTTTCGCCATCATCGGCGTATCGGCAAAGCCGACCAGCAGCAGGCCGATCGCCTCCACGCTAAAGCAGAGCATCGCCACGTTCAGCCCGCCGAGTCGGTTAATGGCGTTGGGAAACAGCAGCCGCGCGCCAACGAACGCGCAGCTGAATAATGTCAGCGCGAAAGCCGCGCCGTCCCAACCTTTGGCGTCATAAAATAGCGTGATAAAGGTGGCGATCACCCCAAAGCCGGCGGAGGCCAACGCCAGCGCCATGCCGTAGGGCCAGACCCGGCCGAGCACCGCGCGAAACGACATCGCTTTGCCTTTGGCAGCCTTCACCGCCGCGCGGGGCAGCGCGCAGAGGATAGCCACCAGCGCTACCGCCATAATGACCCCGGCCAGACCGCTGAGGCCAATGTGCGAATAGCACAGCACGCCGAGCGGCGCGCCCATCGCCATCGCCCCATAGGTCACAATCCCGTTCCACGAGATCACCCGCCCGATATGCAGCGAACCGACCACGCCGAAGCCCCACAGCGTCGAGCCTGTGCCGGCGAAGCTCTGGCCGATACCAAGGATCACCCGTCCGAGGCATAACAGCAGCAGGCTAATCAGTGGCCAGCCGCTGCCCCAGGCGGCCAGCAGATAGCTCAAACCGCTCAAAAAGCAGCCGCCGAGGCCGAAGACGACAATCTTTTTGGGCCCCAGCAGGTCGGCATAGCGCCCGGCATGCGGGCGGCTGAGCAGCGTGGCGAAATATTGCAGGCTAATCACCAGCCCGGCCCAGAAAGCGCTAAAGCCCATGACATCATGCACATAGCCGGGCAGCACCGCCAGCGGCAGGCCGATGGTGAGGTAGCTGGCAAAGTTAAAGATAACGACAGAGACAATCCGCAGATTGAGGCGCAGTCCATTAAGCGCCGGTTCGGCGACGGGTTCGGGCATCAGGTTCCACCAGATTTCGACAACCAGCTTTCACTATTACCACGCTGTCGGCGGAAAAGCAGCCCTCCTTTCGGAATATTGGCAGTCGGCGAACCGCTACACTTATCTGGCGCGACTCATAAAAGGAATACCTATGTCCCCTCCGCAGGCTGATAAAGCCGGGCTTCATATTTTACTTAAGCTGGCGGCGCTGGTGATTATCCTCGCCGGGATCCACGCCGCCGCCGATATCCTGGTGCAGCTGCTGCTGGCGCTGTTTTTCGCTATTGTTCTCAACCCGCTGGTCACCTGGTTCATTCGCCGCGGGGTGCGGCGTCCGTTCGCCATTACCCTGGTGGTGACGGCGATGCTGGTGATGCTCACCGCGCTGCTCGGCGTGCTGGCGGCGTCGCTCAATGACTTTGTCGCCATGCTGCCCGATTTCAACCGCGCCCTGACGCGCAAGATCCTCCAGCTCCAGGAGTATCTCCCCTTCCTTAATCTGCATATCAATCCGGAGCGGATGCTGCGGCGCATGGATTCAGAACGGCTGATGACCTGGGCCACGACGCTGATGACCCAGCTTTCCGGGGCGATGGCCAGCATCGTGCTGCTGGTGATGACGGTGATCTTTATGCTGTTTGAGGTTCGCCACCTGCCCTACAAACTGCGTTTTGCCCTCAATAACCCGCGCCTGCATATCGCCGGATTGCACCGGGCGCTGAAAGGCGTCACCCATTATCTGGCGCTGAAGACGCTGATTAGCCTGTGGACCGGGCTGATTGTCTGGCTGGGGCTGCTGGCGATGGGGGTACAGTTCGCCCTGATGTGGGGGGTGCTGGCGTTTTTGCTGAACTATGTGCCGAACATTGGCTCCGCCATCTCCGCTATCCCCCCCATGCTGCAGGCGCTGCTGTTCAGCGGCATCTATGAGTGCCTGTTGGTAGGGGCGCTGTTTCTGGTGGTGCATATGGTGCTGGGCAACATGGTGGAGCCGCGCATGATGGGCCACCGGCTGGGGATGTCGACCCTGGTGGTGTTCCTGTCGTTGTTGGTCTGGGGCTGGCTGCTGGGGCCGGTGGGAATGCTGCTCTCGGTGCCGTTAACCAGCGTCTGTAAAATCTGGATGGAAACCACCGTCGGAGGCAGCAAGCTGGCGATCCTGCTCGGCCCGGGCCGTCCCAAAAGCCGGCTCCCCGGCTAGCGGCGTTTCACCGGCCAGAAGATGGTCAATACGCCGGCGACGATGATCGCCACGCCCAGCAGCGATTGCCAGTAGAACGGCTCATGCCAGCCGGGCAGCCAGATGGCGGCGGCCCACACGAGGATATAGCTCAGGCTCAGTAGCGCATACGCTTTCGACAGCGGCAGGCGATGGAGGGCAAAGTACCAGCAGACCATCGACAGCAGGTAGCCCAGCAGGCCGAAAAACAGGCCGAAAGTCCCGGGCTGGAAATGCAGCAGATGCTGGAGAAATGCCACAATATCGGTCAGCGGCGGCAAGGCCACCATGGCGCTGCGCAGCAGCAACTGCGCGGCGCTGACGAGGCCGACGCTGAGTAATGCCCAGAAAAAGCCCATCAGACGCTGGTCCCCAGAATGACAATGCCCACGACGATCAACCCGACGCCAAGCCAGTGGCGACGGGCGACCGGCTCATGCCAGATGCCCCAGCCCGCGAGGGTAACCCAGACGAAATTCAGACTCAGCATCGGATAGGCGATGCTGACCGGAATAGACTGCAGGACGCTCAGCCACAGCAGCATGCCGCAGCCCAGACATAACAGCGCCATCCCCAACCAGAAGAGTATATGACGACTCCGCCGTCCGCGACGGGACGGGCGGGTCGCCTGTTTCTGGCAGAGCTGTCCGGCGCAGCTCAGCAGGCTGGCGCACACCAGACAGATCCAGACGCTCATTGCGGCAGGTACTGAAGGAAAACGACCCGGCCCAGCTCGTAGGCGTTATCCGGTTTCGGTAACGGTAAGTCGAGCATACTCTCTCCTTTATCCATCAACAGCACCAGCGAGACCGGCCCCTGCTGACGATGCGCGGCCAGCCAGTCGGCAAAACCGGCCTGGCTGACAAAGCTTCCCTGAGCATCCGGCCAGTCGAGACCGTACTTCAGCTCACCCTGTTTGTCGAACATAATAATATCGCTTCGCTTCAGCTCCCAGGCCAGGCCGCCGGCGATCCCAACGTTGTTGGTCAGGACGTAACGGCTGGGCTGCAGGGATTCGCTGACGATCTCCACAAGGAACTGCGGCTGTTTGCTGTCGATAACCCGGTCCGGGATGGCGAAGCCCACCAGCAGCGCCAGGCCGAGCGGACAGAGCGCGGCGAGGCTCCAGCGGCGGCCAGAGTCTTTCATCGCCAGCCAGCCCATCAGCGCCCAGACGGCAAAAGCGATCGCCGCCAGCAGACATTTATACAGCTCAATCTTGGTCCACACCGGCTTATGCATGAAGCCCCACGGCGAGACCACCAGCACGGCGATAAGCCCCAGCAAACCAACGCCCAGGTTGATCATACCGTTGATGCGCAACGCTTTCGCGCCGGTCTTTGCGGCCTCCAGCGCGTAGCGGGCCATCAGGATCGACAGCGGCGCAAAGCACGGCAGAATATAGGTCGGCAGTTTGCCTTTGGCGATACTGAAGAACAGGAACGGCATCGCCACCCAACCTAACAGATACAGCGCGCCGCGGGCCTCATCGCGCTCAAGCCAGCCGCGCTTTAGCGCCCCCGGCAGCAGGGCCAGCCACGGCAGACTGCCGGCGATCAGGAACGGGATGTAGTACCAGAACGGCGCTTTGTGCTGGGCGTCTTTTTCAGCAAAACGCTGAATATGCTCGACCCAGAAGAAGTAGCGCCAGAAGTCCGGCTCGCGCTGAGCGATAGCCAGCCCCCAGGGCAGCACCACCAGCGTACAGACGATTACCGCCAGCCAGCCGTAGGTCAGCACTTCACGCCAGCGTTTACGGGCGATCACCCACGGCAGAACGCCCACCACCGGCACCGCCAGCGCCAGGAAGCCTTTGGTCATCACCCCCATCCCGCAGGCGACGCCCAGCAGCACGTAGCTCAGTATTTTGCCGCTGCGGCTGTGCGCCTGCGCCGCGCCCCAGAAGCTGCACATCGCCAGCGCCAGCCACAGGGTGATCATCGGGTCCAGCACCGCATAGGTGCCAATCGCATACACCAGCATCGCGGTGAGGAAGATAATCGGCGACAGGATAGCTACCCGCTTATCACGAAAGATCCGCCACGCCAGCCAGGCCACCAGCAGGGCGGTCATGGTGATAGCGAAGACCGACCCGAAGCGTACGCCGAAGTTATTATGGCCAAACAGCCACTGACCAATACTGTTGATCCAGTAACCGGCAATCGGTTTTTCGAAGTAGCGCAGGCCGAGAAAATGCGGTACCACCCAGTCGCCGGTGGCCAGCATTTCACGGCTGATCTCCGCGTAGCGGGTTTCGTCGGGTTGCCAGAGCAAACGGAAATTGAGCGGCAGCAGATAATACAGCGCAAACAGCGCAATCAGAGAGACGCCATAGCGAATGCTTTTCATCAAATACCCGAAGTCAGTAATTGTTCACGTCCGAGCCAGCCTTCCCGGCCAGCCAGTTCACCACGAACCACTTTGCCTGAGGGCAGCTCGCTAAAGTCAGCGGGCAGCAGCTGGCTCAGTGGGCAAAACTGAATTTCTTCTTCCGCCGCCATGGTCAGTAGTTCATTGAACTGATCGGCGTAGGCAATGCCTTCCACTTCAGCGTGAATGGTATAGACCGGCACGCCCGCATCGCGATGGATGCAGTCCAGCAGGTAGCGGTTAAAGCCGGCGATATCCACCGCCGTGCCCACCGCCTCGTCCCAGGTCGGCAACGTGACCGGGATCTGCACGGTACCAGAGACGCCGCTGCCGAGCTGGGGCAGAAACGGCCGCGTGCCGCGACAGTCGCTGTTGTAGAGAAAATCGAAGGATTCTTTGGCTTTAACCACCCGCTGATCGGCGCGCCAGCCGGCGACGGCCGAGCAGGTCACCGGCCGGCCGATGATGCGCTCGAGCTCCAGCAGGCCGCGCTCAACCTCCAGCGCCAGCCGTTCCTGCGGCCAGACGCCGCTCCACGCCTGCCAGCTGTAGTGGTCCCAGGCGTGCAGGCCGACTTCATGAGATTCGGCGGCGGCGCGGATCACCGCTTCGTTCCCTGCGCCGATGCGGCGCCCCGGCCAGGCGGTGCCGGCCAGCAGAATATCCCAGCCGTACAGCGAGGCGGCTCTGGAACGCAGCATCTTCCACAGAAACTTCGGTTTTACCAGGCGCCACAGATGGCGCCCCATATTGTCCGGCCCGACGCTGAAGAAGAAGCTTGCCTGGATCCCATGCCGGCCCAGCAGCTCCAGCAGCCGCGGAACGCCGTCCCGCGTGCCGCGAAAGGTATCGACATCTATGCGTAAGCCGACCTGTTTCATGGATTTTTATCGTCCACCAGTTCAACCGTGCGCAGGAAGAAGTCCAGCGTGTGTTCGACCGTTTCTTCCATCTCCACCTTCGGCTCCCAGTTCAGGCAGCGTTTGGCGTTGCGGATGCTCGGCTTACGATGCTCAACGTCCTGGTAGCCCTTTCCGTAGTAATCGCTGCTTTCAACTTCACGGAAGCCGGCGAACGGCGGGAAGCGATCGCGCAGCGGATGACGTTCGAAGCAGGCGAGCAGCATTTCGGCCAGCTCTTTGATACTCGCTTCGTTATCCGGGTTGCCGATGTTAATGATCTGCCCGTCGCAGCGGCCGTCTTTGTTCTCGATGATGCGGAACAGCGCTTCGATACCGTCGCTGATGTCGGTGAAGCAGCGCTTCTGCTTGCCGCCTTCGATAAGCTTGATCGGCGACCCTTCCACCAGGTTGAGGATCAGCTGAGTGATGGCGCGGGAGCTACCGATACGCGCGGCATTAAGGTTATCCAGCCGCGGCCCCATCCAGTTGAACGGACGGAACAGGGTGAACTTGAGGCCATTCTTATCGCCATAGGCCCAGATCACACGATCCAGCAGCTGCTTGGAGACCGAGTAGATCCAGCGCTGTTTGTTGATCGGCCCCACCACCAGGTTGGAGCTATCTTCGTCGAAATTTTTGTCGGTGCACATGCCGTACACTTCCGAGGTCGACGGGAAGATAATGCGCTTATTGTATTTTACGCAGTCGCGGATGATTTTCAGGTTCTCTTCGAAATCCAGCTCGAACACGCGCAGCGGGTTGCGGGTGTATTCGATAGGCGTGGCGATGGCCACCAGCGGCAGCACCACGTCGCATTTCTTAATGTGATACTCGATCCACTCGGAGTGAATGCTGATATCGCCTTCCACAAAGTGGAAACGCGGACAGTCGAGAAAACGGCTGATGGCGTCGGAGCCGATATCCAGACCGTAAATCTCATAGTTGTCGTCCTGCAGCAGGCGCTCGGTCAGGTGGTTACCGATAAAGCCGTTGACGCCGAGGATCAGCACCCGGGTGCGACGCTTAATCGCCACCACCGGTTTGCTGCTGATCACCGCCCCGGACACCAGGCCCAGCGCCTGCGCCAGCTGAGCGCCCTGCATGTACACGCCGCGTTCGGTCTGGCCGGTGACAATCTCCAGCGCCCCGTCCTGGCACGCGACGATCAGCGGAGCAATGGAGAGCACGGTGCCCGGTTTAGCTGCTGGCAAATCGTGGCGAACGCGGGATTTCCAGACGATAAACTTGTTCGCTCCGGCGTAGCCGAAGGCGCCCGGCCACGGATCCGAGACCGCACGCACCAGATTGTGCAGGGTCTGCGCCGGCAGCTCCCAGTCCAGCCGGCCATCTTCCGGGGTACGACGCCCCACATAGGTTGCCTGGCTGTGATCCTGCGGACGCTCATCGGTGGTGTCGGCGAGGATCGCCGGCAGCGCCCGGCTCAGCAGCTCAGTGGCGGCGGCGCACAGCTTACGATGCAGCGTCAGGGCAGTGTCATCCGCGCCAATCGCCACGGCCTGCTGGGCGACGATATCGCCAGCGTCTGCGCGGTTCACCATCCGGTGCAGGGTGACGCCGGTTTCGCTTTCGCCATTGACCAGCACCCAGTTCAGCGGCGCGCGGCCGCGATATTTTGGCAGCAGCGAACCGTGCAGGTTGAACGCCCCTTTCGGCGCCAGATTGAGGATCTCATCGCCCAGCAGGTTGCGATAGTAGAAGGAGAACAGCACGTCCGGCTTCATCTCGCGGATACGCTCAATCCACAGCGGATGGTTCACGTCTTCCGGCGCCCACACCGGAATACCCTGCTCGGCGGCAAGGCGCGCCACGGAGCCAAAGAAATGGTTTTCGCCAGGGTTATCCGGGTGGGTGAAAATAGCAGCGATATCATACCCGGCGTCCAGCAGGGACTGGATACCGGTGCAGCCCATATCGTGATAAGCGAAGACTACGGCTTTCATGAACGATCTTCCTCTTTAGATGCCGTTTCCGGCTGGCGAACAACACGTTGAATAAAGTAGCGGGGGCGGGCGCGCACGTCGTTATAGATGCGGCCGATATACTCCCCGAGCAGGCCCATACCGACAAACTGGGCGCCGATGAACATGAACAGCACGGCGAAGAGCATAAACACCCCTTCCGCCGCCCACTGTGGGCCGAAGGCCAGGCGCAGCACCACCAGCAGCAGGCCGAAGGCGAAGCCCAGCAGGGCAATCACGCTGCCGAAAATGCTGAGCAGACGCAGCGGCGTGGTGGTCAGACAGGTCACCAGGTCGTACATCAGGTTGATCAGGCGCATAAAGCTGTATTTGGAGTCGCCGAATTCGCGCTCGGCGTGCATCACCGGGATCTCCACCGCGCGCCGGGCGAAGGTATTCGCCAGGATCGGGATAAAGGTGCTGCGCTCATGGCAGTTGAGCATGGCGTCGATGATATGGCGGCGGTAAGCGCGCAGCATGCAGCCGTAGTCGCCCATCGCTTTGCCGGTGGTGCGCTGGATCAGGCGGTTGATCATCTTCGACGCGGTTTTACGGAAGATGCTGTCCTGACGGTTCTGGCGGACGGTGCCCACCACGTCGTAACCTTCATCAGCCTTCGCCACCAGCCGCGGGATCTCCTCCGGCGGGTTTTGCAGGTCGGCGTCGAGGGTAATAATCAGATCGCCGGTTACATGGCTGAAGCCGGCCATGATCGCCGAGTGCTGGCCGTAGTTACGGTTTAACAGCACGGCGACGACGTGGCTGCCTTCCGCCTCGGCGGCTTCGGTGAGCATGCGCGCGGAATCGTCGCTGCTGCCATCGTCGATCAACAGAATTTCATATTGCCGCCCCAGGGTGGCGCAGGCGGCATCCGTACGACGAAGCAGTTCCGGCAGGCTATCCTGTTCGTTATAAACCGGGATAACCACCGAGACCTTCTTCACGGGAGGGTAAGTAAGCATATCAACGTCCTGACAACTGGCGCAGTGCGGAGATAACGCGAGTGACATCGTCATCGGTCATATCCGGGAACAACGGGAGAGAGCAGATGCGGGCGCTGTTCCATTCGGTATTCGGCAGGGAAACCTCAGGGAAGCGCTCGCGGTAATATTTTTGCGTATGGGCCGCACGGAAGTGCAGGCCGGTGCCGATGCCCATCGCCTTCAGCTTTTCCATCAGCGCGTCGCGGCTGATGCCGCACGCGGCCTCATCGACGCGGATGATAAACAGATGCCAGGCGTGCTGGTGATCCCAGGTCGGGACGCTCAGCGGTTTAAACGGCGTGTCCGCCAGCTCGCGCAGGTAGCGCTGGGCAATCTCGGTCCGGCGCTGATTGGCGTGGCTCAGTTTTTCCAGCTGGACCAGCGCCAGAGCGGCGTTGATATCGGCAAGGTTGTACTTGAAGCCCGGGGTGATCACCTCCGCCTGCGGCGCGCGGCCGTGGGTCTGGCGATCATAAGCGTCCACGCCCAGGCCATGGAATTTCAGGCTACGGATGCGGGAGGCCAGCTCGTCGTCGTCGGTGACAATCAGCCCGCCTTCGGCGCAGGTCATGTTTTTGATCGCGTGGAACGAGAAAATGGCGGTCCCCTGCCAGCCCACGTGGCGGCCTTTATAATGGGTACCGGCCGCATGGGCGGCGTCTTCGATCACCGAAATGCCATGGCGCTCGCCCACCGCGCGAATGGCGTCGATGTCGGCTGGCGCGCCCGCGTAGTGCACGGGAATTATCGCTTTGGTACGCGAAGTGATCGCCGCTTCCACCGCGTCAGGGGTAATCATCAGATTGTCGTTATCGACATCGATCATCACCGGCGTGGCGCCCAGCAGGCAGATCATATTGAGAGTGGAGACCCAGGTCTGGGACGGCGTAATGACTTCATCGCCGGGGCCAATACCCAGCGCCATCAGGGTCACATGCATCCCGCCGGTCGCTGAACTGACGGCAATCGCATGACGGTTGCCGGTCAGCTGGCAGAATGCCGCTTCAAGTGCCTGATTCTTCGGCCCGGTGGTGATCCAGCCCGACGCTAAAACTTCACGCAGCGCAGCCAGCTCTGCGTCGCCCATCGACGGGCGCGAAAAAGGCAAAAAATCGCTCATCATCATCCTGTTTTGTAGATGACCCACGCACGAATCTGGGTCGTTAGAATAAAATATCCTGCGCCTGCGGACTTAAACGAAATTAAAATGAAGTGAGTTCAACACGGCATTCCATTTCAGGGTATCTCGACCACTATTAATGTAGTCGACCTTGCTTAGGATAATATTAAGAAATTAATATTTCTTCGGAATAAGAAATAAATTCTTAATAAACAGTATGGTAGGAGTTTTTTATGGCAGAAATTTGACGGAGATGCGTTCCTGTCACGAAAAAGAGAACAGGAACGCAATAGTTGAAATTAAACGAGAACTAAACCAGTTCACAATTTATTATTCTGTCATTGTCACGCTTAATGACAAAAAGTTAGCGCAGATCACAAAGTTATTTCTGCTGAATTACAAATTTGCAGGAAAATCCGCAGGCAATTCGCTCGCCGGGCAATTAATGACCTCGTCATTATCCGCGCCACAGTCGCGAATGAAGGTGATAGTGGCGAACTCGTCAATCACTTCCGTCGGGTAGGCCGGGCCGGCATCGCGATACGAATTCATCAGCGGAATATGGTCGTTCTGGAAGCAGATGGTTTTTTCCGGGTTATTCATGATCCAGCGCGGGAAGAAAATAGTGCCGTGGAATAGTTTGTCGCCCAGGTTGACGATCAGGCTGACGTCGGTGCCGGTCGGTTCGGTCCAGGAGATTTTGTAGATACTTTCCCCCACCCGCACAATGTACGCTTCCTGATCTTTCACCCAGCGATTGCCGACGATGCCGCTGTGAATACGGTAGTCGAGGGTGTGGCCATTTTTGACGTAAATCTCGTAGTTCCAGCCGTTGTCGTAGGTATAGACCAGATGTTTACCGATAAAGCCGCTGAGGTCATGTTTGTCGAAAGTGCTCATCATTTATTCTCCTCTGTTTTGTTGAGGACAGCATACGTCTTTAAAAAATGAATGAATAACGCTATGTTTGGATTAAATACATTCAAATTTTAGATTGATTATGCACAAGACAACCCTGGAGCATTGGGCGTTACTCGAAAAGGTAGTGGAATTGGGGAGCTTTGCCAGAGCGGCGGAGGAGACCAATCGCAGTCAGTCATCGGTAAGCTATAACCTCGCGCTGCTGCAGGAGCGCTTAGGCGTGGCGCTGCTGGCGCCGTCCGGCCGGCGGGCGGTGCTGACGCCGGCTGGCGAACTACTGCTGAATCAGGTCAAGCCGCTGCTGCAGGCCTTCGCCTACGTCGAGACGCACGCCGCCACTCTGCGCAACGGGGCGCGGACCCGCCTGGATCTGGTGGTCGACAGTATTTTCCCGCGCCAGCGGCTGTTCGCGATTTTACGCCAGTTTCAGCAGCGCTATCCGCAGACCCAGGTCAGGCTCACCGAAGTGCTGGAAAACCTGGATGACGAGAGCGCGGCGCGGACGGAAGCCGATGTGATGGTGTTGACCCGCCGCCAGGATATTACCGGCCGCGGGGAGTGGCTGATGAATATTGATTTCATCGCCGTCGCCCACCGCGACCACCCTCTCGCCGCGCTGGACGGACCGCTGGAGGATAGCGCGCTGGCGCCGTGGCCGCTGGTGCGCATTGCCGATCAGGGCGGCGATGGCCAGGCGCCGCGAGACGCCTGGACCTTCTCCACCATTGATGCCGCCATTGATGCGGTGATGTATCAGGTCGGCTTCGGCTGGCTGCCGGAGGAGCGCATTCGCCCCCATCTCGATCAGGGCGTGCTGAAGCGGTTGCCCCTCAGCCATGGTGCGCGCCGCGCGACGCCGCTGCACCTGATCGTCAAGCGGGACCTGGCGCCGATCGACGAACAGGTGGCCACGCTGCTGGCGTTGTTCCGGACGCCCTGAGGGGTAAGGCGGCGCTGGTCGCCTGGGCGTAATGATACGATTTTCTTATACTTTCCGGCGCAATATTGATCCAGGTTACTCCCAAAGTATGATGAATCACTAAAATCGTCATACTTTCCTGTCGTTGAGATTGCCGTCTTGTCTATTATCCGCCTCACCCTGCTGGTGCTGCTCGCCTGCGTCCCTCTGCTGGCTCAGGCCGCGCCGTACCAGCTCACCACCGCCTGGCCGGTTAACGTCGGCCCGCTGAATCCCCATCTCTATACGCCCAACCAGATGTTTGCCCAAAGCATGGTCTATGAACCGCTGGTGAAGTATCAGGCTGACGGCAGCGTACAGCCCTGGCTGGCAACCCGCTGGCGTCACTCCGCCGACGGCAAAACCTGGTGGTTCACCCTGCGCGACGATGTGGCCTTCTCCAACGGCGAACCGTTTAATGCCCAGGCCGCGGCGGCCAATTTTCAGGCGGTGCTGGCCAACCGCCAACGCCACGCTTGGCTTGAGCTCGCCAACCAAATAACCGACGTGCGGGCCCTCAGCGCCACCGAGCTGCAGATCACCCTGAAAAGCGCCTACGCCCCCTTACTGCAAGAGCTGGCCCTGCCCCGCCCGTTCCGCTTCATCGCCCCCTCGCAGTTTATCGATGGCGGCACCGCCAGGGGCATTAAAGCCCCGATCGGCACCGGCCCGTGGCGGCTGGCAAGCTCGCAGCTCAATCAGCGCGATGTGCTGGTGCGCAATGAGCGCTACTGGGGTCGCAAACCCGCGCTACAGCAAATCACCATCAAGGTGATCCCTGACGCCACCAGCCGGGCGGTGGCGTTCGAAACCGGGGAAATCGATATGCTCTACGGCGATGAAGGGCTGCTGCCGCTGGACACCTTCGAACGCTTTCGCCATCACCCCGGCTACGTGGCGCGCCTGTCCGCCCCGGCGGAGACGGTAATGCTGGCGCTAAACGCCAGCCAGGGCCCGACCCGCGAGCAGGCGGTTCGTGAGGCGCTCAACTACGCCGTCGATAAACAGACCCTTGTCGATAGCGTGTTGTATGGCACCCAGCAGGTTGCCGACACCCTGTTTGCCCCCTCCGTCCCTTACGCCCCGCAGAATCTGACGCCGCGCCGTTACGACCCGACAAAAGCCCGCGCCCTGCTGGAACAGGCCGGCTGGCAGCAGCTGGAGGGCCAGCCCTGGCGACAAAAAGCCGGGCAACCGTTGGCGATTGAGCTGGCGTTTATTGGCACCGACGCGCTGGCTAAATCGATGGCCGAAATTATTCAGGCCAATCTGCGGCAGGTCGGCGTGCAGGTCACCCTGGTGGGCGAGGAGGAAAGCAGCATTTACGCGCGCCAGCGCGAAGGCCGCTTCGGCATGATCTTCAATCGCACCTGGGGCGCGCCCTACGATCCGCATGCCTTTTTAAGCTCGATGCGCGTCCCTTCGCATGCGGATTACCAGGCCCAGCGCGGCCTGCCAGACAAGGCACTGATTGATAAAGAGATTAGTGAAGTGCTGACGACCGGGGACGAGGCGCAGCGGAGAAAACTGTACCATGATGTGCTGACCCGTCTGCATCAGGACGCGGTGTATCTGCCCATCAGCTATGTCTCGCTGATGTCGGTCGCGCGCCAGGAGGTCGGGGAGATCCCGTTCGCCCCGGTGACCAGCGAAATCCCTTTCGACCAGATTACCCCGGTAACGCCATAATGCTACGCTATATTTTACGCCGCCTGCTGCTGCTGATCCCGCTGCTGCTCGCCGCCTCAGCCATCATCTTTCTGCTGCTGCGGCTCGGCGCCGGCGACCCGGCGCTGGATTATTTACGCCTGTCGAACCTGCCGCCCACTGAAGAGATGGTTGCCTCGACCCGCGAGCTGCTGGGGCTCAACCAGCCGCTGGCAATGCAGTATCTGCACTGGCTATGGCGGGCGCTGCACCTGGATTTCGGTCTCTCCTATGCCACCCAGCGCCCGGTGCTGGACGACCTGCTGCACTTCCTGCCGGCCACCCTGCTGCTCACCGGCGCGGCGCTGGCGCTGATCCTCGTCACCTCCCTGCCGTTGGGCATCTGGGCGGCGCGCCATCGCGATCGCCTGCCGGACTATATCGTACGGCTGATTGCCTTCCTCGGCGTCTCAATGCCCAACTTCTGGCTGGCCTTTCTGCTGGTGATGCTCTTTTCCGTGCATCTGCAGTGGCTCCCGGCGATGGGGTATGGCGACTGGCAGCACCTGATTTTGCCCGCCGTCTCCATCGCCTTTATGTCGCTGGCGATCAACGCCCGCCTGCTGCGCGCCAGCATGCTGGACGCCGCCAGCCAGCGTCACGTGATATGGGCGCGGCTGCGCGGATTGAGCGCGCGCCAGGTGGAGCGCCGACATATCCTGCGCAATGCCACCCTGCCGGTGGTGACCGCCATGGGCATGCACATTGGCGAGCTGATCGGCGGCACCATGATTATCGAAAATATCTTTGCCTGGCCCGGGGTCGGCCGCTACGCAGTTTCCGCCATTTTCAATCGCGATTACCCGGTGATCCAGTGCTTTACCCTGATGATGGTGACGGTGTTCGTGCTGGCTAATCTGGCGGTAGATGTGCTTAACGCGGCGCTCGACCCGCGCCTGCGCCGCCACGAGGAGGTGAGCGCATGAGAGGGCTACAAAGCTTTCGCTGGCCGGTAAAACTGGCCATGCTGGTTATCGCGCTGCTGGCGGTCATCGCCATCGGCAGCGGCTGGTGGCTGCCCTGGGATCCAGCGGCGATTGACCTTCAGCAGCGGCTGCTACCGCCGGGCGCAGCGCACTGGCTCGGCACCGATCATCTCGGCCGGGATATTTTCTCACGCCTGCTGGCCGCCACCCGCGTTTCGCTGGGGGCGGTGATGGCTTGTCTGCTGCTGGTGCTGCTGATCGGCCTGGCGGTCGGCGGCTGCGCCGGACTGCTGGGCGGCCGCGCCGACCGCGGCCTGATGCGCATCGCCGAACTGTTTATGACTTTTCCGACCTCGATCCTATCGTTCTTTATGGTGGGAGTGCTGGGTACCGGGCTGACCAATGTGATCCTCGCCATTGCGCTGTCGCACTGGGCCTGGTACGCCAGAATGGTGCGTAACCTGGTGGTTTCCCTGCGCCAGCGCGAATTTATCCTCGCCGCCCGTCTGAGCGGCGCCAGCCAGTGGCGGCTGTTCAGCGACCATCTGGCCGGCGCGGTGATCCCCTCGCTGCTGGTGCTCGCCTCGCTGGATATCGGCCATATGATGCTTCACGTAGCCGGCATGTCGTTCCTCGGTCTCGGCGTCAGCGCGCCGACGGCGGAATGGGGGGTGATGATCAACGACGCCCGGCAGTATATCTGGACCCAGCCGCTGCAAATGGTCTGGCCGGGGCTGGCGCTGTTCATCAGCGTGATGGCTTTTAACCTGCTGGGCGACGCGCTGCGCGATCGTCTCGATCCCCACCTGATCGCGGAGCATAGCCACTGATGCCGCAGAAGATCCAACTGGAACAGATCTCGCTTGCCGCTGACCGACCGCTGGTCAGCGACGTCTCCTTCACCCTGCGCCGCGGCCAGGTGCTGGCGCTGCTCGGCAGCAGTGGTTGCGGAAAATCGCTGACCTGCGCCGCCGCGCTGGGCCTGCTGCCGCCCGGCGTCAGGCAAACCGCCGGCCGGGTGCTTCTCGACGGCATTCCGGTGCACGGCGAACAGCTGCGCGGGGCGACCATCGCCACCATCATGCAGAACCCGCGTAGCGCCTTTAACCCGCTGCAGACCATGGCCGCGCACGCCCGGGAAACCTGCCGGGCAGCGGGTCGTGAAACGAATGACGCCGTGCTGCTGGCAGCGATGGAGGAGGTCGGTCTGGACAATCCGCGGGCGCTACTGAAGCGCTACCCTTTTGAAATGAGCGGGGGCATGCTGCAACGGATGATGGTCGCTCTCGCCCTGCTCAGCCGCGCGCCCTTTATCATCGCCGACGAGCCGACGACCGATCTCGATGCCATCGCCCAGGCGCGCATCCTCGACCTGCTGGCGGATATTGTCGCCAGGCGCGGTCTGGGACTGCTGCTGGTGACGCATGACATGGGCGTCGTGGCGCGGCTGGCGCATCACGTAACGGTGATGGAGAACGGTCGCCTCGTTGAACACTGCGATGTGAATACGCTATTTAGCGCCCCGCGGCACCCGCTCAGCCAGCGCCTGCTGGCCGCGCATCTGGCGTTATACGGTCTGGAGAAAACACCATGAATTTACTCAGCGCTACCGGGGTGAGTCACGATTATCCTCACCACGGCAGGGTCCTGCATGCGATCCATCTCGCCATCGCCCCCGGCGAAACGGTGGCCCTGCTCGGACGCAGCGGCTGTGGGAAAAGCACCCTGGCGCGGATGCTGGTGGGTCTGGAAACGCCGCAGCACGGTGATATTGCCTGGCGCGGCACGCCGCTGACTGCCCTGAAGGGCGAGGCCATCGGCGCCTTCCGCCGTGATATTCAGCTGGTATTTCAGGATGCCTTCAGCGCGGTGAATCCGCGCAAAACGGTGCGCGAGATCGTCAGCGAGCCGCTGCGCCATCTGTTGTGCTTGTCGCGTGAGGCGCGTGCGCGGCGGGTGGAAGAGATGCTGCTGGCCGTCGACCTCGCGCCGTCGCTGCTCGATAAGCGCCCGGCGCAGCTCAGCGGCGGACAGCTGCAGCGCGTCTGCCTGGCACGCGCCCTGGCGGTACGGCCGCAGCTGTTGATCCTTGATGAAGCGGTTTCAAATCTCGATCTGCTGCTGCAGGCGGAGATTATCGCCCTGCTGAAGCGTCTGCAGGCGCAGTTTGACACCGCCTGCCTGTTCATCACCCATGACCTGCGGCTGGTGGAGCGCTTTTGCCAGCGAGTGCTGGTGATGGAGCACGGGCGCATCGTCGAAACCGCAACGGTTAGTCTACCGCTACGCCTGCGTTCCCCTGCCGGACAGGCGCTCCAGCAGGCGGTGCTCCCCCCTTTTCCTGCCACTCTGCTTAACGAGGCCATGCCATGCAGCGCGTAACCCTGACCCTTGATGATGACCTGCTGGCCGCCCTCGATGCGCTAAGCGCCCGCCGCGGCTACCACAACCGTTCGGAGGCGGTACGCGATATTCTGCGCGACGCCCTCAACCAGGATCCTCCGTCGCCGGAATCACGGCGCGGGTATGCCGTCCTGTCGTACGTGTATGAACATGAGAAACGCGAACTGGCGAGCCGGCTGGTGGCCACCCAGCATCATCATCACGATCTCTCCGTCGCCACGCTGCATGTACATATCAGTCATGACGACTGCCTGGAGATTGCGGTGCTGAAAGGTGATATGGCCGAGGTACAGCATTTTGCCGACGACGTGATTGCCCAGCGCGGCGTGCGCCATGGGCATTTGCAGTGTTTAGCGGATGATTAATTATTTGAAAATTCTTGGGTGGTTTATCAACAGTTGATAAACCATATAAATTATACGCTTTGTGAATTATCCCGCTTCGCCAATAATGGCGCCTCATTTAACGATCTCGTTATGGCGAGGCTCCTGCATAAATACAAGTTACCGCCCTGTTGGTATCGAGAGAGACCACTCAGGGAAATACAGGCTTCCATCGAATCAAGGTGTTGCCAAGGTAACTTCTGGCGGTCATGACCGTTCAGATACGTTATGCAGTGCTAAAACCAGGACGTAGGGATCTGCCTGCGCTAACCCTGTCTTGTTCGCCCCTATGAGTGATTTTTTATAGGGATTTTTAAACATGTCTTCCATTCAACTCTGCGCCGCCCATCAGGCGACCTCTGGCTTCGACGGCGATGCGATCGTCCAGTACATGCGTACCGATTTTATTACGCTGCAGGAACATCTCAGCGTTCATGAGGCGCGCGAACACTTTATCTCCCAGCTGGCCAGCGATGATATTCCCGGGCAGGTGTTTGTCGTCGCCGGCAAGAAGCTGCGTGGCAGCCTGTCGGTCAAAAAGCTACTCCAGGAAACGGATATCAACCAGTCTATCCGCCACCTGATGGACAGCTGCCTGTTTCGCGTCAAACCTGACGATGAGCGCCAGCAGGTGATTGCCGAGCTCAGCGAGCGCGGCCTCGACCTGGTCCCCGTCGTCGATAAAGGCGAGCTGGTCGGCTGCCTGATGGAGAAGGAGATCGCCCATCTGCTGGAGGATGACGTCACCGAAGATGCTCAGCTGCAGGGGGCAACGCTGCCGCTGGAAAAACCGTACCTCGAGATCAGCCCCTGGACGCTGTGGAAAAAACGCTCGGTGTGGCTGCTGCTGCTGTTCGTGGCCGAAGCCTACACCAGCAGCGTACTGCAGCATTTCGAAGAAGCCCTGGAATCGGCCATCGCGCTGGCCTTCTTTATTCCGCTGCTCATCGGCACCGGCGGCAACAGCGGAACGCAGATCACCTCGACGCTGGTGCGCTCGATGGCGCTGGGGGAAGTGCGACTGCGCGATATGGGGCGGGTGATCCGCAAAGAGGTATCGACCTCGTTTCTGATTGCCCTGACCCTGGGCCTGGCGGGCTGCCTGCGCGCCTGGATGATGGGGATTGGCATGGAAATCACGCTCATCGTCAGCCTGACGCTGGTGTGCATTACCCTGTGGAGCGCGATTGTCTCCTCGGTCATTCCGATGGTGCTTAAGCGGATCGGCATTGACCCGGCGGTAGTTTCCGCGCCGTTTATCGCCACGCTGATTGATGGCACCGGGCTGATTATCTATTTCAAAATCGCCCAGTATTTTCTTGGGTTGAACTGATCATATACGTCCGGGCACCAGGGCGCCCGGACGCGTAGATTACCCTTCCACCAGCGCCTGCGCGCAGGCCCAGGCGCTTGACCACGCCCACTGGAAGTTATACCCCCCGAGCCAGCCGGTAACGTCCATCACTTCGCCGATAAAGTAGAGACCCGGCGCCTTACGCGCCTCCATAGTACGCGACGAGAGTTCGTTGGTGTCCACGCCGCCGAGGGTCACCTCCGCCGTCCGGTAGCCTTCGGTGCCGTTCGGCTGCACGCGCCAGGCGGTTAACGTCTCCACCAGCGTCTGCTGATCGCGAACGTTCAGTTGCTTGAGCGTCACATCAGGTATCTGCCCCAGCTGCTGCAGACACTCCACCAGCCGCTTCGGCAGCTGCATCGCCAGGGTGTTCTTCAGGCTCTGGTTGGGATGCGCGCTGCGCTGCTCGTTAAGGAAGTCATCAAGATCGCAGTCCGGTAGCAGATTAACGGTGACGAACTCGCCGGGCTGCCAGTAGCTGGAAATTTGCAGCACCGCCGGTCCGGAAAGGCCGCGGTGGGTGAACAGCAGATTTTCGCGAAACAGAGTGCCGTTCTCGGCGGTAATGGTCGACGGCACCGACACGCCGGAGAGGACCTGCAGCTGCTCAAGCAATGGCTTGTGGAGGGTAAACGGCACCAGCCCCGCGCGGGTCGGCAGCACCTTCAGGCCGAACTGCTCGGCGACTTTATAGCCAAACGGCGAGGCGCCGAGCCCCGGCATCGACAGACCGCCGGAGGCGATCACCAGCTTTTTGGTCACCAGCGTTTCGCCGTTCACCTGTAGCCGGTAGCCTTGTTCATCGCGCTCCACGCTGAGGATTTCGCTGCGCAGACGGATCTGCACGCCGCCCTTTTCACATTCCGCGAGCAGCAGATTGACGATCTGCTCCGCCGAATCATCGCAAAACAGCTGGCCGAGGGTCTTCTCATGCCAGGCGATGCCGTATTTACCGACCAGCTCGATAAAGTCCCACTGGGTGTAGCGCGCCAGGGCAGATTTGCAAAAATGCGGGTTTTGGCTCAAATAGGCCGCCGGTTCAACATACATGTTGGTAAAGTTGCAGCGGCCGCCGCCGGACATCAGAATTTTTCGCCCCGGCTTTTTGCCGTTATCCAGCAGCAGGACGCGGCAGCCAAGCTGGCCCGCCTGCGCTGCGCAAAACATTCCCGCCGCTCCGGCGCCAACGACAATGGCATCAAACCTTTCCACACCGCGTTCCTCGTTCCCCAATTGTCGGGTTTTGTAAATATTTCACTCTGGTCACACCAGCGGGAAAAATCCCGCATTAGATACATCATTGAAAGATATAGGATTACTCCCAACAGGGTAAAACCTAAACAGGAAGAAAATCAAAAAAAGTCTATATTTCACTTTGCCCGCGCCGCTAAAGTCACTGATAATGCGCCGCGTTCATGTCCTCAAAATGGCGTAACGTCCTATGCTACATTTATTTGCCGGTCTGGATTTACATACCGGACTATTATTATTGCTTGCTTTAGCTTTTGTACTGTTTTACGAAGCGATTAACGGTTTCCATGATACCGCAAACGCGGTGGCTACGGTTATCTACACTCGCGCAATGCGCTCACAGCTCGCTGTGGCGATGGCGGCGCTCTTCAACTTCTTCGGCGTTCTGCTGGGCGGTCTCAGCGTAGCCTATGCCATCGTGCATATGCTGCCGACCGATCTGCTGCTTAACATGGGTTCCGCACATGGCCTCGCCATGGTGTTCTCTATGCTGCTGGCGGCGATCATCTGGAACCTCGGCACCTGGTACTTCGGTCTTCCAGCTTCCAGTTCTCATACCCTGATTGGCGCCATCATCGGCATTGGTTTAACCAATGCGCTGATGACCGGTACTTCCGTGGTTGATGCGCTGAATATCCCGAAAGTCATCGGTATTTTTGCTTCGCTTATCATCTCGCCGATCGTCGGTCTGGTGATCGCGGGCGGCCTGATTTTCCTGCTGCGTCGCTACTGGAGCGGAACCAAAAAACGCGCGCGTATCCACCTGACGCCCGCAGAGCGTGAAAAGAAAGACGGTAAGAAAAAGCCGCCGTTCTGGACCCGTATCGCGCTGATCCTGTCTGCTATTGGCGTGTCGTTCTCTCACGGTGCTAACGATGGGCAGAAAGGCATTGGCCTGGTGATGCTGGTGCTGATCGGCGTCGCGCCGGCGGGTTTCGTGGTGAATATGAATGCCTCTGGTTACGAAATCACCCGTACCCGCGATGCGGTCAACAACGTGGAAACCTTCTTCCAGCAGCGTCCTGAACTGCTGAAAAAAGCCACCGGCGTCGATCAGCTGGTGCCTTCTCCGGATACCAATACCGCGGCCAATGGCGAGTTCCACTGCCATCCGGCGAACACCATCAACGCCCTTGACCGCGTCAAAACCATGCTGACCGGCGTTGAGAACTACGAGTCGCTAAAACCGGAACAGCGCGGCCAGCTGCGTCGCATCATGCTCTGCATCTCCGACACCACCGACAAGGTGGCGAAGCTGCCGGATGTGAGCGCTGACGACCAGCGTCTGCTGAAGAAACTGAAAACCGATATGCTGAGCACCATCGAGTACGCGCCAATCTGGATTATCATGGCTGTCGCGCTGGCGCTGGGTATCGGCACCATGATCGGCTGGCGCCGCGTGGCGACCACCATCGGTGAGAAGATTGGTAAGAAAGGCATGACCTACGCTCAGGGGATGTCGGCTCAGATGACCGCAGCGGTTTCTATCGGTCTGGCGAGCTACACCGGGATGCCGGTTTCCACCACCCACGTACTCTCCTCCTCGGTAGCGGGGACGATGCTGGTGGATGGCGGTGGTCTGCAGAAAAAGACGGTGACCAGCATTCTGATGGCCTGGGTGCTGACCCTGCCGGCAGCGATTATCCTTTCAGGCGTCCTTTACTGGCTCTCCCTGAAACTGATTTAAGCGTTATTCGTTCAAAACGGGCCAGCTTGCTGGCCCGTTTTTTTATTCTGAAACGTTAGTGCCAGATCATCAGCGCAATCAGGCTCACCACCACCAGGCCGCACAGGGCGCTGGTCAGGATAAACTGGCGACGAACACGTTCGCAGCGACGAATAAATTCATCATCGTGATGGTCACGGTAGCGCTGGGCATAGATATACCACACCAGCCGCATCTGTTTGCTGGGCTGCCCGTGCGAGGTAAAAAAGCCGCCGCCATCAACATACTGATAGAGCAAGGGATCGCAACCACGTAGCACCACCAATAATGCACGCAACGATGAGAAGTAGCGTGCCATATTCACCACACAAACGACACACAGGGCCCAAAACAGCGCAATAGTGCTGATCATACCTCCTCCCCGGCGACCCGCCTACGGAGAAAACCTCCGCGGCTACCGCTCCCCAAATAACCCACGACGATACCGTAAAGAGTGCGATTCCGATCACATTTATTTTTCCGACCGGCTCATTAAATAGTGTAGGAGATCCATTAATTTTTTTACCACAAGGTTATTCGTTATCAATACGTAAGACGGATAAATTTGTTTAACTTTTAGGTGAACCCAGTGCATTGACGGAGTGCGGGGGGCGCTATAAGGTAGGAAATATCTTCTACAATGAAGTCCTTAAAGGCTACCCTCCCGCGAATGTAGCACGCAGGACGCGGGCGAAACGGCAGCGCCAGCTGTCAGGTCCAATGGTCATCGACAAACTTATGGAAGGAGTAACACTATGGCTTACAAACATATTCTGATTGCAGTAGACCTGTCCCCGGAGAGTAAAGTACTGGTTGAAAAAGCCGTTTCTATGGCCCGCCCGTATAACGCGAAAGTCTCCCTGATCCATGTGGATGTGAATTACTCCGACCTCTACACCGGGCTGATTGACGTTAACCTCGGCGACATGCAAAAACGCATCTCCGAAGAGACCCATCACGCGCTGACCGAGCTCTCGACCAACGCAGGCTATCCCATCACCGAGACCCTGAGCGGCAGCGGCGACCTTGGCCAGGTGCTGGTCGATGCGATTAAAAAATACGATATGGACCTGGTGGTCTGCGGCCATCATCAGGACTTCTGGAGCAAGCTGATGTCCTCTGCCCGCCAGCTGATTAACACCGTTCATGTCGACATGCTGATCGTCCCGCTGCGCGACGAAGAAGACGAATAACCGTCTCGTTTTATCCGCGCAATACGCCCGCCGATGCGGGCGTTTTTTATTTTCGCTTTTCCTCGCCATGCGGCAGAACTTCAATCCATAAAATCGCCATTCAATTAGTGTGATCAACCAGTTATTCGGCGAAATATCTATATAATAATCTATTCCATAAGCCAATAACCGCAGCATGGCGAGTTATCAGACATTTTCGGCGCGTTCTGGCATACGCGTTCATACTTTTTGGGAAAGTAATACAAGGCGAAGGAATATGAATACAACTGCACCTACGGGCTTGCTGCAGCAACCTCGTCCGTTCTTTATGATCTTCTTTGTGGAGCTCTGGGAACGTTTTGGCTATTACGGCGTTCAGGGGATCCTGGCGGTTTTCTTTGTTAAACAGCTGGGCTTCTCTCAGGAACAGGCCTTTATCACCTTCGGCGCCTTCGCGGCGCTGGTTTACGGGCTGATCTCCATCGGCGGCTACGTGGGCGACCATTTGCTGGGGACCAAACGCACGCTGGTGCTCGGCGCCATTGTGCTGGCTATCGGCTACTTTATGACCGGGATGTCGCTGCTGAAACCGCAGCTGATCTTTATCGCTCTCGGCACCATCGCCGTCGGCAACGGTTTGTTTAAAGCCAACCCGGCGAGCCTGCTCTCCAAATGCTATCCGCCGAAGGATGCCCGTCTCGACGGGGCATTTACCCTGTTCTATATGTCGATAAACATCGGTTCGCTGCTGTCGCTGTCGCTGGCGCCGGTGATCGCCGAAAAATTTGGCTACGCGGTAACCTATAACCTGTGCGGCGCGGGGCTGATTATCGCGCTGCTGGTCTACTTCGCCTGCCGCGGGATGGTGAAAGATATTGGCTCCGAGCCGGATCATCGCCCCCTCAGCCTACGCAATCTGGCGCTGGTGCTGGCCGGTACGGTGGTAATGATTTTTCTCTGCGCCTGGCTGATGCATAACGTGATGATCGCCAACCTGGTGCTGATTGTTCTGTCGGTCGTGGTTATTGCGTTCTTTTTCCGTGAGGCGTTTCGCCTCGATAAAACTGGACGCAACAAAATGTTCGTCGCCTTTATTCTGATGATCGAGGCGGTGCTGTTTTACATTCTGTATGCCCAGATGCCGACCTCGCTGAACTTCTTCGCCATCAACAACGTCCATCATGAGATCCTTGGCTTTACCATCAACCCGGTCAGCTTCCAGGCGCTGAATCCCTTCTGGGTAGTGGTCGCCAGCCCGGTGCTGGCGGCGATCTACACCCATCTCGGTCATAAGGGTAAAGACCTGACCATGCCGGTGAAATTTACCCTCGGGATGTTCCTCTGCGCGCTGGGCTTCCTGACCGCCGCGGCGGCCGGGATGTGGTTCGCCGACGCCCAGGGGTTAACCTCGCCGTGGTTTATTGTGCTGGTCTATCTGTTCCAGAGTCTGGGGGAACTGTTAATCAGCGCACTGGGGCTGGCGATGGTTGCCGCGCTGGTGCCGCAGCATCTGATGGGCTTTATTCTGGGGATGTGGTTTCTGACCCAGGCCGCCGCTTTCCTGCTGGGCGGCTATGTGGCGACCTTTACCGCGGTGCCGGAAAACATCACCGACCCGCTGCAGACCCTGCCGGTCTACACCAATGTGTTCAGTAAAATTGGCCTGGTGACGCTGGGCGTCACGGTGGTAATGGCGCTGATGGTGCCGTGGCTGAACCGGATGATTAATACCCCGGCCAGCGCCGAATAACCGTTTGAGATGGCCGATCCGCTGGCGCCGTTTGTTTAAATATTGCGGTTCCCGGCTCGCGCTACAATTTGGTAGCCCGGATAAGGCGCTTTGCCCGCTATCCGGGTGATATCACAACGGCGAAAAATTACGCCGGCGTACCGGCGTAAATATCAAACCGATGTCCTTTGGTCACCACCGCGTTAGGCGTGGCGACATCCGCCAGCGGCGGCGCATAATCCGGGCGCTTGACCACCACTCGTTTGGTCGCCAACTGACGCGCTGGCGCCAACAGACCATCGGCGTCTAAATCCGGCCCCACCAGCGACTGAAAGACGCGCATCTCTTTCTTCACCAGCGCGCTTTTCTGCTTATGCGGGAACATCGGATCGAGGTACACCACCTGCGGACGCGGGGTGATATCGGTTAACGCCGTCAGGCTGGAGGCGTGGATCAGCTGCAGCCGCTCCTGCAGCCAGCCGCCGATTTCCGCGTCAGCATAGCCGCGCGCCAGGCCATCATCGAGCAGCGCGGCGACCACCGGATTACGCTCCAGCATCCGCACGCGACAGCCGACCGACGCCAGCACAAAGGCATCGCGTCCCAGCCCGGCCGTCGCATCGACGACATCCGGCAGGTAATCGCCTTTAATACCCACCGCTTTAGCCACCGCTTCGCCGCGGCCGCCGCCAAACTTGCGCCGGTGGGCCATCGCCCCGCCGACGAAATCGACGAAGATGCCGCCAAGCTTGGGCTCATCGCGCTTGCGTAGCTCCAGATGCTCCGTCGTCAGCGCCAGCGCCATCGGGTTATCGTCATCCTGCTCCAACCCCCAGCGGGCGGCTAAAACAGATAAGGCGCCGTCACCGGCGCCTGTTTCATCAATTAAGCAGATCTTCACGTAGCAATCAGCCTTTGATCCCGTAATGCTCCAGCATCGCGTCCAGCTGCGGCTCACGCCCGCGGAAGCGTTTGAACAGCTCCATCGGCTCTTCGGAACCGCCGCGGCTCAGGATATTGTCGAGGAACGACTGACCGGTTTCACGGTTGAAAATCCCCTCTTCTTCGAAGCGTGAGAAGGCGTCTGCCGCCAGCACGTCGGCCCACAGGTAGCTGTAGTAGCCTGCCGCATAGCCGCCAGCGAAGATGTGGCTGAAGGCGTGCGGGAAGCGGCCCCAGGTCGGCCCCGGCACCACGGCGACCTGCTTTTTAATCTCGGCCAGGGTCTCAAGGATTTTCGCCCCCTGCTCCGGTTTGTACTCCGCATGCAGGCGGAAATCGAACAGGCCGAACTCCAGCTGGCGCAGAATAAACATCGCCGCCTGGTAGTTTTTCGCCGCCAGCATTTTCTCCAGCAGCTCCTGCGGCAGCGGTTCTCCGGTTTCATAATGGCCGGAGATAAACGCCAGCGCTTCCGGCTCCCAGCACCAGTTCTCCATAAACTGGCTCGGCAGCTCGACCGCATCCCACGGCACCCCGCTGATGCCGGAAACCCCGGCGGTGTCGATGCGGGTCAGCATATGGTGCAGACCGTGGCCGAACTCGTGGAACAGGGTGATCACTTCGTCATGGGTGAACAGCGCCGGCTTGCCGTTGACCGGGCGGTTGAAGTTACAGGTCAGGTAGGCGACCGGCTTCTGCAGGGAACCATCCAGTTTACGCATCTGGCCGACGCAGTCGTCCATCCACGCCCCCCCGCGCTTATGCTCGCGGGCATACAGGTCGAGATAGAAGCTGCCGCGCAGCTCGTTATGTTCGTCATACAGCTCGAAGAAGCGCACTTCCGGATGCCACACATCGACATCGGTACGCTCTTTAGCGGTAATACCGTAAATGCGCTTAACCACTTCAAACAGGCCGCTAACGGCTTTGTTTTCCGGGAAATAGGGGCGCAGCTGCTCATCGCTGATGCTGTAGAGGTGCTGCTTCTGTTTTTCGCTGTAGTAGGCAATGTCCCACGGCTGCAGCTCATCGACGCCAAACTCGGCTTTGGCGAAGGCGCGCAGCTGGGCCAGCTCTTTTTCGCCCTGCGGACGGGCGCGTTTTGCCAGGTCGGTGAGAAAGTCGAGCACCTGCTGCGGATCCTTCGCCATTTTGGTGGCGAGGGATTTAAACGCATAGCTGTCAAAGCCCAACAGCTGCGCCAGCTCGTGACGCAGGGCGAGGATCTCCGCCATCACCGGGCTGTTATCCCATTTCCCGGCGTTCGGGCCCTGATCGGAAGCGCGGGTGGAATAGGCGCGATACATCTCTTCGCGCAGCGCCTGGTTATCGCAGTAGGTCATCACCGGCAGATAGCTCGGAATATCCAGGGTCAGCAGATACCCTTCCTGCTCTTTGGCCTGCGCCTGAGCCTGAGCGGCGGCCAGCGCGCTTTCCGGCATGCCGGCCAGATCGGCGACATCGGTCACCAGCTTGTTCCAGCCCATGGTGGCGTCGAGGACGTTGTTGCTGTACTGGTTGCCCAGCTCAGAGAGGCGCGCGGCGATTTCACCGTAGCGTTTCTGCGCCTCCGGCGGCAGGCCAATCCCGGATAATTCAAAATCGCGCAGCGCGTTATCAACCGCTTTTTTCTGCGCGGTATTCAGCGTGGCGTAGTTATCACCATCGCGCAGGTCGCGGTAGGCTTTATACAGGCC
This sequence comes from Klebsiella sp. 4_1_44FAA, assembly GCF_000238715.1. Classification (NCBI taxonomy): domain Bacteria; kingdom Pseudomonadati; phylum Pseudomonadota; class Gammaproteobacteria; order Enterobacterales; family Enterobacteriaceae; genus Klebsiella; species Klebsiella sp. 4_1_44FAA. The sequence goes on from NZ_JH414801.1 coordinate 179,179, forward strand.
TTCATGCTGGCCGACCCAGGTGCTGTACTCGGAGAGCAGCGGCAGCGTCTGTTCGTAGGCCTCACGCAGTTCAGGGCTGTTTTTAACCGAATTTAGATGGCTGACAGGCGAGAAGATGCGTCCCAGCACATCGTCCACTTCCGCCAGCGGCTGGCAAAGATTTTCCCAGCTATACGGCGCGCCATGCGCCACCGCGCTTTCCACCGCGGCCCGGCAATCCTCCAGCGCTTTGGTGACCGCAGGGACCACGTGCTCTGGTTTGATCGCAGAAAAAGGCGGCAGGGAGAAAGGCGTCAATAATGGATTGGTCATATGCGCTGTCCTGTTGAAAAGGGTGAATGAAGCGCGCGTCCGGCGCTTATGCATGAGATCTAGAATGGGGGATAGTTAGGGGAATTTCAATGACGGGCGGTGCGTCAGCCTGGGTATTGCTGCGATAAGTCCGCCCGTTGCCGGAAAAGCGCGACACGCAGTGCAGCGTGCCGGAAACCACATTACTGCCTTTTTTGCGCCATCTCCCAGGCCGCCGACAGATTCAACCGCTGCCAGAATTGCTGTTCGGGGGTGGTGCCGGATAGCGGGTAACCCGCCGGCAGCGCGGTGTTGACCATCAGCGCCCGACGCTGAGCCGCTGACAGATGCGGCAGGGCATCTTCCAGCAGCACTTCCGCCCCCTCCGGCACCTGTAAACGCGGCTGCGGACCCTTCTGCTGCGGCAGATCGTAGGTCATGGTGAAGCGAGAGAAATCACGCATCTCCGGATCGCGCCAGGGATCGTCTTTCACGCTGCTCTTCGCGCACTCGGCAAGCGATGTGCCGCAGGCCTTCGCCAGCGCGGCGCGCAGCTGATCGCGGGCTTCGTTAAATAATACCCGGTAGTGCGGATCGTTAAGATAGTGGGCCACGTTGCGCTCGGCCACCATTCGCGAGCCGATCACGTCCAGCGGGTAGTGGACGCCCAGCACGATGCGCGAGTAGCCATAGCGGGCGCCGCGCGCCACCAGCGCGTCGTAGCGCTCCGGGATCATCGCCGCCAGCAGCAACGCATCGGTATAGCCGGTGTTGGTGTGGCCGCTGGGGAACGAGCCGCCGTCGGCGGTGTAGGGCTGGTTATCTTTCACCACCACATCGTCAGGCACCAGGTGAATGGTGTTGCCCTGCACCAGAAACGGCCGCGGATTGTTGAAGTGCTTTTTCGCCTCGCCGGTGCTGACCTCCGAGGCTTTGATCAACGCTGCCGCTTTCCCCAGCGCGCCCTGGTCATAGGCGGTCAGAAACGCTTTGCCAAGGCGTGGCCCCAGCGCGTCGCTGAGGAAGTAGAGGTAGCTAATGCCTTCCGCATCGGCCAGCGCCTGACGGCGCGTGGTCTGCACGGCGTCGCGATTGATGGCGGTCACTGTCGCCAGATTCTGCTTCACGACGGTCTCCGGCAGGGTGCTGAACGCCGACAGCAGCGCAATGCCCGCCTGCTGGTTGGCCCGGGTCTGGAAGTCATAGCCGCTGGCCTTCAGCCAGGCGGTATCGGCCTGAGTTTGGTTTTGTTTGGTGTGCGCCAGCCGATCGCGGGTCAGCGTGGCGGCATCCCCCTGCAGAGCGTGGCGTAGCTGCGCCAGCGCCTGTTGCTCAAGATCGTCATACGCCTGGCTGGAGGCAGCCGGCGTCACGCTATTGGCGAGGGCCGCCGCCCTGTTCAGCGGGGTGTCTTTAGCCAGAACCGGTTGCGCCAGCAGCAGCGCGACGGCCAGCAGCGAGAGTTGCCTTTTCATTATTTTTCCTTTTATTCAAATGATTACCTTGCCTGTATCCGACGCTAGCGCGGCCGTTTGACGTTTTTATGACAGCGTTATGTTTTGCAACGCTTTTGGCAGAAATGAAACAGCGCGGCGGCGCAGCGGTAATCTCGGCCGATCTGCGGTAAACTATCGGTTAACTTGTTTACTTCCCGGAATCTCTGCATCCATGCTCAGTTATCGCCACAGCTTTCACGCAGGCAACCACGCCGACGTCCTCAAACACACCGTTCAGAGCCTGATCATTGAATCACTGAAAGAGAAAGAAAAACCGTTTCTCTACCTGGACACTCACGCCGGCGCGGGCCGCTATCAGCTGAGCGGCGAGCACGCCGAACGTACCGGCGAGTATCTTGAAGGCATCGCCCGCATCTGGCAGCAGGACGACCTGCCGGCGGAGCTGGAGCCGTATATTTCGGTAGTCGAACACTTCAACCGTAACGGCCAGCTGCGCTACTACCCGGGCTCGCCGCTGATTGCCCGCCAGCTGCTGCGCGAGCAGGACAGCCTGCAGATGACCGAGCTGCACCCGAGCGACTTCCCGCTGCTGCGCGCTGAATTCCAGAAAGACAGCCGCGCGCGCGTCGATAAAGCCGATGGCTACCAGCAGCTGAAAGCCAAGCTGCCGCCGGTATCGCGCCGCGGTTTGATTCTGATCGACCCGCCGTACGAAATTAAAACCGACTATCAGGCGGTGGTCACCGGGATTAACGAAGGCTACAAACGCTTCGCCACCGGCACCTACGCCCTGTGGTACCCAGTGGTGCTGCGCGCGCAAATCAAACGCATGATCAAAGAGTTAGAAGCCACCGGCATCCGCAAAATCCTGCAGATTGAGCTGGCGGTGCGTCCGGACAGCGACCAGCGCGGCATGACCGCCTCCGGGATGATCGTCATCAACCCGCCGTGGAAGCTGGAGCAGCAGATGAATAACGTGCTGCCGTGGCTGCACAGCAAACTGGTTCCGACCGGCACCGGCCACGCCACCGTCAGCTGGATCGTACCGGAGTAATCGCAACCATCGGTGGAACCTTTTAAGCCTCGCGCTACAATCGCGGCAATCAACGATTAAGGACATATGGGCATGAGCAAACATTATGATTACCTCGCCATCGGCGGCGGTAGCGGCGGTATCGCCTCAATTAACCGCGCGGCCATGTACGGCCAGAAGTGCGCGCTGATTGAAGCCAAAGAGCTGGGCGGCACCTGCGTCAACGTCGGCTGCGTGCCGAAAAAGGTGATGTGGCATGCGGCGCAGATCCGCGAAGCGATTCATCTTTACGGCCCGGACTACGGTTTCGATACCACCATCAACCATTTTGACTGGGAGAAGCTGGTCGCCAGCCGTAGCGCCTATATCGACCGTATTCATACCTCTTACGACAACGTACTGGGTAAGAATAAAGTCGACGTGATCAAAGGCTTCGCGCGCTTTGTCGATGCCCACACCGTGGAAGTCAACGGCGAGATCATCACCGCTGACCATATCCTGATCGCCACCGGCGGCCGGCCGAGCCACCCGGATATTCCGGGCGTCGAATACGGTATTGATTCCGACGGTTTCTTCGAACTGCCGGCGCTGCCGAAGCGCGTGGCGGTGGTCGGCGCAGGCTATATCGCCGTTGAGCTGGCGGGGGTGATTAACGGCCTCGGCGCCGAAACCCACCTGTTCGTGCGCAAACACGCGCCGCTGCGCAGTTTCGATCCGCTGATCGTTGAGACCCTGGTGGAAGTGATGAACGCCGAAGGCCCGCAGCTGCATACCAATGCGATCCCGAAAGCGGTGGTGAAGAATGCCGACGGCAGCCTGACGCTGGAGCTGGAAGATGGCCGCAGCCAGACCGTTGACTGCCTGATCTGGGCGATTGGCCGCGAACCGGCGACCGACAACTTCAATCTGGCGGCAACGGGCGTTAAAACCAACGATAAAGGGTACATCATCGTTGATAAATTCCAGAACACCAACGTGCCGGGCATCTACGCGGTGGGCGATAATACCGGCGCCGTTGAGCTGACGCCGGTCGCCGTGGCCGCAGGCCGTCGTCTCTCCGAACGCCTGTTTAACAACAAACCGGAAGAGCATCTGGACTACAGCAACATCCCGACCGTGGTCTTCAGCCATCCGCCAATCGGCACCGTCGGCTTAACCGAGCCGCAGGCGCGCGAGCAGTACGGCGACGACGCCGTGAAGGTCTACAAATCTTCCTTCACCGCGATGTATACCGCCGTGACCTCTCACCGTCAGCCGTGCCGCATGAAGCTGGTGTGCGTCGGCCCGGAAGAGAAGATTGTCGGCATCCACGGCATCGGCTTCGGGATGGATGAGATGCTGCAGGGCTTTGCGGTGGCCCTGAAGATGGGCGCCACCAAAAAAGACTTCGACAACACCGTCGCCATTCACCCGACGGCGGCAGAAGAGTTCGTCACCATGCGCTAAGACGCGATCGCCGGATGATAAAAAGAAGCCCCGGGGGCTTCTTTTTTTATGCTCAGGCCACGCCGTTATTGCCATGGCGCATAAACGCCGGGCGCTGATTGAGCGCCATATACCAGCGCTCCACGGCTGGCATCTCCGGATGGGCGAAAGGGGTCATTTTCCAGCGATGCACCGACAGCCCCAGCACGATATCGGCCAGGGTGAAGCGCTCGCCGGCTATCCACGCCCCGGTACGCTGCAGCTGCGCTTCAACAATGCGCACGCAGTGGGTCCAGGCGGCAATACTCTCTTTAATCGCCACCGGATCCTGAAAGCGCGGATCTTTACGCACCAGCCCCATAAAAGCATGGCGCCAGGCAGTATTGAACTCGGTCGCCTGCCAGTCCATCCAGTGCTCCACCTCGGCGGCGGGCTGCGGCTCGGCGGGCAGCAGATCCCAGCGCTCCGCTTTGCGCGCCAGATAGCGGCAGATACTGTTCGACTCCCAGAGCACGAAGTCATCGTCCAGTAGCACCGGCACCAGGCTGTTAGGATTCAGACGCTGAAACTCAGGCGTATCCAGGGGCTTAAATCCGCTGCCGTAATCTTCCTGCTGGTACGCCAGCCCGGCTTCCTCGCAGGTCCACAGCACTTTCCGTACATTAATTGAAGAGCGTTTACCCAGAATTGTTAGCATCGTCAGCGATTCCTCAGCCATAAAAGACAGTTCATTCACTCTACTCTATTGCCAGCCAGCAACAAGGCAGAGCGCTGGATAATGTGTATAGTTGATTCCAGCCTGTTTGCCGAAAAGGAACCCGACATGTTGACCCCTTTTACCGTTTTGATGCCTGCAAATATTCGTTTTGGCCGTGGTCAGGCCGAGAGCGCCGCCCCCTGGCTGGCACAACAGGGCGGCCCAATCCTGCTGGTGCATGGCGCCAGCCCGCAGCGGGCGGCGTTTCTCCGCCAGCAGCTGGAGGCGCTGCAGCTTGCGGTCACGACGCTGGCGATAAGTCGCGAACCCTGGCTTAGCGATATCGAGCAGGGCGTCCAGCTGGCGCGCGAGAAAGGGATCAGAGCGGTGGTCAGCCTCGGCGGCGGCGCGGTGATTGACGCCGGTAAGGCGATTGCGGCGCTGGTCCCCGCCGTTGGCCCGGTGATCGACTATCTGGAGGTGGTGGGAACGGGCCGTCAGCTGGAAGCCAGTCCCCTGCCGTTCGTGGCGATCCCCACCACCGCTGGCACGGGCGCGGAGGTCACCAAAAATGCGGTGATCAACGTTCCGGAACAGCAGCGGAAAGTGAGCCTGCGCGACGACCGAATGCTGCCTGACCTGGCGATTGTCGACCCGGCGCTAACCGACAACGCGCCGCGGAGCATCACCCTGAGCTCCGGCCTCGACGCCCTGACCCAGGTGATCGAGCCCTGGCTCTGCAGCCGGGCCACTCCCTTCACCGATGCTCTCTGCCAGCAGGCGATCCCGCGGGGAATTCGCGCGCTAAAAATCCTGATGGAACAAGAGTGTCCGGCCAGCCGCGACGAGATGGCCTGGGTCAGCCTGTGCGGCGGACTGGCGCTGGCGAACGCCGGGCTGGGGGTGATCCACGGCCTCGCCGGCCCGCTGGGCGGCCTGAGCCGCGCCTCGCACGGCGCCCTATGCGGCAGTTTGTTGCCGTTTGGCCTGGCGCTCAATGAGTCGCAGATCAACGACCCTGGCCTGCGCCAGCGCGTTAACGATGTCCGCCGCTGGCTGGCCGACGGGCTGGACGTCCCTGTGGATCAGGTCTGGGACAGTCTGCGGGAATGGAGCCATCGCGCTGGCCTTGGCACCCTGCGCGACCTCGGCGTAGCGCGCGATGCGCTGGAACCGGCGGCGCTGGCCGCCAGCACCTCCTCATCGATGAAGGCCAACCCGGTCAGCCTGAGCGGCGAACAGCTGCTGGAGATGCTGGAGGCGGCGTGGGAGTGAGCGCCCCGGGATAAAATTTTGTTGCATAATGAATGCTCCGAATTTCATCTGCGCCAGGATGTACAATTTTTAATTACTTATCAACAGCGTACTTTGAAATGGCAGCTTTTCTTCTCGGCGGAAAAGCGTGATCTCACGCACAGTTTGCTTCACACTCACCGAAGCGACTGTCTACGCTTAATAGACAAGGCCGGGTATGCCCGGCCCCGAACTCACGCTATCCGGAGGTCCGTATCGCTATGTTCAGCCAGAAATTACGCCACGTTGAAGACGACGAGTTAAGGATCGACATCGATCCCTGCTACGAAGCCGATCCGTACGAATTAAAGCTGGATGAGATGATAGACGCTGAACCGGAGCCTGAGGTGATCGAGGGGCTTCCGGCGTCCGATGCCCTCACCCCGGCGGATCGCTATCTTGAGCTGTTTACCAACGTGCAGAAATCACGCATTTTCGCGGACAGCAAAACCTTCCCCGACTGCGCGCCGAAACACGATCCGCTGGACATCCTGCGGAACTACCGCAAGGTCAAACGCCAGCCCGACTTCGATCTGCGGCAGTTCGTTGAGGACAACTTCTGGCTGCCGGAGAGCCAGAGCGACATCTATATCTCCGACCCCAGCCTGACCCTGAAAGAACACATCGACAAGCTGTGGCCGGTGCTGACCCGCGAGCCTCAGGATCATATCCCGTGGTCATCGCTACTGGCGCTGCCGCAGGCCTACATCGTGCCCGGCGGTCGCTTTAGCGAAACCTATTACTGGGACTCTTATTTCACCATGCTGGGGCTGGCGGAGAGCGGCCGGGAAGATTTGCTGAAATGCATGGCCGATAACTTTGCCTGGCTGATTGAAACCTACGGCCACATTCCGAACGGCAACCGCACCTACTACCTCAGCCGCTCGCAGCCGCCGGTGTTCGCCCTGATGGTCGAACTCTTTGAAGAGGATGGCGTGCGCGGCGCGAAGCGCTATCTGGACCATCTGAAGATGGAGCACGCCTTCTGGATGGACGGCGCCGAGTCGTTGATCCCGCACCAGGCGTATCGCCACGTGGTGCGTATGCCGGATGGCTCCCTGCTCAATCGCTACTGGGACGACCGTGACACGCCGCGGGATGAGTCGTGGCGCGAAGACGTGGAGACCGCCCGACACTCCGGGCGGCCCGCCAATGAAGTGTACCGCGACCTGCGGGCGGGCGCCGCGTCCGGCTGGGACTACTCCAGCCGCTGGCTGCGGGATATCACGCGGCTGGCCAGCATCCGCACGACGCAGTTTATCCCCATCGACCTGAACGCCTTCCTGTTCAAGCTGGAGACGACCATTGCCAACCTCTCCGGCCTGAAGGGCGATCGCGAGACGGAGGCGGCCTTCCGCCAGAAGGCCCAGGATCGGCGGGCGGCGGTCAACCGCTATCTGTGGGATGATGAGAACGGCTGTTTCCGCGATTATGACTGGCGCCGTGAACAGCTGGCGCTGTTTTCCGCAGCCAGTATCGTCACCCTTTACGTCGGCCTGGCGACCCACGAACAGGCAGAACGCCTTGCCGATGCGGTGCGGGCCCGCCTGCTCACCCCCGGGGGGATCATGGCCACCGAATACGAAAGCGGTGAGCAGTGGGATAAACCCAACGGCTGGGCACCGCTGCAGTGGATGGCGATCCAGGGATTTAAACGTTACGGCCAGGATCCGCTGGGAGATGAGATTGCCTGGAGCTGGCTGCAGACGGTCAACCACTTTTACAAGCAGCATCACAAGCTGATTGAAAAATACCATATTGCCACCGGCGTCCCCCATGAGGGCGGCGGCGGGGAGTATCCCCTGCAGGATGGCTTTGGCTGGACCAACGGCGTGGTGCGCCGACTGATTGGCCTGTACGGTGAGCCAACCTAGTCGGGCTGTTCCCGGTGGCTTTCCCTGCTATGTTCAGAGGATTCGCCCTGCCCGGAACGACGCTTATGCCTGAACTTCTGACGTCGCGCCTGCGCTGCTCACCGCTGCAGCTGGACGACTGGTCGTTTTTTCTTTCCCTGCAGCAGGATCCGCAGGTCATGCTCTACGTCGCCGATCCCCGACCGCAGGCGGCCATCCGCGAGGCGTTCGATTCGCGGCTGCCGCCGTGGACGCCCGGGGATGAACACTGGCTGTGCCTGGTGGTGCGCGACAGGCTGACCCATACCCCGCTCGGCCTGACCGGCTACCAGCATCATCAGCGCGACATTGCCGAGGTTGGCTTTCTCTTCGCCCCGGCGGCGCAGGGTCGGGGCTACGGCTACGAATCGCTGCGCGCGCTGTGCGACTACGCCTTTACCACCGGCGGCGTCCGCCGCCTGACCGCCAGCGTCACCGCCGGCAACGAGGCGTCTAAGCAGTTACTGCTCAAAGCCGGCTTCCGGCTGGAGGGAGAGCTGCGGGAAAACTACTGGCTCAACGGACGCTGGCACAACGACTGGCTGTTCGGTCGGCTGCGTGGGGAGGGCGATGCGCCGTAGCGCACCGCCGGTCACAGGCTGGGGGTAGTCAGGATCAGAGGAACATCCCGCCCGAGACTTCCACACGCTGCGCGTTCATCCACGCCAGCTCATCGCTGAGCAGGGCGGCGATGGCGTCGCCGATATCATCCGGCAGCCCAACGCGCCCCAGCGCAGTCTGGGCGGCGATATGCCGATTCACCTCGGCGTTATCGCGCACCTCCCCGCCGCCAAAGTCGGTCTCAATGGCCCCCGGCGCGATGATGTTCACCGATATCCCCCGTCCGCCCAGCTCTTTCGCCTGATAGCGGGTCAGAACCTCCATCGCCCCCTTCATCGCGGCGTAGGCCGCATAGCCCGGCAGGGCAAAGCGCGCCAGGCCGCTGGAGACATTGAGGATACGCCCCCCATCCTGCAGGAGAGGCAGTAGACGCTGGGTCAGGAAAAACGGCCCTTTGAACTGGATATTCATCAGCTCGTCAAACTGCGCTTCGCTGGTCTCGGCGAAGGGCGCGTTGAGTCCGATCCCGGCATTGTTCAGTAAATAATCAAAGGTTGTGCGTCCCCACTTCTGCGCCAGCACCTGCGCCACCTCGCTGGCGAATGCGTCAAATGTTGTGGAATCGCCGACGTTCAGCGCTAATGCTGCCGCTTTGACCCCTTTTTGCTCTATTTCCGCCACCACGTCGAGGGCCGCCTGGCGGTTGCTGTGATAGGTCAAAAGAATATCGGTTCCCTTTGCCGCCAGCTTCAACGCGGCGTTTTTACCCAGACCGCGGCTGCCGCCGGTCACTAAAGCGATACGTTGTGTCATCAGAAGACCCCTTTCAGGTTGCGTTGTGATTGTGTTGTAGCTTATTAACTGCTCATGCAACAATAAATACGCTACATTGCGTTTTACTGTTTCATTAACAACAACAATAGGCGATCGGCATGGATAAAATTCATGCAATGCAGTTATTCATTCGCGTAGCGGATCTGGAGAGCTTCTCCCGCGCCGCCGAGACCCTGGCGCTACCTAAGGGTAGCGTCTCGCGACAGATTCAGGCCCTGGAAAGCCATCTTGGCGTGCGGCTCCTGCACCGCACCACCCGCCGGGTCCAGCTCACCCAGGATGGGATGGTCTACTACGAGCGGGCGAAAGATCTGCTGAGCAACCTCGACGAACTGGACGGCATGTTCCAGCACGATCCGGCGAGCATCAGCGGCCGGCTGCGGGTGGATATGCCGGTCGGTTTTGCTAAAAAAATGGTGATCCCGCATCTGCCGACTTTTTTACAGCAGTATCCGGGCATCGAACTGGAGCTGAGCAGCAGCGATCGGCTGGTGGACGTGATCCGCGAGGGGTTTGACTGCGTGGTGCGCGTCGGCGCGCTCAAAGACTCAGGGCTGATTGCCCGGCCGCTGGGCAAGCTGACGCAAATTAACTGCGCCAGCCCGGACTATCTGGCGCGTTTTGGCTATCCGCAATCCCTGGAGGATCTGGCGGATCATGCCCTGATCCACTACGCCAGCACCCTCGGGGTCCGTCCCCCCGGCTTTGAGGTAATGATCGACGGCGCGGTGCGCTGGGTAAAAACCGGCGGCATATTGACGGTCAACAGTACGGAAACCTATCAGGCAGCCTGTATCGCCGGGCTGGGAATTATTCAGGTGCCACGCACCGGCGTGCGCGAGGCGTTACGCGCCGGCGACCTGATTGAGATCCTGCCCCAGTACCGCGCCGAGCCGCTGCCGGTCTCGCTGATCTACCCGCACCGGCGCAATCTCTCCCGCCGGGTAAATCTGTTTATGGAGTGGCTGGGCGGACTGATGAAAGCGTATGTCGATTGAGCGGCGCGGCTGGAAAACGGGCGGCGGGGAGAGGCATTCCTGCAGGATACGGCATTTAAGGTATACTTTTTGCTGAATCTCGCTGTAAAAAAGGAAGAAATTACGTATGACGCCGGAAAACGACGATCGACGCCCGCCACAGGAACCGGATACGCAGCCGGAGAAAAGCAAAAGCACGCTCGAGGCCCTTAATGACACCGCCGTCGGGCAAAAAGCCAGCCAGGCGCTGAAGACCGTCACCGGAACGGCGGCCAAAGTGCAGCGCAACCCGGTGATCGCCCATCTGTTGCGCGCCGCAGAGCGCTTCAATGACCGGCTCGGCAATCAGTTTGGGGCGGCTATCACCTATTTCTCGTTCCTGTCGATGATCCCGATCCTGATGGTCTCCTTTGCCGCCGCCGGCTTCGTGCTGGCCTGGCACCCAACCCTGCTGCAGGACATTTTCGACAAAATTCTGCAAAACGTCAGCGACCCAACGCTGGCGGCAACGTTGAAAAACACCATCAACACCGCGGTGCAACAGCGCACCGCCGTCGGTCTGGTCGGCCTGCTGGTCGCCCTCTATTCCGGTATTAACTGGATGGGCAACCTGCGCGAAGCGATCCGCGCTCAATCGCGCGACGTCTGGGAGCGCCGGCCGCAGGACGAGGAGAAAATCTGGGTAAAGTACTTCCGCGATCTTATCTCGCTGATCGGTCTGCTGGTGGCGCTGATTATTACGCTGTCCATCACCTCCGTCGCCGGCTCCGCCCAGCAGATGATTATCTCCGCGCTGTATCTCGACAACATTGAATGGCTGAAACCCGCCTGGCGGCTAATCGGCCTCGCCATCTCGATTTTTGCCAACTATCTGCTCTTTTTCTGGATTTTCTGGCGCCTGCCGCGCCATCGTCCGCGGCGCAAGGCCCTGTTTCGCGGCACGCTTATCGCGGCGATTGGCTTTGAAATCATAAAAATCGTCATGACCTGGACGCTGCCGGCGCTGGTGAAATCCCCCTCCGGGGCGGCGTTCGGATCGGTGCTGGGGCTGATGGCCTTTTTCTATTTCTTCGCCCGCCTGACGCTATTCTGCGCCGCATGGATCGCCACCGCGGAGTATAAAGACGACCGGCGGATGCCGGGCAAAACCCACCGCTGAGGTATTGCGAGGATGAATAAAAGAGGCAAAATTCATCCTCGCGCTTGATTTCAGCAGATAAATCCAGCATGTAACTTTTATTTAACTCAAAACTGGTTTTATTCTCTATCTTTTTAACTGCGTGAAGCATTTCATAGAACTATTTTTACTGGTGTAAAAATTATCCGCTTTTTGCCTCTTTTTTGCCCATTTTCCGCGTTTGTTACAGATTGAAATGTCCCTGTGGCTGTGGCTATATGGCTTTTCGTTCGCGCAAAAATAAGAAAGATCTATGCAAGCCACAGCCACCACTCTCGAAAACACGCAGGAAACCGCCCCGGTCAACTCACGCAACAAGGTTGTTGTCGCCTCGCTCATTGGCACCGCCATTGAGTTTTTCGACTTCTACATCTATGCCACCGCCGCGGTCATCGTCTTCCCGCATATCTTTTTCCCGCAGGGCGATGCCGCTGCGGCCACCCTGCAGTCGCTGGCCACCTTCGCCATCGCCTTCGTCGCCCGGCCGATCGGCTCCGCGCTGTTTGGCCACTTCGGCGATCGCGTCGGCCGGAAGGTCACCCTCGTGGCCTCGCTGTTAACCATGGGGATCTCCACCGTGGTGATCGGCCTGCTGCCCGGCTATGAAAGCATTGGCATTGTCGCGCCGATGCTGCTGGCGCTGGCGCGTTTCGGTCAGGGCCTTGGCCTCGGCGGGGAATGGGGCGGCGCAGCGCTGCTGGCTACGGAAAACGCCCCGGCGCGCAAGCGCGCCCTGTACGGCTCCTTCCCGCAGCTGGGCGCGCCGATCGGCTTCTTCTTCGCCAACGGCACCTTCCTGCTGCTCTCCTGGCTGCTGACCGACCAGCAGTTTATGGAGTGGGGCTGGCGCGTGCCGTTTATCTTCTCCGCGGTGCTGGTGATCATCGGTCTGTATGTTCGCGTCTCGCTGCATGAGACCCCGGTCTTCGCCAAAGTGGCGGCGGCGAAAAAACAGGTCAAAATCCCGCTGGGTACCCTGTTGACCAAACACGTCCGGGTGACGGTGCTGGGCACCTTCATCATGCTGGCCACCTATACCCTGTTCTACATCATGACCGTCTACTCGATGACCTTCAGCACCGGCGCGGCGCCGAATGGCCTGGGTCTGCCGCGTAACGAAGTGCTGTGGATGCTGATGATGGCGGTGATTGGCTTTGGCGTAATGGTGCCTGTCGCCGGCCTGCTGGCGGACGCCTTTGGTCGTCGCAAGAGCATGATTATCATCACCACGATGATTATTTTGTTCGCCCTGTTCGCCTTTAAACCGCTGCTGGGCTCCGGCAATCCGCTGCTGGTCTTCGCCTTCCTGCTGCTGGGCTTAAGCCTGATGGGACTGACCTTTGGCCCGATGGGCGCGCTGCTCCCGGAGCTGTTCCCGACGGAAGTGCGCTACACCGGCGCGTCGTTCTCCTATAACGTGTCGTCGATCCTCGGCGCTTCGGTCGCGCCGTACATTGCCGCCTGGCTGCAGGGTAACTACGGTCTCGCGGCGGTCGGCACCTATCTGGCGGCGATGGCGGCGCTGACGCTGATCGCCCTGCTGCTGACCCACGAGACCCGCCACCAGTCGTTGTGATCCTTCGCCCTGACGCCCCCGGCGTCAGGGCTCTCCTCACTTTTTCATCTGCGACAAAATGGTCCGACACTGGTTGCTATCGCCCTCCGCCGGGGAGATCAGCGCCAGCAGCGCGGCGGCCGGCGTCACCAGGGTTGCCAGCGCCGCCGCTACCGCGCCGCGGACAATCAGCGGCCCGGCCTTCACCCCCGCCTGCGGCGATTTAAAGGTGCCCCGGACATACAGCGGGGAACGCAGGGTGATCACCCGAAAGCCTTTGCTTTCCGGATCGATGGTCAGGTCCAGCTGCTCGGAGGCGAAGCTGGCGGTCCCGGTCACATTGATCAGCGCGTTTTCTGTATCGAAGGCAAAAATCTGCGGCCGGGCGACGCCGTTGGTTACGTCGATATTGGCCGCGGCGCAGTTCACCCGAACCTCCTCATCGCCAAAAATCTGGCCGATCAGGTAGTTACCGACGTTAAGACCGAGGATTTCCATCAGGTTGCGACTGATCAGCCCGTCGTTCATCAGCAGCTTCAGGTTACCGTTGCTGTTGCCGAGCAGGGCCGCCACCGAGTTGCCGCTGCCGCGCAGCTGGACGTCGCCATTCATCTCGCCGAGGGTTTTCTGCATCATCTCGATGTTTGGCATCAGCGCCTTCAGCTTCAGGCGTCGCGCCTGCAGATTGGCCTCACCCTGCAGCGGCTTTTTATCGCCCTGCAGGTGTACGCTGCCGGCAATCGACCCGTTGGCCAGGCCAAAGCGCACCGGCTGCAGGCGCAGGTCACCATCCTCCAGAATCACATGGGTCGACAGATCGCTGATCGGCAGGGTGCCGCCGTGCTCAATTCTCCGGCCCTTAAAGCGCACATCGGCATCCATCACCTGCCACTTGTCGGTTTCAAAGCGGTCCGCCGGCAGCACTTTACCCGCCGGCTGCGGCCGGTCATCCGCCTGGCGCGAAGCGCTTTTCTTCGTCCCTTTGCCGGAATCGACGCCGATTAATGGCCCGAGGTCCGCCAGACGCAGCTGCTTCGACTCCATATCGCCGCTGAGTTTCGGCCGCGGCTTGCCGGTGGTGTAGGTCAGGGAGCCATGAATGTCGCTATCGCCGATTCGGCCGTTAAAATTCTGATAGTTAAAGCGCATGCGGTTTTTTTGCGTAAAGTCGGCGCGCAGGCGGCCGTCGGTGGAGAATGACGGCGTCTCCGGCAGCAGCACGCCGGTCAGGTCGTAGAGATCGCGCAGCGAGTCGCCGGCGAATTTTAGCCGCAGGTCAATGCCGCCGACGTTGAGCGGGTCGCTGACCGTGCCGCTGAACGCTACCCGGGTGTTACCGGAGTGGAAGTCGCCCTGTAATGGGAAGGGGGCGCTTGCGCTGCGCAGGGCCAGCATGCCGCCGATTTTCCCGTTGCCGGTGACCGGCTGGCCCTTGTAGCGGCCCTTCAGCGACAGACCAAAGACATAGTCGCCTGGTTTCGCCGCGCTATGGCTATCTTTTGTGCCGGTCACTTCGCTGAACGGCAGCGGTTTGCCGAGGGGATCGACGAGGATGGTGATATCGCTGCGGGTGATCTTGTCGTCAATGGCGATAGTCCCGCGATCAAAGAGAATATTATCGAGGCGAAAGGACCAGCTGGAGGGCGCGCTGTCGCCCGGAGTACGCTTATCGCCCGCCAGCTGAAAGGTCCAGTTATTGTTGTCTTCCGCCAGGCGGATCAACCGTACGTCGGGCTGCTCCAGCTTGATCCACGGCAGGTACACCGTTTTGCTCAGCAGCGCCAGCGGGGCAAGGGTCGCCTCCACCCGCGGCAGATGGATCATGGTCACCTGGGGAATGGCCGGCGGGTTGCCCAGCACGATATCCTCCGCGTGTACGTGGGGCCACGGGATCCAGCTGCGCCAGCCGCGCTCGTCCGGCTGCCGCTCCCAGACCACGCCGAGATCGCCGCGGATGGCGAACGGGCGGTTAAGTTCGGCGGACACTTTCTGATTGATCGTCGGCTTCAGCCGGTTCCAGTCAAAGGTGGCCAGCACGATAAAGAAAAGAACGATCAGCAATAGTATCGTTCCTGTGATGATAACCAACGTTTTACGGGTTCTGCTCATCCCTACTCCGCTCCTTTTGCATCACGTCAGTCCTGAATATAGTCAAAAAGCGGCGTTTATCCTGGAAATGCGCTTTTCGTCACATTACGCGCGTCAGGTCAAAAAAATAATGGAACGATGTTTTAATATGATTGACCAGCAAAACAGCGCAGCGCACACTAGCGCTTATATCGATTCCATTGCAGGTTCTGGCTATGTCTAAAAAAATTGCCGTTATTGGCGAATGCATGATTGAGCTGTCAGAGAAAAACGGGGCCGTTAACCGCGGCTTTGGCGGCGATACCTTAAACACCTCGGTCTATATCGCGCGGCAGACGGATGCCAGCGCATTGAGCGTCCACTACGTCACCGCCCTGGGAACCGATGCGTTCAGCCAGCAGATGCTCGACAGCTGGCAACAGGAAAACGTCAACACCGATCTTATCCAGCGGATGGCCGACCGCCTGCCGGGGCTGTATTACATTGAAACCGATGACACCGGCGAGCGCACCTTCTACTACTGGCGCAACGAGGCGGCGGCAAAGTTCTGGCTGGAGAGCGATCGCGCGGCGGCGATTTGCGAAGAGCTGGCCACTTTCGACTATCTCTATCTGAGCGGCATCAGTCTCGCCATTCTCAGCCCGGCCAGCCGCGACAAGCTGTTCACGCTGCTGCGTGAGTGCCGCGCCAACGGCGGCAAGGTGATCTTCGACAACAACTATCGTCCGCGCCTGTGGGCCAGCCAGGCGGAAACGCAGCAGGTCTATCAGGAGATGCTCGCCTGCACCGATATCGCGTTTCTGACCCTCGATGATGAAGACGCGCTGTGGGGAGAAAAACCGGTTGCTGAGGTGATCGCCCGCACCCACGCCGCCGGCGTGGAAGAGGTGGTGGTGAAGCGCGGCGCGGATGCCTGCCTGGTCTCGGTTAGCGGGCAACCGCTGCGGGAAGTGCCGGCCGTCAGGCTGGCCAAAGAGAAGGTGGTGGATACCACCGCCGCCGGAGACTCCTTCAGCGCCGGCTACCTGGCCGTTCGCCTGACCGGCGGCGATGCCGAATCCGCCGCCAGACGCGGACACCTGACCGCCAGCACGGTGATCCAGTATCGCGGGGCGATCATCCCGCGGGAAGCGATGCCGCAGTAATTCTCCGCACAAAGCGCTCTCCGGCCGCCGCTGGCGCGTCGGAGAGGCGTTAGGTTACTGCCCCGGCGGGATGTCGCTGGCCTCGCTGTGGGCGTCAACCGTATCGGCGCTGCCGCTAGTCGCCGTGGCCGCCGGATTCGGCGCCATCAGTTTTTCCCAGGTGGCCTGCAGTTCCTTCATATTGTATTCCGGTTCGCCCTTCGGCTGTTGCAGCACCAGCGCCATGTCCTGCGAGAGCTGCTGGCGCAGATACTGGTTCAGCATGTCCACCGTCAGGGAGTTGAGGAACTCCTGACGCAGCTTCTGGTACTGCTCCGGCGCGATGTCCACCACCTGATTCTGCAGGGAGCGCATGCGCTGGCTCATCAGAATGTCGGTGTCAGTGCGCGCATAGGTGGCAAACAGCTTCTGCAGCTCGAGGCTTTTCTGAGCGATAAGCGCGTCAAACTCCTCCTGCGGCAGGCCGTTGTCCCGCACTTTCGCCAGCTCGCGCGAAACCACGCTCAGGTTGTTGTTCAGGCGCTCGCCCGGTGAATCGATGTTGATGGCGCACTGCGCGCGCTGATATAGCACCCGGCAGTCAAAGCCAAGGCCAATATCCTTCACGTTATTTTTGCTCAGGCTCTGCTGCACGTGCCAGAACAGCGCTTCACGGGCGAGATCGTCACGCCAGTAGCGCTGCAGCGCCGCGGAGTCGCGGATCGGCTGCCATGGCGCATCCCACATGATGGACAGTTTGTCCTGACGCACCGCGTTGGTCATGATGCTGACCGGCACGGTAGGCAGCGGCGATAAGGTCGGCACCGCTGCGGGGGTTTCCCGCTTGCCCTTCAGATCGCCAAAGGTCTTATTGATTTGCTCGGCAACGCTGCGGCTGTCGACATTCCCCACCACGATCAGCGTCATGGCGTCGGGGGTGTACCATTTTTGATAAAAGTCTTTCAGCTGAGCCACGTCGATCGGCTGCTTCAGCGGCGCGGCGGGGTCATGGCCCAGCATGGTGGACCCTTTCAGGCGATAGCGCCACCAACCCTCTTTGGTATCCAGTGGCCAGGTCGCCACCATGTCGCTGCCCTGCAGCGCATGATTGATCGATTCAGGCGTAATGGCCAGTTTACCGCTGGCGTCCGCCAGCCAGCTCAGCGCCTCTTTCAATAGATCGTTGCGGTTATTGGGCAGGCTGAGATTAAACATCGTGTAATCGTAGGAGACGATGGCCGGCGGCAGAGGACGCTTCGGGTCAATACTCTGCTGCCATAAAGAGCGCGCCTGCATCGTCGGCAGGCTGCCGCTTTGCGTCAACGCCAGGCGGGGAATAAAGCGGCTGAAACCGCTCTGCTGAGTGCTTTCGCTCAGCGAGCCAATATTGACGGACAAACGGACTTCGATACGGTCGCTGGGACGTTGCGGCGTGGCCAATACCTGCCACGACAAACCATTCGCTAAGGTCCCTTGTTGCCAGGCCGGATCAGGCTGGAGCGCTTCTGCCTGCACATAACCGGCCGCCGCTACCATCAGCAAACCGCCCGTTAAGAGTTTAATTGTTGTGCCCTGCATGTGAACCCCTGATGAACATTCCTGGTTACAACAGCACCCCACTGACGGGCTGCCGAAAAAAGTGAGAGTGAAATACGTCGGTTAGACCACACGGAGACGAAAATGTCGCATGACAACGTAAAATAATCATTTCGTGTCATTCCCGCCGGGCGGGAATGACCTCTAATTATGCGCAGGAGGCCGTACTCCAGCAAGGGAGTACGGGCCTAAGAGGAGGATTTAAGAGGATAATTCGTGCGTTTTGTTCGCCGGAACACGGTTATTCAGAACGTCATCCATCTGTTTGGCATCCAGTTCTTTCACCCATTTCGCCACCACCACCGTGGCAACGCCGTTACCCACCAGGTTAGTCAGCGCGCGGGCTTCGGACATAAAGCGGTCGATACCGAGGATCAGCGCCAGACCAGCCACCGGTAAATGACCGACGGCCGAGATGGTCGCCGCCAGCACGATGAAGCCGCTGCCGGTCACCCCTGCCGCCCCTTTCGAGGAGAGCAACAGCACCACCAGCAGGGTGATCTGATGGAAAATATCCATATGGCTGTTGGTCGCCTGGGCGATAAAGACTGCGGCCATCGTCAGATAGATAGAGGTGCCATCGAGGTTGAACGAATAGCCGGTCGGGATCACCAGGCCTACCACCGATTTACGGCAGCCCAGCTTCTCCATCTTGTCGAGCATTCTCGGCAGCGCCGATTCTGATGAGGAGGTCCCCAGCACAATCAGCAGCTCTTCCCGGATATAGCGGATAAATTTGAAGATGCTGAAGCCGGTGGCCCGGGCGATGCTCCCCAGCACCACCACCACGAACAGGATACAAGTGATATAGAAGCAGATGATCAGCTGCCCCAGCTGCACCAGGGTGCCGACGCCATATTTACCGATGGTAAAGGCCATGGCTCCGAAGGCGCCGATCGGCGCCAGGCGCATGATCATATTGATAATGCCGAAGATAACCTGGGAGAAGCTTTCAATGACGTTGAAAATCAGCTGGCCCTTGCTGCCCAGACGGTGCAGGGCAAAACCAAACAGGACGGCGAACAGCAGAACCTGCAGAATGTTGCCGCTGGCGAAGGCGCCAATGACGCTGCCCGGGATCACATCCAGTAAAAAGGCCACTACCCCTTGATCTTTAGCCTGCTCAGCGTACACCGCCACCGCTTTCGCATCGAGCGTCGACGGGTCGACGTTCATCCCGGCGCCCGGCTGCACCACGTTGACGATAATCAGACCGATAATCAGCGCGATGGTGCTGACCACTTCGAAATAGAGCAACGCCACCGCCCCGGTACGGCCAACGGCTTTCATGCTTTCCATCCCGGCGATCCCCGTCACGACGGTACAGAAGATCACCGGAGCAATCACCATTTTAATCAGCTTAACGAAGGCGTCGCCGAAGGGTTTCATTTGCGCGCCCAGTTCCGGGTAAAAATGGCCCAGCAGAATACCGATCGCTATGGCCGTCAGAACCTGGACATAGAGGCTTTTAAAGATAGAGGTTTTCATAGGGTGTCCTTTGGGAATAACCACAGAGCAAGAAGGGATATTTGACGTCTGTGGCTTAAAAATAACACCCTGGAAACATTTCAGAAATAACTAACGCCGAAAGTGCAACGCAATTGTTAAAATCTTTGAGCTGACTCGCACAAGTCAACAAAACATTTACAAATTTTCATCCTCCCGAACCGGGGAGAGATAGCGCGCGCTGAATGCCTCCTGCGGCAAAGCGCAACCGAACAGATGGCCCTGGAGCACCTCGACGCCGGCGGCTTGCAACCAGCGGCGCTGGGCGTCGTTCTCCACCCCTTCCGCCACGATACGCAGCGACAGGCCGCGCGCGAGCTGGATCATCGCCGGCACCATGCTGACATCCTCCGGCAGCATATCGATGAATACTTTATCGATTTTCAGAATATCCACCGGCAGAGCTTTCATCTGCTGCAGCTGGTGCAACCCGGCATAACCCATGCCAAAATCATCCAGCGCAATCTGTACCCCGGCCTCGCGCAGCGGTCGCAACCGCGCCATCACATCCTGCGGATCGTCCATCCGGCAGCTCTCCGTCACCTCGAGGATGAGGGTGCCCGGGGCGATGCGGTAGCGGGCGATCAGCTTTAGCATCTCCTCGCCGCGGTCGTGTTCCAGCAGCTGGAGCAGGGAAACATTGACCGACAGCGGCAGCATAATCCCCTGGCTTTGCCAGGCCGCCAGCTGGCGGCAGGCCTCTTCCATCACCCAGTAGCCGACCGGGATAATCAGCCCGCAGGACTCAATGCGCTCAATCAGCGACGGCGGTAGCGACCAGCTGCCATCCGCCTGCCGCTGACGCAGCAGTACCTCGGCGCCGCAGATCTCGCCGCTGGCGCAGGCCACCTGCGGCTGCAGCCAGATCGCGAACTGCTGGTTATCGAGCGCGGTCATAATGTCGTGCTCTTCCATCAGGCGGCGCTGAGCCTTTTCCATCTGCTCGGGATCGAAGAACTCGATCTGGTTTTTGCCTTTACGTCGTGCAGTGACGGCGGCCGACACCGCGCGCCGGTAAAACTGCTCGGCGCTGAGCCCGGCATGGAACATGGCGATCCCGACGCTGGCGTAGGGGCGCAGCTGCAGCCCATGCAGCGGTAAACGCTCATTAATAATAGTGAGCACTTGCTTACTTAACGTTACCGCCTGCCACGGTTCGGCGAGGCCATCGGCGAGAATCGCGAAGTCATACCCGCTCACCTGAGCCAGCACCATCTGCGGCGGGATCGCGGCCCGCAGCTTCTCCACCAGCGTCAGGAGCAGCATTTCGCGCTGACTCTCCTTGAGGACCCCGGCGGCGTCCTGCAGGGTTTCACAGGCGACGACGATCAGCGCGGCGCTCTGCGGGCGGGCCACCGTCTGCTCCAGCATCGCCAGCAAAAAGGCTTTATTCGGCAGCTCGGAGACCGGGAAGCGGGTCGACTGGATGGACAGCTCATCATGCTGGCGGACCAGGCTCTGCTGGTTGCGGTTATAGCTGCGCACCAGCATACCGATCTCGTCGTCATGGTGCAGGCGCGGGAGGGTCAGCTGATGGCCAAGACGCTCCTGCTGGGAGAGATCGTTCAGCTCGCGGGCGATACGCCGCAGAGGGCGAACCATCAGCCGGTTGATGCACCAGGTGAGCGCCACCGTCAGCATCAGCACCAGAAGTAAGTAAGCAGTCACTAACGTGGCAAGGGCGCTCATGACGAATTTATACATGCGATAGGAGTCGGCCTGCAGCACCAGATAGGCCAGCGGCTGCGGGTTGGCCGGCCGCTCCAGCGAATAAATGGGCAGCGAAATCTGCACCGGCAGCTCAAACAGCCGGGTGACGGTTACCGGCACCGACCGCTCGGGGATAAATCGCATCCGCAGCGCCTGGAACTGGTTCGGCAATACCACATCCGCCCGGCTGACGATGCCAGCAGGCTGGATACGGCTTAAAATGGCTTCCGCTTCCGGAATATCGGCTTTCAGAATAGCCGCAGACAGCGGTTCGCGAACGGATCGCGCGATACTTTCTAACTGCGTGGCCGTGGTAAAGCGACTCTGTTGCACAAAGTGAAACAGCAAAATAGTACAAAAAACCAATACAAAGGCCATGGACACGCTCGCGACCATCGCCATCTGTTTGATTGTAAGTGAACGGCTGACGCGCAACGGTGTTCTCCACTGATACTGAATACATACCCGGTATCAATCCTTCAATCCCGGTCGTTTCAGGCTGATTATATACTTAAATCCTTCGCCCACGCCCGCGAGGGATGAAGTGACGGGATATTTCCGCGCGGTGGCGCGGACGCCGGGATACATCCCCGACGGCCAACGGTGGGCAACGCCTCACGAGTATACGCGAAGCGCGTCGCGGAGTGGCGCTCTGTAACGTAATTCAGCCTATTCTGCTACCAGTCGGCGTAGGGCACCAGCGGCTGGGGCGGCATATCCAGATCCCCCTGCCAGCCGGCCGCCGAGTAGCGGACGTAAAGCAGCGCATGGCTCGGGGTGTAATCCTTCGCCTGCTGAATATCGACCGCGGCGCCGACGAACCAGTTGCTGGTCACCCGCCGCTCCACCAGCGCTCTGGCGGTGTAACCGAATCCATGGCTGCTGCTCCCCTCCTCCGTCAGCTCGCTGGCGCGCTGCCGGTAGTCGGACGGGATCAGGTTCAGCAGCGGATAGCGGGCTTGCGTCTGGGTGCGCGAATGGGACCATGACACCGACCCGCCGAGCTCCCAGGACCAGTTCTCGGTGCGCTGACGCCAGGTCACCGGCACGGCGAACGAGAGATACTCCTGTGGGCTGTAATAGCCGCCCTGGCCGAGGGTGTAGCCGCTGAGATCTTTGTCGTAGTGCCAGATCATATTGTTGAGGCCGACGGTGACGCGACGATTATTCTCGTTGATGACCTTGTAGTAGTACCCGGTCATCCAGCGCACGCGCCAGTTATCCGCCACGTTTTTACCGGTCAGCGAGTCGGCGCCCAGCGAGGACCAGATGCCGTGAGCCTCCCCGCGATCGTAGCTCAGGCTCAGGCCGCCGCCGTCGGCGCGGACGCCGCCCCAGGTGGCGCCGGTATGGCTGCTGCTGTCCTTCTGCCCGCCAAAGGAGAGCAGCGAGCTGGAGATAGGCCGCCGGTGGACGTTGACCGTGTACCCCACCGGCCCGACGTCGCTGCTGTAGCTCAGCCCCCCCACCACATCGACGACATTGAAGCCCATCGGCGTGGTGCCGATATCCCCGCTCCAGGTGTCATTCTTCCAGCCGACCGCTACGCTGGCCCCGCTGTCGGTCTGATTTTTACTGCCGCTGGTACAGGCGATCTCCCCGCAGGTGCCCCAGCTGGGCGAGTAGCTCCCGTCGCTGTGGGTGGAAAAGCTGCCGGCATCCATATTGACCAGATCGGTGCGAAAGAACATCCGGCCATCCGCCAGCGGAGCATCCACCTGCAGCATGGTGGTATGCGCCTTCAGGTCGGAATAGCCGCCGGTGCCGCTGGAACCCCAGAAGTCGTGTTCCAGGGTGACGTTCAGATCCTGCTGACGATAAAGGTCGGCGGCATCGCTGCGGATCCCGCGCTTCAGCCAGTCATCATGGCTGTCGTTGCGCGTCAGCCGCGTAAAAGTATCGTTATCCTGCGGCTGCGCGGGGGTAATGCCGGAGGCCACCATCGCTTCCCGGTAGTGCGTCAGCGCCTGCTGCGGCGCCCCGCTCTGGGTGGCAAAGCGCGCGGCATCGCGCAGCACCAACGCGCTCTCCATAGAGGGCGGCTGCGCCTTCGCCTGCGGCACAATCTGATTAAAAATCCGTTGCGCGTCAGCGGTATCGCCAAGGCCAGCTCGCGCCAGCGCCACCCGCCGCTGCATGTTCATGGATTCGGTCTCTGCGCCTTTCAGCTGCATGACCTGCGCCCGGGCGGCCGGTTTATCGCCCTCGGCCAGGTAGACTTCCGCAAGGCCGAGGCGCGCATCGCCGTTGTCGGCCTCCTGACGCAGCACCCGCTGATAGTCGGCAATCGCCGTCTGGCTGTCGCCGCGCTGCTGCGCCCAGTCGGCCAGCGTCAGATCATAGCGCACCGAGGCGGGCTGCCGTTTGATGAGGGCGATCGCCTGCGCTTCGTCGCCGCTGTCGCGCAGCTGGTTGGCCTGGCGCAGCACCCGGTCGCTTTGCAGGCGCGCTTCGAGTTCACGAATGTTATCCGTCCACGCGCTGCGCGGCAGAGCGGCGATTTGCGCCAGAGCCAGATCGTCCTGGTCGTTCCCCGACAGGTAGAGTCCCGAGGCGTAGACCCGTTCGGCGTCCTGCGGCTGGCGGTTGACCATCGTCCGCATCAGCGCGTCGGCCTCCTGGCGTTCGCCGGCGCTGACCAGATCCCGCGCCAGACGGTAGGTTATCCAGACGCTGTCCGGATCCAGCGCCAGGCGCCGACGCTGCACTTCCGCCGCCTGCGCCCAGTTGCCCTGGCTCTCCAGAGTCTGCGCCTGTTTCTCCAGCCGGCCGTTAGTCAGGCTGCGCTCAATATCATCGATACTGCGCCGCTGAGCGGGAGGGAGGCCGGCGATCCAGGCGCTGGCTTTCTCCGGCGATTCGGCGCGATAGAGGTTGGCCAGGCCGCGCACCGCCAGGTTATTGCCGCGATCCAGGCGCAACGCCTGCTGGTAATAGCGCTCCGCCGCCGCCGCCTCTTTGCGCGCCGCCGCGACGTCCCCCAGCCCCAGCACGGCATAGCTGTCGGTGCGATCGACCCGCTGCGCCTGGGCATAATAGCTCTGCGCCTGCGAAAGCTGGCCGGCTTTCAGGGCGTTATCCCCCTGCTTTATCAGCAGCCAGTAGCGGTTAGTTTGCAGCAGGCTGTCCCACTTGCCGCGGTTCGGGCTGTCAGGGTCCATGGCAATCGCTTTACTGAGCTGCGCCACTGCCCGCGCGCGGTCGCCGCGCTGGGAATAGGCCTGGCCGAGAGCGCCCACCGCGTCGCTGTCGCGGCTGTCGGCCTGAACGGCTTTCTGCAGATCCGCGACCGCCTGCGTGGTATTCCCGGACTTGACCGCCGCCAGCCCTTCCGAGCGGGCGCGGAAAGTCGGATCCTGCAGCTGCGCCTGCTGTTGGTCGAGCAGAACGCGGGCGTTCGCCGCCACCGAGCCGGTGGGAAACTGCAGAAGAAATTGCTGCAACGCCTGCACGCTGGCCTTACTCACCGGCATGCTTTTCACCTCACTGAACCACATATCGGCGGCGATACCGCGTCCCGAGGCCGATCGGGCCATCTCCGCCAGATAGGCGAACCCCTCCTGCGGTTTGTTATCGGAGAACATCTGCTTCGCCAGCGAAGTCAGCAGGCTGACGTTGCCCGGCGCGCTGGCGTTCAGTTTTTCAACTGGCTGACGCCTTCGCTATGGCGGGCCGGCAGGCGCGCCACCAGCGTCCAGTATTCAATGGCGACGTCAACGTCATCCGGCACCCCGCCGTACAGTTTTTCATAGGCGGCGATGGCTTCATCGACCTTCCCGGCCACGCCCAGCAGTCGCGCCTGCTGCAGCGCCTGGCGGCCCTCGCCGGTGTTGCTTTTCATCTCATTGCGCGACGCCTTCAGCTCCGGGGAGTCCGGCGCCAGCTTCGTCAGTCGTTCCAGCTCTTTTTGCGCCCCGGCGGCATCCCCCTGACGCAGCAGATAGCGCATCCGCGCGGCAATCAGCTCCGGGTTGTTGGGATCAATCAGCTCCAGACGGTACAGCGACTGGCGCACCAGGTCTTCACGATTGCTGGCCTCGCCGAGGCGGACCTGCTCCAGCAGATGCTCCTGGGCAGGCGTCGTCGCCGCCTGCGCTAACGGCAGCAGCGCAACGCCGAGGGACAGCGTGAGTAAACTTAGTGTGAGCTTGCGCATTCCTGGTTCCAGTCAGGTTGTAATTCACCACTCGCCGTGAAACGAAAACGGTGTTGATCCCAACCCTGGCCGAACAGCGTCAGAACTGCGCTGTAGTAGGCATCCGCGCCGGGATAGTTATCGGCGACGCGCTGGCGTTGCACCGACCGGGCCTCGTCGTCCTGTAAAAACGGCAGCATTGCCGCGGAGAAGCCCACTGGCCCCTGGCCGCTGGTTTTGCCGGTGGCGATATTCACTTTCTCCGGCGGCCCCCCCTGCTCCGTGGTCTGCGCCGCCATCGGCGCGAAGCGTTGCAGCAGACGCGCTTTCTGCTTATCGCCATCATGGAGCATGCCCACCCACAGGTAGACGCGAATCGCGTCATAGCTGCCGATCGGCGGCTTTTCGGTTTTCAGCTGCCAGCCTTTCCCTTTCTCATAGCGCACCCAGTCCGGGGTAAAGCCTTTCGGCGCGGTCTCCAGCAGCAGGCGCAGGTTACTGTCGCGCAGCGCGGGCCACGGCGCGCCAAAACGCACAAAGTAGGTGGCCAGCTGCGGCGGAAGATAGCTGGGGTTAAACCGCCAGCCGCTGTCATCGGCAAAACCGACTTTTCCCGGCAGCAGCATCGTGCCGAGGCCCGGCACCGCCACCGTCTCTTCAGCGACAATCCGCGCCAGCAGGGCTTTTCCGGTCTCGGTGTACTGCGGCTGTTGCCACAGGCGGCCCGCCTCCAGCAGCGCCCAGGCTATCCACAGATCCGAGTCGGACGCCGAGTTGCTGTCCAGCAGGGTCCACTGCTCATCGTCCTTTTTGCCCCACAGCCAGCCCGGCAAATGTTGTTTCAGATCGCCTTCCGCCAGGTTGTTCTGCGTCCAGGTCAGCAGTTTGTCGAACCCTGCGCGATCGTTGGCCGCCAGGGCGAAAAACAGGCCATAGCTCTGTCCTTCCGAGGTGGAGATTTTGCGCGCATCGCTGGGGTCAATCACCCGTCCCTCGGGGCTGACGTACGCTTGTTTAAACTGCTCCCAGGCGGGCCACTGGCAGGCGGCGCCCACCTGGCCCGCCGCCAGCAGCAGCGCCGAGAGCACCGCGCCACAAAGTACTTTCATCATGGTTTACTCATCATCCAGGCTAAGACGGCGGCGGCTGATGATGCGCAGCATGCGCCACAGCACCCATGCCAGCAGCACAATGCTGATGGCGGCGAAGATCGCCAGCAGTATCGGGTGGTTAGAGAGCGCGAACCAGATGCGCTCGAACCAGGGCAGATGACCCACGTAGTAAATATCCCCCACCCGCAGGCTGTTGACGCCGGATTCGCGGATCACCGCCACCGAGCCAAACATCGCTGCTCGCTTACCGCTGTCGTTGAGGGCGTTGGTCAGCAGTTCATTACCGCGCGGGCTGTCGGCCAGCAGGGCCACCACGCTGCGCTGATCGTTATACGGCGACTGGAAGCCAATCACCGCCGCCATCGGCCCGGAAGAGGTAATGTCGGTGCGGGTATTGGGTGTGCGGGCCTCATCGTCGGGATAAATGCTCGCCAGGTCATAGTGGCGCATCGGCATTTTCACCCAGCTTTTGGTCGCCTCGACCAGCAGGTTGATTTTGGTGTCGTCCTTGAGCGACGACGGGATCGCGCCGATCAGCAGCAGATCCGCGTCTTTATTCTTGATCTGGTTGCCATCGTCGGTCATTTGCAGATTAATCGCCGCCAGACCGGTCTGCGAACCGATGCCCCCCAGCGCCTGCAGCAGCGTCGCCACCTGGCCCTGGGTCGGCGCCTTCGGCACCACCACCAGCGTGTCGGAAAGGTCCGCCATACGGCTGTAAGGGAAGCCCGCATTGGCGAAGACGCGCAGGTCCGGCAAGGCGATAAAGTGATAATACTTCGAGAAGTCGATGGTCGAATCGTCGCCGATCACCACGTGGTTCTGCACCGGCTGGAAGGTAATACAGTTGTCGATGGAGCCGCCGGGCATCGGGTTCATATACTGGAAGTCAAAGCGCAGCTGGTTGACCGCCCCAAGACGCAGCGCGGGGATGGTGACCTCCGATTTGCCGTCCAGCAGCCCCTGCAGCACCGGCAGGCGCAGGATCAGTTTGTTCACGTCCTGGGAGCTGTTAAGGCTGAACGACTGCAGGAACTGGTCGTTGAGGCTGATATCCATCCGCGAGCTGTCCTTCACCGGCGGCATGGTGTAGCGGTATTTCAGATCCATATCGATGCCGTTGGCCCGCAGCAGATAGAGATCCGGCGGCAGGTTAAGCGCCACGGTGATGGCATCCGGCACCAGGCCGCTGGACTGCAGCTGTTGCTCATAGGTTTTCAGCTCAGCGAAGGTGACCGAGCGGTCGGTGCGCACCCAGTTCGGCGCGTCGTAAGGCTGACGCGGCTGCAGGGTTTTGATGCCGTCCACGGTGACGCTGCTGCCGCGGAACAGAATATTGCCCTGAGCAATCCCCTTCGCCGCCAGCAGCAGATCGTTATCATCGCGGCCGAAAATCACCAGCAGCTTGACGTAGGGATCGTTCGGGTTGTCGATCATTTCGATGGTCGGCGCCTTGACCGGCGGATGATCGCGCAGGAAGTCCGGACGCTTGTCGTTGGTGGCGAAGACAATGGCGTTACGATCCGGCAGTTCATTGAAATAGACCGGGAACTGCTGGCCGCGCCAGCCGGCCTTGCTGCCGAACCAGGAGGCGACTATCGCCGCCGCCTGCTGCTGGGTGACCGCTGGCGAGCCCGGGAAAATCATCGGCAGCTTCAGCGGACGGTTATCGCGCGGATCGTAGAACGGCACCGGGAAGTGTGACAGATCGTTATTTACCTTCAGCGACTGGTAGGTGAGATCCAGATAGCTTTCGCGTCCGACGTCCAGCCACAGCGTGCTGCTGGCCGGGTTTTCGCAGACGTCGCGGTAGTGGCCGACAAACTCCAGCCGTACGCGGTTGAAGTCGGTGATGTACAGCGGGTCAATCGGCAGCTGCGCGCGGATCTTTTTCCCCAGCTGCTCTTTGGTGACGGGCAGGACGCCCATCAGCTCATCGTTAAGATAGACCTTCAACTGCGACTGCACGGGCAGCAGCGAGGGCGATGGGGTGTATTCCAGATTGAGCAGCGCGTTGGCGACCAGCTCATCGCTGCGCATGCCGAATTCGACCGACGCGTCAGGCCGTGAGCCGCGCAGCACGATGCTGCCGGGCGGCGGCGCGATGGTGGCAAAGCTCAGCTTCACCTCCCGCTGCGGCACATTCTCGGCCACCGCCGCCGGAGCGGTCGGCTCGGCAAGGGTCGCCGTCGGCTCGCCCACCACGATCGGCGCAGCCGGGGTTGCGGCCTGCGGCTGAACGCCAGGGGCAGCGTTCGCCACCGCGGCCGGCGCCGCGTAAGAGGCCAGTGGATACCAGCTGCACATGCCCACCGCTACTGCACACATCCAGGAAAGTTTTCTTTTCATCGCATTATCATCATTGTTGAGCCATTGCCGGGTCTGCGGAGAGCGTCGGCGCGGCGCGTTCAGGGCGTCGGGGTACAAACGACGCTATCCAGGCCACCAGCGAAGTGAGCGCGCGGAAAACCACCTTCACCGACGGCGGCGAAAACTCCGCCAGGTGACGATAGCCACGAAAGCCCAGCTTGAGGATATCCAGCAGGCTTTCCATCGGCTTATCTTCCGGGAAGCTATCCTGCCAAAGCGCCCACGTATCAGCGCGGGCAAACGTACACTGCACAAAATCGATATGCTGCTGGTTGGTTAACGGCAGCAGCTGGAGCCCCACTTCGCTGCCGTTGACCCGCGCGACCCTGACCGGGAAGGCATACTCCTGCTGTCCCCGTTTGAGCAGCAGCCTGGCGTTCTGGCCTTCCAGCACCTGCGCGTCGCCGTTAATTTTGATCCCCAGTCCGCCGTCGGAATAGTCGTGGACGGTGCAGGAGAACAGGTGACCATCTTCGCGGGCGATAGCCGCCGGCATGCTCATTTCGACACGGTGCGAACGGCGAACCTGCTTGCTTTCAACCGAGACCGCCACCGCGCCGCCAAGAATAATCAGGTTGTAGAATACCCAGACAATACTCACCCAGACGGTGAGGATTTCATTTTCCGGGCCGTACATGAAGCGCCAGATCCCCACCGCGACGCCGACCAGATTGAGCAGCACCAGGTAGATATAGGGCCGAGAGATCACCCAGTCGACATACTCCTCTTCCACCAGCCCGCCCTTCGCGGTGACGTTGAACTTGCCTTTATGCGGGTTGATCAGCGCCACAAAAGTGGGCGGCGCGATATACCAGGCCAGCACCGTCTCGTAAATTTCACTCCAGAACGAATGGCGATATTTGCCCTGAATCTTCGAGTTGGTCAGGCTGGCGTGGATCATGTGCGGCAACACGAATAGCGCGATCATCAGCGCTGGCGCATAAATGATATAGGCATGGAGCAGCAAAAAGGCCAGCGGCGCCGTGAGAAAGATGAGGCGCGGAATACCGGAGAGAAAGTGAAGCATGGCGTTGGCGTAGCAGACGCGCTGCACCAGCTTCAGGCCTTTGCCAAACAGCGGATTATCGAGGCGGAATATCTGCACCATCCCGCGCGCCCAGCGGATGCGCTGGCCGATATGCGCGGATAAACTCTCCGTCGCCAGCCCCGCCGCCTGCGGAATACGCATATAGGCGGAGGTATATCCCCGCCGGTGCAGACGCAGCGAGGTGTGGGCATCTTCGGTCACCGTTTCGACGGCTATCCCGCCAATTTCGTCCAGCGGGCCGCGGCGGATAACGGCGCAGGAGCCGCAGAAGAAGGTGGCGTCCCACATGTCGTTCCCGTCCTGCACCAGGCCGTAGAATAGCGTCCCTTCGTTCGGCGTTTTGCGAAAACGACCAAGGTTGCGCTCAAAGGGATCGGGCGAGAAGAAGTGGTGCGGGGTCTGCATCATCGCCAGCTCTTTCTCTTTCAGGAACCAGCCCATGGTCATCTGCAGAAACGAGCGCGTCGGCACATGGTCGCAGTCAAAGATCGAGACGAACTCACCTTTGGCATATTTCAGCGCATTATTGATGTTGCCGGCCTTGGCGTGTTCGTGGCTGGTGCGGGCGATATAGTGCACCCCAACATCTTTGGCAAACTGGCGAAACGCTTCCCGTCCGCCGTCGTCGAGGATCCAGATGTTCAGCTTGTCCTTCGGCCAGTCGATACCCTGCGAGGCGTAAATGGTGTTTTTCACCACGTTGAGATCTTCGTTATAGGTGGGGACAAAGATGTCCACAGTTGGCCACAAATCCATGTCCTCCGGCAGCGGCACCGGCTGGCGATTCAGCGGCCAGACCACCTGGAAGTAGCCCAGCACCAGCACCACCCAGGCGTAGGTCTCTGCGAACAGCAGAATGATCCCGCACACCAGACTTACCGGGTCGTTCCAGTTCAGCGTCGAGGTATAGCGCCACCAGATATAGCGGCACGACACCGTCAGCGACAGCACGATCAGCATCAGCGCCGAGAAACGGCCCGGGATGCGTCGCACCAGCAGCGCCACGCCCCACAGCAGCATCAGGAAGATAAACTGCGACAGCGGGTTAAAGGGCTGCGTAATACACATCAGCGCCAGCACCAGCGAGCAGAAGGTCACCCCCCCAAGGATCGCCCGGCGCAGTTTAGGATTGAGGTGCGCCAGCTCTTTCTGTTTATCCAGATGGCCGGTGCGGGCGTTCATCTGCTCAGGCAATTTTTCCAGCCACTGCGTATAGCGACCGTGCACCCCTTCCAGCGCCGCCAGCGAACGCCAGTTGACCTTTTTCTCCGGCTCCGGCACGCGCGTCGTCAGTAACCACAGGGATTGCAGCAGGTAGCGCAGCGGATCCAGCGGACGCGGGCGATGCGGATTTATGTGGGGAAAATAGGTTTCATGGCGGGCCAGAATCGCCTGCCAGCGCGGCGTCTCCAGCGGCATCAGCGCCCAGACCAGCGACGCCCACAGACAGCCAAGCGACGCCGACAGCCACGAAGCGCCGTGCTGCCGATAGTCATCATAGCGCGCACGCAGCCGCTCCCCCACCGGCGGGGCCAGCAGCAGCGTACTGAGGCGGATCATGCCGCTCTCCCGGCGGAATAGTGGATCAGGCACCAGTTCGCCAGGGTCAGCACCTCTTCCGCCGCCAGCGAATCCTGACGATACTCCCCGAGAGGTTGTTTCGCCGCCAGGCACTCGGCCATCGCCTCGTCGCGGTGAATCGTCACCGGCAGGATGCGCGGCTGGCTCTCCAGCCACAGCTGGTAGAGATCTTCCTGCAGTTGGCTGCCGACCCGCAGATCGTTAATCAGAATATCGCCGTTGGCCGGGAGGGGCTGCTGGTGTAGACGGATATGGCTATTGGCGTCGGGATGAACCACCACCAGCGAGCGATCGCAAAGCGTCAGCAGCTCGCGGGTCAACGGCGAATAACCCGCCGGCAGATCCAGCAGCAGCCAGCGGTACTGGCCCTGTAGCTGCTGTACTGCCTCCGCTATCGCCCCCAGGGTGGGCTGCAGCTGGTCGACATTTTCTCTTTCGCCGGCGCTGAGCTGGCCAAACGGCAGCAGATCGATATGCTGCGTATAGCGCAAGCCCGCGTCACGCCAGCCCCGGCCGTCGAGCAGCGCCCGCGCCCAGCCGTCCTGATGATGGATATCGGTATTAAAGAAAAAGCGCAGCATATTATCCGGGCTGGCGTCGATCGCCAGCACGCTTTCACCGAGCAATTGCAAGGCCCAGGCGAGTGCAGCCGTAATGGACGTGACGCCAGTTCCCCCGCGCACGCCCTGTAATCCCAGAATAGCCATCTCCGGCTTCCTTATTTTTTCTCTGCAAACTCTGCCAGCAGCGGCCAGCGCTTCAGCGCCGCGTTCAGCTGTTCGCGCCTGGAAATATCATGATAATCAATATCCGGCAGGGAAAATGCCCGGCTAAGCGCCAGAAAATCATTTTGAAAGGTGTACCCCAGCGTGGCGTCCGTGGGTACCGCAGGATCTTTTGCTGGCATATCTCTGTCCGTTCGAAATTTATTATTAAACCAGAGGACGTATACAGCTCATCCTTAAAAGCAGGTGTACATGCTAAAACTGATGACCTTTAATTTCAATGTTAGGTTTACTCTGTCGGTTTCGCTAGTAAACTTATTCAGTGTCAATCAGGGCGCACGAGGGATGCCGTGGATAATGTATTTACTTTGGGTATTTCATCATTATGGGATGAAGTGTGCCATATGCCGGTCGGCGGAGTATGGTGGCTCAACGTCGACCGTTATGCCGATGCCGTCAGCCTGTTTAATCAGACGCTGGCCGCGCAGGCGAAAAACAGCCACGTTGCCGCGCTGGTTATGGGAAACAAACCCAAGGATATCATTTCCTTAGATCATACTCACGGTCCGGATAATATCGCGCTGTTCACCCTGCCGAATCGCCCGCAGGCGCTGGAGGAAATACACCGCGATTTAGTCTGCTCCCTCGAACCTGGCAATTATTTGTTTATTCTGCTATGCGCTGAAAATGCCTGGCAAAATATAAATAATGAAAAGTTATGCGCCTGGGTAGAAAAGACCAGCCGCTGGGCGCAATATCACCGTTGCGCGTTCTTAGCGATCAATTCCGCGCAGGATATCGATCGGCAGCTGACTCCCTTATTACGTGAGTACCGCTCCCTTTCCGGACTGGCAAGTATTCGTTACCAGGGCGACCGGCATATCTTTGATATTGCCTGGTGGGGAAGCGATAAGGGTATCAGCGCCCAACAGCAGCTGATGGTGCAACATGATGACGCCGGCTGGCGATTAGCGCAGGACGCTGAAACCAGCGTGCAGCCGCGCAGCGACGAAAAAGCGATCCTCAGCCATGTGCGCGTGCTGGAAGGCGCCCCGCCGCTGTCGGAATACTGGACGCTGTTTGACACCAACGACGAGGTCTTCAACGCCGGGCGCACCGCGCAAGCGGCGACGATCCTCTTCTCCATTACCCAAAATACGCAAATTGAACAGCTGGGCCGCTATATTCATACCCTGCGTCGCCAGCGCGGTACGGCGCTGAAAATCATCGTCCGTGAACAAACCCCGAGCCTGCGCGCGACCGATGAGCGGCTACTGCTCAGCAGCGGCGCCAGCCTGGTGATCCCCAGCAGCGCATCGCTCTCCCGCTGCCTGACGCTAATCGAAAGCGTACAGAACCAAAAGTTCTCCCGCCATATCCCGGAAGATTTTGCCACCCTGCTGACCTGGAGCCAGCCGTTAAAGCTGCGTGGCTACCAGAAGTGGGATGCCTTCTGCGAAGCGGTGCACAACGTGATGACCAATACCCTGCTTCCACCCGACAGCAAAGGCGTGATGGTGGCCCTGCGCCCGGCGCCGGGGCTGCGCGTTGAGCAGGCGCTGACGTTATGCAAACCTAACCGGATGGGCGACATCATGACCATCGGCAATAACCGGCTGGTGCTGTTTTTGTCGTTTTGCCGGATCAATGACCTCGATACCGCGCTAAACCACATTTTCCCGCTGCCGACCGGCGATATTTTTTCTAACCGTATGGTGTGGTTTGAGGACAAGCAAATCCTCTCGGAAATCGTAATCATGCGCGGCGTCGAGCCGGCGCGCTGGAACACGCCGCTGCCTCTCTCGGTCGGTAAAAACGAGACCATAAACGCCACCCACGATGGACGCCACTGGCGACGCTACCCCGAACCACACCGGTTAACCACCCGCGAGGAGCAAGCCTGATGATGTCTCTCGCCGATATTCTGCAACTGGTGGTGCTCTGCGCCCTGCTGTTTTTTCCGCTGGGCTACCTGACGCGCCACTATCAGCGCCGGATCCGCACGACGTTAAGACTGATGTTCTTTAAACCCCGTTACGTGAAACCGGCAGGGGTATTACGCCGGGGAACAACGGTTAAGCAAGGCAAAGCGAACAAATGACAAATAAAAAAACGACCGCGGCACCGCTTCCGCTCTGGCAGTACTGGCGCGGCCTTGGCGGCTGGAACTTCTACTTTCTGGTCAAGTTTGCCCTGCTGTGGGCCGGGTATCTCAATTTCCATCCGATGCTGAACCTGGTATTTCTCGCCTTTCTGCTGGTGCCGATCCCGCGCGAAAAGCTACACCGTATCCGCCACTGGATCGCTATTCCGCTGGGATTCGCGCTGTTCTGGCACGATACCTGGCTGCCCGGGCCAGAGTCGATTTTTAGCCAGGGGTCGCAAATCGCCGGCTTCAGCGCCAGCTATATCTGGGATCTGATTGTCCGCTTTATCAACTGGAGCATGGTTGGCGCCTTCTTTGTTTTGCTGGTGCTATGGTTGTTTATCAGCCAGTGGCTGCGCGTCACCGTGTTTGTCTCGGCAATGGTCGTCTGGCTGGCGGTCAGCCCGCTGCTGCCGGCCTTTACCCTATGGCCCTCCGGTCAGCCCACCACGGCCGCCGCCACGACCGCACAGGCCAATACCGGGGCCAACGCCGCCGCTGGCGCCGCGTCCAGCCCCGCCAACAGCGATATTCCGCCGCAGACCGAGCCGCCGACCTCAGCCAACCTGACCAACTGGCTGAACGCTTTCTATGCCGCCGAGCAGAAGCGCAAGACGCCGTTCCCGGACCAGCTGCCGGCGGATGCGCAGCCGTTTGACCTGCTGGTGATCAACATCTGCTCCCTCTCCTGGTCGGATATTGAAGCCGCCGGTCTGATGGATCATCCGCTATGGAAGCACTTTGATATTGTCTTCAAAAACTTTAACTCCGCGACCTCCTACAGCGGCCCGGCGGCGGTGCGCCTGCTGCGCGCCAGCTGCGGCCAGCTGTCGCATACTAACCTGTATCAGCCGTCCGGCGCCGACTGCTACCTGTTTGAAAACCTGGCGAAGCTCGGCTTCAACCAGCAGCTGATGCTCGGCCATAACGGTCTGTTCGGTGACTTCCTGAAAGAGCTGCGTTCGCTGGGCGGCATGCAGAGTCCGCTGATGGACCAGACCGGCCTGCCGGTCAGCCTGCAGGCGTTTGACGGCTCCCCGGTGTATGAGGATCTGGCGGTCCTCAACCGCTGGCTGAAGACCGAAGAGGCCAGCAGCAATCCGCGGAACGCCACCTTCTATAACACCCTGCCGCTGCATGACGGCAACCACTTCCCGGGACAAAGCAAAACCGCAGACTACAAAGTGCGGGCGCAGAAGCTGTTTGATGACCTGGATAACTTCTTCACCGAGCTGGAGAAATCGGGGCGGAAAGTGATGGTGGTGGTGGTGCCGGAACACGGCGGCGCGCTGAAGGGCGATAAGATGCAGGTATCTGGCCTGCGCGATATTCCAAGCCCGTCGATCACTAACGTCCCAACGGCGGTGAAATTCTTCGGCATGAAGGCGCCGCATGAAGGGGCGCCGATTATCATCGATCAGCCCAGCAGTTATCTGGCGGTGTCGGAGCTGGTGGTGCGCGCCCTCGACGGCAAAATGTTCAGCGAGGACAGCGTCAACTGGCAGCAGTATGTCGCCAACCTGCCGCAGAGCGCGGCGGTGTCCGAGAACGCCAACGCCATCGTCATCCAGTATCAGGGCAAGCCTTATGTCCAGCTGAATGGCGGTAGCTGGGTGCCTTATCCGCAATAAGCGACAAGGCCGCCTATGTTGGCGGCCTTACATCGTGAGACGTTCCCATTCCACCTTCTCAGCCCGCAGGCATACGGGCGGGGAAGGCGGCAAATCAATCACCGTATTTAGCGCTGATCCTGTTTCGCCAGCCAGACCAACAGCTTGAGGCTGGCAGAGTAATAATCATCCTTGTCGTCAATCTGCGGCGCCTCCTGCGGTTCACCCAGCGTCAGATCGCGCACCGCCAGCAGGCCGCCGGCCATATACCAGGGAGCCACCTCGTTGGTGCTGACGTTGATCCACGCCGGGGTTTGCAGGCGCGGGTAACTCTGCATCCAGGCCTTCCAGGGCGCGAGCAAGGCGCTGTGCGGATCGGCCCACGAGAGATACAGCGGGATACGGATCGCATCGAAACTCATCCGCGGCGGCCACTCTTTGGCTGGCAGCATCTTGCCATCCGCCCGCAGCGCCACCCAGTCGCTGGGTAGATGTGATTTCCCCCAGCCCATCTGCCCCAGCAGCGCCTGTCCGTCGCTCTGCAATGTCCGCCAGGCGGTGAGATGCGTCCGCTCCGCGAAGGCGCGCCAGGCCGGGAAGATGAAATAGGAAGGGTTAAGGTTCAGGTGATCATTGAGGTTGAACCCTTTCACGCCCGGGAGCATCACCTGGCGACCGGCGAAAGTCACCACCGTAGACTTCAGCAGGGCGGCGGTGATGGCGTCAGAGGCAATCGCATAGCGCTTATCCTGCCACTGCTTTTGCGCGCGCAGCAGCGCCCAGGCGATCAGGGTATCGCCATCGGAGGCGTTGTTTTTATCGGCGATAGGGTCCGGCGCCACCGGGTTATAGCGCCAGTAAAACAACCCGTTAGACTTGTTGCGCAGGGTGTTGTCCGTCCACTGCCACAGCTTGTCGAACGCCGGACGATCGTTATTCGCCACCGCCAGGAGCATGGCGAAGCCCTGACCTTCCGTATGCGACACATTGCCATTGGCGGTATCAATGATACGACCATCCGGCATCATAAAACGTGCCTTATAGCGCTCCCAGGCCGTATCCGCCCACGCCCTGGGCACCAGCATCACTACCGTTGTCACTATCACCGCCACTAAAGCACGCAGGGGCATAAATTCACTCTTTATGGATGGTAGTAGAGAAACTGAACGTCAGAGACGGAGAACACCCGCTCACGCTGCAGTATCACGTGGGCACTGCCTCCCTGACTCTGCAGCCAGCGAGAATATAACCCCTCGAGTATGGCACAGAACGCGTTGCACCAGCGCACGCGCCCCGCTTCGTCGCGGCTGACCGGCAACGCCTGATGGCGCAGGCGCAGGCCGTCCTCACCGACATCGATGGTCACCACGCCCCAGTGAAAATGAGTCAGCAGCCGGTTGATATTGGCCTCCAGATCCCCCACCGTCTCCGACGCCGGCAGCGGATGGGTCTCCGCCAGCGAGGCGCCCATCTGACGCAGGAAGGGCTGGCTTTCCAGCTCGCCGGCATTATTTAGCATACCTTCGATCATAATAATCAACAGATCGAACCATCCGGCAGGCGTCTGCTGCTGCTGAAACCAGGTCATCACCACCGGGTTATTGTTCTCCGTCATCATCAATGATCTCCTAACATATAGCGAATATAGAGCCCGGCGGTGCTTTCGTTATAATCCCCGAAGGTGTCATAGCCAATCTGGCCCCCCAGGGTCATTTGTTTGTTGACCTTGTAATCCGCCCCGGCGCGCAGGGTATACCCTATGCCGCTCTTCGAGGTCGCGGAGTAGTAGGCTTCCTTGGCAAACCCATTGCTCACCGCCGTCTCCAGGGTCTGTTGCCACTCCGAATTGGTCGGAAAATAGGCGCTCTTATCCTGACTGTAAGACTGATAGCCCACCGAGCCGCCAAGCTTCATGGTCCAGTTATCATATTTCTCCGTCAGACTGACCGGCAGCGATACGCTGACGTAGTTTTGCGGACTAAAGTAGCCCCCCTGACCATAGGTGAAGTAGCTGAGGTTTTTGGAATAATCCATATAGCTCATGCTCAACCCGGCCTGCAGCTGGCGGTATTCGTCATGGTAGGGACGAAGATAGACCCCGGCATTGGCGTTGATACTGGTGTTGCTGGCGACGTTCTGCCCCAGATAGCTGTATCCGCCGCCGCCGACATAGAAGCCCGCGTCGCCGTCGTCATAGCTCAGCTGCAGGGTGCCGCCGTTTTTCGTCACCTGCCCCCAGGTTTTCCCGGAATAGGCGTCTTTCAGACCCACGTAGGAAAGCAGGCTGTCGGTTAGCGAGCGGCGTTCGCCGGTGAGGATCAGCGACAGATAGTTGGTCAGCTTGGGCGACCATTTCACCCCGCCGACTACGGTATTAAGATCCTGGCCCAACGGCGTGCTGCCGATATCGACCCGGTAATCGTCACCGCTTAACGCCAGCGCCAGTTCGACGCCGTTGGCCTTCTGCGAATCGGTCGAGCCGCTGGTCTGGTCAACGTTCGGCTTGCGGCTGGACGAAGAGAGATAGCTGGCCACCTGCCCCGCATCATAGCTCCCGAGCTTCGCCAGGTTTTCCATCCCGCTGTTGGTGGTCGGATTGAAATCTGCCGCGTTCAGGGTGCCGAGGCCGCTTAACGCCTCGGCCCCTGGATTGCTGGCGAAATAGGCCGTCCGCTCCGCCTCGGTCATCGAGGCGATCGCCGCCTGCTCGCTGGTGACGGTACTCACCATGTTGGAGACCGCGTTAGCCAGCGGGTTGGCGCCGTAGCGACGCCAGGCGTCGCCGCTGGCGGTCCCGGCGTTCAACGACACCGGGGTGACGGTAAAGTCAAAGCGCGAGTCGCCAAACGGCGAGGATGACCAGGTCAGCGGCGTCCGGAGCTCCGTCAGCTTGCTGGTGCCCGATTCGCCGTCGCGTCCACGCACGTCCATTCCCCCCTGCAGCCAGCTGCCGGTTTTCTCCTGCAGCGACTCCATCATGGTGTCCACCTGACGCAGCATCCGCGTCTGGGCGGTGTCCACCGGCAGATCGGTGCGCTGGATCCCCGGCAGCGTGGAACCGGGCGCGGCGGCCGACTGGGCAACCTGCCACGGCATGTACTGCCCGTAGGCGGAGGCCGTCCGCGTCGGC
Source organism: Klebsiella sp. 4_1_44FAA (assembly GCF_000238715.1). Classification (NCBI taxonomy): domain Bacteria; kingdom Pseudomonadati; phylum Pseudomonadota; class Gammaproteobacteria; order Enterobacterales; family Enterobacteriaceae; genus Klebsiella; species Klebsiella sp. 4_1_44FAA. The sequence goes on from NZ_JH414801.1 coordinate 218,252, forward strand.
GCCGACGTTTGCGACACGCCGATAAAGGGGTTATCCGCCGCCAGCACCCCGCCGACGGTCGGCGTTTCGCTACTGTTGGTGCTTTGCATGCCCAGCAGTTTGCCGCGGGCGCTGCGCAGATAGGTCATCGCCTGCTGATGATGTCCCTGGGCCTCCGCCACTCTCGCCAGCAGCAGCAGGCGATCCGGGGAGTTATCCTGGCGCAAACCGCCGGCCAGCTGTTCAGCGCGATCGTTGTTCCCCGCCGACAGCGCCACGTCGATGGCCCCGGCGCGCGCATCCTGGTTCGGCGTATCGCGCGTCATCAGGTAGTCATAGACCACCCCGGCCTCTTTGTTCATTTTGCCGCTCTGGTACAGCCGCGCCATGGCGAACATCAGATCGGTATTTTGCGGATCGCTTTGCATAGCGCGGATCAGCTTGTCATACGCCGCAGCGTAATTGCCCTGCTCGCGCAGGCGGTCGGCTTCGTTGATCACATAGCCATTGCGAATGCTCGCCAGCTGCGTCGGCGTACTGCTGGCCTGCAGCTGCGGATTGCTGATCAGGTTCTGCGCCTCGCCGGTCAGCCCGGCCTGATTCAGGACGGCGATCTGATCGGCGTAATCCCCGGCATTGCCGGATACGCCGCTGCTGATATTGTTGCGCACCAGCGAGACCGCGGTGGTCAGGTCGCCGCTCTCGGCCAGCAGACGCGCCAGCTTGCCGGCGTCCGCCGGGGCTTTTGGCGGCGTGGAGGCCATCGCCCGCAGGGTATTGCTGGCGGCAATGGTATTGCCCTGCGCCAGGTAGTTTTCGGCCGTCACCAACTGCAGGTTGTAGTTCACCCGCTGGCGCAAATCGCGCATATCGCTGGTCTGGCTGCCGCCGGGAATGCGCGCCAGCAGCGTCTGCGCCTGCTGCCAGGCGCCGTTTTCGCTGGCAAACAGGGCGGCGGCATACAGCGCACTGTTGCTGGCGCCGGGGCGATAGGCCGCCGACATCAGCGAAGAGGCCTCGCTGCCGTTACCCGATTTTTGCAGCAGCCGGGCCAGGTCGAGGCGCAGCCAGGGATCGTCCGGATAGCGGGCGACGCCTTCGCGCAGGGTGGCAATGGCGCCGGCTGGGTTACCGCTGCTGACCTGCGCCTGGGCCTGACGGCGCAGGGCATCGCCCGGCATACCGGCCACCACCCGCGGCTGCAGTTTTTGCCGCAGGCTCTGCGGGAGCGTCTGCAGCATCGCCTGCGCCTCGGCGGATTTATTCTGCTCGCGCAGCACGTAATAGAGGTTTTCCCGCGCCGCCGCGTTCTGCGGATCGTCATTTAACAGTGAGCGCAGCGTTTGCTCCGCCTGGGGCAAATCTTTGTTGTGCCGCAGCACATCGGCGCGGAACAGCTTCGCCGAGGCGCCCTGCGCCCCGCTCTGCTGCGCCAACGGCGCGGAGAGCGCCAGCGCCTGGCTGATATTGCCCTGCTTATAGGCCTGCTGGGCCTGCGCCAGCTGGCCGTAGAACAGCGCATCGGCCGCCTGCTGACGACGGGTCGCCGAGGCGTCGCCGCCGAGGTCCGCGGCCCGGCTCAGATACTGCGACGCGGCCTGGTAGTCGCCGCTGCGCTGGGCGATATAGCCCATGCCCGCCAGCGCATCGGCATCCTGGGGGTTAGTCTGCAATACTTCTTCAAACTGCTGCTTCGCGGCGGCGGTATTGCCGCTGTTGAGGTTGGCGTAGCCCTGGCCGCGCGCCTGACCGCTGCGCCGTTCGCGAAAGTAATTCTGAACTTCGCTGTCCTGGGGATGCCGCTGCATCCAGGTGTCGTAATACTGCTCATCCCCGGCCTGCGGGCCCAGCCAGAGCAGCGCCTGGCGCAAGCCGCTGTCCGCCTCTTTATTGCCGCTGGCCATCGGCTCGAGCAGGGCGATCCCTTCCCGGCGAGTCTCTTCCCGCCAGGTTAACGCTTTGCCCAACGCCACCCGCGGGGCGTTCTCCTGCGGATGCTGCGCCACGTACTGGCGCAGCTCGCTGATAGCCTGCGGATAGAGCGATTTGTCGCTGGCCATGGTCAGGTAATATTCCGCCGCCAGCCCGGCAGGCGGCGTATTGCCATTGAACATGCTGCGCCAGGTCGCCAGCGCCCCGGGGATATTGCCTCCGCGCGCCTGCTGGCGGGCCAGGCTGAGCTGGCCCTGCGGCACCTGCGACATCTTTTTGGCGTTGTCCAGATCCTGTAATCCCGGGCTGTCAGGGGCCGCTTTCGCCAGCCGCGCGCGCCACTGCGCCGCCGCCTGCATATCGCCGCCCTGCTGCGACCAGAGCGCCATCAGATACAGCGCCTGGGTGTTGTTGGCATCCACCGAGAGCACCTTCTGCAGGGACTCCATCGCCAGCTCGTCATGAGATTTCTCATGCCAGTAGTTGGCCTGAGCGAACAGCGCCTGTAGCGCCGCGTCGTTCCCCGCCGCCAGCGCGCCGCCCGAGGCAGCGAGAGTCAACGCGCCGGTGAGGCAGAACGTGGTAAGCCGACGGGAGGTCTTCATCGTTATTATTATTTTTCTTTTCATTGGTTATCCCCCGAACCCAGACGCTTACGGGCGTGACGTTTAAACATCGCGGTCAGCGCCAGTCCCATTATCGAGGTGGCAATCAGCCCCAGCACCGCCAGGAAACCTGAGTGCTGGCTGGCATACCAGACCGCCATCATGTACCACGGCATCTGACCGCTGGGGAACGGCGTACTCACCTGGAAGCTGCGCACCCCGTTATCGCTGGTGATCACCGCGGTATCGCCGCGGATCCCGGCGTTAATGCGCGGCGATTCCAGATCGGTCTTCAGTCGCGCCAGCTGGTCATCATTGCTGGCCAGCGCCACCACCACCAGGCGGGTGGAATTCCACGGCGAGCGATAGCTGATGAACCCGCGCCAGGCGCTGCTCGACGAAAAGTAGCGATCGGCGTCGAGGCTGGCGGAAGTCCAGTCGCCGGTGAGCCGGCGCTGGACTTTTTGCCACAGGTCTGGCTCGCGGACGCTCAGCACATTATCTACCGGGCGATAGGGTGAGTCGGCCAGCAGGCTCTGGTTAAAGGCCTGCTGATCGAGAGCGGTGACCGCCAGCACGTCACGTTCACGCAGCGACTGCAAATCCCCCCCGCCGGTGGGCATCCCGAGCACGACGCGGTTATTCGCCAGCGCGGTGCCGGTCGCGTTCCCGGAGCGTGCCGCCAGATTCAGCAGGGTCGCCACCTGGGTTTCAGACGGGTCCGCCGGCAGCAGAAGAGTCGTCTGCGAATAGTCCGCCAGCCGCGAGAAGGGGAACGAGGCGCCGACAAAGTAGGAGAGATTGGGCAACAGCGAGAAGTGACGCGTCTTGCTCAAATCGATCCAGGAGTCGTCAGTGATCCGGCTCTTGATATTGTTATTCAGCAGCACCGAACACGGAACATCGTCCTTTGGCACCACATTGAAGTACATCGACAGCTGGTTATCGCCGTAAATCAGGTAGGGCGCCAGCGGGATGGTAAAGCGCTCCTGGCGCGCATCGCCCCCGAGGTAGCGCCAGACTTTCTCCAGCGGCCCCTGCTTGTTCATCGGCAGGTTGTTGAGGAAGGTGCCGTTGAGCGTGACGCTCAGCAAGGACTTGTCCTCATTAATCCAGCTTTCCGACGGGAAGCGGTAGCCAACCTGTAGCGGAATGGTTTCCCCATCCCACAGATAGAGATCGGGCGCGGCGCGGAAGGCGATACGTAAAGGTTCGTGCCAGACGCCGCTGACGGTCGGGCTTTGATCCTTACGCAGCAGCTCGCTGAGCTTGACCGGACGATCGGTGGGGATCCAGCGCGGGGCATCATATGCTTTGCCAACCGGGATGGTCTGCGGTTCGACATCCAGCGTCGCGGTTTGCGGCGCAAAGTTGCCGCGGGTTAACCGCCAGGCGGCCATGCGCAGCGCCGTATCGTTTTTACCGACAATCAGCAGCAGTTTATAGGCCGGATTGGCGGGGTTGGCGATGATGCGCAGCAGCGGCTTATCGGTTTCCGGCAGCATCATGCCGCCCACCTGCTCCCCCGGATGGCCAATAACGATGCCGTGGCGTTCCGGCAGACGGTCGCGCAGAGCGCTGAAGGCAATGCCGCGATAGTCCGCCTGGATACCCAGCCAGGAGGAGATCAGCGCCGCGGCGCTGAAGACGTCCGCCGACGGCTTGGCCCCATAGGCGACCGCAATGTCCGCCGGGGTCATCTGCATGCTGTCAAAGAAGGGCCGCGGGAAGTGGCTCAGGTCGTCGCTGATGTTCAGCTGCTGGCTTTCCCAGCTGAAATGCGACGTGGGCAGCACCGTCACCCGCGACGTGTCATGAATGTCACGCTGGCACTGCAGGGTATCGCCATCGTTGATCTTCACGCTCAGGTTATTGCTGGAGACCATCAGCGCGGGCGGAATATCCAGCTGATAATGGGAGACATCCTCGCCATCGGCGCCCAGCGGCAGCGTGCCGAGCGGTTGACCGTTGAGCATCAGCTGCAGGGTGGCGTTGCGGCTCGCCATCTCCGGCGATACGCGAACGGCAAGGCTGAGCTGCGAATGGATCACCACCTGATCGGCAGGCAGGGTAAAGCTGACCCCACCCTGTCGCTGGCCGCCGCTGAGGATAATCCCGTCCGGCATCCCCATCTGCGCCAGATTCAGATCGCCTCCCCAGACCGGAGCGACAGGAATGACCTCCGGCGCGGCCGTGCCGCTCACCGGGCGGGGG
>NZ_JH414801.1:223203-323960 GCF_000238715.1 Klebsiella sp. 4_1_44FAA
AGAGGCGCCCTCCTCCGGCGAGGCAGCCGGAGGTTCGTCGCCTGGCTCGCTGTCCGCCGCGTCGTTGAGCTGCGGGAAGCTCAGCGGGGCAGCGGCGCCGGAGCCCGGTTCTTCACTGTGTAGCGCAGGCGCAGAAAGCATCCCTGCCAGCAGCGCCAGCGTGGTTAATCGCTTCATAACGTCCCATCCTCCTGCGCCGTTTTCGCCACTGTTGCCCGATTGCGCTGGCTGCGACGGGTTTTCCACGTCAGCCAGAACAGTTCGAACACGCAGCGTAAAATGGTGAAGAAGGAGCGGAACGGGTTATCCTGCGGGCGCGGCGGATTAATCCACGCATCCGCGCGGGCCAGCACCACGCGCACCAGTTCACGGCGGCGCGAAAGCGGAATATCTTCATCAAACTTGAGGCGTAGGAAGCGCTCGTCAGAGGTGACCAGCTGGGCCGGAATCGAGATAGCCCCGGACTGCAGGATCAGCTCAATCTCTTCGATGTCATCCTCCAGATGGCGATTATCAGGCGCGACCACGCGGCAGCCGCCCATCGACAGATCCGCGGTATGGCTGCGCGAGACGATGCCGCTGGCGTAATGGATCACCACCGGAATGTCGACATCGATACGAATGGTTTTTCGCACCTGCCGCGTTTCGCGCGCCACGGCAATCGCCGCCAGCAGGAAGATCAGACTGTAGATCCCCCACCCGACGTTGAGGGCGATAACGTTGGGATCCGAGCCAAAGTAGTCATGGCCAATCGCCCGGACGATGCCGACGATCACCCCCAGGGCCAGCAGGCAGGCCACCACCAGGTGCGGGCGCACCACGGTGAAATCGAAGTAGCCGACGTCAAGCAGCCCCCCCTTATCGGTAACGTTAAACTTGCCGCGTTTGGGGAAAATCATCGTCACCAGAGTCGGCAGCACCAGGTGGAAGGCCAGCACAATATCGTAGATCTCCCCCCAGAAGCTGTAGCGATAGCGGCCGTTCATTCGCGAACCAACGTAAATAGCGAGGAACAGGTGCGGCAGGGCATAGGAGACGATCAGGCTCGCCGACGAGTAAATAATATTGAGGTTAAACAGCAGGTAAGCCAGCGGGGCGGTGACAAACACCACCCTGGGCAGCGCGAACTGGTAGTAGAGCATGGCGCTGAGATAGCACAAGCGCTGCTGAAAAGTCAGCCCGCGGCCAAACAGCGGATTATCGACGCGGAAAATCTGCGTCATCCCGCGCGCCCAGCGGGTACGCTGGATGACGTGCACCACCAGGCGTTCAGTAGCGAGGCCTGCGGCCAGTGGGATATCGAGAAAGGCCGACTTCCACCCCAGACGCTGAAACTTCAGCGCCGTATGAGCATCTTCGGTCACCGTTTCGACGGCGAAACCGCCGATCTGCGCCAGCGCCTCGCGACGGATCACCGCGCAGGAGCCGCAGAAAAAGGTGGCGTTCCAGTTGTCGTTCCCCTGCTGAATCGGGCCATAGAACAACATCCCTTCGTTGGGAATGTTGCGTCCGACGGAGAGGTTACGTTCAAACGGGTCCGGGGAATAGAAGTAGTGCGGCGTCTGCACCAGAGCCAGCATCGGGTCTTTCAGGAAGCCGCCGACGGTGGCCTGCAGGAAGACGCGCGTGGCGACGTGGTCGCAGTCGAAAACGCAGATAAGCTCCCCCTGAGTCAGGGTCAGCGCATGGTTAAGGTTCCCCGCTTTGGCGTGCTTGTTGTCATTGCGGGTGATATAGCCCACCCCAACGTCGGCGGCGAAGACGGCAAACTCGCTGCGCTTACCGTCATCCAGAAGATAGATTTTCATTTTATCTTTTGGATAATCAATGCATTGTGCCGCCAGGACGGTATCGCGCACCACCTCCAGCGGTTCGTTATAGCTCGGAATATAGATATCGACCGTCGGCCACTTACTCATATCATCCGGCAGCGGAACAATGCCGCGCTTCAGCGGCCAGACCGTCTGCAGATAGTTAAGCAGTAGCATCACCCAGATATAGACTTCCGCCAGAAAGAGTCCCATGCCGAGAATAGCTTCAATGGACGAGTTGAAGTGCAGGGTCTGCGTGAGGCGAAAATACATGTAACGGGTGGACATCAGCAGCGACGTGACGACCATAATGACCGATACGCTGCGGCGCTTGCTGAAGCCCATCAGAAAGAGAATACCGATACTTAACAGACCAAAAATATACTGCTTTTGGCTGTCCATCGGCGTGATCACCACCAGCACGGCGACGGGTGACAGCACCAGCGCCAGCAACCAAAAAAGAGATTTTTTCATTCAGCAGCCCTGCAAAAAGTTAACGCCCTGACATGCGTGGCTGGCTGTGCACCGTGCCATCGCCAATATGAATACCCAACAGCGAAGATATTTTTTTAGCCATGATTTCAATATCGAAGGCCGCTGCCGAGGAAGCGTTAAAGTCCAGGATCGACTTCTGCGAGGCATTGGCCTCCACCACGCTTTCATCACGATGGATCACGCCAAGCAGTCGCTCGCCCAGTTTCTCTTCCATCAGGCTGGTGACGTCCCGGCTGACCTGGCGACGGTTATCGCTTTGGTTAATGACGAAATAGTGCCCGTGCTTATGATTCAGCGCAGCGCCGGTCAGGCGCTGCTTTTCTACGTGCGCCAGGGTCGACATCGAGGCGGTATCCGCCAGCAGCGGGATAAGATGCAGGTCCGCCAGCCCCGTCAGCGCCTTTAGCGCGGGCGAAGGTCCAGGGGGCATATCGGCGATGGTGATAAGCCCGGGATAATTAAGCAGCGCGGACAGACCGCGCTGGAGGAAATGGTCATTATGGGTCAGTTGCTCATCAAACGCCTGACGCTGCGCCTCGCTCACTTCGCCATATGGCAGGACGAAAATATTACTGCCGGCGCTCAACACGCACTGGCTCCAGTCGTGCAGCTCCAGCGCCTTCGCCACATAGCCCCGCTCATCGTTCAGCGGTACGCCAAAATGCAAACGCAGCGCGTTCTGGACATCAAAATCCAGCGCCAGAACTTTGCTGCCCGTCCGCGCCAGCGAATAGGCTAAATTGGCCGCCAGGGTCGTTTTCCCTACGCCGCCTTTCGGTGAACAGACGCAAATCAACGGCATGTCGCGATCCTTTCCAGAAGTGATTTCAAAGGCTGGTCTTTATTTTTCGCCACCGGCTCCGCGCTTTTCGCGGCGAAAAGGTGGGCATAGTTCTCAGCGGCGGGCGCGGGTCGGGGGGCCATTCTCGGCGGCGGCGCCATGGCCGGTTCCGACGCCATGGCCGGTTCCGACGCCGGAATTGAAGGCGCAGGGGTCGGCGCAGGCTCCTGCCTGACCGGCTCCGGTGCGGCTGCGGCGGTCTCCACGACCGGCTGGGGGGTAGCAGGCGCGGCCGAAGCGGCAGACACAACAGGATCAGAGGTTGGCGCCGCTGCTACGGCCGCCTCTACCTGGCGGAACAGATCCGCAGGCACCGACTGCGGCAACGGCGCGGAGACCGAGCCTCCCAGCGCCAGAGAAGAGGATTTCTCGGCGCCGGGATTTAGCTGATTGAGGATCGCCCAGTCGCCGTGTTCCCGCGTGGCGGCTTGCGAAGAAAGATCCTGAAAGTTGAGGTTTTGCGTCCGCGTTTTTTCTTGAAAGCGCTGCAGATCATCATAATGGTTCATTGATAACCTCATGATTTTAAAAATTTCATATTAAGTTTGTTGTTATTTTCTGGGTATATTAAAAATATCGTGACGCTTCTGGGATGGCAGATAACGCGCCGATGGTGACGTACCAATACACACGATTGACAGGGTTATAATAGTTTAGAATTTGATTTTCGGGATGATTCCACGGCAGAAGTATCGCTACACTAACATTTCCCTTGCAGAAGGGTAGCCCCATTTTTTAGGTATGCGTACATCCTTACTTCCCGCAATCACCACGCTTTCCAGTCGTTTTTATATAAAAGTATTAGGTCATGATGAAATCATAGCGTCAGATCAGCGAAAGAATAAACCTGAACCATTTTAATTTCTCTTTAATTCTATAAAAATGGACTGAAAGGCTTATTTTTTCGGATAATCTACGAAGAATGCTCTGAGAGCGTGACATAAACTGCGGCAATATGCGTAAGCGCCAGGTTTTATCCACGGCGGGAGAGAAGCTCCCGGCCATGGGACCGGGAGCGCGCCATCAGGCGTGGGACTTTTGCGGATTCTCATCCTGGTCGACGGCAAAGCAGGCCACCAGCTGGCCGCCGTAATCCTTCAGCTGCGGCTGGAGCTGAGTGCAGGGGCCAAAGCGACGGCGACAGCGCGCGTTAAAGGCGCAGCCCGGTGGCGGATTTAGCGGGCTCGGCAGTTCGCCGGTCAGCTTGATCCGCTCGCGCCGGTCGTCTGGGTTCAGACGCGGCGTCGCCGACAGCAGCGCCTGGGTGTACGGATGACGCGGATTGTTGAAGATCTGGTCTTTGGTGCCCTTCTCCACGCAGCGGCCGAGATACATCACCATCACTTCATCGGCGATGTGCTCGACGACCGACAGGTCGTGGGAGATAAACACGTAGGACAGCCCTAAATCCTGCTGCAGATCCATCATCAGGTTCAGCACCTGGGCGCGTACCGAAACGTCCAGCGCGGAGACCGGCTCATCGGCAATCACCACATCTGGATCCAGCATCAGCCCGCGAGCAATAGCGATACGCTGACGCTGACCGCCGGAGAACATATGCGGGTAGCGATCGTAATGCTCGGTTTTCAGGCCCACTTTCGCCATCATCGCCAGCGCTTTTTCACGCCGCTGCTCTTTGCTCAGGCTGCTGTTAATCAGCAGCGGCTCCTCCAGAATCTGCCCCACTTTTTTACGCGGGTTCAGCGAACCATACGGGTTCTGGAACACAATCTGGATTTTTTGCCGCCGCAGCTTCTGCGCCTGCGGGTCGTGCTTAAGCAGATCCTGCCCCTGATAATAGAGCTCGCCGCCGGTGGGGATCTCAATCATCGTCAGCAGACGACCGAGGGTCGATTTGCCGCAGCCCGACTCCCCCACTACCGCCAGCGTTTTACCGCGCTCAAGGGTAAAGGAGACGCCGTCCAGCGCCTTCACCAGCCGTTCCGGGGCGAATAACCCCTTCTTCACCGGATAGTGTTTTTTCAGATCAATGGCCTGCAACAGTGGTTGTGGCGTGGCGGCCTTTTGCGTACTCATAATCCAGGCCTCCCGGCATCATCGAGTGGGTAGTGACATTTAGACTGGCGGCCGCCGGTCAGATCCGCGAGCGCCGGCTCTTCGCTACGGCATTTATCCGTGGCATAGGGGCAGCGCGGATTAAGCAGGCAGCCGTTGGGACGGTCATATTTCCCCGGCACCACGCCCGGCAGCGAGGCCAGACGCGCTTTATCCTGGGCGAATTCCGGCAGCGCGCGCAGCAGCGCCTGGGTATAAGGATGGCGCGGCGCGCGGAAGATATCTTTCGCGTCACCGGTCTCCACCACCTGACCCGCGTACATAACGATAATTTTATGCGCGGCTTCCGCCACCAGCGCCAGGTCGTGGGTGATCAGCACCAGCGCCATATTCTCCTGCTGCTGCAGATCCAGCAGTAGCTCAATGATTTGCGCCTGAATGGTCACGTCCAGCGCGGTGGTCGGTTCATCGGCAATCAGTAGTTTTGGCCGACAGGCAATCGCCATCGCGATCATCACGCGCTGGCTCATGCCGCCGGAAAGCTGATGCGGATAGACGTCCAGCCGCGAGGCCGGATCGGGAATGCCCACCAGGTTCAGCAGGTCGATGGCCCGCTGGCGGCGGGTTTGCTTATTACCGCCCTGATGGACCTTAATCGCTTCCATAATCTGGTAGCCGACGGTGAAGCACGGGTTGAGGCTGGTCATTGGATCCTGGAAGATCATCGCCACTTCCGCCCCCACCAGCTGGCGCCGCTCTTTTTCAGAGATGCGCTGCAGATCGCGGCCGTTAAATTCCAGTTTGTCCGCCATCACCCGGCCGGGATAGTCAATCAGCCCCATAATCGCCAGCGAGCTGACGGATTTACCGGAGCCGGACTCCCCGACGATACCGACCACTTCACCCTGCTTCACGCTATAGCTGATGCGGTCTACGGCGCGAAACGGCGCGTTTTCATCGCCGAAATGCACCGATAATTTATCTACATTCAATAACGCCATCTCGAACCTCTTACTGCTTCAGTTTGGGATCGAGCGCGTCACGCAGACCGTCACCCATCAGGTTAAATGCCAGCACCGTCAGCAGGATCGCCACGCCCGGGAAGGTGACTACCCACCAGGCGCTCTGCGCGAACTGCAACACGTCGGAAAGCATGGTGCCCCACTCCGGCGTCGGCGGCTGCGCGCCCATGCCGAGGAACCCCAGCGCTGCCATGTCGAGAATGGCGTTGGAAAAGCCCAGCGACGCCTGAACGATCAGCGGCGCGAGACAGTTAGGCAGAATATTAACGAACATCTGGCGCATCGCGCCGGCGCCCGCTACGCGGGAGGCGGTCACGTAGTCACGGTTGACCTCCACCAGCACCGCGGCGCGCGTGAGACGCACATAGTGCGGGAGCGCCACGAAGGTTAGCGCCAGCGAGGCGTTGACGATGGAGGGCCCGAAGATTGCCACCAGCACCAGCGCCAGCAGCAGACTCGGCAGCGCCAGCATAATATCGACGACGCGCATGATGATTGAGTCCACCACTCCGCCGAAATAGCCCGCCACCAGGCCGAGCACCACGCCGAGGATCAGCGACAGAACCACCACCAGGCAGCCCACCAGCAGCGACAGGCGGGCGCCGTACATCAGGCGCGACAGAATATCGCGGCCCACGTCGTCGGTGCCGAGCAGATGCGCCATGCTGCCGCCGTCCTGCCAGAACGGCGGCGCCAGCAGCGAATCACGGAACTGATCCGCCGGGTTATAGGGGGCGAGGAAGTTGGCGAATACCGCGATGACGATCATCACCACCACGTATACCAGCCCGACGACTGCCCCTTTGTTGCGTTTGAAATAGTGCCAGAACTCCTGCAGCGGAGTCATGGGTACCGGCGCAGCGATAACTTTATTTTCAGTAACTTGTGACATGATGGCCCCTTACTTCTTATGCCGGATACGCGGGTTCACCACGCCATACAGCAGGTCGACCAGCAGGTTGACGAGGATAATCATCGTCGCCACCAGCAGCACCCCGCCCTGCACCACCGGATAATCGCGACGCTGCAGCGCGTCGATCAGCCAGCGACCTAAACCAGGCCATGAGAAAATGGTTTCGGTCAGAATGGCGCCCGCCAGCAGGGTGCCCACCTGCAGACCAATCACCGTGACCACCGGCAGCATCGCGTTACGCAGCGCGTGGATCACGATCACCCGCATACGGGTCAGGCCTTTGGCGCGCGCGGTACGGATATAGTCTTCGCCAAGCACTTCCAGCATCGACGAACGGGTCATACGCACGATCACCGCCAGCGGGATGGTGCCCAGCACGATAGCGGGCAGGATCATATGCATTAAGGCGTCAATAAAGTCGCCCTGCTCGCCCCAGATGGCGGTGTCGATCAGCATAAAGCCGGTCAGCGGCAGGGTATCGTCAAGGAACACCGTATCGCTGATGCGCCCGGAGACCGGCGTCAGGTTTAGCTGCACCGAAACCAGCATAATCAGCATCATGCCCCACCAGAAGATAGGCATTGAGTAGCCGGTCAGCGCCAGGCCCACCGCGGTGTGGTCAAAGATGGAGCCGCGTTTTACCGCAGCCAGCACGCCCACCGGAATGCCGACGGCGACGGCGAAGATCATCGCGCAGACGCCCAGCTCAAGGGTGGCTTTAAAGCGTGGGACAAACTCCTGCCACACGGGAATGCGGCTTTTCAGCGAGATGCCTAAATCGCCGTGCAGCACGCCCCAGATATAGTGGGCATATTGCTGCCACAGCGGCTTATCAAGGCCCATTTCGGCCAGCAGCTGCGCGTGACGTTCGGGGGAAATACCACGTTCGCCCGCCATAATCATCACCGGATCGCCGGGGATCATATGGACGAAGGCAAAGGTGAGAAGGGTGATACCGATAAATGTCGGGATGACTAATCCCAGACGTCGGAGAATAAACTGCAACATAACCCGGATTCTCTCTAGTGACGCCCCGCCTGGCGACAGGGCGTCTGTATTGCTCACAAAAGCATTCCCCGGAATAGCGGGAATACGCCCCCCGCCTCTCCCACGCGGGGAGAGGGGGTCAGGCATCGTGCTTATTATTCGACAGAGACGTTATCGAAGTGGTGTTTGCCCAGCGGGTCCACCACATAGCCTTTGACTTCTTTACGCACCGGCTCATAGACGGTGGAGTGAGCAATGATCAGCGCCGGAGCCTGGTCATGCATCACTACCTGAGCCTGTTTGTACAGTTCAATACGCTTGTTGTGGTCGTCGGTAGCGCGGGCCGGCTGAATAAGATCTTCAAACGGCTTATAGCACCAGCGCGAGTAGTTGGAGCCGTCTTTCGCCGCGGCGCAGCTGAACAGGGTCGCGAAGAAGTTATCCGGATCCCCGTTGTCGCCGGTCCAGCCCATCATCACGCTCTGGTGCTCGCCCGCTTTCGCCCGCTTCAGATACTCGCCCCACTCGTAGGTGACGATCTTGGCCTGGACGCCAATCTTGGCCCAGTCAGCCTGAATCATCTCCGCCATGCGGCGGGCGTTCGGGTTGTACGGACGCTGTACCGGCATCGCCCACAGATCGATGGTGAAGCCTTTTTCCAGGCCCGCTTCTTTCAGCAGCTGCTTCGCCTTCTCCGGATCGTAGGTGTAGTCCTTAACGTCGTCGTTATAGCCCCACATGGTCGGCGGGATCAGGTTCTTCGCCGCCTGGCCTGCGCCCTGGTAAACCGCTTTGATGATCGCTTCTTTGTTGACCGCGTAGGTCAGCGCCTGACGTACTTTGACGTCGTCCAGCGGTTTCTTCTCGGTGTTAAAGGAGAGATAACCAACGTTCAGACCCGGCTGTTCCAGCAGGGTAATGTTCTTATCTTCCTTCATGCGCGCGATGTCCGCCGGGTTCGGGTACGGCATCACCTGGCACTCGTTTTTCTGCAGCTTGGCATAGCGCACGGAAGCGTCCGGGGTGATGGAGAAGACCAGACGATCAATCTTCGGCTTGGTACCCCAGTAGCCCGGGAAGGCTTTATACAGAATGCGGGAATCTTTCTGGTATTGCAGCAGCTGGAATGGGCCGGTACCGATAGGATTGAGATCCACTTTTTCCGGCGTGCCGGCTTTCAGCATGTTGTCAGCATACTCTTTCGAAAGAATGGAGGCGAAGTCCATGGCCAGATCAGCGAGGAACGGCGCTTCCGGACGGGTCAGGACGAACTGGACGGTATTATCGTCCACTTTCTTCACTTCGCTAATCAGGTCCGGTAAGCCCATCCCTTCAAAGTATTCATAGCTGCCGCCAGAAACTTTATGGTACGGGTTATTAGTATTCTTCTGGCGATCGAAGGAGAACACCACGTCATCGGCGTTCAGGTCACGAGTTGGTTTAAAGTCTTTATTATCCTGCCACTTCACACCCTGACGGAGGTGGAAAGTATAGGTTTTGCCATCCGCACTGACTTCCCATTTCTCAGCAAGTCCTGGAATAACTTCCGTCGTACCGGTTTTAAATTCGACCAGGCGGTTATAGATCGGTACGGAGCTGGCATCATAGGTGGTGCCAGAGGTGAAGAGCTGTGGGTTAAATCCTTCCGGCGAGCCTTCAGAACAATAAACCAGGGTTTTCGCTTGCACGCTGGCGGCGACGGTCATGGCGACCAGGCTCAGACCAAGCTTCAGCATCCCTGATTTCTTCAAGGAAATACTCATTATTCTGCTCCAAAATTGTGATGTTGTTTGCATATATCCGCCGGACCTTTATTTATTTTTTACCCGGTCCGGTCGGTGGTGCCCGAAGGCGTAGAGAGAGATGGGGATTCCTTTCGCAAAAACGACTGAGTTGCAGTACGGATTCTCCATGAAATGCCCCTCATGCCCTACAATCTGTCAACAGAATGGGGAAACGTCAATACAGCCAGCCGGGTTTTACATCCAGCGTGAGAAACGGCAGGCAAAGATTAAAAAAACTTCAGGACGCTATTTTCAGCAGAGAAATTTATGCTACTGGCAATTCAGCAGAATAAAGACCTTATTAATTTGCAACACCCAGTGGGAAACAATGCCAGCAAATGAGAAAAATTTCTTGCTGTGTGACCAATATGTGAGCGATTAATAGCGTGAACGTTAAAACGCACAGCGGAAAATGCTGCATTCAGCCATAAGCTTCGCGAAAAAAGATCTGTTCATCGATAAAAAAATGCAATGGAAGATGTCACAAAATAGCGAATAGCCGGCTGAAAACGTGAGTAAAGACGTTTATTGTGATTTTGGTGGTATTTTTGGCCAGTCGTGCACTGATGATGCCCGGCGGCGCTGCGCTTGCGCGGGCCTACGAAACGCGAGTCGAACCTCCTGCCCCCGGAGGTTCTCATCCTCGCAGGCCTCAGATGCAAAAAAAGCCTGCTCATTGAGCAGGCTTTTCGAATTTGGTCGGTGATAGAGGATGACTCACCACTTCGTGGCTCGCCCTGCGGGCCGTTGCTGACGCAACGTTCTCTCGCTTCGCTCGAGTCGAACCTCCTGCCCCCGGAGGTTCTCATCCTCACTGGCCTCAGATGCAAAAAAGCCTGCTCATTGAGCAGGCTTTTCGAATTTGGTCGGTGATAGAGGATTCGAACCTCCGACCCCTTCGTCCCGAACGAAGTGCGCTACCAGGCTGCGCCAATCACCGAATGCGGGGCGCATCTTACTGCTGGGATGCCTACCCGTCAATGCCTTATTTTCAAAAAATCGCTCAACCGGCGAGAAACTCAGCAGCCTGAGCAGCGAATCGCCGGTTGCTCAACGTTTTTAGCGGCAGTTGACCTCAAACGTTTTGCGATACTCGGATACCTTACATGTCACCGGCTCGCCGAGATAGGTCGCGCCCGCCGGGGTGAATGTAAACTCTCCCAGTAGCATCGTCAGCTCCCCCAGCTCCGGGCAGGATTGCTGATGACGCATAATATCCGGGCGGGTATCGTTATTCACCGCCCGGGCGATGTCGCTGTATGCCAGCTTGTCGGCAAAGGCATTAGCACAAAACTGCAGTTCGCTTTGCGCCATATGCGCGGCCTGCCCCTTCAGCTCGGCATGCTGTGCCAGCAGCAGCTGGCGAACCTCGCCGGCCCGGCTGTAGCCAATCGCCGTATAGCCGGCCTTATTGCTGAGGTTGACGCTGGCGCCAGCCGCAAGCAGCGCCTCGACATTGGCTTTATTATTCATTTTGACCGCCAGCATCAGCGGGCTGAGATCGTTGGCGGAAAGCTGGTCCACCTTTGCGCCGCGCTGCACCAGCGCCGCGATCACCGCAGGCGCCCCCTGCCCCGCCGCCACCTGCAGCGCCGTGAGTCCTTCACGGTTCGGCTGATCCACTTCCACCCCGGAGGCCGACAGCGCCAGCACCAGATCGGGATCATCCCCCGCCGCCGCCAGCATCAGCGGTGTGGTGCCGGATTTATCCGCCAGGCTGGTGTCCGCCCCGGCGTTGGCCAACGTCGTGATGGTTTCCGCCGATCGCGCGTGATCGACAGCGAGGAAAAAGGCCGATTCCCCGGACGCGTTGACGGCCTTCACGTCCGCGCCGTGCTTGAGGAGCAGCGCCACTATCTCGTCGACGTTCTTCTTAAACGCGCCGGGCGCCAGTTGTAACGCCATGTCTTCGGTCATCAGCGCGCGATTGCCCGTCGCCAGCGATTTCGCCGCCGTTGCGCCAACTATCTTGTCCAGCGTACTCTCCTCTTCGACAGGCGCATCGGGCTTTTTCATCGCCAGAATATGCTGATAGTCGTTTCTGACGTCCCCGCCGTCGGAGATGGCGGACATCAATGCCGTACTCTTGTCGATGGAGGTCTGATTCACCGACGCTCCCGCCTGGAGAAGATCGCCGATAATCGCGGTATCGCTGCCACGCGCCGCCGCCAGCATCAGCGCCGTGACGCCCTGGCGCGTCTGGAGGTTCGGCTTCGCCCGACGCTTAAGCAGCAATTCAACCACATCGCGTCGATTTTCCGCAGCAGCGACCATCAGGCCGCTTAAGCCGGTTTTATCCTGACCATCCACATCAATGCCGTTATCCAGCATGGCTGCGATCGTCGCTGGCGCATCGTATTTACAGGCCAGCAGGAACTGGCTGGTCTCTTCCTCAGACTGGCAGCCCGCGAGCATCATCAGGCACAGTAGGACCAACCCCTTTATCACCTTCATCCTTTCTCTCCATGAAAAGTTCATGCACAGGGGAAGCGAGGAAGCAGGGGTAATCAAAGAAGAAGAGGTCACCTGCCAGACACGTCCACTGTGCGAAAAAAATCCCTCGCGCGGCGTCAGCCGGCGAGGGATTAGCTTATCCTGGGCTCAGGAAAGGAAAACAGACCCGAGAATCTGAAAACTATCGGGCCTTACTTTTTCCACCGGCACCAGTTGTTGTTCTCATTGATCCCGCCATCCGGCGAGGTATAGCCGAGGCAGCCCATAATGGTGTCGTACAGCTCGACGTGACGGCGCGGCACCTTCATCGCGGCCTGCTGCTGCAGATGGGCAAACGCGGCGGCGTGATCGGGATTTTCCAGGTACTTATCCGACATCCACACCATCATCGGCACGCGGAACTGCTCCGGCGGCGCCATCTTGCGTGGCGTACCGTGCAGGTGTTCACGCTCGTTAATCGACTCCCCGTGGTCGGCGGCATAGAACACAATCGCTTTCTTATCCCGCAGCTGGTCGAGGACGCTGACGATAAAGTGATCGACATAGGTCACGCTATTGTCGTAGGAATTGATCAGTTCCTCTTTCGAGCACTTGTTGTCGACGCCGACGCACTCCGGTTTCCACTGGGCGAAGCTGCGCGGGTAGCGTTGGGTGTAGTTAAAGTGGGAGCCTTTGGTGTGGAGAATGATCAGATGCTTACCGGAGGCGTTGCCCTGCGCCATACCGCGCTTCATCTCATCCACCAGCAGCATATCGTCAACGCTCTTACCGCGGTTGCGCGGCTCGGCGCCAATCTGCTCGCGGTAGGCGATATTGTTGGCCATCGTGTTGCTGTAGAACCACATCTCGCTCTGCATGGCGTACAGATTGCCGCTGAAGCCCAGCTGATGCAGCACGGCAAAGACATTCTGCTCTTTGAGCGTCCGCTGGGGGTTATCTTCCGCCCCGCCCTCGCGCACAAACATGCAGCGTAACGACAGTTTGGTAGCGGTATCGCACGAGTAACCGCGGAAGGCGACGAGATTCTTCTCTTTCTCCAGCTCTGGCGTGGTATTGCGGCTATAGCCGAGGATGCCCATATGGTCCCAGCGGGTCGTTTCGCCAATGATAAACACCACGTAGGTATCATCCAGACCTTCCGGCGCGACGTAGGTGAACTTCTTCGCCGGGTTAATCAGCGATTTGTTGTCTGAGGATTCATCCACCTGCGCCCAGGCGTACAGACCCAGCGCCGACAACCAGTTCGACGGCAGGTAAGAGTTGGCGATCACCCCGCCATAGCTCGGCATATCCACTTCCGAATGGCGCTCCACATCATGCTGGCGCAGCTCTAGCAGGCGGATGGGTCCCCAGACAATCAGTCCGGCCAGCACCACGATCAGCACGTTTTTAACCCGCTGGCCCGGGGTGCGCAGCTGGCGCAGCAGCGTATGGCGGCAGCGGTTGCTCCAGATGAACAGCAACGGCGGCGCGCTCACCGCCACCAGCCAGAGGATCAGGTGCCAGCCGATGACCTCTTTCGACAGGTCGATATCGGTGGTCATCACCGAAGCGATGATCCCGTAGCCAATCACCACATTGAGGAACGTCATGTAGTAACTCGCCGCGGCGGAAAACAGGACAATCAGCGTCGCCAGAATGCGCCAGATACGGCGGCCGAACAGCGACAGAAGACGTAACAGGAAGAAGGTGACAAATACCGTGGCAACCAGTTCAACAACACCGGAAAGCCCTTTCCAGAAAGTGAACTCTTGAGCATAACCATCGAAACGCCGGAAAAAAACGGCGACGTTCATAAACCAGCCGATGTACAGCGCCAGCCAAAAACTAAGCTTCTGCTGCGTCATCGTTCTAATATATTTCATGCAAGCAAACCTGGAAAAAGAAGAATAAAACACCGCCTGACGCTGTGGCACGAGTCAGTAGGCTAATAGGGTGCGTTAGGGTTGGTTATCAGAAACCTCTACAAACCGCGATAAGTAGACCACAGGGAACGAGAAAAGTATCAGGAGGGAATGTGATCCAGCCAAACATTTACAAAACATTTGGCTGGATTGGCACTATTTGCTTAGGGAAATAACCAGGGGCACGTTTCACGCTGCAGGTTTCAGGCGTGCGCCTCGTTATATACCGTGCTTTTCGGCTGACGGATGGTGGTGGATAACGCCAGCGAGAGGATCAGCAGGGCGAAGATCACGCAGAAGGTCACGTAGAAACCGCCGAACAGCGAAGCGATGAGAGAGCCGCAGATGCTGCCGATACCGAAGCCCAGATAAATCACGCCATAGTTTTTCGCCAAATTGTTCAGACCAAAGAACTCACTCACCAGCGACGGGAAGACGGTAATGGTGCCGCCGAAGTTAAAGGCGACGCAGGCGATGGCGGCGAAGAAGGTCAAGGCATTCAGCGGGGCGAACAGCAGCGCGGCCATCCCCACCAGCGACACGACCTGACCGATGGTAATCACGCGAATGCGGGAGATTTTATCAGACAGGATACCTAACACCAAGCGACCGCTGAGGTTCGCAATCGAGATAACCGTTACCGCGTTGGCCGCCGTGGCGACATCCAGGTGGACCATTCCCTGGGCAATATCCTTCGCTACGCCAATTACGTACAGACCGCTCATGCAGGCCGTCAGGAACATCACCGCCAGCATCCAGTACTGCGGTTTACGCATCGATTCGGCGAGGGTGAAGTCGTTTTCCACGACGCCGTTGGCCGCGGTGGCTGCCGGGTGATTTGGCGCATCTTTCATCAGGGTCGCGCCAAAGACGATCATCACCAGCACGATAGCGCCCCAGATAACGAAGGTTTTTTCCAGGCCAACGGTGGCCAGCAGGTGGGAATCAATGAATTTGAACCCCAGGCTGCCGAGACCATAGGAGCCAATGGAGAAGGCGGAGATCAGCCCTTTACGTTCCGGGAACCATTTCACGCAGTTCGACAGGGTCAGCAGGTAACCGGCGCCGTCCGCCAGCCCCACCAGCACACCCGCGCTCAGCCACAGCATCATCAGGCTGCTGGAGTGCGCGGTCAGGAAGAAGCCCAGGCCGAGCAGGATCCCGGAGGCCATGGTGACGCGCTTCACGCCAAAGCGCTCCTGCAGCTTGCCGGCGACCGACGAAGAGAGCGCCAGCCCGAGGCTCAGCAGACCAAAGGAAAAAGCCACCTGACTGACCGGCTCGCCCAGTTTGTCAGACAGCGAACTGTTAAACAGGCTCCAGGTATAAACCGAACCGAGAGCGAATTGGGTGATGATGGTGCCGATCAGTGTCAGCCAGCGGGTCGATTGACGGTTTGCAGCGTTCATAGCAGTTGTCCTGATAAATTAACTGCCGCCACAATAGCGAAGGCCCCTCATCCAGTGGGGGAAAAAGGCATGAACTGCCATCAGCGGGGAATGAAATGCATTAATGTTGGAATGAATGGCATTGCATAACATTCATTCCGTAAATTACAGGCAAAAAGTTAGTGTGCGCTATCTCACAGAAATGCGCCATTGCTGAGATTTAACAATAACCACATCGTTTCAAATGCGTAACAATTCCCGATTAAAAATTGGCGCTGACCCCCATCAAATAGAGCGTATTTTCCCCTGACGGCAGGTTATCCGCCTGCGACAGCGTTGCCCATGCCGCCACGTGGGATCCCAACCGCATATCAGCGCCCAGGGTGACATCGCTCCAGCCT
Source organism: Klebsiella sp. 4_1_44FAA (assembly GCF_000238715.1). NCBI lineage: Bacteria > Pseudomonadati > Pseudomonadota > Gammaproteobacteria > Enterobacterales > Enterobacteriaceae > Klebsiella > Klebsiella sp. 4_1_44FAA. The sequence goes on from NZ_JH414801.1 coordinate 239,220, forward strand.
CCCTCCCTGGCACGGGTCATCGGCGCCCAGACATCGCTGGCGAGCGACTGGTTATAGCTCACCTGCGCCCAGGGATGCACGCCCCACAGCGCCTGATAATCCATGCGCCAGCCGAGCGTGTTAACGTAGCCCGCCTCGCCTGCGCTTCTCACCGTCGGCGCGGTGACGTCGCTGCGCAGGCTGGCCACCGGCCCGGAGGTTACGCCGTTTGCCAGCGGATAATTCCAGCCAACGCTCAGGCCGCGGCCGCTGTCCGGCGGCGCCAGCCCCTGGTTTAACGCCAGCCCGCCGGGCGTCTCAGAGGACTTCATCCGCTCGGCGAGAATATCTTCATAACGTGGTTGGTGATCGCTATCCCATGTATAGCGTTCCGACGTATTACTTTTTGTATCGATAGCGATATATTCCTGTTGCCAGGCATTCGCTCCAGAGACACATGACACCCAGACGGATACGCTCGCCGGGATCAAGAACCCCCGGAGGCCATTGCATTTCTTTATTATCATTAATGCGACTCCAGAAAAGAGCCGAATCGGCAATATTGCTGTGTTTTTAGTGGGGATACGATTTCCCTGTATTAACTATTATCTTTATCTTTCAGCCGTCAAGGCGGGCGTCCACTTTTTTAGCGCAGAGGGAGAAACAGCTATGCAGCGTTGCGGATGGGTGAGTCAGGATCCGTTATACATCGAGTATCACGATACCGAATGGGGTGTGGCGCAAAAAGAGGGTCGCCAGCTGTTTGAAATGATCTGCCTTGAGGGCCAGCAGGCCGGTTTATCGTGGATCACGGTGTTAAAAAAACGGCAGAACTACCGCCAGGCTTTTCACCAGTTCGATCCGGTGCGCGTGGCGGCGATGGGTGATGACGATATCGAGCGACTCCTGCAGGATACCGGCATCATTCGCCATCGGGGAAAAATCCAGGCCATTATCGGCAACGCCCGCGCCTATCTGGCGATGGAAGAAAATGGCGAGTCGTTCACTGATTTTGTCTGGTCCTTCGTCGACAATGCGCCACAGGTGACCCGCGCTGCGACGCTGGCGGAAATTCCCACCACGACGCCGGCCTCCGATGCGCTATCGAAGGCATTGAAAAAACGCGGCTTTAAGTTTGTCGGCTCGACAATCTGTTATTCCTTTATGCAGGCCTGTGGGCTGGTCAACGACCATGTCACCGGCTGCTTCTGTCACCCTGGAGGTCAGGATGATCCGCAAGTGGGACACTGAAGATACCGCGCCGCTGCTGGCGCTGTGGCTGGACAGCACGATTCATGCCCATCCTTTTATCAGCGAAAGCTACTGGCGCGACAGCGTCGCGGTAGTACGGGATGTCTATCTTCCCGCCGCCAGCACCTGGGTCTGGGAGCAGGATGGCGAGTTAAAAGGCTTTGTCAGCGTGCTGGACTCCCGTTTCGTCGGCGCGCTGTTTGTCGCGCCGGGCGCCACCCGCCAGGGCATTGGCCGGGCGCTGCTGGATGAAGTCAAACAGCACTACGCCTGGCTGAGCCTTGAGGTTTATCAGAAGAACGAATCGGCGGTGAGTTTCTACCATGCGCAGGGCTTCCGGATTGAAGACTGCGCATGGCAGGACGATACTCAGCACCCGACGTGGATTATGCGTTGGCCGGCGGATCAAATGCCGTAAGCGGCAGCGCCGGGCCGGTATATTTCTCCAGCCACGCCAGGGCGGTGTTCCCGGCACAGCCGTTGCCCAGCCGGGATGTCGGAATATCTTTGGTTAAGACGTTCACCGCCCCGTTTTTGCAGATGCCGACCTGCGGATCCAGGTCGGGCCACGCTCCTTCATGCAGGCAAATCACCCCCGGGCGGATCCCCTCCGTCACCACGGCGCCGGCCAGCACCTGACCGCGGGCGTTCCACACCCGCACCAGATCGCCATCGACAATCCCGCGCGCCTGCGCATCCTGCGGATGAATAGTCACCGGTTCGCGCCCGGCGACGGCATAGCGCTCGCGCAGCGCGGTGTGGTTCAGTTGACTGTGCAGACGGTGGGCCGGATGGGCCGACAGCAGCTGCAGCTGCCCCGCCTCTGCGTTGCCATGCCACTCGTCGGGCTCCAGCCACATCGGATGCGGCGGACAGTCGGCGTAACCAAAAGCGGCGATGGTCGGCGAGTGGATCTCTATTTTACCGCTCGCCGTTTTCAGCGGGTTGGCCTGGGGATCGGCGCGGAAGGCGGCGAAACGCGCAAAACGGGCATTCTCCGGCTCCTCCGGCATCTCAATCAGCTGGTTAGCCTGCCAGAATTCGGCAAATGGCGGCAGCGTCACCTGCTGCTGGGCGCCGCGCCGGGCGGCCATCTGATAGAAAGTCTCCAGCCACTGCAAATCACTCTTCCCTTCGGTGAAGCGTTCGCGGCCACCCGCCTCCCAGCGTTCGCTGAGGTCGGCAAAGACCGCGAAATCGTCGCGCGCTTCATCTCGCGGAGCAACCACCTGCTTCATCGGCACCAGATGCTGGTTACTGTAGTCCCCGGTCATGGTCAGATCGTTGCGCTCAAACGAGGTGGTCGCCGGCAGGACGATATCAGCATGGCGCGCGGCGGCAGTCCAGAAGCATTCGGAAATGACGATAAGCTCCGGTTTCTGCCACGCCTGAATCAGTCGGTTGGTGTCCTGATGATGAGTAAAGTTGGCGCCGCCGGCCCACCAGATAAAGCGAATATCGGGAAAGCGCCGCGCCATGCCGTTGTGCTGATACTCCGCCCCCGGATTCTCCAGCGCCTCGACAATTCGTGCGACCGGGATCTTCTCCACCGCGTCCACGCCTCCGGCCACGCTCCCCTGCATCGAGCCCAGCACCGCCGCGCGGCGGGTCGGGTTGCCGCCGTTGGCAAAATGGTAGGAAAGACCAAATCCGCCACCGGGGGTGCCGATCTGTCCCAGCATGGCGGCCAGAGTGACCAGCATCCAGTGTTTCTGCTCGCCATACTGCTGACGCTGCATGCCCCAGCCGGCCATCAGCATAGTGGTATTTTCGTGGAAAAGTTTCGCCAGTTCGCGGATTTTATCTGCTTTAACGCCGCAGATCGCTGCTGCCCACTCAGCGGTTTTCGCTACGCCGTCGCTTTCGCCGGTCAGATAGCGGGCAAAAATATCGTAGCCGCTGGTGCAGCGGGTAAGAAACGCATCATCCTGCCAGTCATTTTCCACCAGCGTATGGGCGATCCCCAGCATCAGCGCAACGTCGGTGCCCATATGCGGCGCGATCCACTCCATCGAATCGCCAAAGAAATCGACGGTTTCCGATCGCATCGGATCGATGCAGATCAGCCGCTTACCGCTCTGGCGCAGCCGATCAAACCACCGGATCCCTTGCTCGTCGGAGGCATTCCAGGCAATTTTCAGCGTGTTCAGCGGGTTGGCGCTCCACAGCACCACCACTTCGCTGTGCTCGAGCACCAGCGGCCAACTGGTCTGCTGCTGATACACCTCATTGCCGCCAACGACGTAAGGCATGATCGCCTGCGCCGCGCCGGTGGAGTAATCGCCAAGATGGCCGGTATAGCCGCCCGCCAGGCTCATATAGCGCTGCAGCAGCGTCGCCGCCTTATGCAATACGCCGTTAGAGCGCCAGCCGTAGGAGCCGGCAAAAATGGAGGCCGGACCGTAGCTGTCGCGGATCCGCCGATGCTGGGCATCGATCAGATCCAGCGCCTGCTCCCAGCTCACCCGCACGAATTCATCCTGACCGCGGACCCCCTGGGGCTTGTCCGGTGAAGCAAGGAAGCCTTTACGCACCATTGGATAGCGCACGCGGGTTTTGCTGTGCACCTGATCGCGCACTGCCGTTTGCAGCGAGTTGGCAAACGGTGTCGCCAGCGCGCCGCGGGAAGAGAGGACGTTTTCCCCGTCCGTTTCCACCAGCATCGGTCCCCAGTGGGCGGCGGTTAAGATGGTTTTGGTTGCAGATGAGGTTGGCAAGGGCGGCTCCTGGTCAGCGAATGCAGGTGTCATAACGGCGTGATGGGCAACCGTTCAATGTTATTTACAAAAAGAGATGGTATCCGGGGAATTTTCTCCGTAATCGCGCGTCATAATCAACCGTCACGTTCGCTGTGACAAAGAATAAAAAGGATTAAGGACATTAAATGAAAAAACGCGTACTTATGATTGCGGCGCTGGTCAGCGGCACTCTGGCCATTTCTGGCTGCACCACCAACCCCTATACCGGTGAACGTGAAGCAGGCAAATCCGGTATTGGCGCAGGTATTGGCTCCTTAGTGGGCGCTGGCGTCGGCGCGCTCTCCTCTTCCAAACATGACCGCGGCAAAGGCGCGCTGATTGGCGCAGCGGCCGGCGCGGCGCTCGGCGGCGGCATTGGTTACTACATGGACGTGCAGGAAGCGAAGCTGCGCGACAAAATGCAGGGAACCGGGGTCAGCGTGACGCGAAATGGCGACAATATCGTGCTGAACATGCCGAATAACGTCACCTTCGACAGCAATAGCGCCAACCTGAAGCCGGCCGGCGCCAACACCCTGACCGGCGTGGCCATGGTGCTGAAAGAGTATGAGAAAACCGCTGTTAACGTGGTCGGCTACACCGACAGCACCGGCAGCAAGGATCTGAATATGCGTCTGTCGCAACAGCGTGCGGACAGCGTCGCCAGCGCGCTCATCACCCAGGGCGTGGCGGCCAATCGCATTCGCACCACCGGCATGGGCCCGGCAAATCCGATCGCCAGCAACAGCACGGCGGAAGGCAAAGCGCAGAACCGTCGCGTGGAAATCACCCTCAGCCCGCTGCAGTAAGCGCAACCTCATGTCGCCCGGCAGCCGCTCTGCCGGGCAAAATGCTTGATATCGCTATTTTTCGCGCTAAGGTGTTGGCAGATTTTCAGCAAAGGAAGCCACCATGGCGAAAGCGGCGCGTGCAACTATCAGCGATGTGGCGAAAGCCGCAAAGACCGGCAAAACCAGCATTTCACGTTATCTTAACGGCGAGAAGCATCTGCTTTCCGACGACCTGTTATCACGTATTGAAAAAGCCATTGCCGAACTCGACTACCGCCCCAGCCTGATGGCCCGCGGCCTCAAGCACGGCCGAACCCGCCTCATCGGCCTGATCATCGCCGATATCACCAATCCCTACTCGGTCAACGTCATGAGCGGCATTGAAGCAGCCTGCCGGGAAAAGGGCTTCACCCTGCTGGTGTGTAATACCAATAACGAGCTCGATCAGGAGCTGCACTACCTGGACCTGCTGCGCAGCTACCAGGTGGAAGGCATCGTGGTCAACGCAGTCGGTATGCGGGAGGATGGCCTGAACCGCCTGCAGCAGTCGGCCCTGCCGATGGTGCTGATTGACCGTAAAATCCCCGATTTCGCCTGCGATGTGGTCGGGCTTGATAACGCCCAGGCCGCCACCACCGCCACCGAACATCTGGTGGAAAAAGGATTCGAGGCCATCCTGTTTCTCAGCGAACCGCTGGGCTCGGTGAATACCCGTCGCGAGCGCCTGAGCGCCTTTCGCGCCACGCTTGCCCGCCACCACGGCGTGGTGGCCGAAAACGCCGAGGTGCAGCTTAACGACGGCGCGATGCTGGACAACGTCCTGCGTCAGTTCCATGCCCGCCACCGCGGGATGCGCAAAGCGGTCATCTCCGCCAACGGCGCGCTGACGCTGCAGGTAGCCCGCGCCCTGAAGCGCGTCGGCCTGATCTGGGGGAGCGATATCGGCCTGCTGGGCTTCGACGAACTGGAGTGGGCGGAGCTGGCCGGCGTCGGTATTACCACCCTCAAACAGCCGACGTGGCAGATCGGCTACGCGGCGGTCGAACAGGTTATTCGGCGCATTGCCGGCACTAACGACCCCATCCGCGAACGGGTATTTTCCGGCGAGCTTATCGTCCGCGGATCAACCTCCCGTTAACGATCCTTCGTGATGCCGATCATAAATTAAACATCTCGCCCTTTCTTATGGAACCGATACCATCTAGCGTATTAAGGAGATTAAGCAACAAACGCCGGGAGTAAGAGCGCGATGGCCAGAAAAATTATTGTCGTTACCGCTGCGTATGGTAATGACCATGTTAAATCCTTAGGCGGGCAGGCCGCCGTCCTGCCGTTTATCGCCAACGCCGGCGCGGACGGCGTCGAAATCCGCCGCGAGCTGTGCAGCGCGGAAGAGCTCAACGCTCTGCCCTCGCTGGCGGCCACTATTGAGCGCCACGGCCTGCTGGCCTGCTACTCCGCGCCGCAGGCGCTGTTCACCGACAACGGCGAGCTTAACCCGGATCTCCCGACGCTGCTCGCGGAAGCGCAAACCCTGAACGCTCTGTGGCTGAAGCTCTCCCTTGGCCATTTCCTCCACAATCAGCAGTTGGATGAGCTGCGCGATATCCTCAGCGACAGCGGCATGGCGTTGGTGGTAGAGAATGACCAGACCGACTGCGGCCAGCTGGCGCCGATGCAGCGCTTCAAAGCCGCCTGCCGGGTCCATCAGCTGCCGATCACCTTAACGTTTGATATGGGCAACTGGCTGTGGGTTGGCGATTCGCCGGAAGAGGCGGCACGTCATCTTGCGCCGGCGGTCAGCTATATTCATGTTAAAGCGGCGGAGCCTCATCATGAGAAATTCCGCGCTGTACCGCCGGATCAGGCCGCCGAACGCTGGCTGGCCCTGCTCGATAATCTTCCCGCCGACGCGCCGCGTGGAATCGAGTTTCCGCTGACTGGCCATGACCTGACGGCCGTGACCCGCCGCTACGTCAACCTGTTACGCGAGGATTAAGTCGTGGAAAATTTAGATGTCATCACCATCGGCGAAGCTATGGCCATGTTTGTCGCCACCGAAACCGGGGATCTGGCCGAGGTGGAGCATTTCATGAAACGTGTCGCCGGCGCCGAGCTGAACGTCGCCACCGGCCTGGCGCGCCTGGGCCTGAAAGTCGGCTGGGTGAGCCGCGTCGGCAACGACAGCTTTGGCCGCTTCGTACTGCAATCGCTGGCGAAAGAGGGGATCGATAGCCACGCTGTGGCCATCGACAACCGCTTCGCTACCGGTTTCCAAATGAAATCGAAAGTCGAAAATGGAACCGATCCCATTGTGGAGTATTTCCGCAAAGGATCCGCAGCCAGCCATCTTTCGCCGGACGATTTTCGCGCCGACTACTTCACCAGCGCCCGCCATCTGCACCTGAGCGGCGTCGCGGCGGCCCTTTCTGAGAGCTCTTACGCGTTGCTGGAGCATGCGGCGAAGGTAATGAAAGCCGAAGGAAAAACCCTCTCTTTCGACCCCAATCTGCGCCCGGTACTGTGGAAAAGCGAAGCCGAGATGGTGGAGAAACTCAACCGTCTCGCCTTCCAGGCTGACTGGGTTTTGCCAGGCTTGAAAGAGGGCGTGATTCTTACCGGCCAGCAGACCCCGGAAGGGATTGCCGATTTCTATCTCTCCCGCGGCGTCAAGGCGGTAGTCATTAAAACCGGCTGCGACGGCGCCTGGTTCAAGAGCGCCAGCGGCGAACAGGGAACGGTCGATGCCATTAAAGTCGATAACGTCGTCGATACCGTCGGCGCCGGCGACGGCTTTGCCGTCGGGGTGATTAGCGCCCTGCTGGAAGGCAAAACCCTGCTTCAGGCGGTGAACCGCGGCAATAAAATCGGTTCGCTGGCGATTCAGGTCCAGGGCGACAGCGAGGGGCTGCCCACTCGCGACGCGCTGGGCGAGTAACTTTTCTACGCAACGATAACAGCCGTCCTGTACCCTACCTGCAGCGCGGCACAGCAGCGTCCGTTTCGACGGACGTATGTCTCCTCATTGACAGAGGCAAGCCTATGAATAGCTCAACAAATGCAACGAAACGCTGGTGGTACATCATGCCTATCGTGTTTATCACGTATAGCCTGGCGTACCTCGACCGCGCCAACTTCAGCTTCGCCTCCGCGGCAGGCATTACCGAAGACCTGGGCATCACCAAGGGGATCTCCTCCCTGCTGGGGGCGCTGTTCTTCCTCGGCTACTTCTTCTTCCAGATCCCCGGCGCTATCTATGCGGAGCGCCGCAGCGTTCGCAAACTGATCTTTATCTGCCTGATCCTGTGGGGCGGTTGCGCCTCCCTGACCGGTATTGTGCATAATATCCCGGCGCTGGCGGCGATCCGCTTTATCCTCGGCGTCGTCGAAGCCGCGGTGATGCCGGCGATGCTTATCTATATCAGCAACTGGTTCACCAAATCAGAGCGCTCTCGCGCCAACACCTTCCTGATCCTCGGTAACCCGGTGACGGTCCTGTGGATGTCGGTAGTCTCCGGCTACCTGATTCAGGCCTTCGGCTGGCGGGAAATGTTCATCATCGAAGGGGTGCCGGCGGTGATCTGGGCCTTCTGCTGGTGGGTGCTGGTGAAAGATAAGCCGTCGCAGGTGTCCTGGCTGGCGGAGAGTGAAAAAGCGGCGCTGCAGGAACAACTGGATCGTGAACAGCAAGGCATCAAAGCGGTGCGTAACTATGGCGAAGCCTTCCGCTCCCGCAACGTGATCCTGCTCTGCGCGCAGTATTTTGCCTGGAGTATCGGCGTATACGGCTTTGTACTGTGGCTGCCGTCGATTATCCGCAGCGGCGGTGAAAATATGGGGATGGTGGAAGTGGGCTGGCTCTCTTCTGTCCCGTACCTGGCGGCCACCATCGCCATGATCGTCGTCTCCTGGGCCTCGGATAAACTGCAAAACCGTAAGCTGTTCGTCTGGCCGCTGCTGCTGATTGGCGGACTGGCCTTCATCGGTTCCTGGGCGGTCGGCGCCAACCACTTCTGGGTCTCCTACACCCTGCTGGTGGTAGCCGGGGCGGCAATGTATGCGCCTTACGGCCCCTTCTTCGCCATTATTCCGGAAATGCTGCCGCGCAACGTCGCCGGGGGCGCCATGGCGCTGATCAACAGCATGGGCGCCCTGGGCTCCTTCTGCGGCTCGTGGTTTGTCGGCTACCTGAACGGCGCCACCGGCAGCCCCGCAGCGTCCTATATTTTTATGGGGGTAGCGCTTTTCGCCTCAGTATGGCTGACTTTGATTGTTAAGCCTGCTAATAATCAAAACCTTCCACTTGGCGCTCATCACGCCTGAACGACTCATACTACGGAGATTCGCATGAAGCCGTCTGTCATTCTCTATAAAACGCTTCCCGACGACCTGCTACAGCGTCTGGAGGAGCACTTTTCCGTCACTCAGGTGAAAAACCTGCGGCCGGAGACCGTTTCGCAGCACGCTGAGGCCTTCGCCCAGGCTGAAGGCCTGCTGGGCTCCAGCGAAAAGGTTGACGCCGCGCTGCTGGAGAAGATGCCGAAGCTGCGTGCGACCTCCACCGTTTCCGTTGGCTATGACAACTTCGACGTCGAGGCGCTGAACGCCCGCCGGGTGCTGCTGATGCATACCCCGACCGTGCTGACCGAGACCGTCGCCGATACGGTCATGGCGCTGGTGCTGAGTACCGCGCGCCGGGTGGTGGAAGTGGCGGAGCGCGTCAAAGCGGGTGAATGGACGAAGAGCATTGGTCCGGACTGGTTCGGCACGGATGTTCACCATAAAACCTTAGGCATCGTCGGGATGGGCCGCATCGGTATGGCGCTGGCGCAGCGCGCCCACTTCGGGTTCGGCATGCCGATCCTGTATAACGCGCGTCGCCAGCATCCGCAGGCGGAAGAACGCTTCAATGCCCGCTATTGCGATCTCGATACCCTGCTGCAGGAGGCTGACTTTGTCTGCCTGATCCTGCCCCTGAGCGAAGAGACTCACCATCTGTTCGGTCAGGCGCAGTTTGCCAAAATGAAATCTTCCGCCATCTTCATTAACGCCGGGCGTGGCCCGGTAGTGGACGAGCAGGCGCTGATCGCCGCCCTGCAGAACGGTGAGATCCACGCTGCCGGTCTCGATGTGTTCGAACACGAACCGCTGGCCAAGGACTCACCGCTGCTGAGCCTGCCGAACGTCGTCGCGCTGCCGCATATCGGCTCCGCCACCCATGAGACGCGCTACAACATGGCGGCCTGTGCGGTGGACAACCTGATCGACGCCCTGAACGGCAACGTAGAGAAAAACTGCGTCAATCCGCAGGTAAAATAAGCCATAAAAAAACCCGGGTAACGGCGGCAGCCGCCCTCCCCGGGTTCTTTTTGCATCCTGTCCATCATCCTGCCCGTTCGCCGCAGCCAACGTCAGCCAGATGAAGCATTAACGGGTGGCGTTCACCGCCGCCGTCCATGCCTGATTAAACGCCTGATGCTGCGCCGCCAGCGGCCCAATCAGCGCATTGTACTGGCTGGCCTGCTGGGAGGTTGGGAACTGAATGCCGTTGGCGACAAAGCTCACCTGCGTCCCCTGCTGAGCGACAAAATCCCCAACCTGAACCAGCTGCTGGGTAAAGATCTGCGCGGCCGGGATCAGCGGCTGCAGCGCGTCGGCTGGCGCCGTCACCACCTTGGCGTAAACCTGATCGAAGACCGGCTTGAGATCGTCAGCCTGCTTCAGCGCGCCATGCGCGGCATCGGCCTGCATTTTCGCATTCTGCAGCTGCTGGCTGAGCACGCCCAGCGCGCCGTTCGCCTGACGCAGCGGCTCACGCTGGGTCATATAATCCTGCGGGACGCGGATCGCATTGACGCTGTCCACCACCGGGCGCAGACCAGCGTCCATCGCCTGGCTCACCTGCTGCGAGTAACCGTAGATCACCGCGTAGTCAGAGACAAAAGGCCCAAACTGTTTTTTCTGATCGGCGGTCAGCGTCGGCAGACGTTCACCGCTACGCATCGCCGTATTCTGCAGGAAGTCGATAAACGCTTTGCGCTGATCGCCCTCTTTATCAAAACACCCACTCAGGCTAACCACCATCAATAAGGCCGCCATAGCCGCAAACCAGCGAGAGCAGGACTTTCCTGTCGCCATTTTTTTACTCCTTTCAGCCAAAAAAAGCGCACAACGGCACACACGTGCCAGACGCTGACAAGGATAGTCCAGCTCGGCCTCGCAGGATACCCTTTCCTGCTAATCTTACGCGGGAAAAACACCATTTTGCACGCCATCGTCGCGCTGTAGAACGTCTGTTATGCGCATCACAAATATGGTCTTAAGATCAGGTGGGCCAGAACTTCATAAGCCATTGATATTTATATAAATAAAAAGCAACAACCCAGCACTGCGCCTTAAAGCGGACGATAATCGCACGCTTTGGCACGCGTCTGGATTGCCTGCCTCGCACTTCAATGATTTGATGAATGAGCGATTAACGGCGACATGTTCGATTATCGCACAAATCAAACTCAACGACGCGAAGGCGACGATAATAATAAACCTCTGTCCCTCGCCCAGTCTGCCAGGAAAGCCGTATGACTAAGACAACCATCGACATTCAGGCCTTTATCAACGAGCACCCCTTCACCCGCTACCAGTGGATGATCCTTGCGCTCTGCTTTATCACCGTCGCGATGGACGGGTTCGATACCGCAATTATCGGGTTCATCGCCTCCGACCTGGTGCAAGAGTGGGGCGTGGAAAAATCGGCCCTCGGCCCGGTGATGAGCGCCGCGCTGGTGGGCCTGGCGGTCGGCGCCTTAACCGCAGGGCCGCTGGCTGACCGCATCGGCCGCAAAAAAGTGCTGATCATGTCGATCGTGGTGTTCGGCGGATTCAGCCTGCTCACCGCCTTCGCCACCAGCCTTAATCAGCTGACGCTGCTGCGCTTCCTGACCGGCCTGGGCCTTGGCGCGGCGATGCCGAATGCCGCGACGCTAATGAGCGAATATGCGCCGGAGCGCCGTCGGGCGCTGCTGGTGAACCTGATGTTTGTCGGCTTTCCGATGGGATCTTCGCTGGGCGGCTTTTTATCCGCCTGGATGATCCCGCACTATGGCTGGCAGAGCGTGCTGGTGCTGGGCGGCGTGATGCCCCTCCTGCTGGCGGTGGCATTAATATTCCTGCTGCCAGAGTCCGTCCGCTATCTGGTAGTGAAGCAGCACCCGGCGCAGCGCATTGCTGCTATCCTGCGCCATATCGCGCCGCTGCCGAAGGCAGTGGAATTTGTACTACGCGAAGCAGGCCAGGTGAAAGAGAAATCCGCGATCGGCGTCATTTTCTCTCCTCGCTACGCGGTGGGTACCGTGATGCTGTGCCTGACCTACTTTATGGGTCTGCTGATTTTCTATCTGCTGACCAGCTGGCTGCCGCTGCTCATCCGTGAAACCGGCGCCTCGATGAGTCAGGCCTCAATTATCACCGCCCTGTTCCCGCTCGGCGGCGGGATTGGCGTGCTGATCCTCGGCGCCCTGATGGACAAGATCAACCCCAATAAAGTGGTGGCCGTCGGCTGGCTGCTGACCGGCGTTTTTGTCTGCCTGGTGGGGTTCTCCACCAGCAGCCTGGCGCTAATGGGAGTGATGGTCTTTATCGCCGGCAGCATTATGAACGGCGCGCAGTCGTCGATGCCGGCGCTGGCGGCTGGCTTCTATCCGACGCAGGGGCGCGCCACCGGCGTCGCCTGGATGCTGGGTATCGGCCGCTTCGGCGGCATCCTCGGCGCGTTCAGCGGCGCCTTCCTGATGCAGGCTCAGCTCTCCTTTGAGACCATTTTCACCCTGCTGGCCATCCCGGCGTTCCTGTCAGCCTTTGCGCTGCTGATCAAGTACCGGGTCAGTAAATCCGTGCCGGCGACGACAGATGAGGCGAGAAGCCTGCAGAAAGCCTAACCCTATAAGCCGGCGCCCCGCGCCGGCTTTGCCGCTTTTTTCTTATCCGTTTACAAAAATTTTCGAAGCCACCTCATCGCGTTAATAATCATTCTTTTAGGCTACGCTGCCGTTTGGCTGTCGGGGCAGATTCGATAGCCTGTTGGCAAATAATCACCGACGTTACCATCCCTTGCGCCATTTTCTGACTATTCTTAATGAGCTATATAAAAATCTTTTCCGCTGTGTGATAAAAGGAGTTCTCAATGGAATATAAAGATCCCGTGTTTGAACTGCTGAGCAGCCTGGAACACATCGTTTTTAAGGATGATAATCAGAAACTTACCTCAAACCGTAAGTCCACTGTATTTAGTGAATTTGAACAGCTGCGTAAAGGCACTGGACTTAAGATTGACGACTTTGCCAACGTCATGGGCGTGAGCGTCGCCATGGTAAGAGAGTGGGAGTCGAGACGGGTCAGACCGTCTCCCACCGAGCTGAAATTGATGCGCCTGATTCAGGCCAATCCACAGCTTTCACGACAATTACTCGATTAATCTCGCGCGCAGCGGCAAAGGCCAGTAAGGGAGCTTTTGCCGCTGCACCGTAAAAAAAAGTTTGCTATCAGGTGCTGAACGTGCGTTAATGCTCGCAGGTTTGATGTACAGACCACAGAGCAGTCGAATAGAGCAGTCCTTCTAAGGTTATCCAAAGATACCCCCGTAGTGAACTTTCCCTTTATCGCTTTAAATCTGTAGTCCAGACCCCTACGCCGCAAGGCTCACTTATTTTTTTAAAGGTAATTCACTATGTCCGGTAAAATGACTGGTATCGTAAAATGGTTCAACGCTGACAAAGGCTTCGGCTTCATCACTCCTGACGATGGCTCTAAAGACGTGTTCGTACACTTCTCTGCTATCCAGAACGATGGCTACAAATCCCTGGACGAAGGTCAGAAAGTATCCTTCACCATCGAAAGCGGCGCTAAAGGCCCGGCAGCTGGCAACGTAACTTCTCTGTAAGTTCAAGCCGCTAAGAATCGAGAATCCCTGCCTGATGGCGGGGATTTTTTTTATCTGTCGCCAGTAGCCGCCAGCATAAGATGGCGGCTACCGGGCATTCAGAGCAGGGAAAAGTGCCAGCCCGTCTCCCGCCACGCCAGACTATGGGTCAGCTTCAGACCTTGTAAAAACGCCTCATCATGCGACACCACCAGCATCGCGCCGGGAAACGCCGCCAGCGCGCTTTCAATAGCCTGCGTCGATGCTAAATCGAGATGGTTGGTCGGCTCATCCAACAAAAGCAGTTGGGCAGGCTCGCGTCGCCAGAGCACGCACGCCAGCGCCGCTTTCAGGCGCTCGCCGCCGCTGAGCGCCGACAGCGGCAGAGTGACCTTATCCGCGCCCAGCTGGAGCTGCGCCAGGCGGGTGCGCAGGAGGCCCTCATCCAACGGGGTATCTTCCAGGCTCAGGTGCGCCATTACCGACAGGGATAAATCCAGCTGCGTCAGATGTTGATCGAGGTAAGCGGCGCTCACCGAAAGCCGAACATCGCCTGACGCGGCCTGCTCCAGCCCCAACAGCGTTTTCAGCAAAGTGGTTTTGCCACAGCCGTTTGGCCCCTTTAGCGCGATGCGCATCGGGCCATCGATACGCCAGTTCAGCGGCGCAGCCGGCGCGTGGTCGAGCTGCAATGCTTCCACCACCAGAACCTGCTTGCCGGCGGCCACTTCGCTACCCGGCAGGGTGAACATCACCGGATTGTCGTCTTCTATCCGCTCCCGCGCCTGCTGCACGGCGGCATTCAGACTGCTGTTCTGTTCACGATGCTGACGGCGCAGCGCTCCCGGGCGCTCTTTTGCCGCGCCTTTGTACTTCACGCGTTCGAAGGAGGCGATATTTAGCGTATCAACGGTACGCAGCGTCTGAGCCGAGCGCCGCTGGGCGGCGTCATGCTCCTTTTGCATTCGCGCGCGGGTGCGCCGTCGGTCGGTCACGGCATGCTCCAGCGCCGCGCGCGCGGCCTGCTGCTCCGCCATACGCTGGCGCTGATATTCATCATAGTTGCCGCCGTAGCTGCGCAGCGCCGTCGGCGTCAGCTCAATAATCCTCGGCATCCGCGTCAGCAGCTCGCGGTCGTGGCTGGCGATCAGAGCCCCGCCCTGCCAGCTTTCCAGTTGGTGATAGAGCCACTCCCGCCCCTGGCGGTCCAGATGGTTGGTAGGCTCATCCAGCAGCAGATAATCGGCGCCCGAGACGAAGGCGCCGCACAGCAGAGCCTTCATCCGCTCGCCGCCGCTGAGTGAAAATGCGGGGCGATCGGCAGAGAACGGCGGGAGATCGGCTTCACGGAACGCTAAACTCAGGCGATCGGTGAGATCCCAGTGACCATCTAACAGATCGAAATCGTCGGCCAGCCCTTGGCCCTGTTCAAGGCGAGACAAGGCGGCAAAAACCGACGCATAGCCCAGCAGCGTAGCGAGGGTGGTCTCCGGCGTGAGCGTCGGCTGCTGCGCTACCCAGGCAACGGCGGCGGCGCGCTCAATATGGCCGCCGGCAGGAGAATCAAGGCCCGCCAGCAGACGCAGCAGACGAGTCTTGCCGACGCCGTTCCGGCCGACCAGGCCGCAAAGGGACGGTTCCAGCGAGACGCTGAGCGGACCAAACAGGGTCTGTCCCGTCGCAAACTGACAGGTGACCTGATGTAAAACAAAAGCGGGGATGTGGGCGCAATGAGCCATAAGCACTCCTGAATGAAATCAATACTCCCCTACCCGCAACGTCTGCGAGGTAAGGCGTGAAATTCATCAGTCGTGTTTGTTCATTTGTGGGGCGCGCTCCGGTGAGACGAGGGATTCGTCGGGACATAGGATAGCCACACTCCGGTATGCGTTGCAAGCCTGTTTTATTCAACGATCTTGTAAAATAAAAAGGCCTCCTGATATCAGGAGGCAAATGATTTATTTGGTGAACAATGAAAGGGTGCATTGAGAATGCCTGACACCGCAAGCATGGTGGGGATAGATCCCCACCAGATGCTCTTACTGTTTAATATCACAGGCTAAGAATGCCACCAGCTCAATATTTCCCTGCCTGCGCTGTAATTCACATAGCGAATCACGAACCATCCAGGTCAATAATAAAATAGTGAAGCAAATCACTACTAAGCCAAACAACAGATACTTTTGCGGCATTCCTCGCCTCCAGTGTTGATTTTCAACAAGTAAGAGGCTACTCTTATGGTGTTCATGCATAGGGGAGCCTCACTTTGATTACTATCAGGTGGGGCTTTTCTCTGTCTGTCTCCCGCTGAATACCTGAGACACACAGTCTCAAGCACCCGCCGCCATTCTAGCGTAAATACCTCTCGGATTTATGTTTATATATTCCTAAAACATTTCTCATCGATGAATGCAAATAATGAAGATATCAATGGCAGAATTATTAACGGTTCACCTATTTATATTTCACGTATAAAAAAACCTGCCCTGAGGCAGGTCTTTATTATTACCGATACGCTTACTGCAGCAGAGAAATATCCGCCACCTGCAGGAACAGTTCACGCAGTTTGGACAGCAGCGTCAGACGGTTGATGCGAACATCTTTGTCTTCAGCGTTAACCATCACGTTCTCGAAGAACTCATCCACCGGCTCGCGCAGCGCGGCCAGCTCAATCAGCGCATCCTGATAACGGCCTGCGGCGAAATACGGCTGCAGCTTGTCGCGCAGCACCACCAGATTACCCGCCAGCTTAATTTCCGCCGCTTCTTTCAGCACCGAAGCGTGAACGATGTCGTTCAGCGTCTCATCGGATTTCGCGAGGATGTTGGAGACACGTTTGTTTGCCGCCGCCAGCGCGGAGGACTCTTCCAGAGTACGGAAGTGCGATACCGCCTTCATACGCGCATCGAAATCCGCCGGGCGGGTTGGACGACGCGCCAGTACCGCCTGGATCGTGTCGACGCCGTAGCCTTCGTCCTGATACCAGGCACGGAAGCGGCCCAGCATAAAGTCGATCACATCATCAACCACGTTGGCGTTGGTCAGCTTCTCACCGTACAGACGAACCGCTTCTTCGGTCAGCGTCTGCAGATCGAGATCCAGGTTCTTCTCAACGATGATACGCAGCACGCCCAGCGCGGCGCGACGCAGCGCAAACGGGTCTTTATCGCCTTTCGGATGCTGACCGATACCAAAGATACCCGCCAGGGTGTCCATCTTATCGGCAATCGCTACCGCGCAGGCCACCGGATTAGACGGCAGCGCGTCGCCAGCAAATCGCGGCTGATACTGCTCGTTCAGCGCCACGGCCACGTCTTCCGCTTCGCCGTCATGGCGCGCGTAGTGCATCCCCATCACGCCCTGGGTGTCGGTGAACTCGAAGACCATGTTGGTCATCAGGTCGCACTTGGACAGCAGGCCCGCGCGGGTTGCGTGGTTCACGTCAGCGCCAATCTGTTCGGCAATCCAGCCCGCCAGCGCCTGGATGCGATCGGTCTTGTCGCGCAGGGTGCCCAGCTGCTGCTGGAACAGCACGGTTTCCAGACGCGGCAGGTTATCTTCCAGACGTTTTTTACGGTCGGTATTGAAGAAGAACTCGGCATCGGCCAGACGCGGACGGACCACCTTCTCGTTACCGGAGATGATCTGCTGCGGATCTTTGGACTCGATGTTGGCCACGAAGATAAAGTTCGGCAGCAGTTTGCCGGCGTTGTCGTAGACCGGGAAGTACTTCTGGTCGCCCTTCATGGTGTAAACCAGCGCTTCAGACGGCACCGCGAGGAATTTTTCTTCGAACTTCGCCGTCAGCACCACCGGCCATTCCACCAGCGAGGTGACCTCTTCCAGCAGGCTTTCGCTCAGATCGGCTTGACCGCCGATCTTACGCGCCGCCTCTTGCGCATCAGCTTTGATTTTGGCTTTACGCTGTTCGTAATCGGCAATGACTTTACCGCGCTCCAGCAGGATCTGCGGGTACTGGTCGGCATGGTCGATGGTGAACTCCGGCTCGCCCATAAAGCGATGGCCGCGAATCACGCGATCGGACGGAATACCGAGGATAGTGGCCGGGATCACTTTGTCACCCAGCAGCAAAGTCACCGTGTGTACCGGACGCACGAAGTGGACGTCAGACGCGCCCCAGCGCATCAGTTTCGGGATCGGTAGCTTCGCCAGCGAGCTGGCAATCATGTTCGGCAGCAGCGCTTCGGTGCTTTCACCCTTCACATGGGCGCGATACAGCAACCACTCGCCTTTGTCCGTGGTCAGACGTTCGGCCTGATCGACGGTGATACCGCAGCCGCGCGCCCAGCCTTCGGCCGCTTTGCTTGGCTTGCCTTCGGCATCGAACGCCTGGGCAATAGCCGGGCCGCGTTTTTCCACTTCGCGATCGGCTTGCGCCGCCGCCAGGTTGGCCACCTTCAGCGCCAGACGACGCGGGGCGGCAAACCATTCCACTTTACCGTGCGCAAGGCCAGCGTTATCCAGCTCCGCGGTCACATTCGCAGCAAAAGATTCCGCCAGGCTGCGCAGCGCTTTTGGTGGCAGCTCTTCAGTGCCGATTTCCACCAGAAAAGTATTCTCAGACATGGCCGCCTCTTATTTATTCTTGTTGCACATCGGGAAGCCGAGCGCTTCACGGGAAGCGTAGTACGCTTCCGCCACTGCTTTAGTCAGGGTGCGAATGCGCAGGATATAGCGCTGACGCTCGGTGACGGAGATGGCTTTACGCGCATCCAGCAGGTTGAAGCTGTGAGCCGCTTTCAGAATACGCTCGTAGGCCGGCAGCGGCAGCGGGGTCTCCAGCGCCAGCAGCTGCTGGGCCTCTTTCTCATACTGTTCGAAGCAGGTGAACAGGAAGTCGACGTCGGCATATTCGAAGTTATAGGTGGACTGCTCCACTTCGTTCTGGTGGAACACGTCGCCGTAGGTGGTTTTCCCCAGCGGGCCATCGCTCCAGACCAGGTCATAGACGCTGTCCACACCCTGGATGTACATCGCCAGACGCTCCAGACCGTAGGTGATCTCGCCGGTCACCGGCTTACACTCGAGGCCGCCGACCTGCTGGAAGTAGGTGAACTGCGTCACTTCCATGCCGTTGAGCCACACTTCCCAGCCCAGACCCCAGGCGCCCAGCGTCGGGTTTTCCCAGTTGTCTTCGACAAAGCGAATGTCGTGGATAGTCGGGTCCATACCCAGCTCTTTCAGCGACCCGAGGTACAGCTCCTGGATGTTGTCCGGAGAGGGTTTAATCACCACCTGGAACTGATAGTAGTGCTGTAAACGGTTCGGGTTTTCGCCATAGCGGCCATCGGTTGGACGACGGGAAGGCTGCACGTAGGCGGTCGCCATTGGCTCCGGCCCTAACGCGCGCAGGCAGGTCATCGGGTGAGAGGTGCCGGCGCCGACTTCCATGTCCAGTGGTTGAACAATGGTGCAGCCCTGACGAGCCCAGTAATCCTGTAAGGTCAGGATCAGGCCCTGGAAGGTCCTGGTATCAAACTTTTGCATATGATTTCGTGCTGGATACGTGTGGATTTAAAGGAAGGAGTCAGTATACCCGCTGGCTGCGAGATATACAGTACGAAACGGCGTTGTTTCAGGAAAACGGACGAAATTTACGCCAGGCGGGGTCGATTCAGCGCATCGAAAGATGCATAAACTGGCCGTCCGGGTCAAAGGAACAGATGAAACGCTCATTCTTGCCGGTACGGCCAGAAAGCTCATAGCTCGCCTGGAATTGTTCAAAGTGGTTCACGTCAACGAGCTGCGTTTGCGTGTTATAGCGGATAGCCGCCTGATCCTTGCAAAGCTGCGCCATATTGAGCGTGGTTTGCGGCGTAATACGAGCGCGCTGCGCTTTTTGCGTCGGCGGGGAGACGGTCTCGCTGCAGCCCGCGAGGAGCAGCACCAGCATGACGGAAACAACACCTTTCACCACGTTCTCCTCCACCGCCTTGTTAGCAAGTTGTTATCTTAAAGATTCAGTATTACAGGTATTTTGCGAATATCATGAAACTGCGACAAGTCTGTGACCGAAAACTCAGACTAATCTATTGCGACACCGGGAAACCGGGCAGGTCATATGTTATTTCTCCAGCAGACATTGAGGGACTGATGCAAGAAAAGATACACTGGATCACCAACCTGCGCGGCATCGCCTGCATGATGGTGGTGATGATCCACAGCACCAGCTGGTATATCACTCACCCCCATGCGATTACCCTGCTGCAATGGGATATCGCCAATCTGCTCAATTCCGCCTCCCGCGTCAGCGTGCCGCTGTTTTTTATGATCTCGGGCTACCTCTTTTTTGGGGAACGCAGCGCCCAGCCGCGCCATTTCTGGCGGATTGGCCTGTGCATTGCGTTCTATAGCGCACTATCTCTGCTGTATATCACGCTGTTTACCCATATCAACGTCGAGCTGTCGTTAAAGAATTTGCTGCAGAAGCCTGTCTTCTACCACCTGTGGTTTTTCTTTGCTATCGCCGTCATCTACCTGCTCTCGCCGCTGATTCAGGTTAAGTCCACCAGTAGCACAATGCTGCTGGCGCTGATGGCGATCCTCGGCATTCTGGCCAACCCCAATATGGTCAGCGTTAAAGCCGCCGGGATTGAGTGGCTGCCAGTCAACCTTTATATCAACGGCGACACCTTCTACTACGTGCTCTACGGCGTGCTGGGCAGAGCCATTGGCACCCTGGACACCGATAAAAAATGGCTAACACCGCTCTGCGCCGCGCTGTTCATCGCCGCCGTGTGGGTCATTTCCCGCGGCACGCTGCATGAGCTGCGCTGGCGCGGAGACTTCGGCGACACCTGGTATCTCTACTGCGGACCGGCGGTGTTTGTTTGCGCGGTCACCCTGCTGACGCTGGCCAAAAACTGGCTTAACGCGCGTCCCCTGCCCGGTATCGCCTGCATTGCGCGACATTCGCTGGGGATCTACGGCTTTCATGCCCTGATAGTGCATGCGCTGCGCGCCAGCCATCTGGAGCTATCCCGCTGGCCGCTGCTGGATATTGTGTGGATATTTAGCGCCGCCCTGCTCGGCAGCCTGCTGCTGTCAGGCCTGGTGCAGCGGATTGATAGCCGCCGGCTGGTCAGCTAACGGTCCGCCGCCCGGAGGGGCCCGACTTACGTCTCAGGCCCCTCTTCCGTCACGCTGAGAGGTTCCCGTAAGCGCGTCGGGTCCCAGACATC
Source organism: Klebsiella sp. 4_1_44FAA (assembly GCF_000238715.1). Lineage (NCBI taxonomy): Bacteria > Pseudomonadati > Pseudomonadota > Gammaproteobacteria > Enterobacterales > Enterobacteriaceae > Klebsiella > Klebsiella sp. 4_1_44FAA. The sequence goes on from NZ_JH414801.1 coordinate 260,095, forward strand.
ACGCACGTTTTTCTGTACCGCAACAGCGCCAAACAGGCTCAAAAAATACGCCAGCCCATAGAACCCTTTCTCGCTGAGCAGCAGAGTGGCATTCCACAGTCCGATAACCAGCAGACCTACAGCGATAACGAAGACCACCAGACAGGTGGTGTAGTACAGCGCGGTGGTCGGAATGGCTTCATACTTATCGCGCACCGTCTTTTGATAAGATGCCGCGGCAAACAGCCCCAGTACCAGGACGGCAAAATAATAGCCTTTCTCATTCAACTGCATATCGGCATTCCACAGCCCCACCAGATAGGTGACGATGCCGCCGATCAGGGCAATCCAGGAGATCAAATGAAACGCAGGAGAATACGTCGCGTGCTTGTTTTCCATCACTTTTTACCTTTTACGCGCCTCGGGGCGGCGCTTATTCCGTTTTTTGCATCGCGCGGGCGATGCGGGTCCGTTCGGGGGTTGCCGATGCGCCATATAAGCAGACAAACCATGCCGCGATATAGACGGCTTTTTCATGCCAGTCTGCCGGTACATACCAGGCGCCGACCAGCAGCAGGCCGACCGATAGCAGCAGCACCAGCCGGCATAAGGCAATAAAACCGTCGTCCTGTTCCTGCCACTGACTGGCGCGCTGATGGGCGAGAACAGCAAACATCCCCATCACCAGCACGCCGAGAAAATACCCTTTGCCGCTGAACAGCGGGCAGGTCCGCCAGATACCGAGCAGATAAACCAGCGATCCTGTCGCCATCATCCCCCTGGCAATATTGCGTTTTGTGATCATCTCACCTCCCTGGTCGACAGGGGCTGATTATGACCGACTCCCTCGGCGATGCCTCAGATTACGTACGACAAAGCGGAGATTTCGGAATAAATAAATACGCATTTATGGATGGATGTAGCCGGGACATTCAGGAAGGGAATCCGCCCGGCGCTGCCGGACGGACTGAGGCTAAGACATCAGCGGTTTCAGTTGCTGATAAATCTGGCGGAAGGTTTCCCGCTGCGGCGCATAGTGGGCCACACGGCGATCGTCCGGGCGATGGGCTTGTTCAAGCGGCAGCGGCTTCAGCAGCCCGGGGCGGTCTGCCTCGTCGTGAACCGCCAGCTGCGCCAGCCTGGCCGCCCCCAGCGCCGGGCCGACATCGCCCCCGGTACGGTAATCGAGCTGCAGGCCGCTGATATCCGCCAGCATTTGCCGCCAGTAAGCGCTGCGCGCCCCGCCGCCGATAAGCGTGATGCTCTGCGGCTTGATGCCGCAGGCGTGCACCACGTCCATACCATCCGCCAGCGCATAGCCCACCCCTTCCAGCACCGCCCGCGCCAGCTCTGCCGGCCCATGCTGATGCGTCAGGCCAAAAAAGACGCCCTTGGCCTGCGGGTTGTTGTGCGGCGTGCGTTCGCCCGACAGATAGGGCAGGAACCACACCGGACCGGCGCTTTCATCCGCCGTCTGCGCCGCCGCGATCAGCGCCGGCACGCTGGCGAGACCGGTTAATTTTGCCGCCCAGTCCAGACAGGAGGCCGCGCTGAGCATCACCGACATCAAATGCCAGCGGCCCGGCAGGGCATGGCAGAAGCTGTGCACCGCGCTTTCGGGTTTGCTAAGGAACCCTTCACTGACGGCGAAGTAGACGCCTGAGGTGCCCAGCGACAGCATCGCCTGACCGGCATCGGCCATGCCGACCCCGACCGCGCCCGCGGCGTTGTCGCCCCCGCCGCCCACCACCAGCGCCGGCGGCATATTCCACGCCTGCGCCACCTCAGGTCGCAGTTGCCCGGTGACGTCGCTGCCTTCGAACAGCGCTGGCATCGCATCCCGACTGAGATCGCAGGCGGCGAGCATCTCGTCGCTCCAGTCGCGCCGGGCGACGTCCAGCCACATCGTGCCGGCGGCGTCAGACATATCGCTGGCGAGCTCGCCGGTCATGCGCAGGCGCAGATAATCCTTGGGCAGCAGCACTTTATCGACCTGGCTGAACACTGCCGCCTCGTGGCGCTGTACCCATAAGAGCTTCGGCGCCGTAAAGCCCGGCATCATCAGGTTGCCGGTGATCTGCCTGGAAGCGCTGACTTTGTCTTCCAGCAGCTGGCACTCTTCGGCGCAGCGGCCGTCATTCCATAAAATGGCCGGACGCAGCACCTGTAACGATTTATCCAGTAGGGTGGCGCCGTGCATCTGCCCGGCAATGCCCAGCGCCTTCACGTCGCGCAGGCTATGCTGCGCGCCCAGGGCTTTCATCGCCGTGTCCGTCGCCAGCCACCACTGTTCGGGATCTTGCTCCGACCACAGCGGATGCGGACGCGAGACGGTGAGTTTTTCGGTATGCGATGCCACTACCTCACCCTGCTCATTGAGCAGGATGGCTTTGACGCCCGACGTCCCCAGATCGATGCCGATATACATACTCCCTCTCCTTAAACGCGCGCCACGGCTGAGCGTGGCGCGAACAGAGCATCCTGGTTGCGGCGCCGGTCACCCCGGGCGCCGCCGTATGATTACTTGTCAAACAGATAATGGTTGACCAGGTTTTCCAGTTGTTCCTGCTGGCCGCTGCGATGCTGCGGCGCCAGCTGATGCTGAGCGGCATACTGGGCAATATCGCTCAGGGTCATCTGCCCGTTAAGGATCTGCTGCCCCAGCTCACCGTTCCAGCCGGCGTAGCGTCTGGCCACGCGCTTATCCAGTTCGCCGTCCTCGATCATCCGCGCCGCGACCTTCAGCGATAGCGCCATGGTATCCATCGCGCCAATATGACCATAGAACAGATCGTATTTGTCGGTGCTCTGCCGGCGCACTTTCGCATCAAAGTTGAGCCCGCCGGTGGTGAAGCCGCCCGCTTTGAGGATTTCATACATCACCAGCGCGTTCTCTTCGACGCTGTTCGGGAACTGGTCGGTATCCCAGCCCAGCTGCGGATCGCCGCGGTTGGCGTCAACGGAGCCGAACAGCCCCAGCGCGATGGCCGTCGCAATCTCATGATGGAACGAATGGCCAGCGAGCGTCGCGTGGTTAGCTTCAATATTCAGTTTAATCTCTTTTTCCAGACCAAACTGTTTGAGGAAGCCGTAAACGGTAGAGGCATCATAGTCATACTGATGCTTGGTCGGCTCCTGCGGTTTGGGCTCAATCAGCAGTGTGCCTTTAAAGCCGATTTTATGCTTATGCTCCACCACCAGCTGCATAAAGCGGCCAATCTGCTCACGCTCCTGGCGCAGGTCGGTATTCAGCAGGGTTTCATAGCCCTCGCGACCGCCCCACAGCACATAGTTTTCACCGCCCAGTTGATGGGTGGCATTCATGGCGGTGACCACCTGGGTGGCCGCCCAGCTAAAATACTTCCGGATCCGGTTGGTGGCCGCGCCGGCGCCGTAGCGCGGGTTGGTAAAGCAGTTTGCGGTCCCCCACAGAAGCTTCACGCCGCTCTGCTGCTGTTTCTCAGCCAGCACCTCGACCATCCGGGCGAAGTTATTGCTGTACTCCTTGAGCGAAGCGCCTTCCGGCGAGACGTCAACGTCGTGGAAGCAGTAGTAAGGCACGTTGAGTTTATGGAAGAATTCGAACGCCACATCGGCTTTGCGTTTGGCCATCTCCAGGGCGTCGCCAGGCTGCTGCCAGGGACGATCAAAGGAGCCCACGCCAAACATATCGGCGCCATTCCAGCAGAAGGTGTGCCAGTAACAGGCCGCAAAACGCAGATGATCTTCCATCCGTTTGCCCAGCACCAGTTCATCCGGGTTGTAATGACGGAAAGCCAGCGGGTTAGTGGATTTCGGGCCTTCGTAACGAACGCGATCGAGTTGATCGAAATAGGTCTGCATAGAGAACTCCATATTCAGAGATGCGGCGAATAACCAATCAGATACCCTAAATAATTCGAGTTGCAGGAAGGCGGCAGGAGCGCGAGTCCCCGGTAACCGGGGGCGGAGCAACGAATGTCACCAACCCACCTACAACTTGAAGTATGACGGGTTTAAGCCAATATAGAATTTCGCTTTCATTTTCCTCAATTACGTTATTTCACACCGCCATTGAGAGAATCCACAAACGTGCGCCAGCTCGCAAAAATAATATCCAGTCGCCGTTGCGCCGCTCTGTCAGAGACAGTCCAGTGCAATAATAAGAGCGTGCATGAATAAAATACGATCGCCGTCATAATTTGCACATTAAACGAAATTTCATAACGGCAAAATAAGAACCGGTAATTGCCAGCCCTGCTTTCCGCGTTAAGAATCTGTAACGTATCCGCAACCTCATGTATCAAACATTATTTTCCGTTCGTCTTACCTACCCTTACAAAAAAGGTATCGTTATTATGAAGATAAAGAACCTTTGCCTTACGCTTTGCGCCAGCTCCCTCCTGCTCGCCAGCATGGCGGGGATGGCGAAAGAAGTGAAGATTGGCATGGCCATCGACGATCTGCGTCTGGAGCGCTGGCAGAAAGACCGTGATATTTTCGTCAATAAAGCGGAATCCTTAGGCGCCAAAGTTTTTGTCCAGTCCGCTAATGGCAATGAAGAAACGCAGATGTCGCAAATTGAAAACATGATCAACCGCGGCGTCGATGTGTTAGTCATTATTCCTTATAACGGCCAGGTACTCAGTAACGTTATTAAAGAAGCCAAGCAGGAAGGTATTAAAGTCCTGGCCTATGACCGTATGATTAATAATGCCGACATTGATTTCTATATATCTTTCGATAATGAAAAAGTTGGTGAAATGCAGGCGCAAAGTCTGGTCGACAAAGTGCCGCAGGGTAATTATTTCCTGATGGGCGGTTCGCCGGTGGATAATAACGCTAAACTGTTCCGCGCCGGACAGATGAAGGTTCTCAAGCCGTATGTCGATGATGGCAAAATTAAGATTGTCGGCGATCAGTGGGTTGACGGCTGGCTGCCGGAGAACGCGCTGAAAATAATGGAAAACGCGCTAACGGCGAATAATAACAAGATCGATGCCGTGGTCGCCTCCAATGACGCCACCGCCGGCGGCGCCATCCAGGCCTTAACCGCCCAGGGGCTGGCCGGCAAAGTGGCGATCTCCGGTCAGGATGCTGACCTGGCGGGCGTGAAGCGCATTATTTCCGGTACCCAGACGATGACCGTCTATAAACCGATAACCACCCTGGCCACCAACGCCGCTGAAATCGCCGTTGAGCTGGGTAACGATAAGCAGCCGAAGGCCGATACCACGCTGAATAACGGCTTAAAAGACGTCCCTTCGCGCCTGTTAACGCCAATTGAGGTGAATAAAGAGAATATCGACGCCACGGTGATTAAAGACGGTTTCCATAAAAAGAGTGAACTGTAATGGCTGACGCCCCGCTGCGGGGCGTCATTTTCATCCCGCCGGATATCACTGTTGCGGAGTCTTTATGACCTGGCTACTCGAAATGAAGAACATCACCAAAACCTTCGGCGCTGTTAAAGCCGTGGATAACGTCAGCCTGCGCCTGAACGCAGGCGAGGTGGTCTCGTTATGCGGTGAAAATGGGTCGGGGAAATCGACGCTGATGAAGGTGCTGTGCGGTATCTATCCGCACGGAAGCTATGAGGGCGAGATTATTTTTGCCGGCGAAACGCTGCAGGCAAACCATATTCGCGATACCGAACGCAAAGGCATCGCCATTATTCATCAGGAGCTGGCGCTGGTGAAACATCTCACCGTGCTGGAGAATATTTTCCTCGGCGCCGAGATATCCCGCCATGGTCTGCTGGATTATGAAACCATGACGCTGCGCTGTCAGAAACTGTTGGCGCAGGTCAATCTGCCCATTTCGCCCGATACCCGCGTCGGCGACCTCGGCCTTGGTCAGCAGCAGTTGGTGGAGATCGCCAAGGCGTTGAATAAACAGGTTCGCCTGCTGATCCTCGACGAACCGACCGCCTCCTTAACCGAACAAGAAACCGCGACGCTGCTGGCGATCGTTCGCGATCTGCAAAACCACGATATCGCCTGCATCTATATCTCGCATAAGCTCAATGAGGTCAAAGCGATCTCCGATACGATCTGCGTGATCCGCGACGGCCAGCACATCGGCACCCGCGATGCCAGCGGCATGAGCGAAGACGATATCATCACCATGATGGTCGGCCGCGAGCTCACCGCGCTCTATCCCAGCGAGCCGCACGCCCACGGCGAGGAGATCCTGCGGGTTGAACATTTAACCGCCTGGCACCCGGTAAACCGCCATATTAAACGGGTCAATGACGTCTCATTTTCCCTGCGTCGCGGAGAAATCCTCGGCATCGCCGGGCTGGTCGGCGCCGGACGTACCGAGGCGGTACAGTGCCTGTTCGGCGTCTGGCCGGGGCGCTGGCAAGGGGAGATCTTTATTGATGGCCAGCCGGTGAGCATCTCTAACTGCCAGCAGGCCATTGCCCACGGCATCGCCATGGTGCCGGAAGACCGCAAAAAAGACGGCATCGTGCCGGTGATGGCGGTGGGCAAAAACATTACCCTCGCGGCGCTCAACCAGTTCACCGGCGCAATGAGCAGCCTGGACGACGCCGCCGAGCAGCACTGCATCCAGCAGTCCATTCAGCGTTTGAAAATTAAAACCTCCTCGCCGGAGCTGGCGATTGGCCGTCTGAGCGGCGGCAACCAGCAAAAGGCGATTCTGGCGCGCTGTCTGCTGCTCAATCCGCGCATTCTGATCCTCGACGAACCCACCCGTGGCATCGATATCGGGGCGAAGTATGAAATTTATAAACTGATTAACCAGCTGGTGCAGCAGGGCATCGCGGTCATTGTCATTTCATCCGAACTGCCCGAGGTGCTCGGTCTCAGCGATCGGGTGCTGGTCATGCACGAAGGCAGACTAAAAGCCAATTTGGTTAATCAACATCTGACCCAGGAACAGGTGATGGAAGCCGCGCTGAGGAGCGAACGCCATGTCGAAGAACACGTCGTCTGAAATCAAACTCACCCCAACCGCCCCCGCGGCCCTGCCGGCGCTGAAGGGGCTGAATCTCCAGGTCTTCGTGATGATCGCCGCCATCGTCGTCATTATGCTGTTTTTCACCTGGGTTACCGATGGCGCCTACCTGAGCGCACGCAATATCTCCAACCTGCTGCGGCAGACGGCCATCACCGGCATCCTCGCCGTCAGCATGGTGTTTGTGATTATTTCGGCAGAAATCGACCTCTCCGTTGGCTCGATGATGGGGCTGCTGGGCGGCGCTGCGGCGATCTTTGACGTCTGGCTCGGCTGGCCGCTGCCGCTCACCATTCTGGTGACGCTGGTGATGGGCCTGCTGCTCGGCGCGTGGAACGGATGGTGGGTAGCCTATCGCAAGGTGCCCTCGTTTATCGTCACCCTCGCCGGGATGCTGGCGTTTCGCGGCATTCTGATCGGCATCACCAACGGGACCACCGTCTCGCCCACCAGCCCGGCGATGTCGCAGATCGGCCAAAGCTACCTGCCAGACGGCATCGGCTTCGGCATCGGCGTTGTCGGCATGGCGGTGTTTATCGTCTGGCAGTGGCGCGGGCGGATGCGCCGGCAGGCGTTAGGTCTGGCGACCTCGTCCTCCACCGCCGCCGTCGGCCGCCAGGCCATTACCGCGGTGATTGTGCTGGGCGCAATCTGGCTGCTCAATGACTATCGCGGCGTACCGACCCCGGTGCTGATCCTCGCCGCCCTGCTGCTGGCGGGCCTGTTTATGGCCACCCGCACCGCCTTTGGTCGCCGCATCTACGCCATCGGCGGCAACCTGGAGGCGGCCCGTCTGTCCGGGATTAACGTCGAGCGTACCAAGCTGGCGGTGTTTGCCATTAACGGCCTGATGGTCGCCATTGCCGGGCTAATCCTCAGCTCACGGCTCGGCGCGGGGTCGCCTTCGGCGGGCAATATCGCCGAACTGGACGCCATCGCCGCCTGCGTCATCGGCGGCACCAGCCTGGCGGGCGGCATCGGCAGCGTCGCCGGGGCGGTAATGGGGGCGTTTATTATGTCGGCCCTGGATAACGGCATGAGCATGATGGACGTCGCCACCTTCTGGCAATATATCGTTAAAGGCGCCATTTTGCTGCTGGCGGTGTGGATGGACTCTGCCACCAAGCGGCGCGCATAAGCAGAGACTCTCTGAAGAATGTCTGAATTCTTTGCGCTACCGCCAAACTTCGCCATAAGGCGCTTGAAATATCTCGGGCATTAGCCGGTAGTGTATACCCAACATCATTCGGGTTGCAGACGGCGCCCCCGGCCGCGTACCGGCGTACGTGGCCGGGATGAGTGGTAAGTCAGGCCATCGGCAACATCTTGAATGAAGGGGTATGACCGGGGTTAGAGCAGGAACATTATCTATGTTTGAAAAGCGTCACCGTATTACGCTGTTATTTAACGCCAACAAAGCTTATGACCGCCAGGTAGTTGAAGGTGTCGGCGAGTATCTGCAGGCCTCCCAGTTGGAATGGGATATCTTTATTGAAGAGGACTTTCGGGCACGCATCGAAAACATCAAAGAGTGGTTGGGCGATGGCGTTATCGCCGACTATGACGATCCCGAAATCGAAAAGCTGCTGGCCGATGTCCACGTGCCCATCGTCGGCGTCGGCGGATCTTATCATCAGCCAGAGCAGTACCCGCCGGTCCACTATATCGCCACCGACAACGCCGCGCTGGTGGAAAGCGCTTTTCTCCATTTGAAGGAAAAAGGGGTGCACCGCTTCGCGTTTTACGGACTCCCCGCCTCCAGCGGTAAACGCTGGGCGGTAGAGCGCGAGTATGCCTTCTGCCAGCTGGTCGCGAAGGAGAAGTATCGCGGCGTGGTCTACCAGGGGCTGGAGACAGCGCCGGAGAACTGGCAGCACGCGCAAAACCGGCTCGCCGACTGGCTGCAAACCCTGCCGCCGCAAACCGGCATCATCGCCGTCACCGACGCCCGTGCCCGCCACGTCCTGCAGGCCTGCGAGCTACTGCATATCCCGGTGCCAGAGAAACTGTGCGTTATCGGCATCGATAACGAGGAGCTAACCCGCTATCTCTCTCGCGTCGCCCTCTCCTCTGTCGCCCAGGGCACCCGCCAGATGGGTTATCAGGCGGCAAAATTACTCCACCGGCTGTTGAATAACGAGGCCCTCCCGCTGCAGCGCCAGCTGATCCCGCCGATGCGCGTCGTTGAGCGACGATCCACCGACTACCGGTCGTTAAACGATCCCTCCGTGATACAGGCGATGCATTACATTCGCAACAATGCCTGCAAAGGCATCAAGGTGGAACAGGTGCTCGACGCCGTGGGCATCTCTCGCTCTAATCTGGAAAAACGCTTCAAAGAGGAGGTCGGTGAGACCATCCACACGGTGATCCACAGCGAAAAACTGGAAAAGGCGCGTAGCCTGCTGGTGTCCACTAGTCTGTCGATCAATGAGATTTCGCAGATGTGCGGCTATCCGTCGCTGCAATATTTCTATTCGGTGTTTAAGAAGGAGTACGACGTGACGCCGAAGGAGTACCGCGATCGGCACAGCGAGGTGATGCTGTAGGGTAAAAAAAATGCCCGGCGACAAGGCCGGGCATCCGGATTACAGATGGGCGGCGATGAGCCGCTGATTGTCCTGATACATCGCGAAGAGATAGTTGTTGTAGCTCGACCCTTTAGTCGAATACCCCTTCAGCTTATGGATCATGGTGCTGGCGGTTACTTCCTGATCCGCCTTGCGCAGCTGCAGGCGCGACTTGCGGAAAGAAGAATAGGCCGGGTGGGTGTTCAGGTTTGTTACGTAAGCCTGCACCGACTGCTCTACCGACTCAAACTGCGAGTAACCTTTCATCGCGCCGCGGCAGCGACCGGCGCCGCACTTCATGCCGAACAGGTTGTTATTCTCGCGCGCCAGCCTGGAGGTACCCCAGCCACTTTCCGCCGCCGCCATGGTCGCCACCATGCTGTTCGGAATAATGTCGACACGCTCAAGCAGCGCGTTCCAGGGCACATGACGCGTATTGCCTGACCACTTCACCTTATAACGGGAAGCGATATCCTTCAGGCGCGCCTTCTCAGTCGGTGACCAGCGAGCATCGTACTGCTTGGAAATAAGCCAGTTACGATCCGCAGTAATCGCCTGATTCTGCTTGGTAATATAAGGCATGACCGTCCGGAGAAACGCTTTTTTCCTTGGTGTTCCGGAAGGGTATTTTCGCAAGTCAGGAAGTGAACTGCTCTTTACACTATTGCGAGAATACTCTTGTTTACTGCTTACCTTAGTACTACTTATCTTCTTTACCGTTGGGGCTTTATGACTCTTTGTCGCTGTGTGCGTTGTCGCCAACACACTACCTGAAAAGATGCAGGTTAGTAACATAAGTATGGCGGCCCCATATCGTCGTATGGGATTCGATATCATCAGGTCTCCTGGTCGGATATATGCATTCCAACACCTTGTTTTTCACAAAAAAACGATAGCTGAATCGCTAATAGTATCAAAAATACGCACTGAGGGCATCAACAGAAATAGTCCAATTCCGAATTGCTGTCATCTGAAATCGGTTTCTGCGGCGCATCGCCAGCGCGAAAATGCTAGCTTCGTCTCATTTTTAGCCTATTTTTTGAGCGGTGTCACTCACCCCTTTTCATCCTCCTGGTAAAACGCGCGTCAGGAGGAGTTCACCCGCGCGGCGACAAGGCACACTAGGATAAAAACCGCTCACAGGATCTCGCAATGAAACTCGCTGCGCTTGCCACGTTATTCGTGCCTGGGATGGCCTTTGCCGCCTGGACTACCACCGACTTTCCTGCTTTTACCGAAGAAGGGACCGGCCGATTCATCAGCCAGAAAGTGGTTGAGAAGGGTACACGTCCCCTGCAGCTAAATTTTGACCAGCAGTGCTGGCAGCCTTCCGGCGGCATTAAGCTCAACCAGATGCTGTCCATGGAGCCCTGTCGCGGCACACCGCCGCAATGGCGCATCTTCCGCCAGGGTCTGTATACCCTGGAGGTGGATACCCGTTCCGGCACGCCAACGATGATAATTTCGCTGGAGGAAAAAGAGACCAGCGCCGCGGCGCCGCAGATCCGCCAGTGTCCGAAGTGGGACGGAAAACCGCTGACCATCGACGTCAGCAAAACCTTCGCCGAGGGCAGCAAGGTCCGCGATTTCTACAGCGGCAATGTCGCGACCGTCAGCGGCGGCAAAATCACCCTGCAGCCCGCCTTCGGCAGCAATGGCCTGCTGCTACTCGAGCGTGCCGAGACCGCCGCCCCGGCGCCGTTTGACTGGCACAATGCCACCGTCTACTTCGTCCTGACCGATCGCTTCGTAAACGGTAACCCGGCCAACGACAACAGCTATGGTCGCCATAAAGACGGCATGCAGGAGATCGGCACCTTCCACGGCGGCGACCTGCAGGGATTAACCAGCAAGCTGGATTATCTGCAGCAGATGGGAGTTAACGCCCTGTGGATCAGCTCCCCGCTCGAGCAGATCCACGGCTGGGTCGGCGGCGGCACGAAGGGCGATTTCCCTCACTACGCTTATCACGGCTATTACACCCAGGACTGGTCGAAACTGGACGCCAACATGGGGACCGAAGCGGATCTCCGCCGACTGGTGGATGAAGCGCATAAGCGCGGAATACGTATTCTGTTCGACGTGGTGATGAACCATGCCGGCTACGCCACCCTGGCCGACATGCAGGAGTTCCAGTTCGGCTCCCTGTATCTGCAAGGCGATGAGCTGAAAAAAACTCTCGGCGAGCGCTGGACGGACTGGAAGCCGGGCGCGGGACAGACCTGGCACAGCTTTAACGACTATATCAACTTCAGCGACAAAGCCGGGTGGGAGAAATGGTGGGGTAAGAAGTGGATCCGCACCGATATCGGCGATTACGACAATCCGGGCTATGACGATCTCACCATGTCGCTGGCCTTCCTGCCGGACCTGAAAACCGAATCGAAGGAGGTCTCAGGCCTGCCGAACTTCTATAACCATAAACCAGACACCGCAGCGAAAGCGATCCCGGGCTATACGCCGCGCGACTATCTGACACACTGGCTGAGCCAGTGGGTACGTGACTACGGCATCGATGGCTTCCGCGTCGATACCGCCAAACATGTGGAGATGGACGCCTGGCAGCAGTTAAAAACCCAGGCCACCGCCGCGCTGGCGGAGTGGAAGAAAGCCAATCCGGATAAAGCGCTGGATGCGGCGCCGTTCTGGATGACCGGCGAAGCCTGGGGACATGGAGTGATGCAGAGCGATTATTATCGCCACGGTTTTGATGCGATGATCAATTTCGACTACCAGGACCAGGCGGCGAAAGCGGCGACCTGTATGGCCAATATTGACCTCACCTGGCAGCAAATGGCGGACAAGCTGCAGAGCTTTAACGTCCTGAGCTACCTCTCCTCGCACGATACGCGGCTGTTCCGTGAAGGCGGCACCACCGCGGCGGAGCTACTGCTGCTGGCCCCTGGCGCCGTGCAGATTTTCTATGGCGACGAATCATCGCGCCCGTTCGGCCCCACCGGCTCGGACCCGCTGCAGGGTACCCGCTCGGAGATGAACTGGCAGGATGTCAACGGCAAGGCGGCCCGCAGCGTTACCCACTGGCAGAAGATCGGCCAGTTCCGCGCTCGCCATCCGGCAATCGGCATGGGCAAACAGACAACGCTGTCGATGTCGCGTGGTTACGGGTTCGTGCGTGAGAGCGGTGAAGACAAAGTGATGGTCATCTGGGCCGGACAGCAGCAGTAATCCACAGGTGGCTCTCCGCCCTGGCGGGGAGCCATTCAGAACAAAACGCTAACAAAATAGCAATTTACAGGATAAAGATAAAAAGCCGCCTCCTCCCGCCGATTTGCACCACGCCAGCGCTGGCGTTATGGTTAGCCACTTTCCAGAACCACCGATAGACTATTCGCGATGACATTTTCCCTTTTCGGCGACAAATTCACCCGTCATTCAGGCATCACCCGCTTGATGGAAGACCTTAATGACGGTCTGCGCACGCCGGGCGCTATTATGCTGGGCGGCGGCAACCCCGCTCAGATCCCGGAAATGAATGACTACTTCCAGCAGCTGCTGGCCGACATGCTGGATAATGGCAAAGCCCTTGATGCGCTTTGTAATTATGATGGCCCACAGGGCAAAAGCGAGCTGCTGGCTCTGCTGGCGAATATGCTGCGCGACGAGCTGGGCTGGGAGATCGAACCACAGAATATTGCGCTAACAAACGGCAGTCAGAGCGCATTTTTCTACTTATTTAATCTGTTTGCAGGCCGTCGGGCAGATGGCACCACCCGTAAGGTACTGTTCCCACTGACGCCGGAATATATCGGCTACGCCGATGCCGGTCTGGAAGAGGATCTGTTCGTTGCCACCCGGCCGAACATCGAACTGCTGCCGGAAGGCCAGTTTAAGTACCATGTTGATTTTGAGCATCTGCAGGTGACGGAAGAGACCGGGATGATCTGCGTCTCGCGCCCCACCAACCCGACCGGCAACGTCATCACTGATGAAGAGCTGATCAAACTGGATGCGCTGGCGAATCAGCACGGGGTCCCGCTGGTGATTGATAACGCCTACGGCGTACCGTTCCCGGGCATTATCTTTAGCGACGCCCGACCGCTGTGGAATCCGAACATCGTGCTGTGTATGAGCCTGTCCAAGCTGGGCCTGCCGGGCAGCCGCTGCGGGATTATCATCGCCAACGAAAAAATCATCACCGCCATCAGCAACATGAACGGCATTATCAGCCTCGCCCCTGGCGGCATCGGGCCGGCAATGATGTGCGAAATGATTAAACGACAGGATCTGCTGCGCCTGTCAGAGACGGTGATCAAGCCCTTCTATTACCAGCGGGTGCAGGAAACCATCGCCATTATTCGCCGCTATCTGCCGGAGGAGCGCTGCCTTATTCACAAACCGGAGGGGGCAATCTTTCTCTGGCTGTGGTTTAAGGATCTGCCGATCTCCACCGAGCTGCTGTATCAGCGGCTGAAAAAGCGCGGCGTGCTGATGGTGCCGGGGGATTACTTCTTCCCTGGTCTGGATAAACCGTGGCCGCACACCCACCAGTGTATGCGCATGAACTATGTACCGGACCCGCAAAAAATCGAAGCCGGAGTGAAAATCCTCGCCGAAGAGGTTGAATTTGCCTGGCGCGAACAGGAAGCATAGTCTCGGACGCCGCGGGCGGGTAACGTTCGTCAGCGACCCCATTCACGCCAGCGCCAGCCGCTGGCGTTTTTGCGCGCATAGCGCTTCCAGCTCCGCGGGAACCATCACCCGCAGCGCCTGCGTCGGGCAGGCGGCCACGCAGGCCGGTCCTTCGGCGCGGTGATGGCATAGATCGCATTTCAACGCCTGCGCCTGCTGGTTCATTACCGTAACGGTCATCGCGCCGTACGGGCAGGCCACCATGCAGCTTTTGCAGCCGATGCAGCGCCGCTGGTCGACCCACCAGACGTCATTGTCGCGCTGAATCGCCCCCTGTGGGCAAACGCTGGCGCAGGGCGCATCCTCGCACTGCCGACAGGCCATCGCCGTCGATATGTCACCGCTTTTCACCACCCGGATACGCGGCGCGAAATGGTTCGTCGACAGGGCGGCGACATCCTGCGCCTGCTGGTGCGCCACCGCGCAGGCCACTTCGCAGGTACGACAGCCGATGCACCGCTGGGCATTGGCAATAAGAAACTGGTTCATCCTCTGCTCCCTGGGGATAAAACCGCAGGGTGCCAGAATATCCCCTGCCCGCGCTTTGATCCTGAATGGAATCAGCGCTGTTTTTTGTCAGATGGCTGGCAGGATGTGGTCATTTGCCTGACGCTTCACGCACCGTGAAACCCAGCTCACGCGAAATTGCTTCGGCGGTCTCACGTAGTGGTTTTAACAAGTTCTTTTCGCCAGCTCCCCGGCACGAAGTCCGCCGGGGAGCCGACGTTAATGATTACCGGAACAATGCCTTATCGCGCAGGATATGATCGTTGCCGCGACGGCGGGTGAAGCCAATCCGATCGAAATACTCCAGGATCTGGATCGCCAGCTTCCGCCCGACGTTTAAGGTATCGCGGAAATCCGCCGCGCAGGTTGAACCGCGCAGCCGATCCAGCTCGCGCACCCGCTGGGCGAACTGCACAATGCGATCGTTGCGGTAGTAACGATCCTTGACGATCGCGGTAATCATCCCCTGCTGCGCCGCCTGGCGCAGCACCGCGCGCATCAGGGACTCTTCAACATGGACTTCGCGCGCAAGATCGCGCACCCACCACGGATCGTCGCCGAACAGAGTCTCCACCTTATGCCAGACCGCCTGCTGCTCGTCGGTAAACCCGGCTTTATGCTCCGGCAAATGCAGCCAGCCGTGATGGCTGTGGACTAAGCCGCTCTCGCGCATCTGCTCAATCAGCAGCAGCACCAGCGCTTCATCTTCCATCGGCAGCGCGATGCGGCGCAGGCGCTCCCGGCCAGGGCCCGGCTCGTCTCGATGCTGCTCATGGTAGCGCGCAAGGGCATCCAGCAATTTTCGCTGCCAGCGGGCGGCAAGCGGCGCGCTAAGCAGGCGCTGTCCGGCCTGCAGATAGTCCGGTCGCTGGATCAGGGCCGCCATTCCGGCTTCGCTGAGCTGCCGCGCCCAGGCGAAGTGCTCAAGCCGGACGGCATCCCGCTGCAGATGCAGCTCCAGCGCCTGCGCATCGTCAGCGCCGACCGCTGCCAGGGCGTGCAGCCACTGCAGATATTCCGGTTTACGTTTGCCGCGGCGCGGAGGATCCAGCGTCACCACCCGTGCGCCCGCCAGCGTCAAGCGAGCGGAGATATCGCGGAGCACCAGCCGGTCGTTATCCGCCAGCCACAGCGGAGTATCCAGCACCAGCTCCGCCAGGTTGTCCTCAAGGAGCGACACCCGGCCGGTAATGTGGCTGGCAGCATGGTGAATATGCAGCGGCTGCCACTGGCTGAGCGGCGTATGGCACTGCAACTCGACAATCACCCGTTCTGCTGGCTCCGGCGGTGGTGAGGAGAGCAGCCAGTCGCCGCGGTGCACTGCCTCTTTTTGCGCATCGCCGACAATGTTCAGCGCAATGCGCTGTCCGGCGTGCGCCTGCTCAACCGCTTGATTCTGGGCATGCAGGCCGCGGACGCGCATCGGCGTGTTGACGCCGGTAAGCCATAGGGTATCCCCGACCCGTACTTCGCCGGAGAGCGCCGTCCCGGTGACCACCAGCCCCGCGCCTTTGACGGTAAAAGCGCGATCCAGCGCCAGGCGAAACCGCTGCTGCTGCGGGCGGGGGCGCTCTGCAAGCTGCAGCAGATGGCTGCGCAGTTCCGCAATACCGATGTTTTCCGCCGCCGCGGTGGGAAAGAAAGCGACGGCGTCAAAGCCCAGCTCGCCCAGGGTCTGCTCGACCTCTGCCTGAACCTCCGCCACCCTGGCGGCCGCCACGCGGTCCGTTTTGGTCAGCGCCACGGTCAGCGTCGGCTTTCCGGTCAGCTGCAGGATCGCCAGGTGTTCGCGGGTTTGCGCCATCACCCCGTCATCGCAGGCCACCACCAGCAGCGCATGGTCAATACCGCCCACCCCCGCCAGCATGTTGGACAAAAACTTTTCGTGCCCGGGAACGTCAATAAATCCCAGCACCCGCCCGTCCGGCTGCGGCCAGTAGGCATAGCCGAGATCGATCGTCATTCCCCGCGCTTTCTCTTCCGGCAGACGATCGGCATTCACGCCGGTTATCGCCTGCAGCAGCGTCGTTTTGCCGTGGTCAACATGTCCAGCGGTGGCAATAATCATCGTAACAACATCTCCATAAAGCGGGTTTCATCTTCCAGACAGCGCAGGTCCAGCCAGAGCCGACCGTCATAAATGCGGCCAATCACCGGACACGGCAGCGCGCGCCAGCGGGCCGCCAGCGCCTCCAGCCGGCTACCGCGGCCGTCATGCGGGGTAAAGGTCAACGCCGCGCTGGGCAGGCGGTCGACGGGTAACGAGCCGCTGCCAATCTGCGACTGGCAGGCTGCCACGCTGACGGCAAAATCAGCATAGTGTGCCGCCAGGTCAGGCTGCAGGCGTTCAGCCAGCCGGCGGATCTCCTCCGCCGGACGGGTGAGCAGGCGCAGCGTCGGCAATTTCTCCCTCAGCGCCTCCGGGTGCTGATAGAGGCGCAGCGTAGCCTCCAGCGCCGCGAGGGTCATTTTATCGGCGCGCAGGGCCCGCTTCAGCGGGTGGCTTTGCAGCCGGGCAATCAGCGCGCGTTTGCCGACGATAATCCCGGCCTGCGGGCCACCGAGCAGCTTGTCGCCGGAGAAACTGACCAGGCTCACCCCGGCGGCGATCATCTCCTGCGGCATCGGCTCCTTTGGCAGGCCATACTGACTGAGATCCACCAGCGACCCGCTGCCCAGGTCGGCTACCACCGGAACATCCAGTTCGCGGCCAATGGCCGCCAGCTCCGCTTCGTCGACGGCTTTGGTAAAGCCCTCAATACTGTAGTTGCTGGTGTGGACCTTCATCAGCAGCGCGGTATTGTCATTCACCGCCTGGCGATAATCTTTGGCATGGGGTGCGGTTGGTGGTACCCACTTCGTGCAGCTGGCAACCCGCCTGGCGCATCACGTCGGGGATGCGAAATGCCCCGCCGATCTCCACCAGTTCGCCGCGAGAGACCACCACTTCGCGACCGCTGGCGGTGGCCGCCAGCATCAGCAGAACGGCCGCCGCGTTGTTGTTCACGATACAGGCGTCTTCCGCGCCGGTGATCTGGCACAGCAGATCGGCAATGGCGCGATCGCGATGGCCGCGCCCGGCGTCGTCGAGATCATATTCGAGCGTCACCGGCGCGCGCATCGCGCTGGCGACCGCCTCCACGGCCGACTCCGCCTGAATGGCGNGCCCCAGATTGGTATGCAATACCGTACCGGTGAGATTAAACACCGGACGCAGGGCGCTCCGCTGGCCGGCGGTGAGCCGCTGCTCACAGGCGTGCTGCCAGTCATGGCTCCAGTCAGGGAGCGTCTGCCGTTGGCTAATCTGTTCCCGCGCCTCATCCAGCATCTGGCGCAGCTGCGTCACCACCTGCGAATGGCCGTGCTGCGCCAGCAGGGAGGAAAAAGCGGGGTCGCGGAGTAAGCGGTCAATGGCCGGAAGCCGGGTATAAAGCGCACGAATTTCGGTAGTCATGAATGGGCCTGGCGGTAAGTTATTTTCCCCCTCCCGACGGGAGAGGGAGTCAACAATCAGCGGCGATTGTAACGCCTCCTTGCGCAAACTGTTACCTGCCTGGGTCAAGTCCGCGGCGGTTCGGTGCGCGCAAAGCTGGCGCGCTGGAACAGCGCATCCACCAACTTCACCAACTGCGGCCGGGTGGCGCACCAGCCCGGCGCCACCCGGCGAAAGTTCAGGTAGGCAATGGCGCAGGCCGTAGAGATGGTCGCCAGATTGACCTCGTCACCGCGTAGCGTTCCGTCCGCCGCGCAGGCTTCCAGCCTGTCGAGGCCGCGCGCCACTTTCTCCCGCTGGCGGAGCAGCTCTTGCTCTGACTGTTGGGCCGCAGGGCGAGCTTTTTCGCGCACCAGCGCCTGGGCGGCCTCCATCACCCCATCTGCCAGCGCCTCAAGCTGGCGCATCCTGAGAGCGGCTCTGGGATCGGCGGGAATCATCGGCGGCGCCACGCCCAGCAGCTCGAGATACTGCGCGATAACCGGAGAATCAAACCAGCATTCGCCGTCATCTGTCACCAGCGCCGGCACTTTGCCCAGCGGGTTATAGCGCGCCACACCGTTGCTTTCGCTGTAGGGGGATTCGTTGACAAACTCAAAAGGGATGCGCTTTTCCAGCAGGATCACGGAGATTTTGCGCACAAAGGGACTGGTGTAGCTGCCGATCAGTTTCATAACCTGCTCCTTATCGCCAACAAATTATCGCCAACAAAGATATGAGTATGGCTCAGGGCAGGACAAAAGGCAGGTGAGCGTCCCGCTCAACCTGCCGCCGATCGCATTAATGATCGAGATAGAGGTAGTGCATCCAGCTGGTCATGCGCAGCAGCACTTTACGCATCACCGAAACGTGGGCGAAATGGTCGGAGTAGACCGCCACCTGCGCATAGATGCCATCGGGTAGTGCATCGATTTCGGCATTCGGATCGAGCTCAATGGTCGCCAGCACGCCATCGCTGCCCGGCGTCACGGTCAGCGACTGCAACGCCCCCTGCGCCTGATAGGTTCCCCCCGGCACCACCGGTAAAATGCTCACCAGTTTGCCGTGGAATACCTGTCCGGGCAGGGCATTAAACACCGCTTCCGCGTCGTCGCCCTTCTCCAGCCTTAACAGCGAATTTTGCCTGAACTGGGCGACGATCAGCCGTTTTTGCTCGGGGATAAACACCATCACCGGACGCAGCGGCAGCGAGGCGGCATAGGTCCCCGGACGGATCAGCACCTGGGTGATATACCCATCGCTTGGCGCCCGCACGGTGGTCTGATCGAGATTATATTTCGCCTCCGCCAGCTGGGCGCGCAGGCTGGCCACTTGCGACTGCTCGCCGTTGATCATGCTGTCCAGCTGGCTCTGGATCTGCGCCTGCTCCGCCACCGACGCCTTGACCAGCGCGTCCTGGGCAAGGTAATTCTGCCTGGCGTTATCGATGTCGCTTTCCGAGAACGGGTTCACCCGCGCCTGGCTCCCTTTCAGGTAGCGCTGATAGTCCTTGTATAAGCGATCGCGTTCCGCCGACACGCGGGTGGTGTTGGCCTGGGCTTCAGAGAGCTGCGCTTTGAGGGTGTTAATACTGTGCAGCGCCGTCACCAGGTCGGCCTGCAGACGGTCGACCCGCGCCTGATAGCGCGCCGGGTCAATAGTAAAAAGCACCTCACCCTTTTTGACGCGCTGATTCGCTTTGTCGGTGACGCTGTTAACCACTCCGGTAACCTGCGGCGTAATAGGAATAGATATCACCGCCTTTTGCGCCAGAAAGGTGTAAGGGTGGTTATAGTTCATTAATAAAATAAGCGCGCTAACAATAAATACGCCCCCCAGCGCCGCGGTAGGTACCGTCCATTTATTTACCGGTATTTTGAAGATTTTAAATATCGACCAGGCGATGGCCACGTAGGTCAAAATTATCAACAGATCCATAGATTATTTCTCCGCCGCAGAGGTGGACTGCGGCCGCTGGATGGCCGCCACCTGGTGTTCAAGGTCGCTCAGTCGTTGGCGAAGCTGTTGTATATCGGTCTCTTTTTCAGGTTCGTCAGGGGCCGTATTCGCCTTATGCTGCATGCCCCAGCCGCGCTCAGGCTGGTACAACGTGGCCCAAATCCATAAAAACGGCCATATGACGTGGAGAGTAAAAAGACTGACCCATCCGGCGACATGAATAGCATCGGAATGAGGGTGGTTGCGTTTTTTGGCGATCAAATAAGGAATATCGTGAATAATGATAATCCCATAAAAAATGACCAGAAAAACGAAGATCAGAACGCCCAGCGCAAAATAATTGAGAAACATAATTCCCTCGGCTTTACGCTAATAATTTATATGAATTTTATTCACGACCCACTGACATTCGGGCCGCTATTTTGAGCATAATTCACGCCTTTCATTTTTGCCATCCGGCGTAAAAAAGTTATTCGGCAGTTAAGGTTGCTTAGTTACAGAGCCATCTCGCCCTGGCCGCAAAACCGGGCCGAGATCACAGCGGCAAAAATCCACCGTGAAATTCTTTGTGATCAAAATCACAAACAAACAACAAAACCACGAAACAAAATTGTGACAAATATCACACAAAAAGGCAGATCAGCGGCTAAAAAGGCGCTGTGTTGTTTTTTTACACAGGAATTATGTGATCAGCATCACTACAAAAAGCGCTTTGCCCCCTATATTCATGTGATCCGTATCACACAAAAGGGCGCTAGCTGGACAGCTAAACGATTCAGTGCCAGATTTCGCACTATCAATCAGGGCCCGGCTACCTCTGCCGCCACATTAACAACAAACCTCGGGCTTTAAGCCTGCGCGCTACGCAAAACAGAAGAAGGGGTGTTTTATGTCATCCGATATCAAGATCAAAGTGCAAAGCTTTGGTCGTTTCCTCAGCAATATGGTGATGCCGAATATCGGCGCGTTTATCGCGTGGGGTATCATCACCGCGCTTTTCATTCCGACAGGGTGGTTGCCAAACGAAACGCTGGCGAAGCTGGTCGGTCCGATGATCACCTACCTGCTGCCGCTGCTGATCGGTTACACCGGCGGTAAATTAGTCGGCGGCGAACGTGGCGGCGTGGTCGGGGCGATCACCACCATGGGCGTTATCGTCGGCGCGGATATGCCGATGTTCCTCGGCTCCATGATTGCCGGCCCGCTGGGCGGCTACTGCATCAAGAAATTCGATAACTGGGTAGACGGTAAGATCAAATCCGGTTTTGAAATGCTGGTGAATAACTTCTCCGCCGGCATCATCGGGATGATCCTCGCCATTCTGGCCTTCCTCGGCATTGGCCCGGCGGTCGAAGTTCTGTCGAAAATTCTGGCGGCTGGCGTTAACTTTATGGTGGCGCACGACATGCTGCCGCTGGCGTCTATCTTCGTCGAACCGGCAAAAATCCTGTTCCTTAACAACGCCATCAACCACGGTATCTTCTCGCCGCTGGGTATTCAGCAGTCCCACGAGCTGGGTAAATCCATCTTCTTCCTGATTGAAGCTAACCCGGGTCCAGGGATGGGCGTTCTGCTGGCGTACATGTTCTTTGGCCGCGGCAGCGCAAAACAGTCTGCAGGCGGGGCGGCTATCATCCACTTCCTGGGTGGTATCCATGAAATCTACTTCCCGTACGTGCTGATGAACCCGCGCCTGATCCTGGCCGTTATCCTCGGCGGGATGACCGGTGTCTTCACCCTGACTATCCTCAATGGCGGTCTGGTTTCCCCGGCTTCCCCGGGTTCCATTCTGGCGGTACTGGCGATGACGCCGAAAGGCGCCTACTTCGCTAACATCGCCGCGATTATCGCAGCGATGGCGGTCTCCTTCGTGGTCTCTGCGGTTCTGCTCAAGACCAGCAAAGTCAAAGAAGAAGACGATATCGAAGCCGCAACGCGTCGTATGCATGACATGAAAGCGGAATCCAAAGGCGCCAGCCCGCTGGCGGCCGGTAATGTCACCAACGACCTGAGCCATGTGCGTAAAATCATCGTCGCCTGCGACGCCGGGATGGGTTCCAGCGCTATGGGCGCCGGGGTACTGCGCAAGAAAGTGCAGGATGCCGGGTTGAGCAACATCTCGGTCACCAACAGCGCAATCAATAACCTGCCGCCGGATGTTGACCTGGTCATCACCCACCGCGACCTTACCGAGCGGGCGATGCGCCAGGTGCCGCAGGCGCAGCATATTTCGCTGACCAACTTCCTCGACAGCGGTCTGTACACCAGCCTGACCGAGCGCCTGGTCGCGGCCCAGCGCCACATCGACAACGAAGTCAAAGTCACCGATAGCCTGAAAGACAGCTTTGACGATACTAACAACAACCTGTTCCAGCTGGGCGCGGATAACATCTTCCTCGGTCGCAAAGCAGCCACCAAAGAAGAAGCCATTCGCTTCGCCGGTGAGCAGCTGGTGAAAGGCGGCTACGTCGAGCCGGAATATGTGCAGGCGATGCTGGACCGCGAAAAACTGACCTCGACCTATCTCGGCGAGTCCATTGCGGTACCGCACGGCACCATCGAAGCGAAGGACCGCGTGCTGAAAACCGGCGTCGTCTTCTGCCAGTACCCGGAAGGCGTGCGCTTCGGTGAAGAAGAAGATGAAGTCGCGCGTCTGGTCATCGGCATCGCCGCTCGTAATAACGAGCACATTCAGGTTATCACCAGTCTGACTAACGCGCTGGATGACGAAACCGTGATTGAGCGCCTGGCGAAAACCACCAGCGTCGACGAAGTTCTGGCACTGTTAAATAAATAATCAGCGCTATCCAACCCTCTCCTTTGGGAGAGGGTTGGGGTGAGGGGAAAGGCCTCACCCCAGCCCTCTCAGGTGAAAACATTAATTGAAGGTTAATACTATGAAAGCATTACATTTTGGCGCAGGTAATATCGGACGTGGCTTTATCGGTAAATTGCTGGCCGACGCGGGCATCGAACTGACGTTTGCCGATGTCAATCAGACCGTACTTGATGCCCTGAATGCCCGTCATAGCTATCAGGTTCACGTCGTCGGTGAGAATGAGCAGGTGGACACCGTCTCCGGCGTCAATGCCGTCAGCAGCATCGGCGATGAGGTTGTGGACCTGATCGCTGAGGTGGATCTGGTCACCACCGCCGTCGGTCCCGTCGTGCTCGAGCGCATCGCGCCAGCGATCGCCAAAGGGCTGGCGCAGCGCAAAGCGCAGGGCACCGAACGCCCGCTGAACATCATCGCCTGCGAAAATATGGTGCGCGGCACCACGCAGTTAAAAGGCCACGTGTTTAACGCGCTGGCGGAAGAAGATAAAGCGTGGGTGGAAGCGCATATCGGCTTTGTCGACTCTGCCGTTGACCGTATTGTGCCGCCATCGGCTTCCGCCACTCATGACCCGCTGGAAGTCACCGTGGAAACCTTTAGCGAATGGATTGTCGATAAGACTCAGTTCAAGGGCGCGCTGCCGACTATCCCGGGAATGGAATTAACTGATAACCTGATGGCATTTGTCGAACGCAAGCTCTTCACCTTGAACACCGGGCATGCTATAACCGCCTACCTCGGAAAACTGGCGGGCCATCAGACGATTCGCGACGCGATCCTCGACGAGAAAATTCGTGCCGTCGTGCAGGGCGCGATGGAAGAGAGCGGCGCGGTGCTGATCAAACGTTACGCCTTTGACCCGCAGAAGCACGCGGCTTATATCCAGAAAATACTTGGCCGGTTCGAGAACCCGTACCTGAAAGACGATGTTGAGCGCGTTGGCCGTCAGCCGCTGCGCAAACTGAGCGCTGGCGACCGTTTAATTAAGCCGCTGCTGGGTACACTGGAATACGGTCTGCCGCACCGCAACCTGGTGAAAGGGATTGCGGCGGCGATGCATTTCCGTAGCGAAGACGATCCGCAGGCGCAGGAGCTGGCGGCACTGATCGCCGACAAGGGGCCGCAGGCCGCGCTGGCGCAGATTTCCGGCCTGGATGCCGCAAGTGATGTCGTCGCGGAGGCCGTTAACGACTACAACGCGGAAAAATGATGCACAACCTGGCGCGACCAACGTCGCGCCCATTACGACTCCTGTCAGATATGCAGGCAATGATGGAAGAAACACAAGCATTTGAAAACCGTGTGCTTGAGCGTCTGAATGCTGGCAAAACCGTACGAAGCTTCCTGATCGCCACCGTCGAGCTGTTAACGGAAGCGGTCAATATTCTGGTGCTTCAGGTGTTCCGTAAAGACGACTACGCGGTGAAATACGCCGTCGAGCCCTTGCTGGAGGGCAGCGGGCCGCTCGGCGATCTCTCTGTACGCCTGAAGCTGATTTATGGCCTTGGGGTGATAAGTCGTGCCGAATATGAAGACGCCGAGCTGCTGATGGCCCTGCGCGAAGAGCTTAACCACGACGGCAATGAGTACAGCTTTACCGACGACGAAATTATCGGTCCGTTCGGCGAGCTGCACTGCGTCGCCGCCCTGCCGCCAACGCCGCAATTTGATGACAGCGATGCCGAACTGCTGGCAATGCAGAAACTGCGTTACCAGCAGATGGTGCGCTCAACGATGGTGCTGTCCCTGACTGAGCTGATTTCACGAATCAGCTTAAAAAAAGCCTTTCAGAAATCAACGCTCTGATTCCGGTTCCGTCTGGTCGCAGGTCGGCCGGTAAAGCTGACGATAATATTCCAGACGCTGCAGGAACAACGCTTCCTTATCCTGAGGAATGTCTCGCGGTACATGCTGCAGACGCGGAGACTTTTTCAAATACTCCATAAACGCCTGACTGGAAGCCATAAAATCAACCGCTTTGTCGATTAAACGTGGTACGCCGTCGCCGATCTTTGCCATCACGTCCTCCTTTTGGGAATAATCTGATTAAGCATTAGCCAATTCACCGGCGTTGGTTAAGGAAAACGTGCTTATCTGCCGACAGGCTTCACAGAAATGAAATTAGAACGGGTATTAGGCGGAATATTAATAAAATTCAAATTATTAGCGATAAATGATATTGCATTCCGCGGGCGACAAACGGCGAATTTTTGATAAATAGCTATCAACAATAGCGGTCACGGCACATACTATAGGCGAATGAAGCCCCTTTATTAACAGATCAAATCACCATGAAAGAAGTCGAAAAGAATGAAATCAAGCGTCTGAGCGATCGTCTCGACGCCATCCGCCACCAGCAGGCCGAGCTGTCGCTGGTGGAAGCCGCCGATAAATACGCTGAACTGGAAAAAGAAAAAGCCACTCTGGAAACGGAGATTGAACGTCTGCGTTCCGTCCAGAGCCAGAAGCTGAGCAAAGAGGCGCAGAAGCTGATGAGCCTGCCGTTTCGCCGCGCGATTACCAAAAAAGAGCAGGCCGATATGGGCAAGCTGAAGAAAAGCGTTCGCGGCCTGGTGGTTGTCCATCCGATGACCGCCCTGGGCCGGGAAATGGGTCTGAAAGAGATGACCGGTTTCGCCCGCAGCGAATTTTGATCCCCAGCCCTCTCCGTACGGAGAGGGCTATTCTGTCTTCACTCCCCCACATTTTTACCTTCAGCCGGGTCGATTGGTCCAACCAATAATTTCATCCACCCCCTGGCAGTTCACAAATCCGTCAAAACCCATCACAAACACGTTGCTTAATAGCAACATCTGATTAACCATTCGTTGTCATCAACCCTGATACCCTTAATTGGCCGGGCCAATTTTACCTTCGGTGGGATCGGCAATGAGCGCAGACTCAGCCCTCCTCTCCTGGCGGCCCGATGGAGACCCTGCATGAATCTCTGGCAACAAAACTACGATCCCGCCGGTAATATCTGGCTATCCAGTCTTATCGCATCGCTACCGATTCTGTTTTTCTTTTTTGCGCTGATTAAGCTCAAACTGAAAGGCTACATCGCTGCCACCTGGACCGTCGCAATCGCGCTGGTCGTTGCCTTGCTGTTCTATAAAATGCCGGTGGACCGCGCCTTAGCCTCGGTGGTCTACGGCTTCTTCTACGGCCTGTGGCCTATAGCGTGGATTATTATCGCCGCGGTCTTCGTCTATAAAATCTCGGTGAAGACCGGACAGTTCGACATCATCCGCTCATCGATTCTGTCGATTACGCCGGACCAGCGCCTGCAGATGCTGATCGTCGGCTTCTCGTTCGGCGCCTTTCTCGAAGGGGCGGCGGGTTTCGGCGCACCGGTCGCGATTACCGCCGCGCTGCTGGTTGGTCTCGGGTTTAACCCGCTGTATGCGGCTGGCCTGTGCCTGATCGTCAACACCGCGCCGGTGGCCTTCGGCGCGATGGGCATCCCGATTCTGGTCGCCGGCCAGGTGACCGGTATCGATAGCTTCGCCATCGGCCAGATGGTGGGCCGCCAGCTGCCGTTCCTGACCATTATCGTGCTGTTCTGGATCATGGCGATTATGGACGGCTGGCGCGGCATTAAAGAGACCTGGCCGGCGGTGATAGTCGCAGGCGGTTCGTTCGCTATTGCCCAGTACCTCAGCTCGAACTTCCTTGGCCCGGAGCTGCCGGATATCATCTCGTCGCTGGTCTCCCTGGTCTGTCTGACCCTGTTCCTCAAACGCTGGCAGCCGGTACGCATCTTCCGCTTCGGCGATCTCGGCGCCTCGCAGGTGGATATGACGCTGGCCCGCACACGCTACACGGCGGGACAAGTGATCCGCGCCTGGTCGCCGTTCCTGTTCCTGACCGCCACCGTGACCCTGTGGAGCGTGCCGCCATTCAAAGCGCTGTTCGCTCCTGGCGGCGCGATGTATGACTTCGTTATCAATATTTCGGTACCATTCCTCGACAAAATGGTTGCCCGTATGCCGCCGGTGGTTAGCGCCGCAACGCCCTACGCCGCGGTATATAAATTCGACTGGCTGTCGGCAACCGGCACCGCCATTCTGTTCGCCGCCCTGCTGTCCATCGTCTGGCTGCGCATGAAGCCGAAAGATGCGCTGACCACCTTCGCCGGGACGCTGAAGGATCTGGCGCTGCCGATCTACTCTATCGGCATGGTGCTGGCGTTCGCCTTTATCTCTAACTATTCCGGGCTGTCGTCGACGCTGGCCCTGGCGCTGGCCCATACCGGCCACGCGTTTACCTTCTTCTCGCCGTTCCTTGGCTGGCTGGGGGTATTCCTGACCGGTTCGGACACCTCGTCTAACGCCCTGTTCGCCGCGCTGCAGGCAACGGCGGCGCAGCAGATTGGCGTCTCCGATATTCTGCTGGTCGCGGCTAATACCACCGGCGGCGTTACCGGCAAGATGATTTCCCCGCAGTCGATCGCCATCGCCTGCGCCGCGGTAGGCCTGGTGGGCAAAGAGTCGGATCTGTTCCGCTTTACCGTCAAACATAGCCTGATCTTCACCTGCATGGTGGGGCTGATCACCACGCTGCAGGCCTACGTTTTAACCTGGATGATCCCGTGATAGTGATGCCTAAACGCCTGGCCGACGACGTGGCGCGTCGCGTCCGGGCGCTGATTGAAGAACAACAGCTGGAGGCGGGCATGCGACTGCCCGCCGAGCGCCAGCTCGCCGCCCAGCTCGGCGTCTCACGCAATTCCCTGCGCGAAGCGCTGGCGATGCTGGTCAATGAAGGGGTGCTGTTGAGCCGTCGCGGCGGCGGCACCTTCGTCCGCTTTCAGCATGAGCCGTGGTCAGAGCAAAACATCGTCCAGCCGCTGAAGACGCTGCTGGCCGATGACCCGGACTACAGCTTCGATATCCTCGAAGCCCGCCACGCCATCGAAGCCAGCACCGCGTGGCACGCGGCGATGCGCGCCACCGACGCCGATAAAGAAAAAATTCGTCTGTGCTTTGAAGCGACCCAGAGTGAAGACCCGGATATCGCCTCGCAGGCGGATGTCCGCTTTCACCTGGCGATCGCCGAAGCCTCGCATAACGTGGTGCTCCTGCAAACCATGCGCGGCTTTTTCGACCTGCTGCACTCCTCCGTTAAGCAGAGCCGCCAGCGCATGTATCAGGTGCCGCCGGTGTTTGCCCGCCTGACCGAACAGCACCAGGCCGTCATGGAGGCGATTGTCGCCGGCGACGCCGAGGCGGCGCGCCAGGCGATGATGGGCCACTTAGGCTTTGTCCACGCCACCATCAAACGTTTTGATGAAGACCAGGCCCGCCAGGCGCGAATTACCCGCCTGCCCGGTGACCACAATGAAAATTCCAGGGAGAACTCGTGATGATTATTTCCGCCGCCAGCGACTATCGCGCCGCCGCACAGCGTATCCTGCCGCCGTTTCTGTTCCACTATATTGACGGCGGCGCCTACGCCGAACATACCCTGCGCCGCAACGTCGAGGACCTTTCCGATGTAGCCTTGCGCCAGCGTATTTTGCGCAATATGTCGGACCTGAGTCTGGAAACGACGTTATTCAACGAGAAGCTGGCGATGCCGACGGCGTTGGCGCCGGTCGGGCTGTGCGGGATGTACGCCCGCCGCGGCGAAGTGCAGGCCGCCGGCGCGGCGGACGACAAAGGCATTCCGTTCACCCTCTCTACCGTTTCCGTCTGCCCGATCGAAGAGGTCGCCCCGACCATCAAGCGCCCGATGTGGTTCCAGCTGTATGTCCTGCGCGACCGCGGCTTTATGCGCAATGCGCTGGAGCGCGCCAAAGCCGCCGGCTGCTCGACGCTGGTCTTTACCGTCGATATGCCGACTCCCGGCGCCCGCTACCGCGACGCCCATTCCGGCATGAGCGGCCCGAACGCCGCCCTGCGCCGCTACTGGCAGGCCGTCACCCATCCGCAGTGGGCGTGGGACGTCGGCCTTAACGGTCGCCCGCACGATCTGGGCAATATCTCCGCCTATCTCGGCAAACCGACCGGGCTTGAGGATTACATTGGCTGGCTGGCGAATAACTTCGATCCGTCGATTTCATGGAAAGACCTGGAGTGGATCCGCGATTTCTGGGACGGTCCGATGGTGATCAAAGGGATCCTCGATCCGGAGGACGCCCGCGACGCGGTGCGCTTCGGCGCTGACGGCATTGTCGTCTCCAACCACGGCGGCCGCCAGCTCGATGGCGTGCTCTCCTCGGCCCGCGCCCTGCCGGCAATTGCCGACGCGGTGAAAGGCGACATCACTATTCTCGCCGACAGCGGCATCCGCAACGGGCTCGACGTGGTGCGGATGATCGCTCTGGGCGCCGACAGCGTGCTACTGGGCCGCGCTTACCTGTACGCCCTGGCGACCCACGGAAAGCAGGGCGTGGCGAATCTGCTGAACCTCATCGAGAAAGAGATGAAAGTGGCGATGACCCTCACCGGGGCGAAAAGTATCCGTGAAATCAGCCATGATTCGCTGGTGCAGAACGCCGAAGCGCTGCAGACCTTCGATGCGCTGAAGCAGAATAACGCCGCGTAATTCTCCACGTTTTCCCTTACGCCGCCCCTCTCCCTCAGGGTGAGGGTTCGCCAAATATCTGCTATTCTGCCCCCCGCAATTAAGGGGGCAGTATGCTGAACATCGTGTTATTCGAACCAGAGATCCCGCCGAACACCGGGAATATTATCCGCCTGTGCGCCAACACGGGCTTCAGTCTGCATATCATTGAGCCGATGGGCTTCACCTGGGACGATAAACGCCTGAGACGCGCCGGACTGGACTATCACGAGTTCACTGCCGTGCAGCGCTATGCGGATTACGCGGCGTTTGTCGCCAGCGCGCAGCCGCAGCGTCTGTTCGCCCTCACCACCAAAGGCACGCCTGCGCACAGCGCAGTGAGCTATCAGGACGGCGATTTCTTGATGTTTGGCCCGGAAACCCGCGGTCTGCCGGCCAGCATCCTCGATGCCCTGCCGCCGGAGCAGAAAATCCGTATTCCGATGATGCCGGACAGCCGCAGTATGAACCTGTCAAACGCGGTGTCGGTGGTGGTGTATGAAGCCTGGCGCCAGCTGGGGTATCCTGGCGCGGTCTTGCGCAGCTAACCTGAGCGGTTCCCGGATTGCAGCGCAAGGAGCCTTATCCGGGCGACAGGCTGGCGGGATGAGATCGTAGGCCCGGTAAGCGCAGCGCCACCGGGCAAGACGTTAAATCCCGTCGCCGTACTCGAAAGTGTGGTGAATACCGTTGAAATGCTGATCCATATCCATCGCCGGCTTATCGCTCTCCGGCTTGCCGACGATACGCGCAGGAACACCTGCGGCGGTGGTATGCGGCGGCACCGGCTGCAGCACCACTGAGCCTGCGCCGATTTTTGCCCCACGCCCGACTTCAATATTGCCGAGGATCTTCGCCCCGGCGCCAATCATTACGCCTTCGCGAATTTTCGGATGACGGTCGCCGCTGGTTTTACCGGTCCCGCCGAGGGTGACCGACTGCAGAATAGAGACGTCATCTTCAATCACCGCCGTTTCGCCGACCACAATGCCGGTGGCATGGTCGAGCATGATCCCGCGGCCGATTTTCGCCGCCGGGTGGATATCCACCTGGAAAGAGACGGAGACTTGATTTTGCAGGAAAATCGCCAGCGCGCGTCGCCCCTGAGTCCACAGCCAGTGGCCGATACGATAGGCCTGCAGGGCATGGAAACCCTTCAGATAGAGCAACGGCGTGGAGTATTTATCCACCGCCGGGTCGCGCGTGCGCACCGCCTGAATATCGCAGGCGGCGGAGGCGATCATTTCCGGATCGGCGGCGTAGGCCTCTTCCACCACTTCGCGAATGGCGATCGCCGGCATAATCGGGGAAGCCAGCTTGTTGGCCAGCATATAGCTCAGCGCGCTGCCGAGATTTTCATGCTTGAGTAGCGTTGCGTGGTAAAAACTGGCGAGCATCGGCTCACAGTCAGCCAAAGCCCGGGCTTCGGCTTTAATATTATTCCAGACGATATCCAGTTCTTCACACGGCATTGCATACTCCAGGCGATATAGTAATGACCTGCCAGTTCTGCGCTGGCAGGGTCATTCAGGTGACAAAGGAAAGCTAATTGCTGCTGCGCTCGTCCTTGCGGGCGCGACCCAATAAGGTCAATGCTGCCTCGCGCGCAATTTTTCCGCAATACAATACCTGATAAATTTCCTCGGTTATTGGCATTTCGACACCTAAACGCTGTGCCAGAACGCGAACTTCCTTGGTATTGCGGTAGCCTTCAACCACCTGGCCAATCTTGTCCTGGGCGCTCTGCACGTCCATACCCTGGCCGAGCATCATGCCGAAGCGACGGTTACGGGACTGGTTGTCGGTGCAGGTGAGCACCAGGTCACCGAGGCCGGCCATGCCCATAAAGGTTTCCGGATCGGCGCCCAGCGCCGCGCCGAGGCGGGACATTTCCACCAGCCCACGGGTAATCAGCGCCGTACGCGCATTGGCGCCGAAGCCGATGCCGTCCGACATACCTGCCCCGATGGCAATGACGTTTTTCACCGCGCCGCCGAGCTGCACGCCGATAAAGTCCGGGTTGATGTAGACGCGGAAGCTTTTGCCGCAGTGCAGTAGGCGCTGAAGGTCCTCCGCAAACTGCGGATCCGTGGCCGCCAGCGAAATCGCCGTCGGCAGGCCGGCGGCCAGCTCTTTGGCGAAGGTTGGCCCCGAGATCACCGCCAGCGGAATATCATCGCCCAGCGCTTCACGCGCCACGTCCTGCAGCAGACGGCCGGTTTCGGCCTCAAGGCCTTTGGTGGCCCACACCAGCCGCGCGTCGGAACGCATCAGCGGTTTAATCTGGCGTAACACCTGACCGAATACATGGCTCGGCACCACGACAAGGATGTCGCGGCTGGCGGCCAGCGCGGTGGCCAGGTCGCTCTCAAGATGCAGCGTATCCGGGAAAGGCACATCGGGAAGGAACGCGGCGTTGCAGCGATCGTGTTGCAGCGTCGCGATATGTTTCGGGTCATGGCCCCACAGCACAACGTGGTGGCCATTTCTTGCCAGGGTGATGGCAAGAGCGGTGCCGTAAGAGCCGGCACCGATCACAGTCATTGCAGCATTAAGTGCGTTCATCAGGCATCCTGATGTTGTTCAGCACCTTCGCCAGCCTGCTGCTGCAGATAGTTCATGAACAGCGCGTCGAAGTTCACTGGCGCAAGGTTAAGTTGCGGGAAGGTACCGCGGGAAACCAGGCTGGTGATGCACTCGCGCGCGTACGGGAACAGAATGTTCGGGCAGTATGCGCCGAGGCAGTGCGCCATCTGGGTGCCTTCGATGCCGTCGATGGAGAAAATACCGCCTTGCTGTACTTCACAGAGGAACGCGGTTTCTTCGCCCAGCGCAGCGGTCACGGTCACACGCAGCACCACTTCATAAACGCCTTCAGCCAGCTGGGTGGAGGCGGTATCCAGATCAAGTTTAACTTCCGGCTGCCAGTCTTTCTGGAAAACTTGCGGCGCGTTCGGCGCTTCAAAAGAGATATCTTTGGTATAGATACGCTGGATCTGGAAGGTCATTTCGGTGCTGTTTTGTTCTGACATAGTAAAACCCTTTCGTGTTGTCCTTAAATACGCGCTTCCGCCAGGGAAAGCGCGCAAAAATTAGCGCAAGAGGGGATCAAGTCCACCACGTGAATCAAGCGCATACAAGTCGTCACAGCCGCCAATGTGCTGCGCATCAATAAAAATCTGCGGAACCGTCGTCCGTCCGCTGCGCTGGATCATCTCCTCACGCTTCGCGGCATCGCCATCGATCGGCAACTCATGGAACGTTACGCCTTTGCTGTTCAGCAGCGCTTTCGCGCGGATGCAGAACGGGCAGGTCGCTTTGGTGTAGATCTCAATATTGGCCATGACTTCACTCCTGTTGTTACCCTGAGGGTTTTACGCCGCAGCCTGTGTTCCCTTCACGTCAGGCGTGAAGGAGAAAACGCGGCGGCATCACCACGCGAGGTAAGTTATTTGCCGCGTACCAGAGGGAGGTTTTCGCCGCTCCAGCCAGCAATGCCCTCTTTCAGTACAAAGACTTTTTCAAACCCGGCTTTGTTCAGCGCGCTGGCGGGCTCTTGCGCCTGCATGCCGGAACCGTCTACCACAATAATGGGTTGCGATTTGTGTTTTTCCAACTCGCCGACGTTATTGGCTTTGATATCGCTGGGCAGCAGGTTAATAGCGCCGGCAATATGGCCTTTACGGAAATCGTCACGCTGACGCAGGTCGACCACCACCGCATCTTCTTTATTGATAAGACGCGTCGCTTCACCACGGGTGATGACTTTAACTTTCGACATCAGCCCCTTGAAGGTGGTGAACACTACCGCACCCAGCAGCGCGATCCACGCGATGCTTAGGACCGGGTGACGGCCGATGAATTGCATAATTTCTTGCATGGGGGGTTACAACTCCCGACTAAGTGAGAAAAAAACCAGGAAAGGAGTATACCTGTGCCTTGCGGCAATTACAGCCAGTGAGCGCGATGTAATGTATTTTCTGCGGGCGGTGGCGAAAAAAAGCCGCTCTCGCTGACCCGGCGCGGCCCGGCCGCTCCCTTTCTTTGATCTTTCACGGGGATTTAAACGATTCAGCTGTAGTAAAATTACGCAAAATTTCTGTCTTTGAGCATGAGGTTGTCGCAATGTCGGTTTCTAAAAAACCTATGGTACTGGTGATTCTGGATGGCTACGGCTATCGCGAAGACCAACAGGATAACGCCATTTATAGCGCTAAAACGCCGGTAATGGACGCGCTGTGGGCCAAACGTCCACATACCCTGATCGATGCATCCGGTCTCGAAGTCGGCCTGCCGGACCGTCAGATGGGGAACTCCGAAGTAGGCCACGTCAACCTGGGCGCCGGTCGTATCGTCTATCAGGACCTGACCCGTCTCGATGTGGAAATTAAAGAACGCACCTTCTACGCCAACCCGGTACTGACCGCCGCGGTCGATAAAGCGGTTGCCGCCGGCAAAGCAGTACATATCATGGGCCTGATGTCGCCAGGCGGCGTCCACAGCCACGAAGATCACATCATGGCGATGGTGGAGCTGGCGGCAGAGCGCGGCGCTGAGAAGATCTACCTGCACGCCTTCCTCGATGGCCGTGATACGCCGCCGCGCAGTGCGGAAAAAACGCTGGCGACATTCGAAGCCAAATTTGCCGCGCTGGGCAAAGGTCGCATCGCATCGCTCATCGGCCGCTATTACGCCATGGACCGCGACAACCGCTGGGATCGCGTAGAACAAGCTTATGATCTGCTGACCCTGGCCAAAGGCGAATTCCAGGCCGATACCGCCGTCGCGGGTCTGCAGGCCGCCTACGCCCGTGACGAAAACGACGAATTCGTGAAAGCCACCGTTATCCGCGCCGCCGGCCAGGTCGATGCCGCGATGGAAGACGGCGACGCGCTGATCTTCATGAACTTCCGTGCCGACCGCGCGCGTGAAATCACCCGCGCCTTCGTCAACGCCGACTTCGACGGCTTTGCGCGTAAGAAAGTGGTTAATCTCGATTTCGTGATGCTCACCGAATACGCCGCCGACATCAAAGTCGCCTGCGCCTATCCGCCCGCCTCGCTGGCCAATACCTTCGGCGAGTGGATGGCGAAGCACGATAAAACCCAGCTGCGCATCTCCGAAACTGAAAAATACGCTCACGTCACCTTCTTCTTCAACGGCGGCGTAGAAGAGCCGTTTAAAGGCGAAGAGCGGATCCTGATTAACTCGCCGAAAGTGGCGACCTACGATCTGCAGCCGGAAATGAGCTCCGCCGAGCTGACCGAGAAACTGGTCGCCGCCATCAAAGGCGGAAAATACGACACCATCATCTGTAACTACCCGAACGGCGATATGGTTGGCCATACCGGGGTGATGGAAGCAGCCGTAAAAGCGGTTGAAGCGCTGGATCGCTGCATCGACCAGGTGGCTCAGGCGGTGGAATCCGTTGGCGGCCAGCTGCTGATCACCGCCGACCACGGCAACGCCGAGCAGATGCGCGACCCGGCCACCGGCCAGGCGCACACCGCCCATACCAATCTGCCGGTTCCGCTGATCTACGTCGGTAATAAAGCGGTCAAAGCGGTCAACGGCGGCAAACTTTCCGACATCGCCCCGACCATGCTGTCGCTGATGGGAATGGAAATCCCGCAAGAGATGACTGGCAAGCCGCTGTTCATCGTGGAATAATCCTTCCCCATGAGGGGAAAGGCGATGTATTCAACTACATGGATCGCAGCGGCAGTTCGATCCGTCCTTTACGCCAGCGCGCTCAGCGCTGGCGTATTGCTGTGCGCGTCATCTGCGCATGCCGACGATCGCGATCAGCTAAAGTCCATCCAGGCCGACATCGCCGCCAGGCAGCGGGCGATTAAGCAACAGCAGCAGCAGCGCGCAAGCCTGCTCGCCCAGCTCAAAGCGCAGGAAGAGGCGATCGCCGCCGCGGCCCGCAAACTGCGCGAAACCCAGGATAGCCTGAACCAGCTCAATAAGCAGATTGACGAGATGAACGCCGCTCTCGCGAAGCTGGAGCGCCAGCGCGCGTCTCAGGAGCGGAACCTCGCCGCGCAGCTCGATGCCGCTTTCCGCCAGGGGCCGCATACCGGCATCCAGATGGTGCTCAGCGGTGAAGAGGGCCAGCGCAATCAGCGGATGCAGGTCTATTTCAGCTATTTCAACCAGGCCCGCCAGGAGACTATCGCGGAGTTGAAGAAAACGCGCGAAGAGATGGCGGTGCAAAAGTCGATGCTCGAAGAAAAACAGAGCCAGCAGCAAACGCTGGTCTACGAGCAAAAGGCCCAGCAGGCGAAGCTGGAGCAGGCGCGTAACGAACGGAAAAAGACCCTTTCCGGCCTGGAGTCTTCCATTCAGCAGGGTCAGCAACAATTAAGTGAATTACGGGCTAACGAATCGCGCCTACGCGGTCGTATCGCCCAGGCGGAAGCTGCCGCCAAAGCCCGCGCCGATCGGGAAGCACGCGACGCACAGGCGGTGCGCGACCGCCAGCAGGAAGCATCGCGCAAAGGCACCACCTATAAACCAACGGAAAGTGAGCGTTCGCTGATGTCACGCACCGGCGGGCTGGGCTCGCCGCGCGGTCAGGCGTTCTGGCCGGTTCGCGGTCCGCTCCTTCATCGATATGGCGAACAGCTGCAAGGTGAACTACGTTGGAAAGGGATGGTTATCGCCGCGTCTGAAGGCACCGAAGTCAGAGCCATTGCCGATGGTCGGGTCATTCTGGCCGACTGGCTGCAGGGCTATGGTCTGGTGGTGGTGGTCGAACATGGCAAAGGCGACATGAGCCTGTATGGCTATAACCAAAGCGCGCTGGTCAGCGTTGGTACTCAGGTGCGTGCCGGCCAGCCTATCGCGCTCGTAGGCAGCAGCGGCGGTCAGGGCCGTCCGTCGCTCTATTTCGAAATTCGCCGCCAGGGTCAGGCGGTCAATCCACAGCCGTGGTTGGGAAGATAAGTTTTGCTTCAATTTCGCGCAATTGCTCTTGCCGTAGCCGGTTCGCTGGCTCTGGCGGCGCCAGCGTTCGCTGGCAAACTCTCCATCGTTATTGACGATTTTGGCTACCGCCCGCAGACCGAGAATCAGGTGCTGGCGCTGCCGGCAACTATCTCCGTCGCCGTGCTGCCGAACGCGCCGCACGCCCGGGAAATGGCCACTAAAGCGCATAATCAGGGCCATGAAGTGCTCATCCACCTGCCAATGGCGCCGCTCAGCAAACAGCCGCTGGAAAAAGACACCCTGCGTCCCGAAATGAGCAGCGAGGAGATCGAGCGCATTATTCGCGAGGCTTACGGCAAAGTCCCTTACGCCGTCGGGCTGAATAACCATATGGGCAGCGCGATGACCTCCAACCTGTTTGGCATGCAGAAGGTGATGCAGGCCCTGGAGCGCTACAATCTCTATTTTCTCGACAGCGTCACCATCGGCAACACCCAGGCCATGCGCGCCGCGCAGGGTACCGGCGTGAAGGTGATTAAGCGCAAGGTGTTTCTCGACGATACGCAGAATGAAGCCGATATCCGCAACCAGTTCAATCGCGCCATCGCCCTGGCGCGGCGCAACGGTTCGGCGATAGCCATTGGACATCCGCATCCGACGACGGTGCGGGTGCTGCAGCAGATGGTCTATAACCTGCCGCCGGATATCACGCTGGT
This sequence comes from Klebsiella sp. 4_1_44FAA, assembly GCF_000238715.1. Taxonomy (NCBI): domain Bacteria; kingdom Pseudomonadati; phylum Pseudomonadota; class Gammaproteobacteria; order Enterobacterales; family Enterobacteriaceae; genus Klebsiella; species Klebsiella sp. 4_1_44FAA. Next base: position 297,244 of record NZ_JH414801.1, read on the forward strand.
GCGCCCGAGCAGCCTGCTGAACGAGCCGCAGGTCGACAACTCGACGCCAAACTACGCCCAGCCGCCTGCGCAACAAACGCAGCAGAAGCCGCGTAATCCGTTCCATGGCGTGAAGTCTTGCAAACCGAAGCGCCCGCTGGAGCCTGTGAACGCCAGCCGCTTCTTCACTATCCTCAGCGATAGCATCAGCCAGAGCGCGCTGATCCAGTACTATCGCCTCAAATGGCAGGGCTGGGACAATCCCGGCAACTAGACCACTCAGGGGTCCGTTCGCTTTTGCGCGACGGGCGCCTGGTTATCTTCGTGGGCGTACCACGCCTTAAAATATTTCAGAAAGCTGTAAAACGTCGCGTACAGGCCGGTCACCACGCCGACCTTGCCATAGCGCCACGCCCCGCTAAACAGATACCACTTAAAGAAAGCGCCAATGGCGCTGACGATCCCCCGCGTCAGCGAAGGTTTGATCTGCTGGTACTTCACCAGCCGGGTGGTATAGCTGTTCAGCTTATTAAACACTTCATGCAGCGAATAAAAGGTATCGTGGCGAACGAAGCCCGGCAGCCTGACGGAGCTCGCGTGTCCGACCACCTGGTCATCCACCGGCCGATCGTTAAACCGCGCCTGCTGGCGGTTAAAGAGGCGCACCGGATAATCCGGTGAGGAAATGGGGTAGATAGTCCGTACCTGTTTGCCTAGCACAAACCAGTAGCGCGGCAGACGCCAGGCGCAGGTCGGGTCAGGCTCCTCCCCCGCTTTTAGCGCCTGAATGGCCGTCACCACGTCATTATCAAGAATTTCGTCGCTGTCCATGCACAGCACCCAGTCATGGCTGGCCAGCCCGATGGCATAGTTCATCTGCGCGCCGTGGGCTTTATAGGCATGGTGATGGACGGTGAGACCAAACTGCTGACAAATAGCGACGGTTTCGTCGGTACTGCCGGAGTCGACGACGATACATTCATCGGCCACCTTCAGCAGAGGCGGCAGCACCTCCATCAGCAGGCGCGCAGAGTTACAGGTCAGTAAGCATACGGAGAGTTTAAGCATGATAGTTACAAAGTTAAACTGCGACTAAACACACTGTATAAGCGAATAACCGTAAAATCGATGTAGAAATTGTGCGCTTAATATTAAGCAGGCTAAAAATGTTATCCAAATCTAAATTAAGGCGCCCGCAGGCGCCTTTTTTGCTGATTTTTACGCCAGCATGGGGGATTAGTCCCAGCTCAAAACCACTTTACCGGACTGGCCGGAGCGCATCGCGTCAAAACCTTTCTGGAAGTCATCAATGCCGAAGCGGTGGGTGATGATCGGTGAGAGATCCAGACCAGACTGGATCAGCGCCGCCATCTTGTACCAGGTTTCGAACATTTCGCGACCATAGATACCTTTGATAAACAGCCCTTTGAAGATGACCTTGGTCCAGTCGATGGACATATCCGACGGCGGGATACCCAGCATCGCGATACGGCCGCCGTGGTTCATGGTATCCAGCATGCTGCGAAACGCCGGCGGCGCGCCGGACATCTCCAGACCCACATCGAAACCTTCGGTCATCCCCAGCTCGGCCATCACGTCATTAAGGTTCTCTTTGGCCACGTTCACCGCGCGGGTAACGCCCATTTTGCGCGCCAGCTCAAGACGGTACTCGTTGACGTCGGTGATCACCACGTTACGCGCGCCGACGTGTTTCGCTACCGCCGCCGCCATCACGCCAATCGGACCGGCGCCGGAAACCAGCACGTCTTCCCCGACCAGATCGAAGGAGAGCGCGGTGTGCACCGCGTTGCCGAACGGGTCGAAGATAGACGCCAGGTCATCAGAGATATTGTCGGGGATTTTAAAGGCGTTAAAGGCCGGGATCACCAGATACTCAGCAAAGCAGCCCGGGCGGTTGACGCCCACGCCGATGGTGTTGCGGCACAGATGGGTGCGGCCCGCGCGGCAGTTACGGCAGTGGCCGCAGGTGATATGCCCCTCGCCGGAGACGCGGTCGCCAATCTTAAAGCCGCGCACTTCCTGACCAATCCCCACCACTTCGCCGACATATTCGTGACCGACCACCATCGGCACCGGAATGGTCTTCTGCGACCACTCATCCCAGTTGTAGATGTGCACGTCGGTCCCGCAAATGGCGGTCTTGCGGATTTTAATCAGCAGATCGTTATGGCCGACTTCCGGTTCCGGTACGTCGGTCATCCAGATGCCTTCTTCCGCTTTCAGTTTGGATAACGCTTTCATCTCATACCCTTATTAGGCGATGACGCCCAGTTGTTTGCCGATGCGGGTAAAGGCTTCCACCGCACGCTCAATTTGTTCAGGGGTATGCGCCGCCGACATCTGGGTGCGAATACGCGCCTGGCCTTTCGGTACCACCGGATAGAAGAAGCCGGTGACATAGATCCCTTCTTTCTGCAGCTCGCGGGCAAAGTTCTGCGCCACCACCGCCTCGCCCAGCATCACCGGAATGATGGCGTGGTCGGCGCCGGCCAGCGTGAAGCCTGCCGCGGTCATTTTTTCGCGGAACAGACGCGCGTTAGCCCACAGGCGATCGCGCAGGTCTGCCCCCTCTTCAACCATCTCCAGCACTTTGATGGAGGCGGCCACGATGGCCGGCGCCAGAGAGTTGGAGAACAGATACGGACGGGAGCGCTGGCGCAGCCACTCAACCACCTCTTTGCGCGCGGCGGTGTAGCCGCCGGAGGCGCCGCCCAGCGCTTTACCCAGCGTGCCGGTGATGATATCGACGCGCCCCATCACATCGCAGTATTCGTGGGAGCCGCGGCCGTTTTCGCCGACGAAGCCGACGGCGTGGGAGTCATCGACCATCACCAGCGCATCGTATTTATCCGCCAGGTCGCAAACGCCTTGCAGGTTGGCGATCACGCCATCCATCGAGAACACGCCGTCGGTGGCGATCAGCACGTGACGCGCGCCGGCCTCGCGAGCTTCTTTCAGACGCGCCTCCAGCTCTTGCATATCGTTGTTGGCATAGCGGAAGCGCTTCGCTTTACACAGACGCACGCCGTCGATGATCGAGGCATGGTTCAGGGCGTCGGAGATAATGGCGTCTTCCGGGCCGAGCAGCGTTTCAAACAGGCCGCCGTTGGCGTCGAAGCAGGAAGAGTAGAGGATCGCGTCTTCCATACCGAGGAAATCGGCCAGCTTCTTCTCCAGCTGCTTATGCGTATCCTGGGTGCCGCAGATGAAGCGTACCGAGGCCATCCCGAAACCGTGGCTGTCCATGCCGGATTTCGCCGCGGCAATCAGTTCCGGGTGGTTCGCCAGACCCAGATAGTTATTGGCGCAGAAGTTAATCACGTGGCTGTCGCCGACGGTAATGTCCGCCTGCTGCGCCGAGGTGATGATGCGCTCTTCTTTGAACAACCCTTCGGCCCGAGCGGTCTCCAGATTGCTAGTTAACTGTTTGTAGAAATCACCACGCATTGCAACTCTCCAGATTCGGCAAAATTTGGCACATATTACCCAAAGCTATACGCTGATACGAGATGATGCAGGCCTGAATGAATTATTTGCAGCATAAATCACGTCAGCCCAGCACCTTATTCTGCGAATGGCTGTAGGCTTGCTCATGTGGTGATATGATAAGAGCATTCATGTCCGGATTGTCTCCGGGCTCTCAACTTCAAAGGTACAGTTATGATCATCGTTACCGGCGGCGCAGGCTTTATCGGCAGCAACATCGTTAAAGCGCTGAATGACAAAGGCATCACCGACATTCTGGTTGTCGACAATCTGAAAGACGGCACCAAGTTTGTAAACCTGGTTGACCTGAACATCGCTGACTACATGGATAAAGAAGACTTTCTGATCCAGATTATGGCGGGTGAAGAGTTCGGTGAAATCGAAGCAATCTTCCACGAAGGCGCGTGCTCTTCCACTACCGAGTGGGATGGTAAGTACATGATGGACAACAACTATCAGTACTCCAAAGAGCTGCTGCACTACTGCCTGGAGCGCGAAATCCCGTTCCTGTACGCCTCCTCCGCGGCCACCTATGGCGGACGCACCAGCGACTTCATCGAGTCCCGCGAGTACGAACAGCCGCTGAACGTTTACGGCTACTCCAAATTCCTGTTCGACGAATACGTCCGCCAGATCCTGCCGGAAGCCAATTCGCAGATCGTCGGCTTCCGCTACTTCAACGTCTACGGGCCGCGCGAAGGCCACAAAGGCAGCATGGCGAGCGTCGCTTTCCACCTCAATACCCAGCTGAATAATGGCGAAAGCCCGAAACTGTTCGAAGGCAGCGACGGCTTCAAGCGCGACTTCGTCTACGTGGGCGACGTGGCTGACGTCAACCTGTGGTTCTGGGAAAACGGCGTTTCCGGCATCTTTAACCTCGGCACCGGCCGTGCGGAATCCTTCCAGGCGGTTGCCGATGCGACCCTGGCGTACCACAAAAAAGGCAGCATCGAGTACATCCCGTTCCCGGACAAACTGAAAGGCCGCTACCAGGCGTTCACTCAGGCGGATCTGACTAACCTGCGCAAAGCGGGCTATGACAAACCGTTCAAAACCGTTGCCGAAGGCGTAACGGAATATATGGCCTGGCTAAACCGCGACGCGTAAGAAACAAGCATGAAAATATTGGTGGTAGGCCCGTCTTGGGTGGGCGACATGATGATGTCGCAAAGTCTTTATCGTACGCTCAGGGCGCGCTATCCCCAGGCGATTATCGACGTGATGGCGCCAGCCTGGTGCCGTCCGTTGCTTTCGCGCATGCCGGAAGTGAACGAAGCGATCCCGATGCCGCTGGGTCACGGCGCGCTGGCTATCGGCGAACGCCGCAAGCTCGGCCACAGCCTGCGCGAACGTCGCTACGATCGCGCTTACGTGCTGCCGAACTCGTTTAAATCGGCATTAGTCCCTTTCTTTGCCAATATCCCGCTGCGCACCGGCTGGCGCGGCGAGATGCGCTACGGCCTGCTCAACGACGCCCGGGTGCTGGACAAAGACGCCTGGCCGCTGATGGTGGAACGCTACGTGGCGCTGGCCTACGACAACGGCGTGATGCGCTGCGCCAAAGATCTGCCGCAGCCGCTGCTGTGGCCGCAGCTGCAGGTCAACGAAGGGGAAAAGTCGCAGGCCTGCAGCGCCTTTAACCTGTCCAACGATCGGCCGATCGTCGGCTTCTGCCCCGGCGCGGAGTTCGGCCCGGCCAAACGCTGGCCGCACTATCATTATGCTGCGCTGGCGAAAAAGCTTATCGACGATGGCTATCAGATTGCGTTATTCGGCTCGGCGAAAGATAACGAGGCCGGCAAAGAGATCATCGCCTCCCTCAGCAGCGAGCAGCAGGCCTGGTGCCGTAATCTGGCGGGTGAAACCCAGCTGGAGCAGGCGGTCATTCTGATCGCCGCCTGTAAAGCTGTAGTGACTAACGATTCGGGGCTGATGCACGTCGCCGCGGCGCTGGACCGCCCGCTGGTGGCGCTGTATGGCCCGAGCAGTCCGGACTTTACCCCGCCGCTGTCGCATAAAGCGCGGGTTATCCGTCTGATTACCGGCTACCACAAGGTGCGCAAAGGCGATGCCGCCGAAGGCTATCATCAGAGCCTGATCGACATCACCCCAGAACGCGTCCTGCAAGAGCTAAACGAACTGTTAGCGGAAAAAACCGAGCACGAGGAAGCGTAACGGATGCGGGTATTGATCGTTAAAACCTCCTCCATGGGCGACGTGCTGCACACGCTGCCCGCGCTAACCGACGCCGCGCAGGCTATCCCCGGCATCCGCTTCGACTGGGTGGTTGAAGAGGGTTTCGCGCAGATCCCCTCCTGGCATGAAAGCGTCGAGCGGGTGATCCCGGTGGCGATCCGCCGCTGGCGCAAAGCCTGGTTCTCCGCGCCGATCAAAGCCGAGCGTCAAGCCTTTCGCGAGGCCGTTCAGGCGGTAAAGTATGACGCCATCATCGATGCCCAGGGGCTGGTAAAAAGCGCCGCGCTGGTTACTCGCCTGGCGCACGGCGTCAAGCACGGTATGGACTGGCAAACGGCCCGCGAGCCGCTGGCGAGCCTGTTTTACAACCGCCGCCACCATATCGCGAAACAGCAGCACGCGGTGGAGCGTACCCGTGAGCTGTTCGCCAAAAGCCTTGGCTACGCGAAACCCCAGGCCCAGGGGGATTACGCCATTGCGCGCCATTTCCTGCAGCACGAGGCTAGCGCTGCCGCGCCCTATCTGGTGTTTCTGCACGCTACCACCCGCGACGATAAGCACTGGCCGGAAACCCGCTGGCAGGAGCTTCTCGACCTGCTGGCCGACAGCGGCGTCCACATTAAGCTGCCGTGGGGCGCCCCGCACGAAGAGGCGCGGGCGAAGCGGCTGGCGGAAGGCCGGGAGTATGTTGAAGTGCTGCCGCGCATGAGCCTTGAGCAGGTGGCGCAGGTTCTGGCCGGCGCCCGGGCCGTCGTCTCGGTCGATACCGGGCTGAGCCATCTGACCGCCGCGCTGGATAAACCGAACTTTACGCTCTACGGCCCGACCGACCCGGGGCTGATTGGCGGATACGGTAAAAACCAGCATATCGTGCGGCCGGAAAACAGCGCCAGCACCGGCGATATTGCGGCCAGCCGGATTCATCTTCTCCTGCAAAATCAGGGGCTGCTCTGATGGGATCCCTGTTTAAGCAGATCTACCGCTATACGCGCCCTCGCGCGTATCGCCACAATGAAAATCTGTGGCCTTTTACCCGTATTACGCGCGCGCCAAGCGGCGAAATCAGCGCGTTACGCTATAAAGGGAAAACGGTGCCGCTGGTCAGCCTGAGCGCGCTGAAAAACAGTATGCAGGGCGAAGTCCTGCTGACCGCCACCGGCCCCTCAACCCGCAATATCGATTTTTCCCTGTTGTCGAAAACGATCCCGGTGATGGGCGTCAATGGCGCCTGGCATCTTGCCGACCGGCTGCACTTTTCGCTCTATACCATCGTCGACATGGAATTTTTCGATAAGAAGCCGGACATTATCCGCGCCATTGTCAGCCAGCCGGATATTTTGCTGTTCACCACCATGCACGGGATCGCCAAAATCGTCGATCGCTATGGGGACGCGCTGCGCTGCCGTTTGGCGTTGATTGAGGACGGTTGCTATAAGATTTACCAGCCGAAAGTCGCCAGCGAAGCGATAAAGCGCACTTACCAGCAGAATGCGGCGATGTGCTTTCATCCTCAGCGCCCGGATATCTGTTTTAGCACCGATATTCGCCAGGGCATCTTTGATGCCGGCACGGTGGTCTACTGGGCGCTGCAAATTCTCGCCTGGCTGGGCTTCAATACTATCCTGGTGAGCGGCCTGGATATGACCAACTTTAACCAGCCGCGATTCTACGAAACACAACAAGAAAAATTGCCTTCTTACCTGGCAACAAAAGTGGATACCCTCGTCATGCCCTCCTTTGCGCATGCCGCGCAGGTACTGCAGCAACGCCAGATTCGGGTGATTAATTTTTCCCCAGAAAGCGCTGTGCCGGATACTATCTTCGAAAAGGTTGCGTTTAATGAGTACTTTAAAAGTGAGTAACTTCGCCAGACAGGGTTACTCGATTGTCTTTCCTTTGTTTTTATTTTTCAGCGCGATTTTTTGCATGTCCACCCGGACCAATAATCTGCTGCATTTATCGATCCTGCTGCTATTGCTGTCGCTGGTACGCCAGGAAAACCGCCAGGCGCTGGCCGGGGTGTTACGCGAGCAGTGGCAGACCTGGACGCTGCTGGCGGCTTTCTTTATCTATTACGCCCTCAGTAATGTGTGGGGCCATACGCCGCAGCATATTGACTCGCCGATCACCCACGGCGTGTATCTGACCGGGTATCTGTTGCTGATGACGATGCTGCTCAGGGACGGACGAACCCGCCGACTGGCGATGCTGGCGGTGGTCGGTGGGATCACCGTGCTCTCCCTGTGGACGCTGATTATCGACCATACGCTGGTTCTCACCGAACGAGCGGTCTCCCCCGAGAACCCCGGACCAACGAACGTTATCGACCTTGCCGGTTACTGCGGCATCGGCATTTTAATTTGCGGCATGCTACTGAAAGAAAAAGCCAGCCACTGGCTCTATCTGCCGGTGGTCATCATGCTGGTGATGCTGCTGCTCACCCAAAGCCGCGGGCCGATCATCGCCCTGGTGCTGGCGGTCGGCTGTACGCTGCACCTGCACGTCTTCACCCGCCGCAACCTGCTGATCGCCGCGGCGCTGGCCGTGCTGGTAGCGCTGCTTTTGGTCATGACGCCGGTGGGCGACATGCTGCTCGCCCGTTTCGAGGAGCTGGGCACCCAAAGCGGGCTGCGCCTGAGCATCTGGCACCATACGCTGTCGGAGATGGCCAGCCAGCCGTGGCTGGGGCGCGGTTTCAGCTATGAACTGGATTTCATCAACTACAGCGGCGAGCACATCACCACCACCCACAGTGTGTATATGGGCGCCCTGCTGAAAGGCGGCATCGTGGGGTTACTGCTGCTGTTGGCGATCATTGCCTGCGGGCTATGGCAGGCGTGGCGCAAGCGCCATACCGACAGCCGCTACAGTCTGGCGATCCTGTTTTACGCGCTGGTGTTTATGGCCTCGCAGGGGATGTTTATCATCAGCAATCCCCGGGAAACCTGGGTGCTGTTCTGGCTGCCGCTGGGCATTGCGCTCAGCAAAGGGTTGGCGGAAAAACGCTAACAAAAAGGGCCGTCAGCGGCCCTTTTTATATTAACTTTTTAAATCAACTGCGGGCGGCGACCAGCCGGTCGGCCTGCTCTTTAATCACGGGCCACACCGACTCAATCGCCACATCGGCGACATTCGCTTCTTCACAGACTATCTGCTTCGCCTTGTCATAGCCCGGCGCCCAGATGTGATAGCCGGGCAGCCCGGTATTCTTGAGTTTGCGTTTGTTATAGACCGCCACCATCGGCTTATCGAAAGCCCGGGCAATATGCACGATCGAGGTGTCCGGCGTAATGACTAAATCACAGCTGCGGATCACTTCTACGGCGGAGTTGATGGTGCTGTCGGCGATGTACAGCGCCATATCCAGCCCCAGCTGGCGGATTTTTTCACTGCGCCCCACCATCACGATACAGACCCGGTAAGGCAGAGCATGTAGCCGCTCGACCAGGGTCGCCACCTGGTGACGACAGAAGTCTTTATCCTCGGAGGCGGTAAAAGGGTTAATGGCGATACGCAGTTCGACCTCTCCGGCCTGAGAAAGCAAGCGGGCCACTTTCTCCCGCTCATGGCGGCAGCCGGGGAGATGATAGTGATACGGGCGGTCGTCAACGATGCCAAACAGCTTCACCACCTGCTTATAGCGCAGGGAAATATGGCTGTTGCCGTCAAAAAAAGCGATTGAGTGATCGTAAATTTTATAGGGCTCTTTATTAAAACCAATCACGCTGGTCGCCCGTAAATCGGCGAGTAATTTAAAGCGTTCATAGCTGGTCACGTCATCAAAATCGATAACCGCATCAAAACCCGCCGCCCGCAACGTATTTAAGGACATGCGGGGCCGATATAAATATACTTGCTGAATGAATTCTGAGCCTGCTAATATTTCGCTGCATATTGGTCCGGTTAACACCGAAACCTGATATCCCCGTTCGGCCAGTATTCTGGCGCAGCCGGTCGTGACCACCATATCACCGACTTTATCATCCAGACGCAATAGCAGCACGCGGCGCACAGCCGCTGGGTCGAAGGCTTTACGCGCCGGCTTATTTCTGTATCGATAGTTAATTAAATTAAATTTAATGCCGCGGAAAAAGGCATTCTTTTTCCGCGTTAATTGTTTAAGGATACGCATACGGTACCTTGAGCTGTGTTAGCGCTGTGTAATTTTCCGCTGGTAATATTCTGCCAACGTCATGCCCTTCACCTGCGGCGCCAGCCAGCTAAAAAAGGCTTCGAGGTCAGCGTATAAACGCTCAATATCCCGTTCATTCTTGAACGTGGGGCTGCCGCCGGGCATATACTCTGAAGAGTGGAGCATATATTCCACGTAGTCATTGCCCTGCGTCAACGTTTGTTCGACGACTTTTTTCATCGTCTCCACATTGCCGCCCATCGGTCGCAGCCAGTGTACGGAGGGGGATCGCACTTTGCCGCGCAGGCGGTCGTAGCCCTGCTTCACGCTGTTCATCCACGCTGAGTGCTTGTACTGGATGCTCATCGGCACTTCCAGCAGCGGCGAGTGACCCTCGCGGCTGATGTCATTTTCATCGAGGAAATAGGCATGCTGCGGAAAGCGGCGATAATCGGTCCCGCCATCGCCCTGCGGCGCCCCCTTGGCGGTCTTCCAGTTCACCCGCGGGGTCACCGAGCAATCCACCTGATACCCGTACTCCACCAGCAGACGCGCATAGCGCTCGTCAAAGGCCCAGCGCCCGGCGCGATGGCTAACCATTTTGGTCTGGAAGGTATCCTCCAGCAGACGCGTCATATAGTCGACCTTCTCACGCATCATAGCGTCGCTGTATTCAATAAGATAAGGCTTATGGCGCCAGTCATCTGCGGTCAGCGGCTCGGTCGGCGGGCTGTTCCACGCATGCAGATGCATGCCGACTTCCGCGGTGCCGCGGGCAATCACGTCTCTGGCGAATTCGATATAAAAGGGGTCGATGGCCATTTCATAGTTGGTCAAATAGACCGGTTTAAAGCCATACTTTTCGCAAAGCTGCTGAAAACGCGGAAGATAACGCGCATTCTCGGTGGTGATGCTGTCATGTTTTTGCCAGAGGTTATCGCCCTCTGTATCAATCGTGATGAGAAATGCGGGATTGTGCACGAAAACGTCCTCAGGCCATACGTATCGGGTCATGGTAGAGCAATACAACGCTTCTCTCAATCTGTCTGATCCCCTAGAATCGGAACCCTTATCCTGGATGAAGAACAGAGTATGACGCCTGAAACCCTCTCCCGCGGCCCGTTGAACCCGGCGCGGATCCTGGTCATTAAGCTGCGCCATCATGGCGACATGCTGCTGATCACGCCGCTTATTCACGCGCTGAAACAGCAGTACCCCGCCGCCAGCGTGGATGTCCTGTTGTATGAAGAGACCCGGGATATGCTCGCAGCCAACCCCGATATCCACCATATTTATGGTCTCGATCGCCGCTGGAAAAAGCAGGGAAAAAGGTATCAGCTGAAGATGCAATGGCAGCTCATTCAGACGCTGCGCCAGCAGCGGTACGATATGGTGCTTAACCTGGCCGACCAGTGGCCGAGCGCGGTTATCAGCAAACTGACCGGCGCCGCGACGCGGATTGGTTTTGATTTTCCGAAGCGCCGCCACCCGGTCTGGCGCTATTGCCACACCGCGCTGGCCTCCACCCAACAGCACAACCAGCTGCATACGGTACAGCAGAATCTCTCTATTCTCGCTCCGCTCGGTCTCCAGTTGAACGATGCGCCGGCGCGGATGGGCTACAGCGAAGCAGACTGGGCCGCCAGCCGCGCCCTGCTGCCGGAGGACTTCCGGGAACACTACATCGTCATCCAGCCGACGTCGCGCTGGTTCTTTAAATGCTGGCGTGAAGATCGGATGAGCGCCCTGATCAACGCGCTGTCCGCCGAAGGATACGCGGTGGTGCTCACCTCCGGCCCCGATGCTAGAGAGAAGAAGATGGTGGATACCATCATCGCCGGCTGCCCGCAGGCGCGACTACACTCTTTAGCCGGCCAGTTAACGCTGCGCCAGCTGGCGGCGGTGATCGATCATGCCCGGTTGTTTATCGGCGTCGACTCGGTGCCGATGCATATGGCTGCAGCCCTTGGCACTCCGCTGGTCGCCCTGTTCGGTCCCTCGAAGCTGACCTTCTGGCGTCCGTGGCAGGCGAAAGGCGAGGTGATCTGGGCCGGCGACTTCGGTCCGCTGCCCGATCCGGACGCTATCAACACCAACACCGACGAACGTTATCTTGATTTAATTCCTACCGACGCCGTGATCGCGGCGGCGAAAAAGGTACTGGCATGAGTAAATTCAGGCTGGCTCTGGTGCGGCAGAAGTACCGCCCGGACGGCGGCGCAGAACGGTTTGTCTCCCGCGCGCTGGAAGCCCTCGACAGCAGTCATCTGCAACTGAACGTCATCACCCGCGAATGGCAGGGGCCGGTGAAACCGGACTGGCAGATCCATATCTGTAACCCACGTAAATGGGGGCGCATCAGCCGCGAGCGCGGCTTTGCCAACGCCGCGCGCGCGCTCTGGCAGCGCGAGTCCTTCGACCTGGTGCAGAGCCATGAACGTATTCCCGGCTGCGATCTCTACCGCGCTGGCGATGGCGTTCATCGCCGCTGGCTGCAGCAGCGCTCGCGCATTTTACCGGCCTGGAAAAGCCGCCTGCTGTTCGCCGACCGTTACCACCGCTACGTCATGCAGGCGGAGCGCGAGATGTATGAAGACTCACACCTGCGCGGGGTGATCTGCAACGCCGAGATGATCAAGCGCGAGATTATCGAAGACTTTGGCCTGCCGGCGGAGAAGATCCACGTTATTTACAACGCCATTGACAACCAGCGCTTCCTGCCGCCAGACGAAGAGACCTTTGCCGCCTTACGCGCCAAATGGCAGCTGCCGCTGCAGGCGACCTGCCTGATCTACGTCGGCTCCGGCTTTGAACGTAAAGGGCTGGCGGCGGCGATCCGCGCCATCGCCCCCACCGATCGCTACCTGCTGGTGGTCGGCAAAGATAAGGATCAGCCTCGCTATCAGGCGCTGGCGAAGAGCCTGAACTGTGAAGCGCGGGTGCGCTTCTTCGGCATGCAGTCGGAGACATTGCCCTTCTATCAAATGGCCGATGGTCTGCTGCTGCCGACCCTCTACGATCCGTTCCCCAACGTCATCCTCGAGGCAATGGCCTGCGGTCTGCCGGTGATCACCACTACCGGCTGCGGCGGGGCGGAGTTTATCGTCGACGGCCACAATGGTTACGTCTGCGACGCTCTGGATATCCCGGCGCTACAGCAGGCGGTAATGGCCCTGCCCGCGCGCGCGCTGGGCTCCGCGGAAGGCGGTCACGCCCGCGAGCGCATTATGGCCTGCACCAGCGAGCGACTCTCAACCCAGCTGCTTTCTCTTTATCAGGATCTGGTGAAATAACGATGCGCATCTTATTTGTGATTGACGGTTTACCCGGCGGCGGCGCGGAAAAAGTGGTCCTGACCCTGGCGGCACAGTTCCTGCGCGACGGCGATCGGGTGTCGCTCATTTCGCTGCGCGATGTCTGCGAGTACCCATTGCCCGAGGGGCTCGACTACCAGGTAGTTGCCGATCGCTGCCGTAAACCGTGGCGCAAGCTGACCGAGCTGTCCCGCCGCGCCCGCCAGCTGGATGCCGCAGTCGTGCGGGCCGAACAGCAGGGGCAATTTGACCTTGTGCTCTCCAACCTGCACAAAACCGACCGCATCGTCGCCCGCAGCCGGGCGCTGCGCGAGCGTAACGTCTGGTTCTGTCTGCACGGCGTATTCTCTGCCTCCTATCTCGGGCACCGCACCGGCTTTGACCGCTGGATGAAGCAGCAGAAAATTAAGCGAATTTATCAGGGTCGCAACGTGGTGACGGTTTCCGACGCGGTGGGGCGAGATCTGGTGGAAGAGTTTGCCTTGCGTCCGGCACAGCTGAAAACCATCTACAATCCCTTCGATATCACTGCCCTGCGCGCCGAGGCGGAAGCCGATAGCGAGCGCCCGGACGGTGACTACCTGATTCACGTCGGTCGCTTCCATCCGGGCAAACGCCATGACCGCCTGCTTGAAGCCTATGCGCAGAGCGGCATCGACGCACCGCTGGTGCTGCTAGGCCAGGGAAAACCGGAGCAAGAGCAGCGCCTGCGCCAGCTGGCAAAAACGCTGCACATTGACGATCGGGTGTGGTTCAAAGGTTTTCAGAAAAACCCCTTACCGTGGATCAAAGGCGCACGGATGCTGGTTTTGAGCTCCGATAGCGAAGGATTCGGCAATGTGGTGGTGGAGGCGCTGCTGTTACATACCCCTGTCGCCAGCACCCGCTGCCCCGGCGGCGTCACCGAGATCCTCACCGGCGAACTTGCCCGCGGTCTGGCGGATCTGACCAGTCCGGCGCTGGCTCAGACGATGCAAAGCATTTACCATAACCCGCCGGCCATCGACGATGCCGCGCTGGAAAAATTCAGCGTCATATCCATTTGTCAGCAGTACCGTCAGCTGCAGCGCACCTGACGCCGTTAGTTAACCAGGATCGAAGATTTATGAGTCAAACGCCTTTATTGAGCATCGTGGCTGCCGTCTACAACGGTGAGAAATTTCTAGCGCAATTCTTTGAGTGCATTGAACAGCAGCAGCTGGACAGCTATGAACTGATCCTGGTGAACGATGGTTCGACAGACAACAGCCTGGCGGTGATCGCCGAATGGCAGGAGCGGCTGCAGAACGTCCAGGTGCTGGAGCAGGAAAACCAGGGCGTCTCGGTCGCGCGCAATACCGGCCTCGCCGCCGCCAGCGGCAAATATCTCGCGTTTCCGGATATCGACGACAAACTCTATCCGGGCATGTATCGCACGCTGCTGGAGATGGCCGAGAAAGAACATCTCGATATCGCTACCTGCAACGGCACCTATGTGTACGAAAAGCGCCGCGAGAGCCACCCGATCTTCCCACTGGATCGCCTGCCCTCGACGGATGTGCTGCCGGGCCATGTCTGGCTTAAGCAGGCCCTGGACTCGCGGAAGTTTCTGCACGTCACCTGGCTTAATATTTATCGTCACGACTTTATCCGCCAGCATCACTTCCATTTCGAGCCTGGCCTGCGCCATCAGGATATCCCATGGACCACAGAAGCCCTGCTGGCCGCGGAGCGCGTGCAGTACACCAGTCAGCAGTTCTATGATTACTACATTCACTCTGAGTCGGTGTCGCATAAGCCGGACAACGACGATACGCTGATGCGTTCGGCGCGCCACTATATGAAGATTCTGGAGATGCTGGAGGCGATTAACCAGCGCTACCCGGATAAAGTACGCCATATCGCCGCCTGTCGCTGGCAGATCGCCAAAGAAGGCCTGGGAATCATCCATACCTTCGATAGCATGAAAGATGAGTCCAAAAAGCATGTTATTATTAACGAATTCTTCGACCGCGGTATCTGGCGGTTAATCTGGAAAAACGCCTGTACTTTCCGTTTACGCTGGCGCCTGGGACGCCGTTATCTGCGTATTAAGCGTTATCGCCACGCGGGATAGACCAAAAACCCGCTGTTTCCGCCAAAGAGATAGCTTTACGCGGGCTAAATGCTTAGAATTTGCCCGCCAAAACAGAGAACGGATAAATAGTTTGGAATTGCTTTATACCACCCTACTTTACCTTATTCAGCCGCTGGTGTGGCTGCGGCTGCTGCTGCGCAGTCGTAAGGCTCCTGCCTATCGCAAACGCTGGGCGGAACGCTATGGCTTCTGTCAGAACAAGGTAGAGCCGGATGGCATTCTGCTGCACTCCGTTTCCGTCGGCGAGACCTTAGCCGCCATTCCGCTGGTCCGCGCCCTGCGCCACCGCTACCCTTCTCTGCCGATCACTGTCACCACCATGACGCCGACCGGCTCCGAGCGCGCCATGTCGGCGTTTGGCAAAGATGTTCATCACGTCTATCTGCCCTACGATCTGCCCGGTGCCATGAACCGCTTCCTGAACACCGTTCAGCCGAAGCTGGTGATCGTTATGGAGACCGAGCTGTGGCCGAATATGGTGGCCGCGCTGCATAAGCGTAAGATCCCGCTGGTGATCGCCAACGCGCGCCTGTCCGAACGTTCCGCCAAAGGCTATGCCAAACTGGGCGGCTTTATGCGCCGCCTGTTGAGCCGCATTACGCTTATCGCCGCGCAGAATGAAGAAGATGGTAACCGCTTCCTCTCCCTGGGGCTGAAGCGCAACCAGCTGGCGGTCACCGGCAGCCTGAAATTCGATATCTCCGTCACGCCAGAGCTGGCGGCCCGGGCGGTGACGCTGCGTCGGCAATGGGCACCACACCGCAAGGTCTGGATTGCCACCAGCACCCACGACGGTGAAGAACAAATCATCCTCCAGGCGCATAAAAAACTGCTGGAGACTTTCCCGAACCTGCTGCTGATCCTTGTTCCCCGCCATCCGGAGCGCTTCCCTGACGCCCGTGAGATGGTACAAAAGGCTGGGATGAGCTTTACTCTGCGCAGCACCGGCGAGATCCCCTCCTCCAGTACCCAGGTAGTCATTGGCGATACCATGGGCGAGCTGATGCTGCTCTACGGCATTGCCGACCTCGCCTTCGTCGGCGGCAGCCTGGTGGAGCGCGGCGGCCATAACCCGCTAGAGCCGGCGGCGCACGCCATTCCGGTGCTGATGGGTCCGCATACCTTCAACTTCAAAGATATCTGCGCCAAGCTGCAGCAGGACGATGGCCTGATCACCGTTACCGATGCCGATTCGCTGGTCAGGGAGGTGTCCACGCTCCTGACCGATGAAGATTACCGTCTGTGGTATGGCCGTCACGCGGTGGAAGTGCTGCACCAGAACCAGGGCGCGCTGTCGCGTCTGCTACAGTTACTGCAACCTTACCTGCCGCAGCGGAGTCATTAATGTCGAACCGGCTTTCCGTGGTGATGATCGCTAAAAACGCTGCCGACCTGCTGCCGGATTGTCTGGGCTCCGTTAGCTGGGCGGATGAAATTATCGTCCTCGACTCCGGTAGCACCGACAACACCGTTGAGCTGGCCCGCCGCCTCGGCGCCCAGGTCTATACCCATACCGACTGGCGAGGCTATGGCATTCAGCGCCAGCGCGCGCAGGATTACGCCACCGGCGACTGGGTGTTGATGATCGATACCGATGAGCGCGTCACGCCAGAACTCAGGCAGGCTATTCTTAAGGTACTGGACGCCCCCCAGCGCGGCGCCATCTACAGCATCGCCCGCCGTAACTATTTTCTCGGACGCTTTATGCGCCACAGCGGTTGGTATCCCGATCGCGTCCTGCGCCTGTACGAACGCGCCCGTTACCGCTATAACGATAATCTGGTCCATGAATCGCTGGATAGCCTGGGCGCCGAGGTTATTCCGCTGACCGGCGATCTCCTGCACCTGACCTGCCGCGACTTCGCTGGCTTCCAGCAAAAACAGCTGGCGTATGCCGCCGCGTGGGCGCTTGAGCGTCACCAGAAGGGCAAGAAGACCTCGATGGCAGGGATTTTCAGCCATACGCTGGGCGCGTTCCTCAAGACGTTGCTATTGCGCGGTGGGGTGCTGGACGGTAAACAGGGATGGTTACTGGCGATGGTCAACGCGCAGTATACGTTTACGAAATATACCGAGCTGTGGGCGCTGAGCCACGGCTACTCGGAGAAAGAGTCATCATGAGCACAAAAGCGATCTATCCGGGTACCTTCGACCCCATCACCAACGGTCATATCGATATTGTCACCCGCGCGGCAAGTATGTTCGATAAAGTGGTGCTGGCTATCGCCGCCAGCCCGAGTAAAAAGCCGATGTTCAGCCTTGATGAGCGCATTGCGCTGGCAGAGCAGGCGACGGCCCACCTGGTGAACGTGGAGGTTATCGGCTTCAGTGATTTAATGGCCAATTTCGCGCGCGCGCAGCAGGCCAATATCCTGATCCGCGGCCTGCGGGCGGTGGCGGATTTCGAGTATGAGATGCAGTTGGCTCATATGAACCGCCACCTGATGCCCACCCTTGAGAGCGTGTTTCTGATGCCGTGCAAAGAGTGGTCGTTTATCTCTTCCTCACTGGTGAAGGAAGTGGCGCGCCACCAGGGCGACGTTTCTCACTTTCTGCCAGCTAATGTGCATCAGGCGCTGTTGAATAAGCTGAAGTAACGCATCTGCCGGGACATGAGCCACGTCGGCTGGCGCAGCACTACGCCGCTGGGCCATTCACACCGGCTCTGTCCCGGTCTTTGTGCCAGATGGCGCTACGCTGACCTGGACTACAAACGCCCCCGGCCCACCAGATGCGCACCCGCAGGCCCGCTGACCTGGCCGACAAACATTCCTGTTCCTGAGATCTACTTCTGGCACTGACGGCAATAAAAGGTCGCCCGCTGGGCATGTTTGGTCCCGACGACCGGCGTGCCGCAGATCCGGCAGGGTTCGCCCTTGCGGCCATAGACCTGTAGCTCCTGGGCGAAGTAGCCCGGCTTGCCATCGCTTTGCAGGAAATCCTTTAACGTGGTGCCGCCCTGCTCTATCGAACGCAGCAGGACCAGCTTAATCACCTTCACCAGCTGCTCACACTCTTCCCGCGACAGCGAGGACGCCAGCCGGTCAGGATGGATCCCGGCGGAGAACAGCGATTCACTGGCGTAGATATTCCCCACGCCCACCACCAGCTTGTTATCCATCAGCCAGGGTTTGATCGCGGTTTTCTTCTTCGCGCATTTTTGCTGGAGATAGTCGGCGTTGAACGCGTCGCTGAGCGGCTCCGGGCCAAGATGGGCCAGTACCGGATGGCCTTCCAGCGTTCTGGTCCACAACCAGGCGCCAAAGCGGCGTGGATCGGTGTAGCGCAACACCTTGCCGTTACTCATGACCAGGTCAACGTGATCGTGTTTTTCAGCAGGCAGCTCTTCGCTCAGGATGCGCAGGCTCCCCGACATCCCAAGATGGACGATGATCCAGCCGTCCGGCAGCTCCAGAAGCAGGTATTTGGCGCGGCGACGCACGCTGAGAACCGGAACGTCGCTCAGGCGATAGATCTCTTCGGAAACCGGCCAGCGCAGCCGTCCGTTGCGCACGACGGCGTGCAGAATGGTTGCGCCAACCAGGTGCGGCTCGATGCCGCGACGGCTGGTTTCAACCTCTGGTAATTCAGGCATGATTTTCCTCCGTTTACCCGACGTATTGTGCTTCACGGACAGGTGACTGAAAAGGGAGTATGTGAAAGCAATATGGGGGAGTTTTAAAAACAAAAAACCCCGCCGAAGCGGGGTTTTTATACAAGGAGGATAAAATTATTTGATTTTAGCTTCTTTGTAGATAACGTGCTGACGTACAACCGGATCGTACTTTTTCAGTTCCATTTTTTCCGGTTTAGTACGTTTGTTCTTCGTGGTGGTGTAGAAGTGACCAGTACCAGCGGAAGAAACCAGCTTGATTTTCTCACGAATACCTTTAGCCATGATTTATTTCCTCTAAGTACTTAGTACTTTTCGCCACGGGCACGCAGTTCAGCCAGAACTGTATCGATGCCTTTCTTATCGATTACACGCATACCTTTAGCAGATACGCGCAGGGTGACAAAACGCTTCTCGCTCTCAACCCAGAAACGGTGAGAGTGCAGGTTCGGCAGGAAACGGCGTTTAGTCGCGTTCAGTGCGTGGGAACGGTTGTTACCGGTCACCGGACGCTTGCCAGTAACTTGGCAGACTCGGGACATGT
Source organism: Klebsiella sp. 4_1_44FAA (assembly GCF_000238715.1). Lineage (NCBI taxonomy): Bacteria > Pseudomonadati > Pseudomonadota > Gammaproteobacteria > Enterobacterales > Enterobacteriaceae > Klebsiella > Klebsiella sp. 4_1_44FAA. The sequence continues at coordinate 316,645 of NZ_JH414801.1, forward strand.
CTATTCTCCAAAAATCAAATTAGCTCGAGCTTCGTATGGGGTATTGGCGCCTCGTCAGGCTTTACAGCCTGGTCATCGCAGTTCAATGTGAACTCTCGACTGCCAGGCCCAAATGCCAAACCCGAGATTCTCAAAGGTGGCGTAGTATACGCTGACTCGGCGATGTGCTCAAGTCCCGAACAGACAAAGATCCCGAAGGATCGCCAGCTCGGGGCTAAATCCAGCCACGTTCGGCAAAAGATACATACGCACCGCGGCCGATAACCAGATGATCAAGCACGCGTATCTCCATGAATCTACAACATTTTATCACCCTTTCGGTAATCAGTCTGTCGGCCTGACTTGGCTCCGGGCTACCGGAGGGATGATTATGCGCAAGGATCACGGCGGCGGCGTTCACTTTGATGGCTTCGCGTACAATTTCTCGCGGATGCACCTCAACGTGGCTAAGAGTACCAGAAAAAAGACGACTATGTTTCAACACCCGGTTCTGATTATCTAAAAAGATCACCATAAAGATCTCGCGCTCCTCTTCCGTCAGCTGGCTTTGTAAAAACTCGCGCGTCATCGAGGGGGTGACCAGCGCGGCCTCCTCGACCAGCTGCGAGCTAAAATAGCGTCGCGCCAGCTCGGCAATGCCCTTCAGTTGCGCATATTTCGCCAGCCCCAGTCCGTCCACAGCAATCAGTTGCGCTTTATCAGCGGAAAGCAGAGCGTAGAGTGAGCCAAAACGCTGCAGTAACGCCTGGGCATAGCTGAGCACATCCTGACGACGCGTGCCGACGCGCAGAAAAAGCGCCAGCAGCTCAACATCCGTTAGCGTTTCGATGCCGTACTGCAGCATCTTCTCCCGTGGCATCAGATTTTCCATTCCGTCCATGCGCCCTCCTGGGTGAATCAGCCTATCCTGGCACAGCCTGACGGCGCTGCCGACCCGCCGATTTTCACCCTGCGTAGCCGCTCGCAAAGTGAATGCCCGGCAGAGGCACGACGGCGGCAGGATTGTGATAAGATGCGCGGATTCTGGTCTACGGCAACAGGAAGACATCATGATGACTCTGGCGGGTAAAAAAATCGTCCTGGGCGTCAGCGGCGGCATCGCGGCGTATAAAACCCCGGAACTGGTGCGCCGGCTGCGTGAACGCGGCGCGGAAGTGCGTGTCGCGATGACGGAGGCGGCAAAAGCGTTCATCACCCCACTCAGCCTGCAGGCGGTATCCGGCTATCCGGTTTCCGACAGCCTGCTCGATCCGGCGGCGGAAGCGGCAATGGGCCATATTGAGCTCGGTAAATGGGCCGACCTGGTGATCCTCGCCCCAGCGACCGCCGATTTAATCGCTCGCGTGGCGGCCGGCATGGCCAACGATCTGGTGTCGACGATCTGTCTTGCCACCCCATCCCCGGTTGCCGTGGTGCCCGCCATGAACCAGCAGATGTATCGCGCGCAGGCCACCCAGCATAATCTGCAGACGCTCGCTACCCGCGGGCTGCTGCTATGGGGACCAGACAGCGGTAGCCAGGCCTGCGGCGACGTCGGCCCGGGGAGAATGCTCGATCCGTTAACTATCGTAGACATGGCCGCGCAGCATTTCGCCTCCCCTGTCAAAGATTTGCAACATCTCAACCTCATGATTACCGCGGGCCCGACCCGTGAGCCATTGGATCCGGTGCGTTATATCACCAACCACAGCTCTGGCAAGATGGGCTTCGCGATTGCCGCCGCCGCAGCGCAGCGGGGCGCGAACGTGACCTTGATCAGCGGGCCGGTATCGCTACCGACCCCGCCGTTTGTGCAGCGCATTGATGTCACTACCGCGCTGGAGATGGAAGCGGCCGTCCAGGCTGGCGCCCAGCAGCAGCACATTTTTATTGGCTGCGCCGCGGTAGCGGATTACCGCGCCGCCGTCATCGCCGAAGATAAAATAAAAAACAAGGTGATGAATTAACAATAAAAATGGTTAAAAACCCGGATATCGTGGCCGGGGTCGCGGCGCTAAAATCACATCGCCCCTACGTCGTTGGGTTTGCCGCCGAAACGAATAATGTGGAAGAATATGCGCGGCAAAAACGTGCCCGCAAGAACCTCGACCTGATTTGCGCCAACGATGTTTCCCAGCCTAATCAGGGCTTTAACAGCGACAGCAACGCACTACACCTTTTCTGGCAGGATGGGGAAAAGCGCTTACCACTTGAGCGCAAGGAACTCCTGGGCCAATTATTACTCGACGAGATCGTGACCCGTTATGATGAAAAAAATCGACGTTAAGATTCTGGACCCGCGTGTCGGCCAGCAATTTCCGCTGCCGACCTATGCCACCTCCGGCTCCGCCGGACTTGACCTGCGAGCCTGTCTCGACGAGGCCGTAGAGCTGGCGCCGGGCGCAACCACGCTGTTGCCGACCGGCCTTGCGATTCATATCGCCGATCCCTCTCTGGCGGCGGTGATCCTGCCGCGCTCCGGCCTGGGTCATAAGCATGGCGTAGTCCTGGGCAACCTGGTGGGCCTTATCGACTCCGATTACCAGGGGCAGCTGATGGTGTCCGTCTGGAACCGCGGTCAGCAGAGCTTTATTATCGAGCCGGGCGAACGTATCGCACAGATGGTCTTTGTGCCGGTCGTTCAGGCGGAATTTAACCTGGTGGAATCCTTCGATGCCACCGACCGCGGCGAAGGCGGCTTCGGTCACTCAGGGCGTAAATAAGCCCAGCAACACGGAATCTGCATCCCAACGCGCATAACGCAATAACATTACCGCAAGCCCTGGTTTGCGGTCGCGTTGTGGATGCCTGCCTGACAAGTGCTTATTTTCAGGGGTATTTTAAAACATGGCAGAAAAGCAAACTGCGAAACGGAATCGTCGCGAAGAAATACTTCAATCTCTGGCGCTGATGCTGGAATCCAGCGATGGTAGTCAGCGTATTACCACCGCGAAACTGGCGGCTTCCGTCGGCGTCTCTGAAGCCGCGCTGTATCGCCATTTTCCCAGCAAAACCCGCATGTTTGACAGCCTGATCGAGTTCATTGAAGACAGTCTGATTACGCGCATCAATTTGATTTTGAAAGATGAAAAGGACACCACCGCGCGCCTGCGCCTGATCGTTCTGTTGATTCTTGGCTTTGGCGAGCGTAATCCTGGGCTGACGCGTATCCTCACCGGGCACGCGCTGATGTTCGAACAGGACCGGCTTCAGGGTCGCATCAACCAGCTTTTTGAGCGCATCGAAGCGCAGCTACGCCAGGTGATGCGCGAGAAAAAAATGCGCGAAGGCGAAGGCTACACCCTCGACGAAACCCTGCTGGCCAGCCAGCTGCTGGCTTTCTGCGAGGGCATGCTGTCGCGCTTTGTGCGCAGCGAGTTCAAATATCGTCCGACGGATGATTTCGACGCCCGCTGGCCGCTGGTCGCCGCACAGCTGCAGTAAATCCTCACATGCAGCCGCCAGGCTGCATGATTCTCCTCGCAATCTGCGTAAGTTTGTCGCAAATCCCAGGGCCATTGGTTGAATTGCCCAATGCGCGTTTCCGCTTTCCTTTCCTACTATCCAGCTTGCTGAACATTTCACCCTCCCCCAACACCACCCGACAAGGAGAGATTTGATGGCGACGTCACGGCGGGATTTACTGAAGATAGGCGGGTTGGCAACCGCATCGCTACTGGTCAGTCAAAAAAGCTTCGCAGCATGGGCCCCCTCTGAACGCTATCCGGACCCACGCATCGTGGCCGTCGATGATAGCTTTCGTCGCTATATGCTTGCCAGCGCAAAGGTCGAACGCATCGCCAGCGGCTTCCGCTGGGCGGAAGGCCCGGTCTGGTTCGGCGACATGCGAATGCTGCTGTGGAGCGACATTCCGAATAACGCCATCATGCGCTGGGATGAAGTCAGCGGAGAAACCAGCATCTTTCGCTACCCGGCCAATTATAGCAATGGTCACGCCCGCGACAGACAGGGGCGCTTAATCAGTTGCGAGCACGACACCCGCCGCATTACGCGTACCGAATACGATGGGTCTGTTACCGTACTGGCCGATAGCTACCAGGGTCATCGCCTCAATTCTCCAAACGATATCGTTGTGAAGTCAGACGGCACCATCTGGTTTACCGATCCGCCATTTGGCATCAGTGGTTTTTACGAAGGCCACAAAGCAGCATCAGAATTGCCGCAAAACGTCTATTGTCTGGAGCCGGAAAGCCGCAAACTGAGCGTGGTACTGGGCGACGTAAAAGGGCCAAATGGTTTGTGTTTCTCGCCGGACGAAAAGACCTTATACGTGGTGGAAAGCCGGGCGACACCGAACCGCTTAATTCTGGCGTGGGATGTGGAAGGCAATACGCTGAAAAATAAACGGGTATATCTCGACTGTGGGAACGGTACCGCCGATGGGATCGCCTGCGACGCAGACGGCAATCTGTGGTGCGGATGGGGAAGCGGAAACGAAGAACTCGACGGCGTGCGGATCTTCAACCCACAGGGTAAGCATATCGGCACCATTAAACTGCCAGAGCGCTGCGCGAACTTGTGCTTTGGCGGCGAACAGCGCAATCGTCTGTTTATGGCGTCCAGCACGTCAATCTATTCGCTGTACGTCAATGCGCAGGGCGCTAAGCTGATATAGCGGAAATCCGGCAGCCGAGGCTGCCGGGCGCATCATCAGACGCCGTAGGCTTCACGATAGGCGCGAACTGACGCCAGGTGTTCCGCCATCTCCGGCTTTTCTTCCAGGTAAGCGATCAGCTCTTTCAGAGTGATGATTGAGATAACCTGGCAGCCGTAATCCCGCTCCACTTCCTGAATGGCGGAGATCTCGCCGCGGCCGCGTTCCTGACGATCCAGGGAGATCAGAACGCCCGCCAGCTGCGCGCCCTGGGCCTGGATAATCTCCATGGATTCGCGAATCGCCGTACCGGCGGTGATCACGTCATCCACCAGCATTACCCGGCCCTGCAGCGGGCTACCGACCAGATTGCCGCCTTCGCCATGGGTTTTTGCCTCTTTGCGGTTAAAGCAGTAAGGCAGATCGCGGTCATGATGCTCGGCTAACGCCACCGCGGTGGTGGTGGCGATTGGGATTCCTTTGTAGGCCGGGCCAAACAGCAGGTCAAACTCAATTCCGGAATCCACCAGCGCCTCGGCATAAAAACGGCCCAGCAGAGCCAGATCGCGCCCGGTGTTAAACAGGCCGGCGTTGAAGAAATAGGGGCTCTTGCGCCCGGATTTCAGCGTGAATTCGCCAAACTTAAGAACCTGCTTGCTAAGCGCAAACTCAATAAACTGGCGCTGATACGGCTTCATGGATTCGCTCCTTTGGTACTTTTCATCATTGTCAGACTGCGCGCTCCCCTTCGCAGGTGTGATGAAGGATAAAGCGCAAAAAAAAGGCGACTTCTCAGTCGCCTTAATCATTAATTTTCTAACGCCGCCTTCTGCGTCGTGATAATGGACTCGATCCCCCCTCGGGCTAACGCCAGGAGAGTGAGGAGTTCTTCATGGGTAAACGGCTCACCTTCCGCAGTGCCCTGCACCTCAATAATACGGCCATCTTCGGTCATCACCACGTTCATGTCGGTCTCCGCGGCGGAGTCTTCGATGTACTCCAGATCGCAGATGGCTTCGCCATTTACGATACCGACGGAGACCGCGGCCACCATCCCTTTCATCGGATTGGTTTTCAGCTTGCCGGCGGCGACCAGCTTATTCAGCGCATCGGCCAGCGCCACGCAGGCACCGGTAATGGAGGCAGTGCGGGTGCCGCCGTCGGCCTGCAGTACATCGCAGTCGAGAGTAATCGTGAATTCGCCCAGCGCTTTCAGGTCAACCGCTGCGCGCAGCGCGCGGGCAATCAGGCGCTGAATTTCCATCGTCCGGCCGCCCTGCTTGCCTTTTGCCGCTTCACGCGCGTTACGCGTGTGCGTAGAACGCGGCAGCATGCCGTATTCAGCGGTGATCCAGCCCTGGCCCTGGCCTTTCAGGAAACGCGGAACGCCTTCGTCAATAGAGGCAGTGCACAGCACTTTGGTATCACCGAATTCGACCAGCACGGAGCCTTCAGCGTGTTTTGTGTAATTACGGGTCAGGGTGACGGGACGCACCTGATTAGCGCTACGGCCTGCTGGACGCATGATAGAAATCTCCGGCTTGAAACGAATGTGAGGGCGCATTATACGAATTTCATGGCAAAAAGCCTATGCCCACTCCAGCCGGACGCGCCGATAATGTCAGTCCAGCGTTTTACGATAAGATTTCAACCCCACGCCAATGACAATCACCGCCAGGCCTATCAGCGGCAAGAGGTCAGGCAACAATGCCGTTGCTGAATAGCCTTTCAGCATAATGCCCTTAACCAGGCGGATGAAGTAGGTCAGCGGTAAACAGGAGCCAATGGCTTTCGCCCAGTCAGGCATACTAATAAAGGGGCTAATAAAGCCGGACAGCATAATGGAAGGGATAAAGTAAAAAGAGGACATTTGCAGCGCCTGCAGCTGGTTTTGTGCTAAGCCAGAAATACCGATACCAATTGACAGACAAAGAAAGACATAAATTAACAGCACAAAAAATAGTAGGAAGACGCTACCGTGAAGGGGGATATCGAACAACAAAACGGCGGCAATCAGGATTAACGTCGCCTGAAACAGACCAATGATAACAAAAGGCGTTATTTTCCCAATAATGACCTCAAGCCCGGACAACGGAGAGACCAGTAAATTTTCTAACGCCCCGTTTTCTCGCTCGCGGGTAATTGACAGGGCGGTCATCAGGATTAACGTTGTACTGAGTATAGACCCCATAATACCGGGGATAGTATTAAACTGGGTTATCCCCTCAGGGTTAAACATGCGATGAATGATAAGCTCGAAATCATCCTCTTTTTGGGAAGGTGCGAATAAGCAGGTCATTTCTTCCCAAGCTGACTCGCTGATTAAAATTTCGCGGATCTGGGCCGATTTTTTTCCCGCAAACAATCGAATCAGCCTATTTAGGCTATTTTTTCCACCATTTCTGGCGTTATTTCCGGTTTTTACTGAGATCTCTCCCACTGACGTATCATTTGGTCCACCCGAAACAGGTTGGCCAGGGTGAATAACATCGCCAGTTGGTTATCGTTTTTCAGCAGCCCCTTGTATCTGGCTTTCACGAAGCCGAACTGCCGCTTGATGATGCGAAACGGGTGCTCCACCCTGGCACGGATGCTGGCTTTCATGTATTCGATGTTGATGGCCGTTTTGTTCTTGCGCGGATGCTGCTTCAGGTTTTACCTGCCGGACGCTCGGCGATCAGCCAGTCCACATCCACCTCGGCCAGCTCCTCGCGCTGTGGCG
>NZ_JH414801.1:324109-399474 GCF_000238715.1 Klebsiella sp. 4_1_44FAA
GTGCTCGAGCAGGTGGCGGAAATTCATGATGGTGGTGCGATCCGGCAGGGCGCTATCCAGGGATAATCGGGCAAACAGGCGCATGGAGGCGATTTCGTACAGGGCATCTTCCATGGCACCGTCGCTCAGGTTGTACCAATGCTGCATGCAGTGAATACGCAGCATGGTCTCCAGCGGATAGGGCCGTCGGCCATTGCCCGCCTTGGGATAAAACGGCTCGATGACAGCGGTCATATTCTGCCATGGCAGAATCTGCTCCATGCGGGAGAGGAAAATCTCTTTTCGGGTCTGACGGCGCTTAGTGCTGAATTCACTATCGGCGAAGGTGAGTTGATTGCTCATGATGTCCCTCTGGGATGCGCTCCGGATGAATATGATGATCTCATATCAGGAACTTGTTCGCACCTTCCTTAGATATAATTAATACAACAGTATTCTCACCATAAATACAACCACCAAAGTTTTAATAAATTTATAGTAATCAATGCAAAAAAAACATACATAATGCTTAAAGGTAATACCCTATCTCATTTCTGGTGATTATACTTCCTAAAACTCACAGAATAGTTTTTCTGGCGGTATATGCATTTGTACAAAGGCATCCGAATTCCATGCCCGCATCTAATATCAGAAAATATTAACTACGGATTCCCATAATATATAACCCCACCTACAGCCCCTGGCGAAAATAACTTTGCGGCTATATCCGTTAAAACAATCGTCCTTGAAGTATTTCATCACTATTCCTGTTAAGTCACCGCCCGCACGGCTATAATCCTTGCATTCATTATTACGAAAACAGGAACGCCTATGATCCGCAGTATGACCGCCTATGCCCGCCGTGAAATCAAGGGTGACTGGGGTAGCGCCGCATGGGAGCTGCGCTCGGTAAACCAGCGCTATCTGGAAACGTACTTCCGCCTGCCGGAGCAGTTCCGTAGTCTGGAGCCCGTGGTACGCGAGCGCATTCGCGCCCGCTTGACTCGCGGTAAAGTCGAATGCACCTTGCGTTTTGAACAAGATCCCAGCGCTCAGGGTGAACTCATCCTCAACGAAAAGCTGGCTAAACAGCTGGTAAACGCTGCCAACTGGGTGAAAATGCAGAGCGATGAAGGGGAAATCAACCCGGTTGATATCCTGCGCTGGCCGGGCGTGATGGCCGCCAAAGAGCAGGATCTCGACGCCATCGCCGCCGACATTCTGGCCGCTCTTGACGGCGCGCTGGACGACTTCATCGTCGCCCGCGAAACGGAAGGCCAGGCCCTGAAAGCGCTTATCGAGCAGCGGCTTGAAGGCGTGAGCGGCGAAGTGGCGAAAGTTCGCGCTCATATGCCGGAAATTCTCCAGTGGCAGCGCGAGCGTCTGGTCGCCAAGCTGGAAGATGCGGAAGTGCAGCTGGAAAATAACCGCCTTGAGCAAGAGCTGGTGCTGATGGCGCAGCGTATCGACGTTGCCGAAGAACTGGACCGTCTCGAAGCGCACGTTAAAGAGACCTATAACATTCTGAAGAAGAAAGAAGCTGTGGGTCGCCGTCTCGACTTTATGATGCAGGAGTTCAACCGTGAATCGAACACCCTGGCGTCAAAATCGATTAACGCCGAGGTGACCAACTCCGCGATTGAGCTGAAGGTACTCATCGAGCAAATGCGCGAGCAAATCCAGAATATCGAGTAACGCTTTCTCGTTTGTTATCGTATTTCGGTATCCAGGGCCATGATAAATCATGGCCTTTTTATTTATCTCTCTCACGGGTGAATGATAAGAATCTACTCATAAAAAATAGTCGTCCAGTTTTCGGTTGTGGCAAATAAGCACAACGCGGCACAGTCAGGAAAACACTACCGCGAGAGAAAAGAATGGACTTTAATGCACTTCACCAGCAAAACCAACCTTTGTTGCTTGCCAATGTCTGGGATGCCAGCAGCGCTCAGGCTGCTCAGCAGGCTGGTTATCAGGCGCTGGGATCCTCCAGCGCTGCTATCGCCGCAATGTTAGGGTATGAAGATGGCGAAGAGATGAGTTTTGACGAGCTGTTTTATGTCGTCTCACGCATCAAAACCGTTAGCGAACTGCCGTTAAGCGTCGATTTAGAGGCGGGCTACGGCGCGACAACCAGCCACATCATTGACAATATCCGGCGTCTGGCGCATCTCGGCGTGAGTGGAATAAATCTCGAGGATAGTCATGTGGTGGATGGTACGCGTCGTCTTGACGATGCGGAGCGCTTTGCCGTCAAACTGCAGGAAATAACCCGCGCCTGTCCCGGTCTGTTTGTTAATGTCCGCACCGATACCTTTCTTCTCAACGTACAAGATGCGCTGGTTCAGACGCTCTATCGCGGTCAACTCTACGCCAAACACGGCGCATGCGGTTTTTTTGTGCCTTGCGTCACCCGCGCGGAGGATATTACCGCCATCGTTCACCACGTGCCTTTACCCTTAAACGTAATGTGTATGCCTGAGCTGGCTGACTTCAGCACCTTATCGACACTGGGCGTAAAACGAATTTCGATGGGCAATTTTATTTATGCTGCGACGCAGGCCAGACTGAAAGACTTATTATGTCAGGTGCAAACCCAACACTCTTTCTCAGGTGTTTTTTGACCATGAAAATTACCGACAGCATGCAGTGCGATATCTGGTATCAGGCGCTGCTTGAACGCGCGGTGGAATTCACCGGCGTTTTTTTCGTCGGCGTGAAAACCACCGGCGTATTTTGTATCTCGGTCTGTCGGGCGCGAAAACCCCGGCGGGAAAACGTCGAATTTTATAATGACTTTAAATCCGCGCTGGATGCCGGCTTCCGGCCATGCAAAGTCTGTCGCCCGACGGAGAATGCCCGGACGGCCCCCGCCTTTGTTGAACAAGCGCTCCGCCTGCTGCGAGAAGCTCCAAAGGTCCGCCTCAGCGATAGCGAGCTACGTCAGCACGATATTAGCCCGGAACGCGTTCGCCGCTGGTTCCTGCAAAACCACGGGATCACCTTTCAGGCTTTTCAACGGATGCAGCGTTTGAATATGGCGCTTCAGGAATTAAAAGCAGGCCGCTCAACTACCGATGTCGCTTTCGATAGCGGTTACGAGTCCTTAAGCGGCTTCGGCTATACCTGCAAAAAATTGACAGGTTTCGCACCCAGCGCGCAACGCCAGGTTGTTTTAATTCATCGTTTTACCACCCCGTTAGGGCCAATGTTTGTTTGTGCAACGCAACGGGGAATTTGTCTGCTGGAGTTTGTCGACAGACGAGCGCTGGAGTCAGAATTCAGCGACCTGCAGCGGCGGTTCAACGCCAGCATCATCGCAGGTGAAAATGCCCACACCAGGCAGGCGCAACAGGAAATAACGGAGTATTTCGCCGGACAGCGTCAATCGTTCGAGGTGGCGCTTGATACCCCAGGCAGCGAATTCCAGCGAGCGGTCTGGCGCCGTTTACAGCACGTTAGCTTCGGTGAGACGACGCATTATCAATCGATTGCGATGGAGATAGGTAAACCAACGGCCACGCGCGCGGTGGCTGCTGCAAACGGCGCTAACCGCGTCGCGATTATCATCCCGTGCCATCGAATTATCGGCAAAGATGGTTCGATGACCGGTTACGGCGGCGGCATTGCACGAAAAATATGGCTTATTAACCATGAGGCAACCATCAGGGAAAAACGCGGCTGATTTTACTTTCAGGATCAACGGGCCCCTCCCTGACTTTCACCGCGGCTCGGTAAGCCTATTTTTTATCCAGCACCCGGCAGGTTAAAAACGCCCCTGCCGCGCACAGCAGCGCCGGAGCCAGATAGCTGTGATCCATGTGGGTAAACTCCATCACCAGCGCCACTGCGGTCAACGGCATCTGCATGGAGGCGGCGAGAAACGCGGCCGCCCCCACCACAGCGAAGCTGCTTTTATCACCGCCAGGGAAGCCGAGCTGCCAGAGCGCGCAGAGCAGCAGGCTGACCAATCCGCCCACCGCCAGCCCTGGGGTTAACAATCCACCCTCCGCGCCGCCGCGCAGCACCGCCAGAATCACCACCATCTTCAATACTAACAGGACAGCGACCATGGAGAGAGGCAGCCCGTCGCTGAGCGCCAGCTGCATTGGACCCTTGCCATTGCCCGGAAGCTCGGGGAAATAAAGACTCAGGATGGCAAGAAGAGAAAACCCCAGCAGACAGAACACCGGCATCTGCCAGTTACTTCGCGCGCGTGAACGCGCCGCGCTGGTCGCTTTGCGAAAGAGCCAGGCGCCGGTGCCAAGAATCGGGCCCGCCAGAATCGCCCACCAGAGAAAGGTGTGCGGAAGTGCGCTGGAAACAAAATGGTATTGCGATTCATCCCCTAACCCCAGGGTGGCCGTCCAGGCGGCAATCGCCGAGGTCATTATCGCCGCCAGCGTTTTTTCCCAGCTAAACGACAGCAGCATGACCTCAAGGCTGAACAACGCCCCGGCCAGCGGGACGTTATAGACCGCCGCCAGACCCGCGCCCGCCCCACAGGCAATCAGCGTGCGGGTTTCATCTTCCAGCAGGCGCAGCTTACGCGCCACCATCCCCGCCCCCAGCGCGCCCATTTCCCGGGGCGCCACTTCGCGGCCAAGCGGGGAGCCCAGCGCTACGGTGACGATCTGCAGCAGCGCGTGGATCGTCGTGGTGCCCGCGGGCATGGGTACGCAGGGGTTGGCCACAGCCGCCGCAATGGAAACCCGCCTCTGCCCATAGCGACCAAGCAGCCACCAGCCAAATCCGGCGACGGCGCCGCCGGCCACGATTGCCACGATGCGGCGTGGCCAGGACGACTCCGTGACGCCCTGTAAAAATGACACCGAACCGACGATCTGCCCATAACTGTAACCAAAAGCCAGGTGCTGAATCGCGTGTAAAATTAGTGCCAAAACCATGCCGGACAGACCGGCCAGAATCCCGGTTAATACCACGGCTATCAGGCGGATCAGATGATTTTTATTCCCGGCGGCGACGCTCATTTTCTCAGGCCTTGAAAAGGAAAAATAAAAGAATAAAGGACGAGACTTAAACATTGCGTAATCATAGTGTTTTCGATAGTGATACCCATCGCTTCACTTAGCATTACTTTTTCTAATCAATAAAAATCCCTAAAAATCAATAAACCTTTAAATCAAGCCATCACAGATACTACTTCCATTAATTTTTCCTGGCGTAAATGATTCGCTTTAGAAAATCTCAATCGTGATCCTGCGCACAAATCGTTAACCTGCCCGCCATTACCTGGGGGGATCTATGCTGCTTCATGTTCTGTATTTAATCGGTATCACCGCGGAAGCCATGACCGGCGCACTGGCTGCCGGGCGCCGGCGGATGGATACGTTTGGCGTCATCATTATCGCCACTGCGACCGCGCTGGGCGGGGGTTCCGTTCGCGATATCCTGCTGGGGCACTATCCTCTTGGTTGGGTGAAGCATCCCGAATATGTCATCATTGTCGCCATCGCCGCCGTCCTCACGACTATTGCCGCTCCGGTGATGCCGCACCTTCGTCGGCTGTTTCTGGTGCTGGACGCGCTGGGGCTGATCGTGTTTTCCATCATCGGCGCGCAGATCGCCCTGGACATGGGCGAAGGCCCGGTTATCGCCTCTATTGCCGCCGTGATCACCGGTGTCTTCGGCGGCGTACTGCGCGATATGTTCTGCAAACGCATTCCGCTGGTCTTCCAGAAAGAGCTGTATGCCGGGATCTCCTTTGCCGCAGCCGTACTCTATATTGCTCTGCAACATTACGTCAGCAGCCACGATGTGGTGGTGCTGGCTACACTGCTGTTCGGCTTTACCGCCCGCATGCTGGCGCTGCGCTGGAAACTGGGGCTACCGGTCTTCCACTACACCCATGACGCCCACTAACCGCCTTAAAATCCGGGGATGCGCTGCCCGCTAAGCCATTGCGCCAGCGCCACCACGTCCGGATGGTGCAGGAAAGCCACCAGCTGGCGGGCTCTGATCTCCCCCACGCCAGGCAGCGTGCGCCATTGCGCTTCACTTTTTGCCGCCAGCAGATGCCAGTTCTCGCTTTCGAGCTGCGCCAGCGCCCCCTGCGGCACCGGGATCCCCATCGCCAGCACCCAGCGGATAAAAGGTCGTTTGCGAACGAGATCAAAATGATGCCAGAGGTGCTGCCCGCGGGCGGCGGAAATCCCTGGCACCGCCTGCAGCTGCTCAACGGTAAGCGCCAGCCAGGAAAAAATATGCGTCATCGGGTTTTGCTGCTGAATGACGCGCCATAAATTTTCCCCCACGCCATCGACATTCAGGGCGGACTTTGATGACAACCAGATCAGCCTGGAAAGAAACTGTTCGCTGCACTCAGGGGTGGCGAAATAGCAGGTTAGCGCATTAAATTTCGCCGGCGGCGGCGTCGGTTTATGGCGCTCGGCCGTCCGCCAGACGACGGCGTCGACCCGAGGAATACCCTGCCCTGCCAGACTGATCTGCAGCTGATCGCCAACCCCAATATCCAGCATCTGCCAGCGGGACACAGAGCCAACGTTAACCCGCTGCACGCGTTTATCATCCAGCCGCTGGGGCTCAAGCTCGGCCACCACGTTGAGTCTGCCGCTGCGGCCGGTACTGAAACGGATCGCCCGTACCTGCATCACCCGCGATGCCGGAGGATATTTCCAGGCTGCCAGCCACTCGCCCTTTCCGGGCGACCAGACTCGTCCCGGCGGCTCGCGTCCTTCGCGCACAATCACACCGTCGCTGACGAAGGGCAGCGGCGAGCGATACCAGCGCTGGCGCCACTGCGCCACCTGCTCGATGCGCGACACCGGATGGGTATATTGTCCGCTGTACTTAAACCCCGCCTGCGCCAGCAGCTGCTGACGACGGCGCATATCCGACGGGCCGTCTGGCCAGGCCCAGATAAAAACGTCCAGTTGACTGAGCGCCGCCGCCGCGTCGGCTCGCATCATCAACCCGGCGACTTTCGCCCGCGCATTCATCCCCCCGGCCCGCTGCTGGACATGGCCGTCCCGGCGCAGAAACAGTTCCCCCTGCAGTACGCTGTCGGCCAGTTCACCGGTCATCACTTTCGCCAGCGCCGGGATCTGCCGCGCTCGGGCGGTCCATGCCTCACCGCGTAAACCATCGCCGCGGCTAATGGCCTGAACCAGACGCCCCTGGCGATAAACGAGAGTCACCGCCACGCCGTCCACTTTAGGCTGTATCCACAGGTCGGATTTATTTTTCATCCAGCGGGCAACGCTGTCCTCATCCGCCAGCTTGCGCACGCCGGTATGGGCCACCGGATGACGCGCATCGCCGGTGGGCGGAGGCAGATCGTCATCCTCAGGCGTCGCGCCCGGAAAGCATTGTCGCCACTGCGCCAGGCGCAGGGTGAGCTGGTCGTAAACGTCATCGCTCACTCCGCTGGCGCCCTGCCGCCAGTAAGCCTCTTTCCAGGCGACAATTTGCTGATGAAGGCGTGATGTCTCCTGCCTTCCTCTGTCCGGCGGCCAGTCCGGACACGTCGCCAGCGCGCTGGCAGAGAACATCCCTAACGCCAGCCACCACCCTCCTTTACGCATTGCAGTCCCCTCCACCATCACCTCGCGGAGAGTCTGCTGCAGAATGCCGCGAGCCGCGACGGAAGCTTTTTCGCCTTGCGAAGCGCCTTCCAGGATTTACGCCTCATTGCAGCAACGGCTGGCGAATTCAGGAAAACGGCAGGCAAAATGAAAGAAACAGCGGCAAAAAGTGTGACAATGACTGCGTCACGCCGCGGCGACGTGTATAATAGGCTCGTATGTAGGACCTCTTTCGATAACCACATACAAAAGACACTCATGGCTCAAGGCACGCTTTATATTGTTTCCGCCCCTAGCGGCGCGGGTAAATCCAGCCTGATTCAGGCTTTATTAAAAACCCAACCGTTGTATGACACCCAGGTATCGGTCTCCCATACCACGCGGGCGCCGCGTCCGGGTGAAGTGCACGGCGAACACTATTTCTTCGTGAATCACGACGAATTCCGCTCGATGATTGGCGAAAACGCGTTTCTGGAACATGCAGAGGTCTTTGGCAACTATTACGGCACGTCGCGTAAAGCGATCGAGCAGGTGCTGGCGACCGGCGTCGATGTCTTCCTCGATATCGACTGGCAAGGCGCGCAGCAGATCCGTAAAAGCATGCCCGGCGCGCGCAGTATTTTTATTCTGCCGCCGTCAAAAGATGAACTGGACCGTCGCCTGCGCGGCCGCGGCCAGGACAGCGAAGAGGTGATCGCGAAACGGATGGCCCAGGCCGTTGCGGAAATGAGCCATTACGCGGAATATGATTACCTGATTGTGAACGATGATTTTGACACCGCCCTGAGCGACCTGAAAAATATCATCCGCGCTGAACGTCTGCGCATGAGCCGCCAAAAGCAGCGACATGGCGCTTTAATCACCAAACTATTGGCAGACTGAACCCACATTCAGTATCATGCCCAGTCATTTCTTCACCTGTGGAGCATTTTAAGTATGGCACGCGTAACTGTTCAGGACGCTGTAGAGAAAATTGGTAACCGTTTTGACCTGGTACTGGTCGCCGCGCGTCGCGCTCGTCAGATGCAGGTTGGCGGAAAGGATCCGCTGGTACCGGAAGAAAACGATAAAACCACCGTTATCGCACTGCGCGAAATCGAAGAAGGTCTGATCAACAACCAGATCCTCGACGTACGTGAGCGCCAGGAACAGCAAGAGCAGGAAGCCGCTGAATTACAAGCCGTTACCGCGATTGCTGAAGGTCGTCGTTAATCACACAGCGGGTCGCCCTTGTATCTGTTTGAAAGCCTGAATCAGCTGATTCAAAACTACCTGCCGGAAGACCAGATTAAGCGTCTGCGGCAGGCGTATCTCGTTGCACGTGACGCTCACGAGGGTCAGACACGTTCAAGCGGTGAACCCTATATCACGCACCCGGTCGCGGTAGCCTGCATTCTGGCCGAGATGAAGCTCGACTATGAAACGCTGATGGCCGCGCTGCTGCATGATGTGATTGAAGATACCCCCGCCACCTACCAGGACATGGAACAGCTTTTTGGTAAAAGCGTCGCCGAGCTGGTAGAGGGGGTGTCGAAACTTGATAAGCTCAAGTTCCGCGATAAGAAAGAGGCGCAGGCCGAAAACTTTCGCAAAATGATCATGGCGATGGTGCAGGACATCCGCGTCATCCTCATCAAGCTTGCCGACCGCACCCACAACATGCGTACTCTGGGCTCGCTGCGCCCGGATAAACGCCGCCGCATCGCCCGCGAAACCCTGGAAATTTACAGCCCGCTGGCGCACCGTTTAGGCATCCATCACATCAAAACCGAGCTCGAAGAGCTGGGCTTTGAAGCACTGTACCCTAATCGCTACCGCGTCATTAAAGAGGTGGTCAAAGCGGCGCGCGGCAACCGTAAGGAGATGATTCAAAAGATCCTCTCCGAAATCGAAGGGCGTTTGCAGGAAGCGGGGATCCCCTGCCGCGTCAGCGGTCGCGAGAAGCATCTATACTCCATCTACTGTAAAATGGTGCTCAAAGAGCAACGTTTTCACTCGATCATGGATATCTACGCCTTCCGCGTTATCGTCCATGATGCCGATATCTGCTATCGCGTGCTCGGCCAGATGCACAGCCTCTACAAACCGCGTCCGGGTCGTTTTAAAGACTACATCGCCATTCCGAAAGCTAACGGCTATCAGTCTTTGCACACCTCGATGATCGGCCCCCACGGCGTCCCGGTCGAGGTACAAATTCGTACCGAAGACATGGACCAGATGGCGGAGATGGGGGTAGCGGCGCACTGGGCTTATAAAGAGCACGGCGGCGAAAGCAGCACCACCGCGCAAATCCGCGCTCAGCGCTGGATGCAAAGCCTGCTGGAGCTACAGCAGAGCGCCGGTAGCTCGTTTGAATTTATCGAGAGCGTAAAATCCGATCTGTTCCCCGATGAGATTTACGTTTTCACCCCGGAAGGGCGCATTGTCGAACTGCCTGCCGGCGCCACGCCGGTGGACTTCGCCTACGCGGTGCATACCGATATCGGTCATGCCTGCGTCGGCGCGCGCGTCGACCGTCAGCCCTATCCGCTGTCGCAGCCGCTCTCCAGCGGTCAGACTGTCGAAATTATCACCGCGCCGGGCGCTCGCCCGAACGCCGCCTGGCTGAACTTTGTCGTCAGTTCGAAAGCGCGCGCCAAGATCCGTCAGCTGCTGAAAAACCTTAAGCGCGACGATTCGGTTAGCCTTGGCCGTCGTCTGCTCAATCACGCGCTGGGCGGAAGCCGCAAACTCGCCGAGATCCCGCCGGAGAATATCCAGCGCGAACTCGATCGCATGAAGCTGGCCTCGCTTGACGATCTGCTGGCGGAAATCGGTCTGGGCAACGCCATGAGCGTCGTGGTGGCAAAAAACCTGCAGCAGGGCGAAGCCGCTGCGGCGCCGGTGCCGGCTAACGCGTCGAACCACGGTCATCTGCCAATCAAAGGCGCCGATGGCGTGTTGATCACCTTCGCCAAGTGCTGTCGTCCAATTCCAGGTGACCCGATTATCGCCCACGTCAGCCCGGGTAAAGGGCTGGTTATCCACCATGAATCCTGTCGTAACATTCGCGGCTACCAGAAAGAGCCGGAGAAATTTATGGCGGTTGAGTGGGATAAAGAGACCGCTCAGGAGTTCATCACCGAAATCAAGGTGGACATGTTTAACCACCAGGGCGCGCTGGCTAACCTGACGGCGGCGATCAACACCGCGTCTTCCAATATCCAGAGCCTGAATACGGAAGAGAAAGATGGCCGCGTATACAGCGCCTTTATCCGCCTGACCGCGCGCGACCGCGTGCATCTGGCGAATATCATGCGCAAAATCCGCGTCATGCCGGACGTGATTAAAGTCACCCGTAACCGAAACTAGCTTTATGAACTCAAAGCGCTACGAGCGTATCTGCGAGATGCTCGCCAGGCGTCAGCCTGACCTGACGGTCTGCATGGAGCAGGTCCATAAGCCTCATAACGTCTCTGCGGTCATCCGGACCGCAGATGCCGTTGGCGTACACGAAGTGCATGCCGTCTGGCCGAGCAGCCGGATGCGTACCATGGCCTCCGCCGCCGCGGGCAGCAACAGCTGGGTGCAGGTTAAAACCCACCGCACTATCGCAGATGCCGTCGGCCACCTGAAAGGCCAGGGCATGCAAATTCTCGCCACTCACCTTTCCGACAAAGCCATCGATTTTCGTGAAATCGACTATACGCGTCCAACCTGCATCCTGATGGGTCAGGAAAAAACCGGCATCACCCAGGAAGCGCTGGCGCTGGCCGATCAGGACATCATTATCCCGATGATCGGCATGGTGCAGTCGCTGAACGTCTCCGTCGCCTCGGCGCTGATCCTTTACGAGGCGCAGCGCCAGCGGCAGAATGCCGGGATGTACCAACGCGCCAACAGCATGCTGCCGCCACAAGAGCAGCAGCGCCTGCTGTTCGAAGGCGGCTATCCGGTGCTGGCCCGCGTCGCCAGACAAAAAGGTCTGCCTTACCCCCACGTTAACGAGCAGGGCGAAGTGGAAGCCGATGCCGCGTGGTGGGCTACCATGCAGGCTGCGAGGTAAACCCAATGTCAGGCCACCTGTTAGATGCCGTTCCGCTCAGTTCACTCACCGGTGTGGGCGCTGCGCAGAGCAGCAAACTGGCGAAGATTGGCCTGCATACGGTACAGGATCTGCTGCTGCACCTGCCTTTACGCTACGAAGATCGCACCCATCTTTACCCGATAGCCGAGCTGCTTCCCGGAGTTTATGCCACCGTGGAAGGTGAAGTGCTCAACAGCAATATCACCTTCGGCGGCCGGCGGATGATGACCTGCCAGATCAGCGATGGCACCGGCATCCTCACCATGCGCTTTTTCAACTTCAACGCGGCGATGAAAAACAGCCTCGCGACCGGTCGTCGGGTGCTGGCCTACGGTGAAGCCAAACGCGGGAAGTACGGCGCCGAGATGATCCACCCGGAATATCGCGTCCAGGGCGATATGAGCACCCCGGAGCTGCAGGAAACGTTAACCCCAGTCTATCCGACCACCGAAGGCATCAAGCAGGCGACCCTGCGCAAGCTCACCGATCAGGCGCTTGAGCTCCTGGAAACCTGCGCGATTAGCGAACTCCTGCCGCCGGAGCTGGCGCAGGGGATGATGAGCCTGCCGGAGGCGCTGCGTACGCTGCACCGCCCGCCTCCCTCCTTGCAACTTAGCGAGCTGGAAAGCGGCAAGCACCCGGCGCAGCAGCGTCTGATTCTGGAAGAGCTGCTGGCGCATAACCTCAGCATGCTGGCGCTGCGGGCAGGCGCCCAGCGCTATCACGCCCTGCCGCTCGGCGCCAACGATACCCTGAAAAACCAACTGCTGGCCTCCCTGCCCTTTAAGCCCACCGGCGCGCAGGCGCGGGTTACCGCCGAGATTGAACACGATATGGCGCTGGACGTGCCGATGATGCGCCTGGTGCAGGGCGACGTTGGCTCCGGTAAAACGCTGGTCGCTGCCCTGGCCGCCTTGCGCGCTATCGTCCACGGCAAACAGGTGGCGCTGATGGCGCCCACCGAACTGCTTGCCGAGCAGCATGCCAATAACTTCCGCAGCTGGTTCGAACCGCTGGGCATAGAAGTCGGCTGGCTGGCGGGCAAACAGAAAGGCAAAGCCCGTCAGGCGCAGCAGGAGGCTATCGCCAGCGGCGAAGTGCAGATGATTGTCGGCACTCACGCCATCTTCCAGGAGCAGGTGCAGTTTAACGGCCTGGCGCTGGTGATTATTGACGAACAGCACCGCTTCGGCGTGCATCAGCGGCTGGCGCTGTGGGAGAAAGGTCAGCAGCAGGGGTTCCACCCGCATCAGCTGATCATGACCGCCACGCCGATCCCCCGCACCCTGGCGATGACCGCCTACGCCGATCTGGACACCTCGATTATCGACGAGCTGCCGCCAGGCCGAACTCCGGTGACCACCGTCGCCATCCCCGACACCCGGCGCAGCGATATTATCGACCGCGTGCGCAACGCCTGTACCCATGAAGGTCGCCAGGCCTATTGGGTCTGTACGCTGATTGAAGAGTCCGATCTGCTGGAAGCCCAGGCGGCGGAAGCCACCTGGGAAGAGCTCAAACTGGCGCTGCCGGAGCTCAATATCGGCCTCGTCCACGGGCGGATGAAACCGGCGGAGAAGCAGGCGGTGATGCAGGCCTTCAAACAGGGCGAGATGCATCTGCTGGTAGCCACCACGGTGATTGAAGTCGGCGTCGACGTGCCTAACTCAAGCCTGATGATTATCGAAAACCCTGAACGTCTGGGTCTGGCGCAGCTGCACCAGCTCAGAGGACGCGTTGGTCGCGGCGCGGTCGCTTCCCACTGCGTGCTACTCTATAAATCGCCGCTCTCCAAAACGGCGCAGAAACGTCTGCAGGTCCTGCGCGACAGCAACGATGGTTTCGTCATTGCCCAGAAAGACCTCGAAATTCGCGGTCCCGGCGAGCTGCTCGGCACCCGCCAGACCGGCAACGCCGAATTTAAAGTGGCGGACTTACTGCGCGATCAGGCGATGATCCCCGATGTTCAACGCATTGCTCGCCACATTCATGAACGCTATCCGCTACAGGCCCAGGCGCTTATCGAGCGCTGGATGCCGGAAACCGAACGCTATTCCAACGCGTAGCGCGCTTTTGCCGCGCTGCGGGCAATTTTTCTACACAACGAGTGGATTATGAAACGAGAACTGGCCATCGAATTTTCGCGTGTCACCGAAGCCGCCGCGCTGGCGGGCTATAAATGGCTGGGCCGCGGCGATAAGAATACCGCCGACGGCGCAGCGGTTAACGCCATGCGCATTATGCTTAACCTCGTCAATATCGACGGCACCATCGTCATCGGCGAGGGCGAAATCGATGAAGCGCCGATGCTTTATATCGGCGAAAAAGTGGGTACCGGCAAGGGCGATGCGGTAGATATCGCCGTCGATCCCATCGAAGGCACCCGCATGACGGCGATGGGCCAGGCCAACGCCCTGGCGGTGATGGCGGTCGGCGATAAGGGCTGCTTCCTCAACGCGCCGGATATGTATATGGAAAAGCTGATCGTCGGCCCGGGCGCTAAAGGCGCTATCGATCTCAATCTGCCGCTGGAAGAGAACCTGCACAATATCGCCCGCGCCCTGAACAAGCCGCTGGGCGAGCTGACCGTCACCGTGCTGGCGAAACCGCGCCACGACGCGGTCATTGCCCAGCTGCAGCAGCTGGGCGTGCGCGTGTTCGCTATTCCCGATGGCGACGTCGCGGCCTCTATTCTCACCTGCATGCCGGATAGCGAAGTCGACGTACTGTACGGCATCGGCGGCGCGCCGGAAGGGGTGGTTTCCGCCGCGGTGATCCGCGCCCTCGACGGGGATATGCAGGGGCGCCTGCTGGCTCGCCACCACGTGAAGGGCGATAACGAAGAGAACCGCCGCATCGGTGAAAATGAGCTGGCGCGCTGCAAAACCATGGGCATTGAAGCGGGCAAAGTGCTGCGTCTGGATGAAATGGCGCGCAGCGATAACGTCGTCTTCTCCGCCACCGGGATCACCAAAGGCGATCTGCTGGACGGCATCACCCGCAAGGGCAACATGGCCACTACCGAGACGCTGCTGATCCGCGGCAAGTCGCGCACTATCCGTCGTATTCAGTCGATTCATTACCTCGACCGTAAAGATCCGGACATTCAGCAGCACATCCTGTAATACCGCTTTTTCTCTCCCAGGCAACCGTCCGCAGGCGGTTGCCCTGTTCTTCGTTTATATTTGATCAATAGAGCTTTCTTGCGCCTTCGGGGTGGAAATCTGGCTCGTCTGGACCGAAGATAAGGCATCGCTTGGCAACAGGAGAAGACGATGGCGGACTGGGTTAGCGGCAAAGTGACAAAAGTGGAGTACTGGACGGACGCCTTGTTCAGTTTATACGTGCGGGCGCCTGTTCATCCGTTTACCGCCGGGCAATTTACCAAGCTCGGGCTGGAAATCGACGGCGAACGCGTGCAGCGCGCCTACTCCTACGTCAACGCCCCCGGCAATCCCGATCTTGAGTTCTATTTGGTCACCGTCCCGGAAGGCAAGCTGAGCCCGCGTCTGGCGGCGCTGAAGCCGGGCGATGAAGTCCTGGTGGTGAGTGAAGCGGCAGGTTTCTTCGTCCTCGAGGAAGTACCGGATTGCGATACCCTGTGGATGCTGGCGACCGGCACTGCCCTCGGGCCGTACCTGTCAATTTTGCAGGAAGGCAAGGACCTTGAGCGCTTTAATAACCTGGTGCTGGTCCACGCCGTCCGCTACGCCGCGGACCTGAGCTATCTGCCGCTAATGCGCGAACTGGAGCAGCGCTATGCCGGCAAACTCCGTATTCAGACGGTGGTCAGCCGCGAAACCGTGGAAGGCTCGCTGACCGGCCGGGTGCCGTTTCTGATTGAAACCGGCGCGCTGGAAGAGGCCGTCGGCCTGCCGATGACCACTGACACCAGCCATGTGATGCTGTGCGGCAACCCGCAAATGGTGCGCGATACCCAACAGCTGTTAAAAGAGACCCGGCAGATGACCAAACATCTGCGTCGCCGGCCGGGCCATATGACGGCGGAGCACTACTGGTAATCAGGCGTCCGCTTTCCAGCGCACGTCCTGGGTCTCCTTGCCGAACTTATTCTCGCCCTGGGTGCCGACAAACGCCCCCAGGTCGATCAGCATCATGACGATAATCAGCGTCGGCACAAAGCGCCCGACGCCCCACTGCCAGACCTGCGGCAACATCGCCCAGTTCCCCGCCAGCAGCATCCACGCCAGAACCATCAGCAGCGCCCACAGCCCGGATTTGCCGCGATCGTGCAGCCGCTTGACCACCACCGCCGCCGTCGGCCACAGCAGGCAGACGATAATAAACGCCGCCGTCTGCAGGTTGAGCAGATTGCTGCCTGCCAGGGTAAACAAGGCGCTCATGGTCACCAGCCAGATGGCAATCCAGATCCAGAAATCGCGGCGGCCAATGCGCCCTTTAATTGAGAATAACCACTGCTGTAGGGTCATGCGTTTTTCCTTATCATCATCGTCTGCGTAGTTTACCCTGGCGTCGTGACTTTTTGACAAGCGCCGCGCTTCCCGATTTAATCGTCAGCAGGCAAAAAAAGGAACGACGGGCATGAAGAAGTGGACAATTTTGTGGTTAAGTGGGCTGATGGGCCTTGCCGTCGGCCCGCACGCGTTGTCCGCAGAGAGCGAATCGACGACCGCGGCAGCGCCCTACCTGCTCGCCGGCGCGCCGAGCTTTGACCAGTCGATCAGTCAGTTCCGCGAGAAATTCAACGCCGATAACCCAAAGCTGCCTCTGAACGAATTCCGTTCCATCGCCACCAGTCGCGATCGGGCTAACCTGACCCGCGCCGCCAGCAAAATTAACGAAAATCTCTATGCCTCCACCGCGCTGGAGCGCGGCACGCTGAAGATCAAATCCATGCAGATCACCTGGCTGCCGATCCAGGGGCCGGAGCAAAAGGCGGCCAGGACCAAAGCGCTGGAGTATATGAGCGCCATGATCCGCGCCTTCGTGCCGACTTTTAGCCAGGCGCAAAGCCAGCAAAAACTGCAGAAACTGCTGGCCGCCGGCAAGGGCAAGCGCTACTTCGCCGATACCGAAGGCGCCGTGCGCTATGTGGTGGCAGATCATGGGGAAAAGGGCCTGACCTTCGCCATTGAACCGATTAAGCTGGCGCTATCTGAAACGCTGGAAGGTAACAATAAATGACAAAAAGCAAAGCCTTTCCAGTGACGAGTCTCTATACTGTTTCACAGACCATGCTGCCCTCTGGGGCGGCTATATTCCTTGATTCGCTTAAGTAGCGTGGAGAATTAAAATGCGACATCCTTTAGTGATGGGTAACTGGAAACTGAACGGCAGCCGCCACATGGTAAACGAACTGGTTGCGAACCTGCGTACCGAGCTGGCTGGCGTAAGCGGCTGTGCAGTTGCCATCGCCCCGCCGGAAATGTATCTGGACCTGGCTAAGCGCGCGGCAGAAGGCAGCCACATTCACCTGGGCGCGCAGAACGTTGACGTGAATCTGTCCGGCGCATTCACCGGTGAAACCTCCGCCGAAATGCTGAAAGATATCGGCGCGCAGTACATCATCATCGGCCACTCCGAGCGTCGTACCTACCACAAAGAATCCGACGAGCTGATCGCGAAGAAATTCGCCGTGCTGAAAGAGCAGGGTCTGACCCCGGTTCTGTGCATCGGTGAAACCGAAGCCGAAAACGAAGCGGGCAAAACGGAAGAAGTTTGCGCACGTCAGATCGACGCCGTGCTGAAAACCCAGGGCGCTGCCGCTTTCGAAGGCGTGGTTATCGCTTACGAACCAGTATGGGCTATCGGTACCGGCAAATCAGCGACCCCGGCTCAGGCGCAGGCGGTGCACAAATTCATCCGTGACCACATTGCTAAAGCTGACGCCAAAATCGCTGAGCAAGTGATCATCCAGTACGGCGGTTCCGTTAACGCTGGCAACGCCGCAGAGCTGTTCACCCAGCCGGACATCGACGGCGCGCTGGTTGGCGGCGCCTCCCTGAAAGCTGACGCTTTCGCGGTGATCGTTAAAGCAGCAGAAGCAGCGAAAAAAGCGTAATTCGCTTTTCCCGGTGGCGACACGCGACCGGGTTGACTGACAAAACGTGGGAGCCCGGCCTAGCACAGCGCAAGCCGGGCTTTCTTTTGCCGTTACAGTTTCCCCAACAGCTGATACCAGGCGTAGTCCAGCGGCAGTAAAATCAGATAACTCACCGCCGCCAGCGCCAGACACAGTTGCATCCCCGCCCTCGCCGGGACCTTGCCTAACCCCATCGCCACCACGATCGGCGACGCCTGATAGGGCAGCAGCGGCGTGGAATAGCCCAGCACCTGAATCATAATCACGCTTAGCAGCGGAAAACCGGTGGCGTCGGCAAAGCTCTGGGCAAAGGTGGTATACAGCGCCGGCACGCCGTTAGCGGTCATAATAAAGTTCAGCGCGCTGGTTATCCCGGTCAGGGCGAGAAAGCTGGTGAAAGGATTGTCTTTATCCAGGGGCATCACCTGCAGCAGCGCATTGCCCACCGCGCCGCCAATCCCGGTTTGGGTGACGGCGATCGCTAGCCCCAGAATCCCGGCGACGTAAATGCAGGTGCGCATATTCACCCCGCTGGCAAACTCCTCGCCGTTGATAAAGCCCACCCGCGGCAGCAGCGTGATCACAGCCGCCGCCAGGCCGGTCCACGCCGGGCCGACGCCGTGCCAGCTCTCGGTCACCCATAGCGAGAGGACCACCGCCAGCAGCCACGCCAGACGTTTCTCGTCGCGGCTCATCGGCGGCAGCGGCGCCAGGTCGCGCGGTGGATGCGGCTTGCCGGGAAAAAGCCAGCAAATCAGCGCCACCAGCACCGCCCCTTTCAGCCAGCCAAGCACCGGCGTATGCAGCAGTAAATAGGGAACATAATTCAGATGGATACCGTACGAGCCTTCCGCCGCGCCACTCATCACCAGATTCGGCACGTTGGCGGGCAAAATCGTCGCTGACAGCTGAAAGGTGCCGAACCCCACCGCCAGCGCCAGGCCGAACCAGCCGCGGCTGCCGTCGGCAATGCCCGCGCGGCGGGCCATCGCCGCCACGATCGGCATCAGCAGCGCGATGCGCCCCATGTTGGAGGGCATCACGAACGCCAGGGCGTAGCTCAGGAGTACCACGCTGGCGACCATCCGCGGCCAGGAGTCGGTGAGCCTGGCCGACAGCGCCTGCGCCGCCCGGTCCGCCAGTCCGGTTTTACGGATGGCGATGCCGAGCACAAAGCCGCTGAACACCAGCCAGAACGCCGAAGAGGCAAAGCCGCCGAAGATCACCTCCGGCGGAGCGATTTTCGCCATCATTGCCGCTGCGAAGAACAGCAGCGCGGTGATAAATTCCGGCAGCAGCGACGTCGCCCAGAGCACGATGGTGACGCCGACAATCAATGAAGGAAGGAACAGCGGGTGGGTAAGCCAGAGCGACATGCCTGTCTCCTGTCGTTTTTTTCAGCAAGAATACGACGACAGGTAAGACAGGTAAACGCCAGAACTAGTGGTTTGCGTTAAGGATGGCGCAGCGATGATCCTGAATTTCTTCCGCTGAAGCCCGGTTCAGGGTCAGCAGGTTACGCTCCGTCGCCAGCAGCACCAGCGAGCCGTCGCTCTGTTGCGCCATTGCCAGCGCGAAGCGTCCCATATGTTCACGCGCCTCCGGCACCTCTTCCGCCAGCATCAGGAACGGGCTACGCTGGGCCAGCTCCGCCTCCGTCACCCGGCGCGCCAGGTATTCGTGGCCCTGAAGCCCGCCCGGTAGCGGCAGCCAGCGGCTGCTGATCGCTGCGGCATCCTTATCTAACTGCGCGCGCACATCGGGGCGCAGGCAGGAGATATGAATATGGAAATGGTTTTGCGTACGTCCACTGCGCGAGTTGATCGCCAGCGATACCGCGTTATCAGGAACCGGCGCGCCGTGGCGCTGGCTCATGATTTCACGCCCCTGCCAGGCCTGCCAGAAAAAGTTCGGCGTCAACGGTTCCAGCAGCAGCGGGCTTTCGGTGCCGTTGATGCGGTAGGTCGGCATCAGCAAATACTGCAGCGGGCCGTTACGGTCTTTAAACAGCACATAGCCGCCCTTGAGGTTCACTTCCGCGCACGGCGACGGGTTTTGCTGCTGTTGCTGATGGGGTACGCACTGCTGCAGGACAATCTTGCGTAATGCGTCCGGGTTGCCAGAGTGCAGCCAGTAGTAGCCGCCCGCCAGCGCCGCGAGGATCGCCACCAGCAGCGCCAGCAAAAAGTATCTTACTCTTCTCATTTTCATTCCCTGTTAAGCCTGAAGCGGAAGAGTAGCGTAATTTGATGACTAAATGAAAACAGATGGTGGACGGGGCGTTATCCCGGGTAGCGGCTGACGCCTTACCCGGGCTACGCACCACGCAAAACTGTAGCCCTGCTAAGCGTAGCGCAAGCAGGGACAAGAGAATTAACGCTGGCTAATCTGGTCGAAGGTGCCGCCGTTGGAGAAGTGCTCTTTCTGCGCTTTCGTCCAGCCGCCGAACTCCTGATCGATGGTAAACAGCTTCAGTTTCGGGAATTCGTTAGCATATTTCTTCGCCACATTCGGATCGCGCGGGCGGTAGAAGTTCTTCGCCGCAATCTCCTGGCCTTCCGGCGAGTAGAGATACTTCAGGTACGCTTCCGCCACCTGGCGCGTGCCTTTCTTATCCACCACTTTGTCGACCACCGAGACGGTCGGCTCAGCCAGAATCGACTCACTTGGGGTCACGATTTCAAACTTGTCTTTGCCCAGTTCGTTGGTCGCCAGCAGCGCTTCGTTTTCCCAGGCGATCAGTACGTCGCCGATGCCGCGTTCTACGAAGGTATTGGTCGAACCGCGTGCGCCGGAGTCCAGCACTTCCACGTTTTTATACAGCGCCTTGACGAATTCCTGGGCTTTCGCCTGGTCGCCGTGATTCTGATGCAGGGCATAGCCCCAGGCCGCCAGGTAGTTCCAGCGGGCGCCGCCGGAGCTTTTCGGGTTCGGGGTAATGACCGACACACCCGGTTTGATCAGATCGTTCCAGTCATGGATCTGTTTCGGATTGCCCTTGCGGACGAGGAACACGATGGTGGAGGTATACGGCGCAGAGTTATCCGGCAGGCGTTTCAGCCAGTTTTTATCGATGCGGCCGCGTTCGGCAATAGCGTCGACATCGTAGGCCAGCGCCAGCGTGACCACATCCGCTTCAATACCGTTAATCACCGAGGTCGCCTGTTTGCCAGAGCCACCATGCGACTGGCGGATCACCACGTTGTCGCCGGTCTCCTGCTTCCAGTGTGCGCTAAACGCTTTGTTGTACTGTTCGTACAGCTCGCGCGTTGGATCATAAGATACGTTTAATAGCTGAATGTCTTTTGCCAGAACGCTGGCGGATGCCAGCAACAGAGTTAACCCTACGCCCCACTTATTCATCGCACCGCTCTCTTTATGTGTGTTGTGATGGGTTAAGCGTGCCAGAAAGCGATTCAATGATTAAAGAATAAAAAAAGATTGGCTATAACTTGCGGATATAAAGACGCGAGTAAGGATGACCCCCTCCCGGGCGGGAGAGGGCGCGAAGCGATTAGACTTCTTCCATGCGACCCAGCAGCGCCTGCAGACGTTCCTGCCAGCCCTGCTGCTGCTCTTTCAGCTGGCTGTTTTCGCGCTCCAGCTCTTCACGACCATGCTGCGCGCTCTGAACTTCCTGCACCAGGGTGTTGTTCTTTTCTTTCAGCTCTTCGATTTCCATCTGCAACAGAGTGATGGTATCAATCGCCTGCTGAACCTTAGATTCTAATTTCTCAAACACTTCTAATGACATCGTCATACCTCTCCTGAACTTGCAAGGCGTTGATAGAAACTCGTGTTTCGTATACGCGGTCCCGCCTTAACGAAAATTAGCGCACATAGCGGTGTTATCGTCGATTGTATGAATCCCCGCCGCCCCTGTCCAGCGGCAAGCCGCGTAGATTGCGGTTTGCAACACTTTTCAGTCTTTACCTGGTGCTTTCAGCGCAGTTCGCTCGTAGTTCATGGGTCAATGTTAATTTTATGGTTAACAAAATGCGTGGTGAAACGCTCCGGCAGCGCTCTCGATGCGCGCAAATGGCGCGAAAACGCTCATTTTCTTGACGAGGCACACACATTTGAAGTTCGATATTTCTCGTTTTTGCTCGTTAACGATAAATTAACACTATGCCTACATGGCAATATGGTCGTCTGTGACCACCCTACATACAATAATCATCACCACGCTTCAGGATTCGATTATGAGCCAAACATCAACCTTAAAAGGCCAGTGCATCGCAGAGTTCCTCGGTACCGGGTTGTTGATCTTTTTCGGCGTTGGGTGCGTGGCTGCGCTCAAGGTCGCGGGAGCCAGCTTCGGACAATGGGAAATCAGCATCATCTGGGGTCTGGGCGTCGCCATGGCGATCTACCTGACCGCCGGGGTCTCCGGTGCGCACCTTAACCCAGCGGTGACTATCGCGCTGTGGCTGTTCGCCTGCTTCGAAGGCCGCAAAGTGGTTCCTTTTATTATTTCGCAATTCGCTGGCGCCTTTTGCGCTGCGGCATTAGTTTACGGGCTTTACTACAATCTTTTCCTCGATTATGAAACCACCCACCATATGATTCGCGGCAGCGTGGAAAGCCTCGATCTGGCCGGCATTTTCTCCACTTACCCGAACCCGCACATCAATTTTGTGCAGGCCTTCGCGGTAGAGATGGTGATTACCGCTATCCTGATGGGCGTCATCCTGGCGCTGACCGACGATGGCAACGGCATACCGCGCGGCCCGCTGGCCCCTCTGCTGATTGGCCTGCTGATTGCGGTGATTGGCGCCTCCATGGGACCGCTGACCGGCTTCGCCATGAACCCGGCGCGTGACATCGGCCCGAAAGCCTTCGCCTGGCTGGCGGGGTGGGGTGACGTCGCCTTCACCGGCGGCAAAGATATTCCTTATTTCCTGGTGCCGCTGTGCGCACCGGTGGTCGGCGCGGCGCTGGGCGCATTCAGCTATCGTAAGCTGATTGGCCGTCACCTGCCTTGCGACACCTGCGTGGAGGAAGAGCAACAGAGCCCCTCCTCTTCCACCGCTCAACATAAAGCTTCGCTGTAATCTGACTACGGGACACCGACTATGACCGACAAAAAATATATCGTTGCGCTTGACCAGGGCACTACCAGCTCCCGGGCCGTTGTGATGGATCATGATGCCAATATCGTCAGCGTCTCCCAGCGAGAATTTGAACAAATTTATCCTAAGCCAGGCTGGGTCGAACACGACCCGATGGAAATCTGGGCTTCCCAAAGCTCGACGCTGGTCGAAGCGCTGGCCAAAGCGGATATCAACTCCGATCAGATCGCGGCCATCGGCATCACCAATCAGCGTGAGACCGTGGTGGTGTGGGAGCGAGAGACCGGTAAACCCATCTACAACGCTATCGTCTGGCAGTGCCGCCGTACCGCGGAGATCTGCGAGCAGCTCAAGCGTGACGGGATGGAAGAGTATATCCGCAAGGCCACAGGCCTGGTGGTGGACCCGTACTTCTCCGGCACCAAGGTGAAATGGATCCTCGACCATGTCGAAGGTTCCCGTGAGCGTGCGAAGCGCGGCGAGCTGCTGTTCGGCACCGTTGACACCTGGCTTATCTGGAAGATGACCCAGGGCCGCGTGCACGTCACCGACTACACCAACGCCTCACGTACCATGCTGTTCAACATTCACGACCTCGACTGGGACGACAAGATGCTCGACGCGCTGGACATTCCGCGCGCCATGCTGCCGGAAGTGCGCAAGTCTTCCGAAGTGTACGGCCAGACCAACATCGGTGGTAAAGGCGGGACCCGTATTCCTATCGCCGGGATCGCCGGTGACCAGCAGGCGGCCCTGTTCGGCCAGCTGTGCGTCAAGGAAGGGATGGCGAAAAACACCTACGGCACCGGCTGCTTTATGCTGATGAATACCGGCGAAAAAGCGGTCACCTCCACCCACGGTCTGCTGACCACCATCGCCTGCGGCCCGCGCGGCGAGGTGAACTACGCTCTGGAAGGGGCGGTGTTTATGGCCGGCGCGTCTATTCAGTGGCTGCGCGACGAGATGAAGCTCATCAGCGATGCCTTCGACTCCGAGTACTTCGCCACCAAAGTGAAGGATACCAACGGCGTATACGTGGTACCCGCGTTCACCGGTCTTGGCGCACCGTACTGGGACCCGTATGCCCGCGGCGCGATTTTCGGCCTCACCCGCGGCGTGAACTCCAACCACATTATCCGTGCGACGCTGGAGTCCATCGCCTTTCAGACCCGCGACGTGCTGGAAGCGATGCAGGCTGACTCCGGCATTCGTCTGCACGCCCTGCGCGTAGACGGCGGCGCGGTGGCTAACAACTTCCTGATGCAGTTCCAGTCCGATATCCTCGGCACCCGTGTCGAGCGTCCGGAAGTACGCGAAGTGACGGCGCTGGGCGCGGCCTATCTGGCCGGTCTGGCGGTCGGTTTCTGGCAGAATCTGGATGAACTGCAGGAGAAAGCGGTGATTGAGCGCGAATTCCGCCCGGGGATTGAAACTACTGAGCGTAACTATCGTTACAGCGGCTGGAAGAAAGCGGTGAAACGCGCGTTAGCGTGGGAAGAGCACGACGAAGCGTAAGATTGTGAAGTTATTCCCGGCTTGCGGCGTAAACGCCTGAGCCGGGCTACAAAACCCCAAACAGCACGATCTTGTAGCCCGGACAGGTGCGCAGCACCGCTTCCGGGTTTTTTATCAGCCAAATATCGGCAGCAGCAGGTACAGCTTAATCACCAGCGCGTTGACGATATCGATAAAGAACGCCCCCACCATCGGCACTACCAGGAAGGCCATATGCGATGGCCCGAAACGGTCGGTAATCGCCTGCATATTGGCGATCGCCGTCGGCGTTGCCCCCAGGCCAAACCCGCAATGCCCGGCTGCCAGCACCGCGGCATCGTAGTTTTTGCCCATCATCCGATAGGTGACGAACACCGCATACAGCGCCATCGCCAGCGCCTGCACCGCCAGGATAATAATCATCGGCAGCGCCAGCGAGGCCAACTCCCACAGCTTGAGGCTCATCAGCGCCATGGCGAGGAACAGCGACAGGCTGACGTTGCCCAACACCGATACCGCGCGATCGAACACCCGATACAACCCCGCCAGCGCCAGGCTGTTGCTGAGGATCACGCCGATAAACAGCACGCAGACGAAGGTCGGCAGCTCGAAGACGCTCCCCGCCAGCAGTTGCGCAACCACCTTGCCCAGCGTCAGACAGATGGCGATCAGGGCGATACTTTCGATCAGCACCAGCGAGGTGATCACCCGCCCCACGTCCGGCTTTTCAAAGGCGGTTGGCGCCACCTGATCGTCCGGTGTCCCGTCCGGTGAGGAAGAGTGCTTCACCAGATAACGCGCCACCGGGCCGCCGATCAGGCCGCCCAGCACCAGGCCGAAAGTCGCGCAGGCCATCGCCACCTCGGTGGCGTTGGCAAAACCGTAGCGCTCAACGAACAGCTTACTCCACGCCGCCCCGGTGCCGTGGCCGCCGGATAAGGTAATCGACCCGGCCAGCAGACCCATTAGCGGATCCAGCCCCAGCAGCGTCGCCATGCCGATACCGAGGGCGTTCTGCAGCAGCAGCAGGCCAACCACCACGATCAGGAAAGTGCCCAGCACCTTGCCGCCGGCCCGCAGGCTGGCGAGGTTGGCGTTAAGACCGATGGTGGCGAAGAACGCCAGCATCAGCGGATCTTTCAGACTCATATCGAAATCAATTTCGATATCCATGCTTTTTTTCAGCGCCAGCAGCGCCAGCGCCACCAGCAGACCGCCGGCAACGGGTTCAGGAATAGTGTATTTCTTAAGGAAGGGAACGGTTTGTACGAGTTTTCTGCCGAGTAACAGCACGAGCGTTGCGGCAACGAGCGTCGATAAGGTATCGAGATGAAACATAAAAAGCTCCTTATGGGCGCATGATCCATTCACACGCGACGATATTCCTGGTGTCTTTAGCTTCTCATCATGAGGAGTCAGAGGGGGATTTTACGCAGAACGGCGGAAAAATTGACAGAAAAAGATATTTTGTATCCTTAATGATGCGATTTAGCATACAAAATGTTAATTACCTCGTTGCGCATATTCACGGTATAAATTTTTATGAGCAAACGCTGGCAAACGTTTGCTTTTGGTCTACAGTCCGATAAAATTCCCGCTTTGCCACCTTGGGATTGCTTGTGATGTCCGTTAACACCGCAGAGTCAGAAAATGCGCAACCGGTTGCGCATAAACCAGCCAGCGAATTAATCTACCGCCTCGAAGATCGCCCGCCGCTACCGCAAACCCTGTTCGCCGCCTTCCAGCACCTGCTGGCGATGTTTGTCGCGGTGATCACCCCGGCGCTGTTAATCTGCCAGGCTCTCGGTCTCCCGGCGCAAGATACCCAACATATCATCAGCATGTCGCTGTTCGCCTCCGGCGTCGCCTCTATTATTCAGATCAAAGCCTGGGGCCCGGTCGGCTCCGGACTGCTCTCCATCCAGGGCACCAGCTTCAACTTTGTCGCCCCGCTGATCATGGGCGGTACCGCCTTGAAAACCGGCGGCGCCGACGTCCCCACCATGATGGCCGCCCTCTTCGGCACCCTGATGCTGGCCAGCTGCACCGAAATGGTCCTCTCCCGGATCCTGCACCTGGCGCGCCGTATCATTACCCCGCTGGTTTCCGGCGTGGTGGTGATGATTATCGGCCTGTCGCTGATTCAGGTCGGACTGACCTCCATCGGCGGCGGCTACGCGGCGATGGCTGACCACACCTTTGGTGCGCCGAAAAATCTGCTGCTGGCGGGTATCGTGCTGGCGCTGATTATTATCCTCAACCGCCAGCGCAACCCGTACCTGCGCATCGCCTCGCTAGTGATTGCCATGGCTGCCGGTTATCTGGCGGCGTGGTTCCTCGATATGCTGCCAGCCAACACCGCCCCGACCAACAGCAGCCTCATCACCGTCCCGACGCCGCTCTATTATGGCCTCGGCATCGACTGGAGTCTGCTGCTGCCCCTGATGCTGGTGTTTATGATCACCTCCCTGGAAACCATCGGCGATATCACCGCCACCTCCGACGTCTCCGAACAGCCGGTCTCGGGTCCGCTGTATATGAAGCGCCTGAAAGGCGGCGTGCTGGCTAACGGCCTGAACTCCTTCGTTTCCGCGGTCTTCAATACTTTCCCGAACTCCTGCTTCGGTCAGAACAACGGCGTGATCCAGCTGACCGGGGTCGCCAGCCGCTACGTCGGCTTTGTGGTCGCCCTGATGCTGATCGTCCTCGGCCTGTTCCCGGCGGTGAGCGGCTTCGTGCAGCACATCCCTGAGCCGGTGCTCGGCGGCGCCACGCTGGTGATGTTCGGCACCATCGCCGCGTCCGGCGTGCGCATCGTCTCCCGTGAACCGCTGAACCGTCGGGCGATCCTGATTATCGCTCTGTCGCTGGCGGTAGGCCTCGGCGTGTCGCAGCAGCCGCTGATCCTGCAGTTCGCCCCGGACTGGCTGAAAAACCTGCTTTCCTCCGGGATTGCCGCCGGCGGTATCACGGCGATTGTTCTGAATTTAATTTTCCCGCCAGAAAAGGCGTGATCTCATGCGTTCCCGGTCGCGCATCGGCCGGGACGTCCTCCAACCACCTGCCCCATCACGGAAATAAACCACGCCTGCCTTGAGAAGTGCGCCTAAATCGGGCATAACACGGTGATGTGCATCTCACAGAATGGAAGACCATGAAATTTCTTGGAAAGCTGATTCTCTGGCTGCTAGTCGCTCTGCTGCTCGTCATTATTGGCGCGTGGTTCCTGCTGCAAACCCACTGGGGCGCCCGCCAGGCCAGCGCCTGGCTCAGCAATGGCACCGGCTGGCAGGTCTCCTTCGATGAGATGGAGCACGATTTCTCTCCCCCCTTCATGTGCAGTTGCGAAACGTCACCTTTGGTCGGGAAGGCAAGCCTGCCACTTTGGTGGCAAAAACGGTCGACATTGGCTTCAGCACCCGCCAGTTTAGCGATCCGCTGCATGCGGATGAGATAGTCCTTAACGACGGCACTCTGAATCTGTCACCCCACTCTGCAGACCTGCCGTTCGCTGCCGACCGGCTGATGTTGCGCAATATGGCTTTCAACAGCCCGGAAACCGGCTGGGCGCTCAGCGCGCAGCGCGTCACCGGCGGCGTCAGCCCATGGACGCCGGAGGCGGGCAATGTGCTGGGGAAAACGGCGCAGATCGAGATGAGCGCGGGCTCGATGACGCTCAATGGCGTCGAAGCCAGCAACGTTCTGATTCAGGGTAAGATTGATCAGGGCGAGGTCACCCTCTCCACCCTCGGCGCCGATGTCGCCCGCGGCACCTTAACCGGCAATGCCAAACGCAGCGCCGATGGCAGCTGGCGGGTGGATAACCTCCAGCTCAACGAGATTCGACTGCAGAGCCCCGCCTCGCTGACCGAGTTTTTCGCGCCGTTAACTACGGTCCCCTCTCTGCAGATTGGCCGCCTGGACATCACCGACGCCCGCCTGCAGGGACCGGACTGGGCGGTAACCGACCTCGACCTGAGCCTGCGCAACCTGACCCTTAGCCACGGCGGCTGGCAGAGCGAGGACGGCACGCTGTCGATGAACGCCAGCGAATTTATCTACGGCTCGCTGCATCTTTTCGACCCGATCCTCAATGCCGAATTCTCTCCCCAGGGCATTGCGCTGCGCCAGTTCTCCTCGCGCTGGGAGGGCGGCATGGTGCGCACCTCCGGCAACTGGCTGCGCGCCGGGAACGCCCTGGTGCTCGACGATACCGCTTTCGCCGGACTGGAGTACACGCTGCCGGCGAACTGGAAACAGCTGTGGATGACGCCGCTGCCAGTCTGGCTGCAAAGCCTGACGCTGAAAAAATTCAGCGCCAGCCGCAATCTGATCATCGATGTGGACCCTGCTTTCCCGTGGCAAATTACCGCCCTCGATGGCTATGGCGGCGAGCTACAGCTGGTGAAAAACGGCAGCTGGGGAGTATGGAACGGCAGCGCGACGCTGAACGCCGCGGCGGCGACTTTCAACCGGATCGACGTGCGCCGCCCATCACTCAAACTGAACGCCACAGCCTCGATGGTCAATATCACTGAGCTTAGCGCCTTCACCGAGCGCGGCATTTTGCAGGCCACCGCCGCGGTATCCCAGCTGCCGCAGCGCCAGGTCAATCTGAGCTTCAGCGGCCGCGGCGTGCCGCTGAATATTCTGCAGGCCTGGGGCTGGCCGTCGCTACCTATAAGCGGGGATGGCAATCTCCAGCTGACCGCCAGCGGCAGCGTGCAGGCCGATGCCCCGCTCAAACCGACGGTCAACGGGCAGCTCAGCGCCGTGAATATGGAGAAACAGCAGGTGGCGCAAATCATGCGCAACGGCGAGGTCAGCCCCACCCCCGCCGCGCCAGCGCCCGCTCCCGTCACCCCATAGCGATGCCCATTCCCTCTCCTCTATGGGGAGAGGGATTGCTTCCCGGCAAAACTCCACTCTGACTACTCTCTCCCTTTCAGGGAGAGAGTTGGGGTGCGAGTCCTGAAACCTGTGCGCAATACGCGGCTATCTGTACCTATTTAGCGCAACAGGTTCCTTTCAAATATCAGAGTTGCTATAACCAAATCACTGGAAGTCGATAAAAAACCGCTCCCTGTACCTACAAAAATATAAAAGGATCAATCATGCCTGAAAAACGTCAGCGTATTCTGGAGAATATGCAAAAATTCTCCCGGGCCATGATCGGCGCCGTATTGTTCTTGCCGGTCATTGGCTTAATTCTGGCCCTCAGTTCAGTATTAACTAATCCGACATTAATTGCTGAAACCAGTTTCTTACATCAGCTTGGGCAAATGCTCGGCGACACCTTTTGGCCTTTATTTGGCAACCTCGGCTTATTATTTTGCGTCGGCATCAGCTATGGCCTGGCAAAGGATAAAAAAACCGAGTCGCACTGGTTTCAGTGATGTGCTTTATTATGTTTCTTGGCGCCAACCACTCCTGGCTGGAACACACCCATGGACTCGCCGAAAAAATTAACGGTGAATATTATGGCACCGGGCAAACCCAGCTGCTGGGCTTTGTGGTGGTGGATATGGGCGTTTTCCTGGGCATTATTCTCGGCTGCACGATTGCGTGGGTGCACAATAAAGTCTCTGCCATTGAGCTGCCTGGCGCGCTGTCGATGTACGGCGGCGCCAAGCTGACGCTGGTGGCGATGACGCCGGTGGTTATCTTCTACGCCATCGCCTTTACCTGGATTTGGCCCTTTATGACCCACGGCATCTCCGCCCTCACCGGTTTTATGAAAAATGCCGGGGTCGCCGGGGTCTTCGTCTATGGTTTCTTTGAAAAATTCCTTATCCCCACCGGCCTGCACCATTTCGTCTGGTCCCCCTTCCAGCTCACCCAGATTGGCGGCACGCTGAACGTGGATGGTCAGGTGGTCTCCGGCACCCAGGCCATTTTCCTCGCCTATATGCGCCATCCCGACCTGACGCCGGTCATGAACGACGCATTACGTTTTTCGCAGCAAGGGATGACCACTATCTTTGGCCTGGCGGGCGCCTCGCTGGCGTTCTACCACACCGCGAAACCGGAGAAGAAAGCGATGGCGAAGGCGATTCTGCTGCCGGCGATTATCACCTCGATGCTGACCGGCATCACCGAGCCGATTGAGTTCACCTTCTTATTTGTCTCACCGCTGCTGTGGGTGATCCACGCGACGTTAACCGCCGCCTCGCAGGCCATTTGCGACATCTTCACCGTACGTCCCTGGGGAGCATCGGGCCTGATCGAGTTTCTGATCTATAACCTGCCGCTGCCGGTCTCCTTAACGCGCTGGCCGGGCTATGTCCTTATCGGTATCGGCCAGTTCGCCGTCTACTACGTGATTTTCCGCACCCTGGTGGTGAAGCTGAACCTGAAAACGCCGGGCCGGGAAGATGACGAGAACGTGAAGCTCTACAGCAAAGCAGAGTACCGCCAGAAAGTCGCGCAACCGCAGTCGGTCACCGATGACATTATCCGCGGCCTCGGGGGCAAGGAGAATATTCTCTCCGTCGATAATTGTTTTACTCGCCTGCGCGTGGCCGTGCGCGATATGGCGCGGGTTGATGACACGCAATTAAAAAATACCGGCGCCAACGGCGTCGTACGCAATCGAAATGAAGTTCAGGTTATTTATGGCGTCAAAGTGGGACAGGTACGTTCCCGGGTTGATAACTGGTTAGCAGAAAATTAATGAGGAGTATTTATGAAATTAACCGTATTAGGCGGGGGCGGCGTTCGCTCTGCATTTTTAGCGAAATCTCTGGCCTATAACGCTCACCGCATTGGTTTAACAGAAGTCGTTTTTCTCGATAACTCTGCTGATAATCTGGCGATATTTGGCGAAATTGCCCGCTATGTATTTAATACCATTCGCCCGGATATTCAGTTTAGTACCACCACCGACCCGGTCGCAGCGCTGCAGGACGCCAACTATATCATTACCACCCTGCGGGTTGGCGGCGATGAAAGCCGCATTCGCGACGAACGTATTGCGCTTGAGCATAACACTCTCGGCCAGGAGACCACCGGCGCCGGCGGTTTCGCGATGGCCATGCGCTCGATCCCGGCGATCCTTCGCTATTGCCGGCTGATCGAAGAACATGCCGCCGAAGACGCTATTCTGTTTAACTTTACCAACCCGTCAGGTCTGGTGACGGAAGCGATTATTAAGTCCGGCTTTAAGCGCCGGGTCTATGGGATCTGCGATGCCCCCTCCGAGCTGATTCGTGAACTGCCGGCGATCCTTGGCTGTGAGGAGCGCGACCTCAGCGTGGAATGCTATGGGCTGAACCATTTCTCCTGGTTTACCCACTTCACCGTCCGTGGGGAAGAGGTGACCGAACGGCTGATCGCCAGCCCGGAACTGTACCAGAAGACGGCGATGCAGTACTTCTCCCCGGAGCTGGTACGGCTTTGCGATAATCAGCTCCTCAATGAATATCTCTATTATTACTACTATCGCGACGAGGCGCTGAAGGCGATTCAGGGGGCCGGCGAGACGCGCGGAGAGCAGATCGCCCGCATCAATCAGGAGATGCGCGAGGCACTGCGCACCGTGGATGCCAGAACGCAACCGGAGGCCGCCTTCACCATCTGGATGCAGCATTACCTACGCCGGGAAAACAGCTATATGCAGAACGAATCCCGGCAGGAGAAATTCCACACCCGCGAACCGCTGACGCTGCGCCAGTTTATCGAAGAGCCGGACACCGGCGGCTATGCCGGAGTGGCGCTGGATATCCTGGAAGCGGTGAACAGCACCACCACCAAGCGGATCGTGGTGTCGATCCAGAATCACGACACGCTCGACTTTTTACGCCCGGACGACGTGATCGAGATCAGCTGCGACCTGAGCCGGGATGGCCTCAAGCCGGTGACGCCGGTGAAGGTACCGACGGCGCAGAAGAATATGATTGCCTGCGTGAAAGAGTATGAGCGGCTGGCGGTGGCGGCGATCCTGCAGCAGGATAAATCGCTGGCGGTGCGGGCGCTGATGGCGCACCCGCTGATCGGTTCCTATTCGCTGGCGAAAACCCTGGTCGAAGCCTACCTCGACGATGAGCAGTTCGCCGCCTGGCGGTAATCCGCTGCCGATGGGATTCCCCCGCTCGCACCGCGCTTAGCGGGGGCTAACTATTGCTACGTAGGCTGGTAAACCACATCTTCAATAGTCGCTCAAAGCCTAAGATGCAGTAGCCGAAAAACGGGTTGCTCCAGTAAATATCATCATCGAACTTCTGCGGGTCGTGAATAATAAACGCCGTATCCGCGGCCTGCGCCAGCGGGCTTTGGTAGTCGCCGGTAAAGCAGACCAGATTAATCTCCTTCCCCTCCAGGGCCTTAACCCAGTTGAGCGCCGAGCTGCTGCGCCCGGATTTAGAAATGATCCAGATGGAGTCGAAGCAGGCGGCGTTTTTCTGTTCGAGGATTTCGTAATCGGGCCACAGCGCCAGGCTGGCATTCACGCCGGTGACGAGAAACTTGTTGTAAATATACTGGGCGATCAGCTGTGAAAAGCCGCTGCCGTGGATCAGGATGCGCTGCTGTTTAAGGCTTGCCAGCAGCGGCGTCAGCGCTTCTTCCGGCTGAACGCTCATGTAGTCGATATCGTTGGTGACATCGAGCTTCGGCATGGTGATATTGAACTTGATAAAGTAAACCAGCTCCAGCCAGCCGCTGAACTTCAGTTTTTTCGCTAGCCGGACCAGGGAAGAGGGGTTGCTGTAGCACTGTTCAGCCACAGCGCGAACTCCCTGGCGGATACACTGCTCCGGGTCGTTCTGAATAAAGCGCAGCACGGTCATTTCCGTTTTGCTTAGCTTCACGTCACGAAAGATATTTTCTACGTCCATGGCGGGCTCCTCTCAGCGGCAGAATACGCTAACACCGTTCGACAACCGCGTCTGCGGCCTGAGTCACCACTATGAAATGAACGTTACTTTTTGTACAAAAATGGAATAAAAAAACCCTCTCCGCCGGGCGAAGAGGGCTGCTGCTGTTAACCTATTTACAACGTAATCGTCAGCGTATTGCCCTCGGCGCTCACCACCACTCCCCATTCGCTACCGGTCTGCGTACCGCCCTGCACGCCCGCGACCTGCGGGATATTGCGCAGACATAACGTCCAGCCGCGGGCCTCGCCTTCGCCGCTCACGGCGATGGCGTTACCCTGGCGCCTGGCCTTCAGGGTGAAGATCGTCGAGCCGTCTGCCGCCGGAACGTCACAGCGTGCCTCGCGTCCATCCTCAAGGTGGAACAGCTGGAAGGCGGTGCCCTCATGCCAGGCGTAATCCGGCTTCTGGTCATTGTTGCCCAGCGCCAGCAGGGTGTTGTCGCGAACGTAGACCGGCAGGCTCAGTGCATCGTGATGCTGCTTATGCCAGCGGCTACCCGGCAATTCATCGTTATGCCACAGATGCGTCCAGTGCCCTTCCGGCAGATAAAACTGCACTTCGCCGGCCTCGGAGAACACCGGCGCCACCAGGACCGAATCGCCCAGCATATACTGGCGGTCGAGATAGTCGCAGGCCGGATCGTCCGGAAACTCGAGCATCATCGCGCGCAGCATTGGCGTGCCGCACTCGTTGGCCAGCGCCGCCTGACGATAGAGATACGGCATCATGAGGCATTTCAGCTGCGTGAAGTGGCGCACCACGTCGCAGGACTCGTCATCGTAGGCCCATGGCACCCGATAGGATTTGCTGCCGTGCAGGCGGCTGTGGCTGGAGAGCAGGCCGAAGGCGCACCAGCGCTTGTAGACGTGGGCCGGCGCGGTGTTTTCGAAA
Source organism: Klebsiella sp. 4_1_44FAA (assembly GCF_000238715.1). Lineage (NCBI taxonomy): Bacteria > Pseudomonadati > Pseudomonadota > Gammaproteobacteria > Enterobacterales > Enterobacteriaceae > Klebsiella > Klebsiella sp. 4_1_44FAA. Next base: position 358,117 of record NZ_JH414801.1, read on the forward strand.
CCGCCGATATCGTGACTCCAGAAACCGAAGCCGGACATGCCGATCGACAGCCCGCCGCGCAGGCTTTCCGCCATCGATTCGTAGTTGGCGTAGCAGTCGCCGCCCCAGTGCACCGGGAACTGCTGCGCGCCCACCGAGGCGGAGCGGGCGAACAGCACCGCCTCCTGCTCGCCGACGGTCTCTTTCAGCACCTTCCACACCAGCTCGTTATAGATGAAGGCGTAGTGGTTGTGCATTTTCTGCGGATCGGAACCATCAAACCACTGGACGTCGGTCGGGATACGCTCGCCAAAGTCGGTCTTGAAGCAATCGACCCCCATCGCCACGAGGCCTTTTAGTTTGTCGGCATACCACTGGCGGGCTTCCGGATTGGTGAAGTCATAAATCGCCAGCCCCGGCTGCCACTTATCCCACTGCCACAGCGAACCGTCCGGGCGCTTCAGCAGATAACCCTTCTCTTTCAGCTCCTTGAACACCGGCGAGCGCTGACCGATGTACGGGTTGATCCACACGCAGACCTTCAGCCCTTTCGCCTTCAGGCGCTTGATCATCCCTTCCGGGTCCGGGAAGGTCTGCGGATCCCATTCAAAATCGCACCACTGGAAGGCCTTCATCCAGAAACAGTCGAAGTGGAAGACGTGCAGCGGCAGATGGCGCTCAGCCATACCGTCGATGAAGCTATTCACCGTCGCTTCGTCATAGTTGGTGGTGAACGAGGTCGTCAGCCACAGACCAAACGACCATGCCGGCGGCAGCGCCGGGCGGCCGGTGAACTGCGTATAGCGGTTAAGCACCGCTTTCGGCGTCGGGCCGTCGATCACGAAGTACTCAAGGTATTCGCCTTCAACGCTGAACTGGACTTTAGAGACTTTCTCCGAGCCCACCTCGAAGGAGACGCGCTGCGGATGGTTGACCAGCACGCCGTAGCCGCGGTTGGTCAGATAGAACGGGATATTTTTGTAGGATTGCTCGGTGCTGGTGCCGCCGTCTTCGTTCCAGGTTTCTACCGTCTGGCCGTTGCGCACCAGGGCGGTAAAGCGCTCGCCGAGGCCGTAGACGGTTTCGCCGACGCCGAGGTCGAGGCGCTCAAACATGTAGTTGCGCTGGGTCTTACTATCCTGCACGTAGCCGTTGTTTTTTAGCTGGCTACCGGTGATACGCACGCCGTCGCGCAGAAAATCCAGCGCCCAGAATTCGCCTTTAGTCACCCGCACGCTGAGGCTGCCGCTTTTCAGCTCGGCGAACCCGGCCGTATTTTCCATTTCGACATGGACGTCTTTCTGCACGTTCAGCGGATAGTGCGGGCCGTTATCCAGCGCGCCCTGGAAGTGCTCCATACGCACGCCGATTATCCCTTCCTGCGGCGAGAAAAAGCGCAGGGTGAACAATGGCGTATCCAGCTGCCAGGCGCGTTCGCGGACATCGCGCGGCGCGGCATAGACCACCATTTCATTCCCCTGCTGCTCCACCTCGTAAACCTGTACGGGTTGGATCAGGTTGAGCCCTGGTTGAATGAGCCAGTTTCCATCACTGATTTTCATTAAAACGTCCTCTTAGTTTTGCCATTCTTTGTCGATCGGGGCGGCGGTGAAATCTTGTTCGTTGCGACGCGCGCCCTCGGCCAGCTCGGCCATCATTTTTTTCAGGAACGGCGTTTTCAGCGTGTAGTAGCGTTTGGCGATCACCGCGCTCAGCAGGTAGCACACCGCCGGAACGAGGGTGAACAAGGCGATAATGATGGTGAGGGTGGCGCTGTTCTGGGTTTTAGCGGCGGCGTCATAGCCGCCGCCGGCCAGCATCCAGCCGATCAGCGCGCCGCCCAGCGCCAGCCCTAACTTGAGCACAAACAGGGTACCGGCGAAGCTGATGCCGGTCAGGCGTTTGCCGTTACACCATTCGCCGTAGTCGACGGTGTCGGACATCATTACCCACTGGATTGGCGTCACCAGCTGGTGCAGTACGCCAATGACGAAGATAAAGACAAACATGGTGATTTCGGCGTCCATCGGTACGAAGAACATCGCCACGCTGAGCACCGCCAGGAGGGCGTTGGTCCACCAGAAGACGCTGACTTTGCATTTCCAGTCGGTCAGCGGTTTCGCCAGCGCCGAGCCAATCAGGTTGCCGACGCAGTAGGTCGTGAGGAAGGCGGTGAACAGCGCCGCCGAGCCCATGATCCAGGTGGTGTAGTACATCATCGCGCCGCCGCGAACGCAGACCGCGAGGATATTGAGGATGGTGAGCACGCCGACCACCCACCACTGGTCATTGCGCCAGATATCGCGCAGGTCTTCACGCATCGAGGTACTGCTCGGCGGCGCTTCGACACGCTCTTTGGTGGTAAAGAAGCAGAAGGCCAGCATCAGGAAGGCAATCACCGACAGCACCGCGATGCCCCCCTGGAAGCCGAGCGCTTTGTCTTCGCCGCCGATAAAGTTGACCAGCGGCATCATCAGCACGGTGGAGAGCATGCCCCCCGCCGTCGCCAGCACGAAGCGCCAGGACTGCAGCGAAATGCGCTGCGTCGGGTTGTCGGTGATCACGCCGCCCAGCGCGCAGTAGGGGATATTCACCACGGTGTAGAGCAGGGTCAGCAGCGTGTAGGTCACGGCGGCGTAGATCAGCTTGCCGTTGTGGCTTAAATCCGGCGAGCTGTAGGCCAGCACGCAGACGAGGCCGAACGGGATGGCGCCGAAGAGGATCCATGGGCGGAACTTACCCCAGCGGCTGCGGGTACGGTCGGCAAGCAGACCCATACACGGGTCGGAAATCGCGTCCAGCGCGCGCGCCAGCAGGAACATGGTGCCGACAAAGCCGGCGGGGATACCAAAAATATCGGTGTAAAAAAACATCATGTACAACATGACGTTATCAAAAATAATGTGGCTGGCGGCATCACCCATGCCGTAACCAATTTTCTCTTTGACGGACAAAATGTGATCTTTCATATGCGCACTATTCCCTTAGCGGCACCGAGGGTTGGTACCGGTTACGGTTTTTGTAAACCTTTGCCGCACTAAGATGAATTGCGATATCTCGTTATCAGATTACGTTTCTTGTTTTCTGTGATCGCGGTAGGGAATCAGGGAGTGAAAAAGTGTAACTCACGGATTTTGTGAGGATTTGTCCAGGACTGTTCTGTAAAGTCCAGTTTTAACAGTAAAAAAGTGCGTTTAGGTATGTGGTAAACGGCTGAAAGTAGCTATAATGCGCCCCGCCTCCATGTAGCAATCGAGGCGCGGAAGATCGTCATCTCCGGTGAGGTGGCTGGACTTCAAATCCAGTTGGGGCCGCCAGCGGTCCCGGGCAGGTTCAACTCCTGTGATCTTCCGCCAGTTTGCCCCTGCTCCCCCACAGCCACTCCCTACCAACCTGAGCCCCCCAAACTCATCATCCCAGCCAATCATTTTTATCCAAACCCTGCGTTATTTTGTCTCTCGCAAACCCGTTACACTGGCGCGGTGGCCGCGTGCCGTTACCAACCGAAACAGGAGAGCCATAATGACCCCCGAACTCAGACACTGTTTTTCCATTACCATCCAGGTTGATAAACCGATAATCGTCTCCCGCAGCCTGCAGACCGGTAAGCGCCAGCTGATCCCGATTGTCGGCGGCAGCGTCTCGGGTCAACTTCGCGGCCACGTATTACCCGGCGGCGTCGACAGCCAGATAATCGAACCCGACGGCACCTGCAGGCTGTCCGCCCGCTATGCCCTGCAGGTGGCGGAAGGCACGGTCTATGTGGAAAACAATGGCATCCGCCGGGTGCCGGCCCAGTATCATGACCAGCTTTTCGCCGACGATATGCGCTTTTTTAGCGATATTCCGCCAGAAGCCATCTATTTTCGCACCGTGCCCACCTTTGAGGTGGATGCTCCCGCGCTCAGCTGGCTAACCACCTCGCTGTTTATCTGCGCCGGTGGCCGGACCCAGGATGGGGTGATGCTCGACTTCTATCAGGTGGGCTGATTTTCACTTTCTGCATATAACTGTTATTGCCGTTAGCCCGTTTTTCCCCTCCCGGCAGCGGTCTACGATGGCTCCATCTTTTCATTCACCCGAATCACAGACCGGAGCAGTTATGAAAGCTATCGCCATTACTCAAGCCGCCGCTGACGGCAACAACATCCCTTCTTTAACCGAGATCGACCTGCCGATCCCCACCGCCCACGGGCGTGATCTGCTGGTCGCTGTGAAGGCTATCTCGGTCAATCCGGTAGACACCAAAGTGCGCGCCGGCTTTCAGGGCGACACGCCGCGGGTGCTGGGCTGGGACGCCGTTGGCGTGGTGCAGTCCGTCGGTGAGGAAGTGACGCTGTTCGCGCCCGGGGACGAGGTCTGGTACGCCGGCGCGCTGGGCCGGGCCGGCAGCAACAGTGAATATCAGCTGGTGGATGAGCGCCTGGTGGCGCACAAACCGCGCACCCTCGATAATGCCTCCGCCGCCGCGCTGCCGCTGACGGCGATCACCGCCTGGGAGCTGCTGTTTCACCGTCTCGGCGTTGAGGAAGGCGGCAATGCGGGCGACACGCTGCTAATCGTCGGCGCGGCGGGCGGCGTGGGGTCTATCCTGACCCAGCTGGCCAGTAAACTGACCGCCATGACGGTGATCGGCACCGCCTCGCGTCCCGAGAGCCAGCAGTGGGTCCGCGAGGCGGGCGCGCACCATGTGATCGATCACAGCAAGCCGCTCGCCGACGAGCTGGCGCGCATTGGTATCACGTCGGTAACCCATGTCGCCAGCCTGACCAATACCGAGCAGCACTTCAACGCGCTGATCGACGCCCTCGCCCCGCAGGGCAAGCTGGCGCTGATTGATGACCCGGAGACCCTGGACGTGGTGCCGCTGAAGGCCAAAAGCCTGTCCCTGCACTGGGAATTTATGTTCACCCGTTCAATGTTTGAGACGGATGATATGATCGCCCAGCATCAGCTGCTCACCCGCGTGGCGGCGCTGATCGACAACCACACTATCAAAACCACCCTTGGCGAACACTACGGCGCCATCACCGCCGCCAATCTGCAGAAAGCGCATCGCCAGCTGGAAACCGGACGCGCCGTCGGCAAGATCGTGCTGGAGGGGTTTTAAGATGATATCGCTTATCGCCGTGCTCAAGGCGAAACCGGGCCAAACGGACGCCCTGCGCCAGGCCCTGCAGGCGCTGCTCCTGCCGACGAGACAGGAGCCGGGCAACCTCGACTATGCCCTGTTTCAGCTGCGCGACGCGCCGGACACCTTCTATATGCGCGAGGCGTGGCAGGGACAGGACGCCCTCGATGCCCATGTCGCGATGCCCTATTTTCAGGCGTTTATGACGCAGATGGAGTCTCTGCTGGCTGAGCCGCTGCGGCTGGACTTTCTGACGCCGGTTGAGCCTTAGCCCACCGGCTGACGAGGGGTGGGAAAATCACGCCCCTCCGCCGCGCGGGTTTAAAAGTGGGCGGGAAGCGTGCGGGTTATCTTTTCCAGCACCCCGCGATGGACCGTAATGTAACCACCTTTGCGCAGCTCTGCCAGAATCGACATAACACGGCTGCGCGACAGGTTGGTGCGGCGCTGTATAAAGCTTAACGCGTTAATTTGGCGACGATATGCCTCCGGGTAGTCCGCCAGCTCTGTTAGCAGGGTTCGCACCATCGGATAAGAATCCACCCCCACCATCTCCTGCGAACGCATCCTCAACACCATCAGTCGCTGCGCCAGAATATGAGCCATCTCCTGCCACAGGTTTTTCTCATTGAGGATCTCGACCGCCACCTGGTGTCCTATCCAGCGTCCGCGCAAATCCGTCTCAGCAAATACGGAACAGTGGCTTTTTTCCGGGATACCATTAAACGCGCCGTAACCATCGATTAATCCCAATAGCGAAGGGGCAAATATCGTTGATACAACCATGCTCTTCTCCGCATGGCAAACGGAGGCAATCCCCTCTTCGATTAAAATTATTCCAGATTCTTCCCGGGTCGGCGGAAAACGATAATAGGTCGATCGCGGCAGCGCAAAGGGTGAGCTGACGGGCAGGAACGCAGATAACAGGGATTTCACCGCGAATAACGGCTTTGTCTGTCTTCCGTAGTAAAAGGACGTTAACGCCTGGTCGGTAGAGGGGCTGGCTGCAGGTATCGACATGGTTTTTATGCCATCAGGTCAGGTTGAAAAAGTGATTCATTGAGAATCATAGTATCAACAGGTGAAATAACGAATAAAAGACAAGACGTTACGGGGATAAAAAGAGTGTAAGCATCATTATCTGCAATAACTATTTATCTCTATTCTACAGGAATAAATAATACTATATGCCGTAAATACCTATAAGGCTTAGCGGCGATAAAGATAAGGCCATCTTATTATTTACTGCGCTGGTTAAGGCCGCGCCTGAGGGTTTCTCTACCGCTTTCCCCCTCGCATCTCGGCCAGTCCAGGCTACGCTTATCGATGCCACTGACCACCCGCATTCCCCTCCCGTTCTATTGAGTCCATTCATCAAGAAGAGGTTTCGCTATGCTGATCAACGCTATTGGTACCTACTCCGCCAGCCAGCCGCTGGAATCAATGGCCATCACCCGCCGCGACCCGGGGCCGCAGGATGTACAGATCGCCATCGCTTACTGCGGCGTCTGCCACTCCGATCTCCACCAGGCGCGATCGGAATGGGCGGGAACGCTGTATCCCTGCGTGCCGGGGCATGAAATTGTGGGTCGGGTGACCGCGGTCGGCAACGCCGTCTCGCGCTACGCCGTCGGCGATCTGGTGGGCGTCGGCTGTATGGTCGATAGCTGTCAACAGTGCGAAGAGTGCGCTGAGGGACTGGAGAATTACTGCGACCATATGGTGCTGACCTATAACGGCCCGACCCAGGACGCGCCGGGACACACGCTTGGCGGTTATTCACAGCAGATCGTGGTCAATGAACGCTACGTGCTGTGGATAACCCATCCCGAAGCGCAGCTGGCCGCCGTCGCGCCGCTGCTGTGCGCCGGGATCACGACATACTCGCCGCTGCGCCACTGGCACGTCGGGCCGGGTAAAAAAGTCGGCGTGGTCGGCATCGGCGGCCTCGGGCATATGGGGATCAAGTTGGCCCACGCCATGGGGGCCCACGTGGTGGCCTTTACCACCTCCGAATCCAAGCGTAATGCGGCCAGAGCGCTGGGCGCCGATGACGTAGTGGTGTCGCGCAATGAAGACGAAATGGCGGCCCACGTCAAAAGCTTCGATTTCATCCTCAACACCGTGGCAGCGCCGCATAATCTCGATGCCTTCACCACGCTGCTGAAACGTGATGGCACCATGACGCTGGTTGGCGCCCCGGCCACGCCGCATCCGTCGCCGGAAGTGTTCAATCTGATCTTCCGCCGCCGGTCGATTGCCGGCTCGATGATCGGCGGTATTCCGGAAACTCAGGAGATGCTCGACTTCTGCGCCGAACACGGCATCGTCGCCGATATCGAATTGATCCGCGGCGATGAGATCAACGAAGCCTGGGAAAGAATGGTCAAGGGTGACGTGAAATACCGCTTCGTGATCGACAGTGCGACCCTCGCCGGCTAAGCGCCGCGACGAAAGGTACGCCGCCATTCCGTCGGGCTGACGCCAAAGCGCGCTTTAAACTGCTGGCGCCAGGTGACCGCTGAAAGATAGCCCACCGCCTCCGCCACCTGCTCGACCGGCAGATCGCCCGCCTCAAGCAGAGTCTGGCTGCGGCGCAGACGTTCGGCGGTCAGCCAGTCGGTAATGCTCATCCCGGTTGCCCGGGCGAAGTGGCGGGTCAGGGTACGGCGGCTCATCGCCACCACCCGGGCCAGCGAATCGAGACTGTGCGGCTCGGCAATATGCTGCTGCAGATAATCCAGCAGGCAGTTGATTCGCGCATCGCGGGTGTTTTTCGGCACCGGCTGGGCGATAAACTGCGCCTGGCCGCCCTCGCGGTGCGGCGAAACAATCATCCGCCGGGCGATCTGGTTGGCCGCGAGGCTGCCGAAACGCTGGCGGATGATGTAGAGGCAACAGTCCAGCGCCGCCGCGGTGCCCGCCGAAGTAATGATCCGCCGGTCGTCGACGTACAGGGCGTTGATATCCAGCTGCACCTGCGGAAACCGGCGCTGGAAATCCTGCTCGAACTCCCAGTGAGTCGCCGCTCGCCTGCCATCCAGCAGCCCGGCGTAGCCGAGGACGAACGCGCCGAGGCACAGGCCGACAATCTCCGCGCCGTTATCCCGGGCCCGCACCAGGCTATCAAGCAGCGCCTGCGGCGGACGTCGATCGACCTCGCCCCAGTAAGGCACCACCACGATATCCGCCTGTTCCAGCGCGGCATAATCGCCGGTGGCGTACAGCGCAAAACCATCGCGGGCGCGCAGCAGCCCCGGCCGCTCGGCGCAAATGTGCAGATTAAAGCGTTTGATTTCCGAAACCGAATCGCCAAACAGCATGCAGGGGACGGCGTAGTGAAACGGGCTAAAGCCCTCTACAGCGACAATCGCCACGTCGGTGAGTTTCATCGTCCCTTCCCCTTACGCATGTTAATAAACGACGGTTTCTCCATCCTGCGGGATAGAAACCACATCGGCAATCTGATTATCCAGCGCATACTGGCGCATCTCTTCCCGACTCACCAGGCAGTGGTTGACCGCCTCGAGGTGGATAGCCATGATTTTTGCTTCCGGCAGGGTGAAGTGCACGTTCAGGAGATCTTCCTTGCCCATGATAATCGGGCCAAAGCCGATGACGTGGGCGTAGCCGGCGTTGAGGACCACCACGTCCGGGCGCAGCTTCAGCAGGTCGGCTGCAATGTCATCGCGCCAGATAGTATCCCCCACCAGCCACAGCGTCTTCTCCTGCGGATGGCGAAACACCACGCCGCAGGCCTCGCCCAGGCGTTCAGCCATCGCCGGCACCGCGTAGGTCCGGTCGCTGCCGTGTTGGCCGGAGGTGGTTTTCTGCAGGCGCACGCCGGCAAATTCGCTGTCTGCCGACAGCAGGCGCAGATCCTGAAATCCCTGGCTGCGCAGCAGCGCGGCGTCGGCCTCATGCTGGACGAACACCGGCAGGGTTTTCGGGATCGCGGCGATCGCCGCCGCGTCCCAGTGATCGTCATGGGTGTGGGTGACGATCACCGCATCAACATCGACAATTTTATCGCGGGAAAACGGCAGCTCAACCAGCGGATTGCGCAATTCGCTGCGCGCGGTGCCCGGAAAACCCGGCCAGGCGCCTTTGTCCGCCAGCATCGGATCGATGAGAAATCTTTTCCCGGCGTAGTGAATAATCTGGGTCGCATTACGGATGTGGGTGATGTTCATGTTGGCATTCCTCTGGGGTCATCTGACGAACATCGTACTGAGTCCCCGCCTGGCTCAACAGGGGCGTTTGGGCAATGATCGATGAAATCGGGCCAACCTGCGGCGGTTGCCATCCGCCTCCGGCTATGTTGTTCTTAAGGCTCAATTTTTGACAGGAGTGGCAGGATGAAAAAGAAACTGACCGCCGCCGATATGCACGACCCGCAGGTCATCGCCGAGACGCCGTGGTTCAGCATGCGTAAGGTGGGTATTGATGTCGCCCCCGGCGAGCGCCGCGACTTTTATTCCATTCATTACCCGCGCCCGGCGGTGGGGATTGTGGCCATCCAGGATGAGAAGGTGCTGCTGATTCGCCACTACCGCTACCTGATCGATAAGGTGGTGTGGGCGATCCCTTCTGGCGGCGTCGATGAAGGGGAAGACCCGGCGGTCGCCGCGCTGCGCGAGCTGCGGGAAGAGACCGGCTGGCAGGCGCAACGCGTTGAGGAGATCATTCGCTTTAACCCCTCCTACGGCAGCAGCGATCAGCTGTTTATCACCTGGCTGGCCACCGGTTTACGCTGGGTGGGGATGGATGCAGATCAGGATGAGGTGATGGAGACCGGCTGGTTTACCTTCGACGAGATAAACCAACTGATCGCCCGCGGCGAGATGCCGGACGGGCTGTCGCTGGTGCCGCTGCTGCAGCTGATGGCGCAGCGGCGAAGCGGCTCGCTTACGGCTTAAGCATCCGCCAGCGGAACCACAGCTGGGCCACGAGGATCAGCACGCCGCCGATAATCTTTTGCAGCGGCAGCTGTTCGCCGTACCACAGCGCGGCGGCAATGACCGTCAGCAGCGGTTCGAGCACCATGATGATCGCCGCGCTGGCCACCGCCGCGTACTTCTGCCCCTTCATCTGCAGACCGAAGCGCAGGCTGGTAGCGATGACAATGCTGGCCACCAACCAGCCGAGAGTCGGCAGGGTCATCGGCTGGTCCCAGCGTTCAACGGCAGCGGAGATGGTCAACCCGACGATACCGGTGATCGCCAGCTGCACGGTGGTCAGGGGGATCAGCGGTACTTCACGCGCGCAGCGGCTGGTGTAACAGAACCAGATCGACTGCACCAGCGCCGTCAGCAAAAACCAGCCCTGACTGGGGTGGAAGGCTATCGGCATATGCAGACTGAGCAGCCCCAGGCCTACCACCGCGATCGGCAGGCACTCCCACCAGGCGCGCGGCGGGCGCACCTTCATCATCACCCACGCGGTCAGCGGGACGAACATCATCGACAGGCTCATGATAAACGCCCCTTCGCCGAGCGACGCCGTCGTGGAGACCGAATAGATCCACAGGCAGAGGTTGAGCGCAAACCAGAGTCCGCTGATGATGAGTTTTGGCCAGTGCTGCTTTTGCGGGCGAAAACCGCGGCAGAACGGCAGCAGAAGCAGCGCGGCGAAGAAAAAACGCAGCCCAAGAAACGCGAACACCGGCATGCCGGCGATCGCCTCGCGGGAAAATATCCAGCCGCAGGCGGCAATCACCGTCGCGGCAATCAGCAGCAGGTCAGCCTGCCGTTGGCGTACCATACGCGCCTCTCCCTGTGTGTTGGCTTACCAGCCAGGCACCGCGCCGCCGTTGAAGATAGTCTCTGCCGCCTTCGCCACCTCCGGCGACTGGTACGACTGCATAAACTCCTTCACGTTTTGCGCGTCTTTATTGTCTTCCCGGGTCACGATGATGTTCACGTAGGGCGAGTTTTTATCTTCGATAAAGATGCCGTCACGAACCGGCGACAGCCCGGTTTGCTGCAGGTAGGTGGTGCTGATGATAGCCACGTCGACTTTGGGATCGTCGAGTACGCGCGGCAGTTGCGCCCCTTCCAGCTCCATGATCTTCAGGTTATGCGGGTTGTCGGTGATATCCACCGCCGTCGGCAGCAGGCCGGTCCCGGCTTTGAGGGTAATCAGCTTCTCTTTTTGCAGCAGCAGTAGCGCCCGCCCGAGGTTGGTCGGATCGTTGGGGATAGCGATCGTCGCGCCGTCTTTCAGTTCGGCGACTGACTTGATCTTGCGCGAATAGCCGGCCATCGGGAAGACGAAGGTATTCCCGACCGCCACCAGATGATAATTATGCGCTTTGTTGTCCTGCTCAAGGAAAGGCCGATGCTGGAAGACGTTGGCGTCCAGATCCCCGGCGTTGGTCGACTCGTTGGGCAGCAGTGAGCCGCTGAACCCCACCAGCTCGACCTCCAGACCGTACTTCTCTTTGGCCACCTTCTTCGCCACTTCCGCCACATCCTGCTCGGCGCCGTTAATCACACCGACCTTAATGTGCTTCGCTTCATTATCCTTTTGGTCGCAGCCGACCAGCGCCAGACCCGCCAGCATCACTGCGGCGGCGGCCCGTAAACGTAATCTCATCCTCTTCACCCTGTCTGTCCTGAATGTCATTGTTTTTTTCGTACAAAACTATAGCGACTTTCGGGTCGGGTAATAAACAGCAAACCACGCAACTGGAAATAAAATCATCTTCGCGAAACGCGAGGCGCTAGCCCCGTCGCCACTCGCCCGGCGTCACGCCATAGCGCATTTTGAAGCGCTTTGAGAAGGACGCCAGCGACTGAAAGCCGCAGCGTTCGGCAATGACCTCGAGGTTGGTCTGACGCTCCAGGCGCAGCAGCCGGGCGGCCAGCGCCATTCGCAACTGCGACAGCCACGCCTGCGGCGTCAGGTGATAGACGCGGGCAAAATGACGGGCAAAGGTGGCCCGTGATAAAAACGCGCGGGCGGCCATACTCTCCAGCGTCCACGGTTGCTCCGGGGTCGCCATCACCGCCAGCACCGCCGGCATCAGGCGTTCATCGCTCATCAGGCGCAGCAGCCCGCCGGGCGGCTGTTGCTCGCCAAGCAGCATGCGCAGCAGGAGCACCAGCAGCGTATCGCCGAGGCTGCGCACGATAGCGCTGCCGCCGGGACGCTGCGCCAGGCTCTCGCGCACCAGTATATTAAGCAGCGCGTCCAGCTCCGGGCAGTCTTCACGCGCATCGGTATGGAGATGGATCAGCGTCGATACTTCACTGAACAGCCAGCTGACGTGCGGACCAAAATAGAATTCGCCGCACAGCATCTCCAGCGCCCCCTCCGCCGGGCCGGCGCGCATTTCCGTCACCGTGCCGTTAAACCGGTGCGCCACCGGCAGCACCTGGCCCCACTCCACCAGGCTCTCCATCAGGTGCGGCGAACCGTGGGGCAGGAGGACGACATCTCCCGCGCGCAGGTGATGGGTCTGGCCGCCGACGTTGAGCCGCCCCTCGCCGCGCAGCACCACGTGCCAAGGCACCACGCCGCTGCGCATTTGCTGGTGCCCGGCCTGCCAGCGGCCGCCGAAGCGACAGTGCAGGTTCACTTCGCAGCGCGGCGCCAGCAGCGCCAGCAGATGACTGAGACTGTCCATGCTTCTCCTGAGACGATAAGACAAAAAGGTGAGACGAAGACCGCCAGTCTAGCATGCGGCAAGCGCCTAAGATGACCCCATTGCCAACACACCCTCGATAACAACAGGAGTTAACCATGAGCCGTTTAGCAGATATCCGTGAACAAGACGCCACCGGCAAAGCCGCCGATATTTTCGCCGGGATCAAAAAAGCGATGGGCAAAGTGCCGAACGCCTACCTGACCATCGGCGGCCACTCGCCGGCGGCGCTGCAGCAGGCGCTGGCGCACAATGCGATGCTCCATAAAGGCAGCCTCAGCGCCCAGCAGCTGGAAGCGATTAATCTGTCGGTCAGCGAAGCCACCGGCTGTGACTACTGCCTGGCCGCGCACACCCTGATGGCGAAAAAAGCTGGCTTCAGCAGCGAGCAGATCCACGCCCTGCACCGCGGGGAGTATGCGGAAGAGACGCAGCTTGATGCGCTGGTGAAATTCGCGCAGACCCTGGTGACCACCACCGGTACGCTGCCGGAAGCCGACGTCGCCGCGCTGCGCAACGCCGGTTTTAGCGACCAGCAGGTGATTGAGATTATCAGCGCCATCAGCGCCATCCTGTTCACCAACATGGTGAACCGGGTTAACGACACGGTAGTCGACTTCCCGAAAGCCGATTAATCCGTCGCGCAGCGCCGGTTTTACAGCCCCAGATCGCTGAGCCCCGGATGATCGTCCGGGCGGCGCCCCTGCGGCCAGTGGAACAGGCGCTCGCTTTCGGCGATCGGCAGGTCGTTGATGCAGGCGTAGCGCGTCTGCATCAGTCCATGCTTATCAAACTCCCAGTTCTCATTGCCATACGAGCGAAACCAGTTGCCGCTGTCGTCGCACCACTCATAGGCGAAGCGCACGGCAATGCGATTCTCCTGCCATGCCCACAGCTCCTTAATCAGCCGGTATTGCTGCTCCTTGCGCCATTTTCGCTGCAGGAACTCAACAATTTGCCCCCGACCGTGGACAAATTCGCTGCGGTTACGCCATTCGCTATCCACGGTGTAGGCCAGGGCGACTTTTTCCGCATCGCGGCTGTTCCAGCCATCTTCCGCGGCGCGGACCTTCTGGATAGCGCTGTCGCGGGTAAACGGCGGTAACGGGGGACGTTGTTCGGTCATGCTTACTCTCCTCTACGGGCTAATTGCTGCTGCAGGCGCTGATTCTCCTGCTCCAGGTCATGAATACGTTGCTGCAGGTTCTGGCTGTACTCCGCCACCTGCTGCGCGCTGTAGCGCGGCGTAATGTGCTGCGGGCAGTTCCAGTCAAACGCCTGCAAATGAAAAAGAAACAGACGTTCAATGCGGGCGCGATAGTTGGCCGGCGCCACCTGCGCCAGCAGCTGCGGGTGGTCCTCTGCCGCCAGGACCTCGACGGTGGCGTAGATTTTCAGCCTGGCACGGCGCGGATAATCCATCAAAAACAGGCAGGCCCGGTCGCTGCCGCGCAGATTGCCGGTAGTAATGTACTGGCGGTTACCACCGAAATCGGCCATCGCCAGGGTGGTGTCATCCAGCAGATGCAGAAACCCCGGCGGGCCGCCGCGATGCTGAATGTAGGGCCAGCCGCTCTGCGACACCGTCGCCAGATAAAAGCTGTCGCGGGTGGCGATCATCCCCGCTTCGCTGTCGCCGAAGCGGTCGGCCTGGCGGCGACTGCGCGGCGTTTGCCACAGCGAGTCGCTGCCCATTTCATGCTGCACATCCATCACGTCCGGGGTGATAGCGATATCGAGAAAGGTTGCTGCCATAGCGCCTCCTGTTGTCTGGCGCCATCATGGACTGTACTGTAAAGAATGATAATACGGGTAAAGTGGCAATCATCTTTCCGCAAAACGGGAGAATAATGGATCGATTAAGCGCGATGGCGCTGCTGGTGAAAGTGACCGAGCTGGGGAGCATGTCGGCGGCAGCGCGGGCGCTGAATATGCCGTTGACCACCGTCAGCCGCCATATTGGCGAACTGGAGAGCGCGCTGGGCGTACGCCTGCTGGCGCGAACCACCCGCAAACTGACGCTCACCGACGCCGGGGTCGATTATGTTGCCGCCGCGCGGCGGATCCTTGAGGAGGTGGAAAACGCCGAACGCCAGGCGACGGGCGAATATCAGGAGCCAAAAGGCGAGCTGGTGATCTCCGCGCCAACGATGTTTGGACGCCAGCACGTTCTTCCGGTAATCAGTGAATTTATCGCCCGCTACCCGCTAATTCGCGTCCGTTTGCTGCTCAGCGATCGCAATGCCGACCTGGTGAGCGACCATGTCGATCTGGCGGTGCGGATTGGCGACCTGGCGGACAGCAGCATGGTGGCCACCCGCCTCGGCACCATGCGGATTGTGGCCTGCGCCCATCCGGCGCTGCTGGCGAAATACGGCGAGCCGCAGCGGCCGCGCGATCTGGCGGCGCTGCCGATCATCCGCATTGAATCGCCGATGCCCTATCGCGGCTGGCGCTTTCGCGCCGCTGAGCGCGAGGACCAGCTGATTAACCTGCCGCCGGTGCTATCCGTCACCACGCCAGAGAGCGCCGCCGATGCCGCGCGGCTGGGGGTGGGGGTGGCCCGCTTACTGCATTATCAGGCGCTGGATGGCCTGCGCCACGGGGAGCTCCGTCTGCTGCTGGAAAACGTCGAGCCGGATCCGGCGCCGGTCCATTTGCTGTATACCGCTCGGGATCTGGCGCCGCTTAAGCTGCGCAAATTTATCGATTTTGCCGCACCGGCGCTGCGTCAGGCACTGCTGCGCATCGCCGGGGCCGCTTAATGCGTCGCGGTCTTCAGCGGCGCCTCCTTTAACAGCCATGAGAGGACAAACGCCACCGCCATAATGCCGGCCGCCATCAGAAACGCCGCGTGGATCGCCGCGCCGAAGGCGTCGAGGTAGTCGAGGCGGATATCCGCGGGCAGGTGCTGGACCGCCACCGGATTCATTCCCGGCGGCAGCACCGCGCCTTCCGGCAGCAGTTGTTGCAGGTTGCTCTGCAGCACGTGCGTGAACACCGCGCCAAACAGCGCCACGCCGATGGAGCCGCCAATCGAGCGGAACAGGGTCACGCCGGAGGTGGCGACGCCGTACATCTGCGCCGGCATCGCATTCTGCACCGCCAGGACCAGCACCTGCATCACCAGCCCCAGACCCGCTCCCAGCACGCCGGTAAACAGGTACAGCTGCCACAGCGGCGAGTGAATGGTGATGCGGGTCAGCAGTACCATGCCGGTCACGCCGAGCAGGGTGCCGAGGATCGGAAACAGGCGATATTTACCGGTACGGCTGATAATCCGCCCGCTGATAATCGAGGTCAGCAGCAGGCCGCCCATCAGAGGGATCAGCTGTAGCCCGGCTTCGGTGGGCGTCGCCTCCTTCACCACCTGCAGATAGAGCGGCAGGAAGGTGACTGACCCGAACAGCGACATGCCGATGACGAAGCCGATCAGGCTGCACAGCAGGAAGCTGCGGTTGCGGAACAGCGCCAGCGGAATAATCGGCTCGGCGGCCATCCGTTCTTCGTAAATAAAGCCGATGATCCCCACGATGCCGAAGGCCAGAATGCACCACAGCTGCGGGTCATTCCACGCATGGACGCTGCCCCCTTCCGAGGTAAACAGGATGATGCACAGCAGCGCCATGCTGAGATAAATCGCCCCCAGCCAGTCAATCTGATGCTGGCTGCGTTTATTGCTGCTGTGGAATACCGCGCCGATCACCAGCAGCGCGAACAGGCCGAGCGGCAGATTGATATAGAAGATCCAGCGCCAGGAGGCGTGCTGCACCAGAAAACCGCCGATCAGCGGGCCGATCACCGTCGCCAGGCCGAAAACGCCGCCGAACAGCCCCTGATAGCGGCCGCGGTTGGCGGGCGGGATGACGTCGGCGACCGCCGCCATGCTGATCACCATCAGGCCGCCGCCGCCGAGCCCCTGCAGGCCGCGCATCAGCACCAGTTGGGTCATATTCTGCGCCAGCCCGCAGAGCGCGGAGCCGACGAGAAACAGCCCAATCGCCACCTGCAGCACGATTTTGCGGCCGAACAGATCGCCAAATTTACCGTACAGCGGCACCGCGATGGTGGAGCTGAGGATATAGGCGGTGACCACCCAGGAAAGCTTGTCCAGCCCGCCCAGTTCGCCGACAATCGTCGGCAGCGCGGTGGAGACAATGGTCTGATCCAGCGCTGAAAGCAGCATCACCAGCAGCAATGCGCTGAACAGCAGGCGTATCGACTGCACCGGTGGGTTAGCGACTTGAGAAGTCATTACAACGCTCGCTTGAAATTAATTAAATGCATAATTAATATTTAGTGAAAGAATGAGTCAGGTCAAGAGATCGCCATATCATGACAGCACAAAAGGATCAGGATGCTCCCCGCCGCCCGGGTCGGCCGCGCGGTAAAAAACCGGGTACCGCCAACCGCGAACAGTTGATGGACATCGCCCTGACGCTGTTTGCCCGCGACGGGGCGGGCCGCGTATCGTTGAACGCCATCGCCAAAGAGGCCGGGGTGACGCCGGCGATGCTGCATTACTACTTCAGCTCGCGGGATGCGCTGGTGACTCAGCTGATTGAGGAGCGCTTTATGCCGCTGCGCAATCACATCAGCCGCATCTTTGTCGATCATCCACAGGACCCGGTACTGGCGCTGACGATGATGGTCGAGACGCTGGCGCATATGGCGGAGAAAAACGCCTGGTTCGCGCCGCTGTGGATGCAGGAGATCATCGGCGAAATGCCGATTCTGCGCCAGCATATGGATGCCCGCTTCGGCGAGGAGCGTTTTCAGGTGATGCTGGGGACGGTGCGTCGCTGGCAGCAGGAAGGCAAGATCAATCCGGCGCTGGCGCCGGAGCTGCTGTTTACCACGGTGATTAGCCTAGTGCTGGTGCCATTTTCACGCATCCACAGCGATCCGCGTTTACAGGCGGTCAACCGTCAGACCATCGTCAGCCACGCGCTGGCGTTAATGGGCCACGGCGTTGGAGGTTAAGGCGTGGTTTTGACGCTTTTGTAGTCCGGATAAGACACCACGCGCCGCCATCCGGGATTTTCCCTGCTCGCACTGCGCTTAGCAGGGCTACAACTTCTATGTTAATTCCCGGCAGATTGCGCTCCCGGTTGATCTTCTGCGTTATGTCTCTTATGCCGCAGGGAGCGCACAGCACGAACCGTAGGCCGGGTAAGGCGACAGCCGCCACCCGGCAAGAATACAGGTGCCGTGCCTGATATCCTGCCCGGCGGCGTTGCGCTTGCCGGTCCTGGGTGGGGCGAAACTACGGGAGGACTGTGTAGGCCGGATAAGGCATTTATGCCGCCATCCGGCACAACCACAGGTACGGTACCTGACCGCCTGGGGATACCAGGATCGTTACAGCGCCTTCGACAAATAGTGGCGCTGCATGCCTGCGTGCGGGAAGTCGGGCAGCGACATCTGCAGCTGATAGCCTAATTTCTGATAAAACGGCAGCGCCTGGAAGCTAAAGGTATCCACCAGCAGATGGCTGCAGCCTTGCGCCTGCGCCTGCTGTTCCGCCTCCTGCATCAGCTCGCTCCCCAGCCCGCGCCCGCGCGTCGTCTCGCTAACCCACAGATACTCAATGCACAGCCAGTTGCCCTTGCGTTTGGCAATCAGCCCGCCCTGCATTACCCCTTGCGCATCGCGCGAGTAAATCCCCAGATCGCCAAACTGCGCCGCATCGAGATACTGCTGATTATACTGCCGCAGACCGGCAAACAATTCTTGTTGATCGTCGGAATTAATGCTTTTTGTAATGATTAGTGTCATTAACTATCTCCAGTATCGCGCTGCCGAATGGTTATTTTCCCTCTCCACTTTCACAAAATATTCTTATTTTCTCCATGATTATTTGCCTTAATTTTTTGCGTTCTAAAAGTAAGCAAAAAAACCTTTCCATTATCGCGACGGATCGTATAATGGGGAAAAATGAGAATGATCATTCTCACTACAAAACCAGAGGAGATGCGCTTTTCACCTCCTGAAGACCGAAGAGGTTGGCTTCAGCGGAGACACAATAACAATCACGTTCAGGAACATCTGTGTTCCTTTTTTGTCATTTTCGCTCACCCGAAAATGCCTCAGCGCCCAACCTATTCCCTCGTTTTTAAATAAACGGGGCGGACGTCTTATATCTTGAGAAAATATAATGAAATACATCATAGCTCCCATCGCGACAGCATTATTTCTCCTTAGCGGATGCGATAATGCGCAGACATCTGCTCCGCAGCAACCCACGCCGGAAGTGGGCGTGGTCACCCTGCAAAGCCAGCCGGTGCCGGTAGTCAGCCAGCTCACCGGCCGCACCACCGCCTCGCTCAGCGCCGAAGTTCGCCCGCAGGTGGGCGGCATCATCCAGAAACGCCTGTTTACCGAAGGCGATATGGTGAAGGCCGGGCAGGCCCTTTACCAGATCGATCCCTCCAGCTATCGCGCGACCTGGAACGAAGCGGCGGCGGCGCTGAAACAGTCCCAGGCGCTGGTGGTCTCCGATTGCCAGAAGGCCCAGCGCTACGCGTCGCTGGTCAGGGATAACGGCGTTTCCCGCCAGGATGCTGACGACGCCGCCTCCACCTGCGCCCAGGACAAGGCCAGCGTGGAATCGAAGAAAGCAGCGCTGGAGAGCGCGCGCATTAACCTGAACTGGACCACCGTCACCGCGCCGATTGCCGGGCGCATCGGCATCTCGTCGGTTACGCCGGGGGCGCTGGTCTCCGCCGATCAGGATACCGCGCTGGCGACGATCCGCGGGCTCGACACCATGTATGTTGATCTGACGCGATCCAGCGTCGATCTCCTGCGTTTACGCAAGCAAAGCCTGGCCAGCAACAGCGACACCCTCAGCGTGACGTTAACCCTGGAAGATGGCAGTACCTATCCCGAAAAAGGGCGTCTGGCGCTCACCGAAGTCGCCGTCGATGAATCTACCGGCTCGGTAACCCTGCGCGCTATTTTCCCCAACCCGCAGCACGTCCTGCTGCCGGGGATGTTCGTCCGCGCGCGCATCGATGAAGGCATCATGAACGACGCGATCCTCGCCCCGCAGCAGGGGATCACCCGCGATGCCAAAGGCGACGCCACGGCGCTGGTGGTCGATGCCGCCAACAAAGTTGAGCAGCGTACCGTGGAAACCGGCGACACCTACGGCGATAAATGGCTGGTGCTGAGCGGCCTGAAAGCGGGCGACAAGCTGATTGTCGAAGGCACCGGTAAAGTGGCCCCCGGACAGACAGTGAAGGCCGTCGCCGTCAACAATAACGGAGGCAACGCCTGATGTTCTCCCGTTTCTTCGTGCGTCGCCCGGTCTTTGCCTGGGTGATCGCCATTCTGATTATGCTCGCCGGGGTGCTGGCGATCCGCACCCTGCCGGTAGGCCAGTACCCGGACGTCGCCCCGCCGGCGGTGAAAATCTCCGCCACCTATACCGGGGCGTCCGCCGAAACCCTGGAGAACAGCGTCACCCAGGTGATCGAGCAGCAGCTCACCGGCCTCGACCATCTGCTCTACTTCAGCTCCACCAGCAGCTCCGACGGCTCGGTCAGCATCACCGTCACCTTTGAACAGGGCACCGACCCGGACACCGCCCAGGTGCAGGTACAAAACAAAGTCCAGCAGGCGGAATCGCGGCTGCCGAGCGAAGTCCAGCAGTCCGGCGTAACGGTGGAAAAATCGCAGAGCAGCTTTCTGCTGATCCTTGCGGTGTATGACAAAACCAACCGCGCCACCAGCTCCGATATCTCCGACTGGCTGGTCAGCAATATGCAGGACCCGCTGGCGCGCGTGGAGGGCGTCGGCAGCCTGCAGGTATTCGGCGCCGAATACGCGATGCGCGTCTGGATGGACCCGACCAAACTCGCCTCCTACTCGCTGATGCCTTCCGACGTCCAGTCGGCGATTGAGGCGCAGAACGTGCAGGTTTCCGCCGGTAAAATCGGCGCGCTACCGTCGTCCAATGCCCAGCAATTAACCGCCACCGTGCGCGCGCAGTCCCGGCTGCAAACCCCTGACCAGTTCAAAGCGATCATCGTGAAAAGCCAGGCCGACGGCTCGGTAGTACGCCTGAGCGATGTCGCGCGGGTGGAGATGGGTAGCGAGGATTACACCGCCACCGCCAATCTGAACGGCCACCCGGCCGCCGGGATCGCGGTGATGATGGCCCCCGGCGCCAACGCGCTGGACACCGCGACGCTGGTGAAAAGCAAAATCGCCGAATTCCAGCGTCAGATGCCGCAGGGTTACGATATTGCCTATCCGAAGGACAGCACCGAGTTCATCAAAATCTCGGTCGAGGACGTGATTAAGACCCTGTTCGAAGCGATTATCCTCGTCGTCTGCGTGATGTATCTGTTCCTGCAGAACTTCCGCGCGACGCTCATTCCGGCGGTAGCGGTGCCGGTGGTGCTGCTTGGCACCTTCGGCGTGCTGGCCCTGTTCGGCTACTCGATTAACACCCTGACGCTGTTCGCCATGGTGCTAGCGATCGGCCTGCTGGTGGATGACGCCATCGTGGTGGTGGAGAACGTCGAGCGCATTATGCGCGACGAAGGGCTCCCCGCTCGCGAAGCCACCGAAAAATCGATGGGCGAAATCTCCGGCGCGCTGGTGGCGATTGCCCTGGTGCTGTCGGCGGTGTTCCTGCCGATGGCCTTCTTCGGCGGTTCGACCGGGGTCATCTATCGCCAGTTCTCGGTAACCATTATCTCGGCGATGATGCTGTCGGTGGTGGTAGCGCTGACCCTCACCCCGGCGCTGTGCGGCGCGCTGCTCAGTTACTCCAAACCGCACACCAAAGGGTTCTTCGGCGCCTTTAACCGCCTGTGGGGGCGCACGGAAGCAGGCTACCAGCGCCGCGTACTCGGCGGCCTGCGCCGGGGCGCAGTGATGATGGGCGCTTACGCGCTGATTTGCGGGGCGATGGCGCTGGCGATGTGGAAGCTGCCGGGCAGCTTCCTGCCGGTGGAGGACCAGGGGGAGATCATGGTCCAGTACACCCTGCCCGCCGGGGCGACGGCGGTGCGTACCGCCGAGGTGCGCCGCCAGGTGACCGACTGGTTCCTCACCAAAGAGAAAGCCAATACCGATGTCATTTTCACCGTCGACGGCTTCAGCTTTAGCGGCAGCGGGCAGAATGCCGGGATGGCCTTCGTGTCGCTGAAAAACTGGTCGCAGCGCAAAGGGGACGATAATACCGCCCAGGCCATTGCCCTGCGCGCCACCAAAGAGCTGGGGACGATCCGCGACGCCACCCTCTTCGCCATGACCCCGCCGTCGGTGGACGGCCTCGGACAGAGCAACGGCTTCACCTTCGAGCTGATGGCCAGCGGCGGTACCGACCGCGACAGCCTGATGAAGCTGCGCAGCCAGCTGCTGGCGGCGGCCAACCAGAGCAGCGAACTGCAGTCGGTGCGCGCTAACGATCTGCCGCAGATGCCGCAGCTGCAGGTGGATATCGATAACAACAAAGCCGTCTCGCTGGGGCTGTCGCTGAGCGACGTGACCGATACGCTCTCCAGCGCCTGGGGCGGTACCTACGTGAATGACTTTATCGATCGCGGCCGGGTGAAAAAGGTCTATATCCAGGGCGAAAGCGACGCGCGCGCGGTGCCGTCGGACCTTGGCAAATGGTTCGTTCGCGGCAGCGATAACAGCATGACGCCGTTCTCCGCCTTCGCCACCACCCACTGGCAATACGGCCCGGAAAGCCTGGTGCGCTACAACGGCTCCGCCGCCTTTGAGATCCAGGGCGAAAACGCCGCCGGCTTCAGCTCCGGCGCGGCGATGGACAAGATGGAAAAGCTGGCCGACAGCCTGCCGGCGGGCTCCACCTGGGCGTGGAGCGGCATTTCGCTGCAGGAAAAGCTGGCCAGCGGCCAGGCGATGAGCCTGTACGCCATCTCGATTCTGGTGGTGTTCCTGTGCCTGGCGGCGCTGTATGAGAGCTGGTCGGTGCCGTTCTCGGTGATCATGGTCATCCCGCTCGGCCTGCTTGGCGCGGCGCTGGCGGCGACGCTGCGCGGCTTAAGCAACGACGTCTACTTCCAGGTGGCGCTGCTGACCACCATCGGCCTGTCGTCGAAAAACGCCATCCTGATCGTGGAGTTCGCTGAATCCGCCGTGGATGAGGGGTATTCGCTCTCCCGGGCGGCGATCCGCGCCGCGCAGACTCGCCTGCGCCCGATTGTCATGACCTCGCTGGCGTTTATCGCCGGG
This sequence comes from Klebsiella sp. 4_1_44FAA, assembly GCF_000238715.1. Taxonomy (NCBI): domain Bacteria; kingdom Pseudomonadati; phylum Pseudomonadota; class Gammaproteobacteria; order Enterobacterales; family Enterobacteriaceae; genus Klebsiella; species Klebsiella sp. 4_1_44FAA. Next base: position 381,093 of record NZ_JH414801.1, read on the forward strand.
GTGCTGCCGCTGGCCATCGCCACCGGCGCCGGAGCCAACAGCCGCGTGGCGATCGGCACTGGGATTATCGGCGGCACCCTGACGGCCACCCTGCTGGCGGTGTTCTTCGTACCGCTGTTCTTCGTGCTGGTGAAACGTCTCTTCACCCGCCAACGTCCTTCTCAGGAGTAAGGTATGTTTCGTTTGAGTTTTATGTTTATCGTGCTCCTGACCGCGGGCTGCGTCTCGCTTGACCCGCATTATGATCGCCCGGCCGCGCCGGTGCCGGCCACCCTGCCCGGGGCGCACGGCGAATCGACGGCGGTGGTCGGCGACTGGCAGAAAGTGGTCAATGACGCGCGGCTGAAAAAAGTGGTCAGCATCGCGCTGAACAGCAACCGCGATGTGCAAAAGGCGCTGGCCGATATCGAGGCCGCGCGCGCCCAGTATGGCGAAACGCGGGCATCGCTGTTTCCCACCGTTGATGCCGAACTGAGCCACACCCGCAGCAAAACGGTGGCCAGTGGCCTGAGCTCCGCTTCACAGGCCGACGGCGCGGTCTCCAGCTTCGAACTGGACTTGTTCGGCAAGAACCAGAGCCTGTCGCGCGCGGCGCGCGAAACCTGGCTTGCCAGCGAATTCACCGCGCAGAATACCCGGCTGACGATGATTGCCGATTTGACCACCGCCTGGGTGACGCTGGCGACGGATAACAGCAATCTGGCGCTGGCGCAGCAGACCATGGACAGCGCGGCAAACTCGCGCAACATCGTCGCCCGCCAGATGGCGGTTGGCACCGCCTCCGCGGGTGATTTAAGCTCGGCGGAAAGCGTCTATCAGCAGGCGCGCGCCAGCGTCGCCAGCTATCGCACGCTGGTGGCGCAGGATAAAAACGCCATTAACCTGCTGGCGGGGGAAACCGTGCCGGAGAGCCTGCTGCCCGGCACTCTCGAGAGTCTCGGGGATAACAGCATCGCGCTGGTGCCGGCGGGCGTGTCGTCGTCGGTGCTGCTGCGTCGGCCGGACATTCAGGAAGCGGAGCACAATCTGAAGAGCGCCAATGCCGATATCGGCGCGGCGCGGGCGAACTTCTTCCCGTCGATTTCCCTGACCGCCAGCGCCGGGGTCGGCAGCGACTCGCTGTCGTCGCTATTCAGCCACGGGATGCAGGTGTGGTCGTTCGCCCCCTCCATCAGCCTGCCGCTGTTCACCGGCGGCAGCAACCTGGCGCAGCTGCGCTATGCGGAAGCGGAGAAAAAGGGGCTGATCGCCACCTACGAGAAATCGATTCAGAGCGCGTTTAAGGACGTTGCCGATGCGCTGGCGCGCCGGGAAACGCTGAGCGAAGAGCTTGATGCTCAGCGGCAGTATGTCGCCGCCGAGCAGACATCGCTGGATATCGCGATGAAGAGCTATCAGGCCGGGGTCGGCGATTATCTGTCGGTGCTCACCGCTCAGCGCACGCTGTGGTCGGCGAAAACGACGCTGCTGTCCCTGCAGCAGACCGACCTCAATAACCGGATCACCCTCTGGCAGTCGCTGGGCGGCGGCGCCAGTTAAACTTACCCGCCGGGCGACCGAGCCCGGCCTCTACAAGGAATCGTTATGGCACGTGTTTCCCTCTCCTGGGCGCTGATCCTCGGCCTGCTGTCGGGTATCGGCCCGCTGTGCACGGATTTTTATCTACCGGCGCTGCCGGAGATCACTCAGCAGCTGCAGGCCACCAGCACCCAGACCCAGCTGTCGTTGACCGCCGCGCTGATTGGTCTCGGCCTGGGTCAGCTGTTTTTCGGCCCGCTGAGCGACCGCATTGGCCGCCTGAAACCGCTGGCGCTGTCGCTGCTGCTGTTTATCTTCTCTTCGGCGATGTGCGCCCTGACCCGCGATATCAACATGCTGATTGTCTGGCGCTTTTTACAAGGCTTTGCCGGCGCCGGCGGCTCGGTGCTGTCGCGATCCATCGCCCGCGATAAATACCAGGGCACCCTGCTGACCCAGTTTTTCGCCCTGCTGATGACCGTGAACGGCATTGCGCCGGTGCTGTCCCCGGTGCTGGGCGGCTACGTTATCACCGCCTTCGACTGGCGAATTCTCTTCTGGACGATGGCCGCCATTGGCGGCGTGCTGCTGGTGATGAGCCTGGCGATCCTGCGGGAAACGCGCCCGGCCACAGCGGCGCATGCCAGCCGCCAACGGCCCGGCCAGCCGGTGCTGAAAAATCGCCGCTTTCTGCGCTTCTGCCTGATCCAGGCCTTTATGATGGCCGGGCTGTTCTCCTACATCGGCTCTTCTTCCTTCGTGATGCAGAGCGAATACGGCATGAGCGCCATGCAGTTCAGTCTGCTGTTCGGTCTGAACGGTATCGGGCTGATCATCGCCGCGATGATCTTTTCCCGTCTGGCGCGCCGCTTTAGCGCCGAAAGCCTGCTGCGAGGCGGCCTGACGCTGGCCGTGAGCTGTGCGGCGATCATGCTGCTGTTTGCCTGGCTGCATCTGCCGGTGCTGGCGCTGGTCGGCCTGTTCTTTACCGTGTCGCTGATGAGCGGCATCAGCACCGTCGCCGGCGCGGAGGCGATGAGCGCCGTCGACGCCGCGCAGTCCGGGACCGCGTCCGCGCTGATGGGCACCCTGATGTTTGTCTTCGGCGGCATCGCCGCGCCGCTGGCGGGTCTCGGCGGCGAAACAATGCTGAAAATGAGCCTCGCGATGGCCATCTGCTACCTGCTGGCGCTGCTGCTGGGCCTCAGCAAACCGCGCGACGCACGCTAATCTCCTGCTGCGGTAATAAAATATTCCAGATTTATTACCGCACTATTTCCCGCCATATCTACCATTCTCGTATTATTCTCCACGTACTAATCGTGATACTCTTCACAGGCAAGGAATAAATAATTCCTTATACTGCGCGCCACTGAGAATAACGAGGTTTCTATGAGTATCGACCTGAGCAAACTGCTGACCGAGCGACGTAACGCCAACAGCGCCAACATTGACACCCTCTCCACCCTCGAGATGCTGACGGTGATAAACCAGGAAGACCAGCAGGTAGCCCAGGCGATAACGCCCTATCTGCCGCAGATTGCCGAGGTGGTGGATAAGGTCGCGGCGGCGCTGCAGGCCGGTGGCCGCTTGATTTACATTGGCGCGGGTACCTCAGGGCGTCTGGGGATCCTCGATGCCAGTGAATGCCCACCGACCTTCGGCACCCGCCCGGAGCAGGTGGTGGGGATCATCGCCGGCGGACATAAAGCGATTCTCAGCGCCGTGGAAAACGTGGAAGACAACAAAGCGCAGGGGGCGATGGATCTGCAGAACCTGAACTTCAGCAACCGCGATGTGCTGGTGGGGCTGGCGGCCAGCGGACGCACGCCGTACGTCATTGGCGCCATGGAATACGCCCATAGTCAGAATGCCTTTGTCGCCATCGTCAGCTGTAACCCGCATGGCGAAATGGCCCAGCTGGCGGACGTGGCGATCACCCCGGTGGTCGGCCCGGAAGTGGTCACTGGCTCTACCCGCCTGAAAGCCGGCACCGCGCAGAAGCTGGTGCTGAACATGATCTCCACCGGGGCGATGATCCGCGTCGGCAAGGTGTACAGCAACCTGATGGTCGACGTCGAAGCGACCAACGCCAAGCTGATTGAGCGCCAGGTCTCTATCGTGATGGAGGCCACCGACTGCGATCGCGCCACCGCCCAGAAGGCGCTGGAGGCCTGCGGCCGCCACTGTAAAACGGCGATCGTGATGGTGCTGGCGGACTTAAGCGCCGCAGAGGCGCAGTCGCTGCTGGCGAAAAACAACGGCTATATCCGCAAGGCGCTCAGCAACACCTGAGCGCCGACAGACAGGTAACGGGCAATGGCAAAAATAACGAAAGAGATGATAGCGCGGATCCTCGCCCACGTGGGCGGCGCCGCAAACGTCGCGCAGGCGGGCAACTGCATGACGCGCCTGCGCTTGACCCTGCGCGATGAAAGTCTGGCCGACAGCGCCGCCATCCGCCAGATTGACGGCGTGATGGGGGTGATCGTCAGCGACGAGCAGTTCCAGGTGGTGCTCGGCCCCGGCAAGGCGCAAACCGCCGCCGAAATGATGAACGGCCTGCTGGAGGCAGCGCCCGCCGCCGCGCCGACGCTGGCCGACGTCGCGGCGGAGAAAAAGCAGGCGCTGAAGGGCAGGCAGACCAGCGCGGTGCAGAAGTTTCTCGCCAAATTCGCCACTATCTTTACGCCGCTGATCCCCGGCTTTATCGCCGTCGGGCTGCTGCTGGGCTTCGCCACCCTGGCGGAACAGGTTTTCGTGCTGGAGAACGCCCATCCGAACGCCAGCCTGGTGGCGCTGATTGGCTATATGAAGGTCTTCAGCAAAGGGATGTTCACCTTTCTGAGTATCCTGATTGGCTATAACGCGCAGAAGGCGTTCGGCGGCTCCGGCGTGAACGGCGCGATTATCGCCTCGCTGTTCGTGCTGGGCTACAACCCGGAGGCAACCAGCGGCTTCTACGCCGGCATTTCCACCTTCTTCGGCCATGGCATCGATCCGCGCGGCAATATCATCGGCGTACTGATCGCCGCTATCCTTGGCGCGTGGGTTGAACGCCAGGTGCGGCGGGTGATGCCGGCCAACCTCGATATGATCCTCACTTCGGCGGTGACGCTGCTGATCATGGGCGCGGTGACCTTTACGGTGATCATGCCGATTGGCGGCTGGTTGTTTACCGGCATGTCGTGGCTGTTCCTGCATCTTAACGGCAACCCGTTTGGCTCGGCGGTGCTGGCCGGCCTGTTCCTGCTGGCGGTGATGTTCGGCGTCCATCAGGGGTTTGTCCCGGTCTATTTTGCGCTGGTGGACGCCCAGGGCTTTAACTCGCTGTTCCCGATCCTGGCGATGGCCGGGGCCGGGCAGGTGGGGGCGGCGCTGGCGCTGTTCTGGCGGGCGAAGCGCGATTCGCTGCTGCGAACCCAGATTAAAGGGGCGATTATTCCGGGCTTCCTCGGGATTGGCGAGCCGCTGATCTACGGCGTCACCCTGCCGCGGATGAAGCCGTTTGTCACCGCCTGCCTCGGCGGCGCCTGCGGCGGGTTCTTCGTCGGACTGATCGCCTGGCTGGGGCTGCCGGTCGGCCTGAACACGGTGTTCGGTCCGTCCGGTCTGGTGGCGCTGCCGCTGATGACCTCCGGCAGCGGAATTTACGCGGGGATGGCGGTCTACGCCGGCGGGCTGGCGGTCTCCTACCTGTGCGGTTTTGTCCTCACCTGGCTGTTCGGCAGTAAAAATGTCGATTTAAGCTAGAACGCGACTATCGGTTAATGCCCGGCGGCGGCTTCGCCTTACCGGGCCTGCAAAATAGTTACGCCGCCGCGCCCGACTACCATTTCCTGCCCCGCCGCCCGGGCGCGCGCATGCTATGATTCCCCTTTGTCATATTTCGCTTGAGGAAAAGATGGGCTCCAGCAAAAAAGGGATGCTGAACGTACTGATTGCCGCCGTGCTGTGGGGCAGTTCCGGGGTGTGTGCGCAATTTATTATGCAGGAAAGCCAGATGTCGTCGCCGTTTCTGACCATGACGCGTCTGCTGTTCGCCGGGCTGATCCTGCTGATGCTCGGCTTTGTTCACGGCGACCGCATTTTCCGCGTGCTGCAAAACCGCCGCGACGCCCTAAGCCTGCTGTTTTTCTCGCTGTTTGGCGCGCTAACCGTGCAGTTCACCTTTCTGATGACCATTGAAAAGTCCAATGCCGCCACGGCCACGGTGCTGCAGTTTCTGTCGCCGACGATCATCGTCGCCTGGTTCGCCCTCGCCCGCAAAGCGCGTCCCACACCGCTGGTGCTGGGGGCTATCTGCACCTCGCTGGCGGGCACCTTTCTGCTGGTGACCCACGGCAACCCAACGACGCTGTCGATTTCGCCGGCGGCGCTGTTCTGGGGGATCGCCTCGGCGTTTGCCGCCGCGTTTTATACCACCTATCCTTCAACGCTGATTGCCCGCTACGGGACGCTGCCCATCGTCGGCTGGAGCATGCTGTTCGGCGGCGCGATGCTATTGCCGTTTTACGGCGGCCAGGGCACCGATTTTGTGGTGAACGGTAGCCTGCTGTTAGCCTTTTTCTACCTGGTGGTGATCGGTACTTCGTTGACCTTCAGCCTTTATCTTAACGGCGCGCAGAAAATTGGCGGCGCGAAGGCCGGGATCCTCAGCTGCGCCGAACCGCTGAGCAGCGCCCTGCTGTCGCTCCTGCTGCTGGGGATCACCTTCACGCTGCCGGACTGGCTGGGCACTCTGCTGATCCTCGCGTCGGTGGTGCTGATCGCCATCGACTCGCGGCGGCGGGTGAGAGCCGCCTGAGCAGGCGAGAAAAAGCGCATTTTCAATAAGTTAAACTGACCACTATTTGCGTGTTTTCCCGCCTGCGCATATAGTTGACGGAAGCGATTACGGAAGGAGAAGCCTGATGAAAGCATGTTGGATGGTATGCCTGGTCACCGCCCTGAGCGCCACGTCGGCGTGGGCCGAATCACCGCTGCAAAGCCTGCAGTTCGAGCAGCAAAAACAGCAGGTGCTCAATGCGGTGAAGGAAAAATGCGCGCCAGCAAGCCACCTCAGCGACAACGATTTTGCCAATAAAGTGCTGGCGACCGACGGTAACAAGAACGCGGTCCGCGAAGCAACGTTGGCGAAGGAGCGCAATAACCAGAAAAGCTACCAGGCCGCAATCGACAAAATCGTCTGTCCGGCCAAATAGCGGTTATTTCAGCCTCGCGACCAGCGTTTTCCAGTCAAACGGCATAAGCTGCCTGTAGCTCAGGCTACGGGCGGCCATCTGCTCCGGCAGCTGGCGCTGGCTTTTCGCGATCGCCTCGCTCATTATCCCGACGCTCCCCACGTCACACAGGGTTTTCACCACCTCCTCCATCTCTTCGCTGCGCCGAATGCCATGTTCCGCCACCCGGCTGATCAGATAGTCGGGGAACGCGCCTGTCCAGCCCAGAGAGGGGAAACTATGATGCAAGGAGCTAAGCACCTCCTCCTCAACGCCGTATTCACGAGCCGCGAACAGGCATTCTGTGGTGAGCGCTTCAAGACCTTTGATCATCACGCTACGGCACATTTTTATCGCCGACACCTGGCCCACCGTACTGGCGCCATAGCGGGCATTCAGCCCCAGCCCCTGCAGACGCGGCGCGATCGCCTCCGCCTGCGGCCCGCCGATCAATAACGGTGTCTGCAATCGGGCCGGCGGTACCGGCGCCATCACCGCGACATCGATGTAGGCGCCCGGCAGAAAATGTTCAGCCGCCTGCCGTTTCGTCTCCGGCGCCACGGAGTTGAGATCGAGGAAATATTGTCCCGGCTGCAGCAGCGCGGCCGCCTGCTGCGCCACCTTTAGCGCCTCACCGGCGGTCACAGTAGAAAAAACCAGCGTGGCCCCCTCCAGCGCCTGCGCCAGCGAATTTCCCACCTGAACGCGCGAATCACGGGCTTTTTTGCCCATCGCCTCTCGCTCCGGGCCATTGAGCTTGCAATCCCAAATGGTCACCGCATGCTCACGGGCCAGATCCGCCGCCAGAATGCCACCCGCCTCGCCAAAACCAATAAACGCGATTGTCATCATCACTCCTCACGCGGCCAGACGCGGGCCGGAATAAAAACCTCACCAGCAAACAGCAGTCGCGCCGTGCGTAACAGGCCGCAGCCAGCCAGGGCGCCGTCAGCATCAAGCTGAAGCGTCACGCTAAATTCGCCTGTCGGATGCTCGACGCTGAGCAGCGGCGTATCGCCTGGCGCTACCTGCGCCATGCCCTGCGCGACAGAGCCGGGGAGCAGACAAGCGCTGGCCACGCTCACCGCGCCAAATACGCCGATCGACGCGTGGCAGCGGTGGGGGATAAAGGTGCGGCTGCTGATGGCGCCGCCGTGTCGCGGCTCGGCGATCAGGGTCATCTTGGGCACCGTGCGCTGGCTGACGTCGCCAAGCTGCATCAGCGGCCCGGCCTGCAGGCGAATCGACTCCAGGCGACGTTTAAGCGCGTCGTCATTATCCAGCTGTTCGCGCGTCTCATAGCCGGTGCAACCGAGGTCGCACGCGCGCAGCAGGATCACCGGCATTCCGTTATCGATGCAGGTCACCTCGACGCCGTCAAAACGGTCACGAACCCGGCCGGTCGGCAGCAGCGCCCCGCAGCTGGAGCCGGCGACATCAAGAAAATGGAGCAGGATCGGGCTGGCGCTGCCCGGCACGCCATCGATACGGCTCTCGCCGACGTAGTTGACCCCGTCGGCGTCACAGGGGATCTCTGCCACCGCCAGTTGCCCCGTGTTCTCCATAAAAATACGCACCCGAGTGAGCGGCGCATCGTGGCGAACCAGACCGCGCTCGATGGCGAAAAGGGCCAACGGCGGCAAGAATATTGCCGCAGTTTTGGCCATAATCCACGGTAGCCGCCGCCACGTTCACCTGGGCAAATAGATAGTCCACATCGGCGTCAGGTCGTGCGGAGCGGCGGATAATCGCCACTTTGCTGGTCAGCGGATCGGCGCCGCCGATCCCGTCAATTTGCCGGGGATCAGGCGAGCCCATCACCGCCAGCAGCACCGCATCACGTCGCACCGGATCGGCAGGCAGATCGTCGGCCAGAAAACAGGCCGCTTTAGAGGTGCCGCCGCGCATCCATAGACAGGGGATTCCGCGTTGCGCCATTTATTCCTCCACCTCGTCTGCGCGGTCGTAATACCGCAGGCCCTTTTCCGCCAGACGCGGACGCATAGCGTAAATATCCAGCCCCAACTCGCCATTGCGCATCCGCTCACGTTTCGCAAGCTCATTGCTCATGCGGGCTTCCGCTTTATGGAGCACATCACGGACCCGGGCGTGAGGCAGCACCACGACGCCATCGTCGTCGGCCACTACGACATCGCCCGGCTGTACAAGCTGACCTGCGCATATCACCGGGACGTTAACCGAACCGAGGCTCTCTTTCACCGTCCCCTGGGCATAAACCTGACGGGACCAGACGGCGAATCCCATTTCCCGCAACGTTTGCGAATCACGAATGCCGATATCGCCCACCAGCCCGACCACGCCGCGCGATTGGAGAGACGTCGCCAGTAGATCGCCGAAGAAGCCATCGCCGCACGGCGAGGTCGGGGCCACCACCAGAATATCGCCGGCGCGGCACTGCTCGACCGCCACATGAAACATCCAGTTGTCGCCAGGCGTCACCAGCACGGTTACCGCGTTGCCCGCCCGGCTGACGCCCTGCTGAATCGGACGGATTGCCGGCCCCATCAGCCCCTGACGATCCCAGGCTTCATGGAGCGTCGCCACCCCGGCCGCCTCACAGCGGCGCAAAACCGCCTCGTCATGGCGCGGCAGGTGGCGGATCACAAGGCCTTTTTTATTTAACAGGTTCATGCCAGGTTCTCCGTTACGCGGGGGAAGATGCTCTGGAAGGCTTCGCCGTGAACGATATCGCGCGCGGCCGTGATGCCGATATTGCGCTTGGCCTGCACCCCGCGCTGCAGCGCCACGCGGGTGTAGTATTCCCACAGATGCTCCTGACCCTGCATGCACTGAATGGCCTGATACTTTTTCTCCCAGACGGCGGTGATGTCCAGCAACACATCGGGTTTCCAGTTGCACTGCTCCGGCTGGTGCGGTTCGAAACAGTAAACCGGGGGAGCAGCGACAGTTTTCTCGCCAGGGCGATAGCCTTCTGCCTGGGCGATAATCCGTGCTTCCTGCGCCAGATGGGAGGCCAGCGGATGATCGTAGTTATAGGGATCGTGCAGGGAGTGCGTCAGGACAAAGTGGGGCTGGATACGGCGATACACATCCGCCAGACGAAATAGCGTCTCTTTATCGGCGCGCAGCGGATAGTCACCGATATCAAAGAATTCGACGCTGGCGCCCAGGATCGCGGCGGCGGCCTGCGCCTCTTCGCGACGCACCTGCTTCACCGCCTCCTCGGTCATGTTGCCTTTACGCCACAGTTTGGCGGACTCGCCGCGCTCGCCAAAGGATAAACAGACCACATGGACCTGATAGCCCTGCAGGGCATGCAGCGCTATCGCACCGCCCGCGCGCCAGACGAAATCGGCCGAGTGGGCGCTGACGACAAGGGCACTTTTTTCGCTAACCGGATGAGACATGATGGCTTCCTCTGTTGTTTTTTTCAGCTTGTCATGTCCCGTCGTGGGGAGGTAATTCGTTAACTTGCGAAGGCTATGATTTTTATTTATGTTGTCGTCTCACTCACTTTTTCAGGCCTGACGAACAATGCTAAAGAGAAAGCACGATAAAATTATAAATATCATGCAGCTGCGCTTTTTCTGTCAGGTCGCGCTGCGCGGTAGCGTCTCACGCGCGGCCGATGACTTATTCCGCACGCAGTCAGCGATAACCCGGGCTATTCGCGATCTTGAAGCCGCGTTGAACGTCACGCTGTTCGAACGCCATTACAGCGGCATGGTGCCCACCGAGTATGGCAAGTGCATCCTGCCGCGCGCCCGGCGGGCGATTGACGACCTGCAGGCCATCCCGGCGCTGCTGCAGAAGCACCATACCCGCAGCAGCGGCCCGCTGGCGGACGCCGGCTGGCTGTTCAATACCCGCCGCTTAGCCATTTTTATTCAGCTCTATCACGTCAACCATACCCAAACCGTCGCGCAACAGTTGGGGATCACTCAGCCGGCGGTCAGTGCCGCGCTGAAGGTCCTGGAAAAAGGAGCGGATTCGGCGCTATTTCGCCGGACGCCAGAGGGGGTGCGTCCCACGCCTGCCGCAGAGCTACTCTATCCCCCGGTGAGCAGAGCGCTCAACGAGCTGGAAAACATCTGGAGCGATCTCGCTGCCCGTCGCGGGGTGCTGGAGGGCACCGTGCGCATTGGCGCCCTGCCGCTGAGCCGGACCCGGCTACTGCCCTCCGCCATCGCCGCCTTTCTGGCCCAGCACCCGGGCATCACCCTCATGACCAATGAAAGCCCGTATGAGTCGCTGGTCGCCGATATGCGGGCAGGTAATATTGATTTTATTATCGGCGCCCTGCGCCAGGATGAAGATCTCCCGGACCTCTGTAGCGAAGCGTTATTCGAAGAGGATATGTTGATTTTACTGCGTAATAACCACCCGCTGCTGCGCCATCCGGACCCGCGCAGCCAGCTGGCGACAGCGCAATGGGTGCTGCCGCGCGCCAACGCGCCGGCGCGCAATTTGCTGGATAAGGCGTTTGTCACCCTGGGGCTGCCGCTGCCCCAGCCGACGGTAGAGACCGGGGATGCGGCGATGGTGCGAGGATTACTGCAGGGCTCCGACATGCTGGCGGCGGTCTCCGCCAGCCAGATGCGTTTTGAAACTGACAATGGGCTGCTCAGCGTGTTGCCGGTTCCCCTGCCCGATACCACCCGGCGTATCGGGCTGACGTTTCGCGCCGGCAGCCTGCCCTCCCCGGCGACGCAGGCGCTGTTGCGTTTTATTTATCAGCAGGTTCAGGACGGGGCCGTTTAACGTTTACCCGCCACCGAATAGGTTACCTGCTGGTTGCGCGTTTGCTGAAACGCCTCCAGCGTCTGCCCGCGCATCGCGGCGTAAATATGCAGGTTGGATACGCCGACCACCGCGCCCATTTTCTCCAGCAGGAAGAAGCTGGCGCCATACTGAATTAATCCCCGCCAGTCGCGCGCGTTGAGCAACTGCTGTTCCTCCTCACTCAGTCCGGCTTCGGCATAAAGCGACTGAGGCGACTGCAGAAAACGTTCGCGCCAGGCAGGCTCAATCAGCCGATGCAGGAAACGGTTAAGCCGCAAGCCATTCAGGCTGCGCTCGTGGGTAAAAGGATAGGTTCCCGGCAGTTTCTCCACCCCGGCCAGCTGCTGCGCCATATGCTGGCGATGGCGCGTCAGGGTATCGACGGGGGGCAGGCGCGCATTGTTCTCAAGGATCAGCGTGGCGATACCGGTCATCGACGGCAGGTAATAGTCGCGCCAGGTTTCGGTGACATTGGCTGATAGCGCGCCGCGCATCACCAGCCACATGATCACTTCGGACCCCTCCATCCCCCCCAGCTCGGCATATTCGCCAAGGGTCATTTCGGTAAGCTTTTCCGGGTCATTAACCAGCATATCAACAAACTGGGCATCCCAGTCGGGATTATTAAATCCGCAGCGCTCGCCATGAACCTGATGCGAGAGCCCGCCGGTCGCGACAATCGCCACATTGATATCTTCCGGGAAGCTTTCAATCGCCCGGCGCAGCGCCTGGCCGAGTTTGTAACAACGGCGCGCGCTTGATACCGGAAATTGCAGCACGCCGATCTGTAACGGGATCACCGCCGTCGGCCACCCCTGCGCTTCATCCCAGGGCAACAGCGCCGAAAGCGGCGAGAAAAGGCCGTGGTCGAGCTTTTTATCCATAAAGAACGACATATCAAACTCGTCGGCCATCAGGCTGGCGCCAATGTGCCTTGAGAGCGCCGCGTTGCCCTGGACCGGCGGCAGGCAGCGCGGTCCGCCGCCCTCATCGGCAACGTCATATTGACTGTCGATTCCCAGCGTAAAAGTCGAATAGTGATCGAAGAAAAAGGCGGTCACATGGTCATTAAAGATGTACACCAGCGCATCCGGTTTTTTCTCCTCCAGCCAGCGCTGCAGCGGTTCGAAGCTCTGGAAGATCGGCGCCCACGCCGGGTCCTGCTGTTTATGATGATCGACCGCGAAGCCGATAGTCGGGGTATGAGAGACGGCGATACCGCCGAGAATGTTAGCCATCAGATAACTCCACTTATCGGTGTTCGAGGGGGGATGACAAAGCGTCAAGTTCTGCCTCTGTGAGTCGAGGCTTAGCGTGATTCATACGGTGCAACAAAATACAGATCCCCGCCAGGCAGGCCGGCAGCGCAAGCACCAAAAAGATCGACGAGTGTCCTGGCACGGCCAGCATCAGCATCCCGCCCAGCGTGGAGCTGAGGATAGCCCCGGTACGGCCGATACCATGCATCCAGCTGACTCCGGTAGCGCGGATCTCGGTTTGATAATAGGCTGGCGAATAGGCCTGCAGACCGTTCTGCGCGCCGTTAATGCACATCCCGCTGATAAAAATCAGCACCGACAGCGCCGCCGAACCGAAATCCATCACCCCCTGGGACAACAGGCACAGACAGCCGAGGAAATAGGTTGCCGCAATCACGGCTTTCGCCGAAGCGCGATCCATCAGCATACCGACAAGGATCCCGCCCAGCGGGCCGCCGAGCTGGAACAAGCCGGTCATCATCGCCGCCTGCTGCAGCGACAGCCCGCCGGAGCGGAGAATGGTTGGCAGCCAGCCGTTCAGCAGGTAAATCACGAACAGCCCCATAAAATAGGTTAACCACAGCGCTATCGTGCCGCGGGCATAGCCATGCCGGAACAGCTGCGCCACTTTGCTGCTCCGCGTGATGGGCGGCGCATTCAGCTGGAAAACGGTTTCAGCCGTAAACTGGCCCCCAAGCCGGTTAAGCGCCCTGGCAATCTGCTCGCCCGGTAGTCGGCGCGCCACCATGTTCATCGCCGACTCCGGCAACATCACGATCATAAAGGGGAGCACCACGAGCGGCAGCACGCCGCCAAAAACCAGCGCCGAGTGCCAGCTGTAATGCGATAACAAACCGGCGGCGATAAAGCCGCCGAGGCCGGAACCCACGTTAAAACCGCTGTACATCAGGGTGATCATCACCCCTTTACGCCGCTCCGGCATATATTCCGCCACCAGCGTGACGCAGTTGGGCATTACGGCGCCAAGGCCAAGGCCGGTGAGAAAACGCATCAGCGCCAGCTGCGTCGGGCTTTGCGCCACGGCGCCGGCCAGGCTGAACAGCGCAAACAGCGCCACCGACCAGAGTAAAATTCGCTTTCGGCCGTAGCGGTCAGAAAGCGGCCCCGCTACCAGGGCGCCAATGGCGACGCCGAACATGGCCGCCCCAAGAATCGGCCCCATTTCGGCCCGGCTGATACCCCAGTCTTCGATGAGCGCCGGGGCGACAAAGCCCATCACCGCGGCGTCATACCCATCCAGCATAATGATGATGAAACAGAGCAGCAGCACGTTCCATTGAAAGCGCGAGACCGGGCGGGTATCTATCCACGCTTTCACATCGACAACGTTCGTGTGATTCATAGGGTGACTTCCTCAAGCAGGCGGTACGAATGTTCTGGTTAGTGTTTTTTGAGTGGAACTTTCGTACTCAACTTAAGGCAGGTCACGCAGGCTGTCCGGTTCGAAAATCCGGCGTCAGATATGAGTTTTATTTATAATGTGAGGGATACGACAAAAACCAGCCAGCAAAAAACCCGCAGCCAACGGCGGCGGGTCAGGGCAAGAGCAGCGTTTAGTGCTTCGGAATAATTAAATCGCCGCGCAGCGGGCTGCCGCCCGGGTTGTCCGTTTTCTCGGTCAGCCAGTTGACGATCCGCGACGCCATCGCGTCCATGGAATATTCAATCGCCGGGATAGTCGGGATACCGGGCAGCTGTAACGATCCGGCGAGGCTAAACACCATGACATTTTGCGGAACGGCGCGGTTAAACGCCTGCAGCTGCGGCACCACGCGCTGCGCCTGCTGTTCATCGCTCACCAGCAGCGCGTTAAAGTTCAGCGTCGTGGCGTTATTGACCAGCTCCTGCACCGCCACCGACGGCGAGGTGTTATCCAGAAACACCAGGTTGCGATTAAACGGCAAAAAGTTTTTTTCCAGCGCGTGCTTGTAGCCCAGCAGCACCTGGTCGGCAAAGCCGCTGCTCTGCGGATGAATCAGCGCAATCTGCCGTCTCCCCTGGCTAATCAGATAGTGACAGGCGGTTTCGGCGGCGAAAGCATGATCGAACTGAATACTGTTGTCGCCTTCGCTATCGAGGCAGTCCACCAGCACCACGTCCGGGCGGTTAATATTCAGAGGAAAACGCGCGCCGATGATTAGCACGTTATCGCACAGCCCGCAGGTCAACTCCTCCAGAGAGTTCATCACGCCGTTGCTGGTGTTGGCGAAGCGCAGCAGCAGGTGTTTCTGGTGCTGGCTGAGCTGTTTTTCCAGGGCGTAGAGATAGCTGGTGGTTTGGTTGATGTTGTCCTGGGCGCAGATGACGCCGATGCAGCCGGTGGACTGGCTGAGCAACGACTGGGCTATCATGTTTGGCCGGTAATTGAGCGCTTCCGCCGCCTGCAGCACCGCCTGACGACTGGCTTCCTTCACGCCACGTGAGCCGCTCAACACTCGCGACACCGTGGCTTTGGAAACCCCGGCAAGTCGTGAAACATCATTGATTGTCGACATCATTTTCCCCTGCGCGGGCGCCGCGTCCCGCCAAAATCCTGTAAACCTGAATCGCTTCAATTGTGACCAGCGCAGTATATCCATTTCGCCATTTCTTTGGAAACCGATTTTCCATTTCAGCGCAAAACATCGCCAAATCGACAGAATAATGTGAGCGAAATCCAATAAATCCGCCCTATAAGCAGGAGATCTTGACCACTATCACAGTTCTGCTTTTTATAAATGGAAACCGGTTTCCGTCTGATATCAAATCACCCACGCAATAACTTTTTACATTTTGAGGATGGTCGTCGATGTACAAGATTATGCTGTGCTGCTCTGCCGGGATGTCCACCAGTCTGCTGGTCAGAAAGATGGTTGAGGCGGCGAATGAACGTGACCTGCCGGTGCAGATTGACGCCTATGGCGTTTCCGAATTTGACATGCAGTTTCCGCAGTATCAGGTGGTGTTGCTTGGCCCCCAGGTGAAATACATGTTGAAAACCCTGTCTGACAAAGCGGCTTCCCTGAACATTCCCGTTCAGCCCATCGATACGATGGACTACGGTATGCAGCGGGGAGACAACGTCCTGAATTATGCTCTGTCGCTGATCCCAGCGGCGCACTG
The DNA here is from genome assembly GCF_000238715.1 of Klebsiella sp. 4_1_44FAA. Taxonomy (NCBI): domain Bacteria; kingdom Pseudomonadati; phylum Pseudomonadota; class Gammaproteobacteria; order Enterobacterales; family Enterobacteriaceae; genus Klebsiella; species Klebsiella sp. 4_1_44FAA. Next base: position 396,979 of record NZ_JH414801.1, read on the forward strand.
AGAGGTGTTGAAATGAGTTCTCTGTATCAGTCCATGATTGCCGTGATCGAGCAATCTATTACTCCGCTGGCAGGACGCCTTGGGCAGCAGAAATACGTTATCGCTATCCGCGATGGCTTCACTGCCGCCTTGCCGTTTATGATCATCGGCTCTTTCATGCTGGTATTTATCTTTCCGCCGTTTTCACCCGATACCACCAACGGCTTTGCCCGCGGCTGGCTTGATTTCTCCCAGCACTACCGCGAACAGCTGATGCTGCCGTTTAACCTCAGCATGGGCGTGATGACCTTCTTTATCTCGGTCGGCATTGGCGCCAGCCTCGGTCGTCAGTTTCAGCTCGATCCGGTGATGTCCGGTCTGCTGGCGTTTATGGCTTTCCTGCTGGTCGCCGCACCCTACGCCGATGGCAAAATTTCCACTCAGTATCTGTCCGGTCAGGGCATTTTCACCGCGCTGATCACCGCCATCTACTCCACCCGCGTTTACGCGTGGCTGAAGCAAAACAACATTACGATTCGTCTGCCGAAAGAGGTCCCCACCGGCGTCGCCCGTTCGTTTGAAATCCTGATCCCGGTGCTGGTGGTTATTGCGACTCTGCATCCGCTGAATCTGTTTATCGAAGCGCAGACCGGGATGATCCTGCCGCAGGCGATCATGCATCTGCTGGAGCCGCTGGTTTCCGCCTCCGACTCGCTGCCGGCGATTTTGCTCTCTGTTCTGATGTGCCAGATTTTCTGGTTCGCCGGTATCCACGGCTCGCTGATTGTTACCGGCATTATGAACCCGTTCTGGATGGCCAACCTGTCGGCAAACCAGGCGGCGCTGGCGGCTGGCACGGTACTGCCGCACGTCTACCTGCAGGGCTTCTGGGATCACTATCTGCTGATTGGCGGCGTCGGTTCTACCCTGCCGCTGGCCTTCCTGCTGCTGCGTAGCCGGGCCACCCATCTGCGCACCATCGGCAAGATGGGCATCGTGCCGAGCTTCTTTAATATCAACGAGCCGATTCTGTTCGGGGCGCCGATCATCATGAACCCGATGATGTTTATCCCCTTCGTCTGCGTACCGATGGTCAACGCGGTGCTGGCTTACGGCGCGACGCGTCTTGGCTGGCTGAGCCAGGTGGTCTCGCTGACGCCGTGGACTACGCCGGCCCCAATTGGCGCGTCGTGGGCGGCTAACTGGACCCTGAGCCCGGTGGTGATGTGTCTCATCTGCATGGTGATGTCGGCGGTCATTTACCTGCCGTTCCTGCGCGCTTATGAACGTTCCTTAATGAAAACCGAAGTTGAGAAAGCCAAAAATAGCGTTCCGGTAGCAGAAACCGTTAGCTAATCCCTCTCCTTCCGGAGAGATAATAAGATGACAGCGTAATAATGCAGAAAATGGACTTTCACTGCATTATTAAATAATAAATACCTCAGGAATACACATGATTGAATTAGAAGATGCGGTAATGGAAATTATCGTTAATGCGGGACAGTCACGCTCATTATGTTTTGAAGCGCTGCATGCGGCCCGAACCGGAAATATCGACGAAGCGCGCTTACTCTTAAACGAGGCCGACGGCTACGCCCGCCGGGCGCATCAGATGCAAACCCAGCTCATCGGGCAGGATGCCGGTGAAGCGCGTCAGCCCATGACGCTGATTATGGTACATGCCCAGGATCATTTGATGAATTCGCTGCTGGCCCGCGAGTTCTCAGAAGAATTAATCCATCTGTACCAGCGTTAATTAATATGGAATAACGTTAGCGAGAATATTATTCTCCGGCGTCGCTGTACCCTAAAAAACAAATCAGCTTATTTTGGCTATTTATTCTAGCCAGAATGGGATGGTTATTATCTGAAATATATTAATTATTAAAGCGAGATAACCATGAATACTGTAAAAAAACTGCCTTTAGCCATGGCGGTGGTCGCCGCGCTGTGCCCAATTTCTGTCATGGCGCAAGAATTTACGCAGGAACAGATCGACGCCATCGTCGCCAAAGCCGTTGATAAAGCGCTGGCCGACCGCCAGGCGAAAATCGACGCCGCGGCCAACAAAAAGGTCGACGTGATCACCAACCCGCAGACCACCGCCGCCTCGCCGGATATGGCCATTCCGTTCGGCCTCAAGTTCAGCGGCTACGCCCGCTATGGCGCCCACTTCCAGACCGGCGACCAGAAATATGTCGGCGTCGACGGCTCCTATAACGGCGCCTCGGCGATCGGCCGTCTGGGCAACGAAAGCAACGGCGGCGAATTCCAGATCAGCAAGGCCTTCAAAAGCGCGCAGGGGGCTATCTGGGATCTCAACGTGATGTTCGACCACTGGAGCGACGAAGTTAACCTGAAGAAGGCCTACGTCGGGGTCACCAACGTGCTGGAATCCAACCCAACGCCTATATCTGGGCCGGCCGCGACTTCCACCAGCGTCCGCAACAGGGGATCAACGACTACTTCTGGATGAACCACGACGGCCAGGGCGCCGGGGTAAAGAACTTTGATATC
>NZ_JH414801.1:399556-501071 GCF_000238715.1 Klebsiella sp. 4_1_44FAA
ATCAGCAAGGCCTTCAAAAGCGCGCAGGGGGCTATCTGGGATCTCAACGTGATGTTCGACCACTGGAGCGACGAAGTTAACCTGAAGAAGGCCTACGTCGGGGTCACCAACGTGCTGGAATCCAACCCCAACGCCTATATCTGGGCCGGCCGCGACTTCCACCAGCGTCCGCAACAGGGGATCAACGACTACTTCTGGATGAACCACGACGGCCAGGGCGCCGGGGTAAAGAACTTTGATATCGGCGGCGTGCAGTTCGACGTGGCGGCGGTCTCGCAGGTGAAATCCTGCAGCCCGGAAGTGATGGCCGACGAGACCAACCCGTCGCGCATCACCTGTACCGGCAGCTCCGACACCGGCGACAACGGCCACTACGCGCTGACCACCAAAACCCACAACATCAAGGCCGGGCCGATCGACGTCGAGGTGTACGCCAACTACGGCTTTGACTCAAAGGCGGTGGACAGCGACGCGCGTCTCGAAGCCTGGCAGGGCGGCCTGGTGCTGAGCCACACCAACGACAGCGGGGTGAACAAGGTGATCCTGCGCTATTCCGACAACTCGGATAACAGCGTCTACAACAAGACCGACGACCTGACCACGGTCTACGCCAGCTTCGAGGGCAGCCATAAGTTCACCCAGCAGGCGCAGGTGGAATATCTGCTGGCCTTCCATGACTACGACAACGGCAAAGATAATACCGACAACCGCAAAAACTACGGCGCCATCGTGCGGCCGATGTACTTCTGGAACGACGTGCACTCCACCTGGCTGGAAGCGGGCTACCAGCGCGTGGATTACGACCAGGGCGGGGATAACCACGGCTGGAAGCTGACGCTGTCGCAGAACATCGCCATCGGCATGGGGCCGGAGTTCCGTCCGATGCTGCGCTTCTACGTGACCGGCGGCCAGGTGGACAACGAGCATACCGCGAAGGTCAACAACACCCAGGACCAGCAGCTGGATTCGCTGAACGTCGGCGGGATGTTTGAGGCGTGGTTCTGATGCGATAGCGTTGCCGAAGGAGCGTTCCCGGCTGGCGCTACGCTTAGCCGGGCTACGACTGGTGCGCTCCATTTATGCCGGATGGCGGCATAAATGCCTTATCCGGCCTACGTTCCTTCCTGTCGGGCCCCCCCCAGGACCGGCAAGCGCAGCGCCGCCGGGCAGTCAGACCCGTGCCCTGGTGGCGTCATCAATTCTTTATCTCTGGCTTAATCGGCGGGCGATACGCTCAAGCTTCATCATCAACAGCAGCGTGACGCCCACCAGCACAATGGTCAGCGCCGAGCCATCGGCGATATTGCCGCGATCGGTGAGGCTGAAAATAGTCACCGGCAGCGTCGTCCAGCCCGGCGGATAGATCATCACCGTCGCGCCCAGTTCCCCCATCGACAGCGATAAGCTCAGCGCCAGCGCTGAAATCATCCACGGCGTCATCAGCGGCAGCGTCACATGACGCAGGCGATACCACGGCGAGGCGCCAAGACTGGAGGCGACGTTTTCAATATCGGCGGAAATCCGCGCCAGCCCGGTCGTTACGTTGCTGAAGGTAAAGGCGGAAATCAGTACAAAGTGCGCCGCCAGGACGATCCAAAAAGTACCATTCATCTGCAGCGGCCCCTGGCTGAACGCCACCAGAATGCCCAGTCCGACGGAAACCGAGGGGATAGCGCTGGACAGATAAAACGCCAGGCCAAGATATTTCTGTAACTTCGCGCCATACTGGCGCAGCGCCAGCGCCGCCCACATCCCGCACAGCAGCGCCAGAAGGCTGGCGCAGAAGCCCACCATCAGGCTCGAAAACAGCGAATCCCACGCCGCGCCGCGAAAGGCGTTAACAAAGTGGGTAAAGGTAAAGCCGATGGGCAGCAGGCCGTTCCATTGTTTACTCAGGCTGGAGAGTAAAATCACCGCCAGCGGCAGCAGGAAAATGCCGGCAAAAAGCGTCACCGCCAGCGCGCCCGCCGCCGCGCGGCCTTTACGCGACCAAATCAACATCGTTAACTCCTTACGCCAGTGCGCGCCGCCGCCAGCCGATAGAGCATAAACAGCCCCAGCGACAGCAGAATATTGATCAGCGCAATCATGCAGGCCACGCTGTAATCCGACTCCAGAATCGCCTTGCTGTAGACCATCATCGGCAGGGTATTGACCCCTTTGGCGCCAATAAACAGCACGATCCCGAACTCGTTAGTGGTCAATAGCAGGCACAGGCTGCCGCCCGCCATCAGCGCCGGGAGCGCCGCCGGGAAGATAACCTGAGTAATCACCCGTAACGGATGAGCGCCGAGAATACTCGCCGCTTCCAGCTGGCTCTTATCTATCTGCCGCAGTCCCGCCATCAACGGACGCATCACCAGCGGCGTAAAGACGGTAATCTCCGCCAGAATCACGCCGTTAATCGAATAGAGGAAGTCTACCGGCGGCAGTTCAAAAGCAAACAGCGCCATCAGGGTGCCGTTGAGCAGCCCCGCCGAGCCGTAAATAAAGGTGAATGCGAGAGTGATAAGAAAGGTCGGCAGCGCAATAAAAGTATCAATGACCCGGCCCACCAGTTGGCTGCCGGGGAACGGAATAAACACCAGAATCAGCGCCAGGACGCTGCCGAGCACCAGACAGCCAAGGGTAGCGAACACTGCAATCTGTAAGGTATTGAGCAGCGCGCCAATAAAGCGTTTTGAGTCAATCACCTGCCAGAAAGTCTCGAGGCTCAGCTTGCCGCTGGCGTCACGTAATGCCTGTTCGGCGATCAACAGTAGCGGATAGAAAAACAGCGTCGCCAGCACCAGCAGCGGCAATGCCAGCCACAGGTAAGGCCGTAAGTTTCGCGCCGGACGCGCAAGCGTGAGGGTTTGCGCCATCATTGCACCTCGATCAGAACCGCATCGCCAGGTTCGAAGTAGAGCGCCAGCTTGTCCCCCGCGCGCGGCAGCGGGTTCACGTGGGTCATCACAATCCGCACCGCTTCGCCGGCAACATCGCACAGCAGATGCGTCAGATCGCCCTGCCAATGTACCGAGGTCAGGGTAGCATTGAGACGATTACTGGTTGCCGATCGCGGCGCCAGGCTCATGTGCTGCGGGCGAATGCATAACAGTTTGTTGTTGCCATGCAGGCCGCCCCGGCTGAAGGCGTTAATCAGGCCGCCGCCACAGCTCACGCTAACCAGCCCCGGCTCGGGGCTGTCTTTCAGCGCCGTCGCCTGCAGGATATTGGCGCGGCCGAGGAATTCGGCGCTAAAGCGGTTCGGCGGATAGTGGTACAGCTCGTGCGTTTCACCGTGGGCGATCAGCGACCCGTCTTTCATGATGCCGATTTTGTCCGCCAGGGTCAGCGCTTCGGTCTGATCGTGGGTGACGTAGAGGATGGTGAGCTCCGGCAGTTCGCGATGCAGGCGGGCAATCTCTTCCACCATGTTATGGCGAATTTGCGCATCCAGCGCCGACAGCGGTTCATCAAGCAATAGCACCCGAGGACGCACGGCAATCGCGCGGGCTATCGCCACGCGCTGCTGCTGGCCGCCGGAAAGCTGATGCGGGTAGCGGGTGGCGTAATCCGCCATGCCGACGATTTTTAAGGCTTCAGTCACCCGCTCGGCGATAAACCCCCTGGGCTGCTTTTGCGCCCGCAGGCCGAAAGCAACGTTATCTTCCACCTTCATATGCGGGAACAGCGCGTAGTTCTGCACCACCATCGCCAGCCCGCGTTTGTACGGCGGCAGCTGGGTGACGTCCGTATCGCCGATCAGGATCCGCCCGCCAGCCGGTTGCACAAAACCGGCAATCGCCCGCAGCACCGTGGTTTTCCCGGAACCGGAAGGGCCAATCAGCGCCAGCACCTCACCGGGCTCAATGGTCAATGACAGCGGTTTTAAGACCACGTTGCCGTGGTATGAAACGCGCAGCGAGTCCAGGGTGATCCCGGACGTCCCCGCCAGCGACGGGGAAGAAGTGACGGTGGTTTTCATCAACATCAGGCTTACTCGCTATCGGTCACTTTATGCCAGCGGGCAATGTCAGCCGACAGCGATACCGCGACATCATCCCAGTTCGGCTCCCAGCTCTTCACGCCGTCGAGCGCCGCTTTCGCCGCCTTAAAGTTAGCATCATCCGGCGCTACATCGTTGCGTACCGGCAGGCCCCAGGAGCGCGCGCTGACGCTGGATTGCGCCGGTTTATCCAGCAGGAAATTGATCAGCTTTTTGCCGTTTTCGCTGTTCGGTCCGTTCTGCACCAGCCCGATGGTGTAGGGCAGCGCCAGCGCGCTGCGCTCGCCTTTATCATCCGCCGGCCAGAAAATTTTAACGTTCGGGTTACGCGCCATCTGCGACAGGTTCATCTGCAGATCGCCGTTGGCGACGTACAGCTCGCCTTTGTTGACCAGCGCCGTCAGCTTACCGGTCGAGGCCGATGGGCCAACGTTATTGGCCTGCAGCTTACCCAGATACGCAAAACCGGCGTCTTTGCCGCCGAGGCTGTGGAACGCCTGCAGCATCACCGCGGTACCGTCGCCCGCCTGACCCGGCGTGGAGTACTGCAACTTGTTCTTAAAGCGGCTATCCAGCAGATCCTGCCAGCTGGCCGGCGCGCTTTTCAGCAACTGGCCGTTATAGATGAAGGTCAGATAGTTGTTCACCAGCGGCGAATAGCGGTCGTTGGCGCCGGGGATCTGCGCGCTACCTTGCGGGGTAAAGGTTGCCAGCAATTGCTCTTTCGCGGCGCGCTGGATAAACGGCGGCACCGTGACCAGCACGTCAGCCTGCGGATTGGTGCGCTCCTTCGCCAGACGCTCGACGATCGCGCCGGAGCCGCCTTCCACATACTGCACTTTGATGCCCGTCGCTTTGGTGAAGGCAGCGAACTGGCTCTGATACCAGCTGTTATCGCCGTCATGCAGGCCGTCGGCGGAGTAAACCGTGACGACGCCGTCCGCCCAAACCGGAGAGCTGGTCAGCGCGAACAGGGACAGCAGAGCAAGTCGGGAGAGTTTCATCGTGTAAGCCTCATCGGATAGTCAGTTATTCTGGTGTAGACCAGATTTAGCTTCACGCTACCGGGGGTTTATGACAAAACGATGAAAGAAGTGTGTCGAAGGAGTTAAAACGAACGGGATGCGTAGCCCCGGCACGCGCTAGCGCCACCGGGGAGATCAAAAAATTTAACTAATAAAATCAATGGGTATCGACTTCGATCCGCAGGCTGTCATGCCGCCAGTATTCAATATCGTAATCGAGAATACGCCCGTGCTGATCGTAATTCAGCCTGCGCAACAGCAGCGCCGGGCGCCCCTCCATCACCCCCAGCGCCTCGGCGGCCTGCGGCGGCATTGAGGTGGGATAAAACGACAGATGCATACTGGTATAGATCAGGTCGTAGTGAGTTTGATAAATCTCGGTCAGACTGCCGTTGAGATCATGGCGCAGCAGCTCAGGCACCCGCGCGGGCAGACAGTGGTTTTCGCAGTAGCATACCGGCCGCCCGTCGGCATAGCGCAGCCGGGTCAGCAGGTAGACCTGATCGAAGGGCTGCAGCGCCAGCGGCGCCATCACATCCAGCGGCACGGCAGCCAGGCGGCCATCAAGCAGCACCGTTTTCGGTTCGCGCCCCTGTTCGAGACACAGCTTGTGGAAGTTGGTATTTTGCGTCGGATCCAGCCACAGACGCTCCGGCGTTACAAACCAGCCGCGGCGGTCGGCGCGGTAAATCACGCCGCTGGCCTCCAGCTGCGCCAGGCTCTCACGCACCGTAATCCGCGTCGTGTTGAACAGCGCGCACAGCTCGCGCTCGGAAGGCAGCTTGTCGCCGCTTTTGAGGGCGCCGTTTTGAATACGCGCCTGCAGCTGCGCCTTAATCATCAGGTATTGCGGCATCTCGCCAGAGGGTGATTTCATGTTTACTCACTGCCACTTTTCGTGCGCTCATTATACATAGCCAGATGAATTTTTTGTTGCAGCGCCACATTTCCTTTGACCCTTTCCCGGCTTTGTCTCCATGATAATTATAAATCTGGTATAGACCAAATGGTGAGACAAATGACTTCACGAAATTACCTGCTGCTGACCCCCGGCCCGTTAACCACCTCCCGTACGGTGAAAGAGGCGATGTTGTTCGATAGCTGCACCTGGGATGATGATTACAATCTCGGCGTGGTACAGACCATTCGCCAGCAGCTGGTGCAGTTGGCTACCCCGGCCGACGGTTATACGGCGGTGCTACTGCAGGGTAGCGGCAGCTACGCGGTCGAAGCGGTGCTCGGCAGCGTCATCGGCGAACAGGGCAAAGTGTTGATCGTCAGCAATGGCGCCTATGGCGCGCGTATGATTGAGATGGCGCAGCTGATGGGCATCGCCTGCCACCCTTACGACTGCGGCGAAGTCTCCCGTCCGGACGCGGCCGCGATCGAACAGATCCTGCAGAACGACCCGGCGATCACCCATATCGCGATGGTACACAGCGAAACCACCACCGGTATGCTGAATCCGATCGAAGAGGTGGCCGAACTGGCGAAACGGTACGATAAACGCTATATCGTCGATGCGATGAGCAGCTTCGGCGGCATTCCACTGGATATCGCCGCGCTGAATATTGATTACCTGATAAGCTCCGCCAACAAATGCATTCAGGGCGTGCCGGGCTTTGCCTTCGTGATTGCCCGCGAAGCGGAGCTGGCCGCCTGCAAAGGCCGTTCGCGCTCGCTGTCGCTGGATCTGTACGCCCAGTGGCGCTGCATGGAGGACAACCACGGCAAGTGGCGCTTCACCTCGCCGACCCATACCGTGCTGGCCTTCGCCCAGGCGCTGAAAGAGCTGGCGCAGGAGGGCGGCGTCAGCGCTCGCCATCAGCGCTACCGCAACAATCAGCGCCGGCTGGTCGCCGGGATGCGCGCGCTCGGCTTCCGGCCGCTGCTCGACGATAGCCTGCACTCGCCGATCATTACCGCCTTTTATTCACCGGATGCGCCGCAGTATCGCTTTCACACCTTCTACCAGAAGCTGAAAGATCAGGGCTTCGTTATCTATCCGGGCAAAGTATCGCAAAGCGACTGCTTCCGCATCGGCAACATTGGCGAAGTCTACGACGCCGATATCACCGCCCTGCTGGCGGCTATCGACAACGCCATGTACTGGAAACAATAAGGAACCGCCATGAACCGTATTAGCGCACTGATCCTTGACTGGGCAGGCACCACCGTAGACTTCGGCTCTTTCGCCCCGACGCAAATCTTCGTCGAGGCCTTCCGCCAGGCCTTCGATATTGAGATCACCCTTGAAGAGGCCCGCGTGCCGATGGGGCTTGGCAAATGGCAGCACATTGAGGCGCTGGGCAAACTCCCTGCTGTCGACAGCCGCTGGCAGGCCAAATTCGGCCGCGCGATGACTGCCGCCGATATCGATGCGATCTACGCCGCGTTTATGCCGCTGCAAATCGCTAAGGTTGTCGATTTTTCCGCACCAATAGCCGGCGTGGTCGACACCATCGCCACGCTGCGCGCCAAGGGCCTGAAGATCGGCTCCTGCTCGGGCTATCCGCGTCCGGTGATGGAAAAGCTGGTACCGGCCGCCGCCGCCCAGGGCTACGCCCCGGACCACTGGGTCGCCACCGATGACCTTGCCGTCGGCGGTCGTCCGGGCCCGTGGATGGCGCTGCAGAACGTGATTACCCTGGGCATAGACGATGTGGCCCACTGCGTGAAGGTCGACGACGCCGCGCCGGGCATCAGCGAAGGGTTACATGCCGGGATGTGGAGCGTCGGGCTGGCGGTGTCCGGTAACGAATTCGGCGCAACCTGGGAGGAGTACCAGGCGATGTCGAAAGCGGAAATCGCCACCCGCCGCGAGCGGGCGGCAGGCAAACTGTATGCCGCCGGGGCGCATTATGTGGTTGATACCCTGGCGGACCTGCCGGAAGTGATTGCCGACATCAATGCCCGGCTGGCAAAAGGCGAGCGGCCTTAAGCGGGTGAATTCACCTTCACTTTGGCCGCCACCAGCAGGCCGGTAAACAGCATCAATATCCCTGACAACACCAGCGGCGACAGCAGCCCTAAGTGGTCAAGCGCAATGCCGCCGACCGCGGCGCCGCAGGTGTTGGCCAGCTGGATCACCGCCACCTGAATCGACCCGGCTTTTTCCGCCTGATCGGAGAGGGAACGGGTGATCCACGTTGACCACCCCACCGGGATCAGCGCAAACGCGAAGCCCCAGATAATCGCCACCGTCGAGGCGATGATTTTGCTCTCTCCCCACAGCACCAGCGCCACCGCGCAGGCGGTCAGCACCAGCGGCGCGATCGCCAGCGCCGCTTTTACCGAACGCTTGAGCAGCACCGAGGAGAGCGAGGTGCCGATAAAGCTGGCGATACCAAAGCTCAGCAGCACCAGCGTCAGGCCGTCGACGTCAAAACCGGCGAGGGTCATGTAAACCGGGCGAATATAGGTAAAGAAGGCGAACTGTCCGGCAAAGGCCATGAAAATGGCGCACATTCCGGCCATCACCCCCGGACGCTTCAGCAGACCAAACATATTTTGCTGCTGAGAAGCCGATTCACCGGGCAGCGACGGCAGCGCTTTCAGCACCCAGAGCGTACACAGCACGCCCATCACCGCCGCGCCGTTAAAGACGTTGCGCCAGCCGATAAGCCCGCCAAGGAAACTGCCCAATGGGGCAGCAATTACCAGCGCGATCGATACCGCGCCGAAAATAATCGATAGCGCTTTCGGCACCACGCGCATCGGCACCAGCCGCATGGTCAGCGATGCGGACATCGCCCAGAAACCGCCGAGCGCCAGGCCCAGACAGGCGCGCCCCAGTAGTAGCAGGGTGAAGCTATCAGCGAAAGATACCAGCAGGCAGGAAAGGGTCAGCAGCAGCGAAAACAGGATAACCACGTAGCGGCGATCGGTTTTACCTATCACCGTGGTGATAAACAGGCTGGAAAACATCGCGACGAATGCCGTCGTCGTCACCGACTGCCCGGCCATCCCTTCGGAGATGCCTAAATCCAGCGCCATCGGCGTCAGCAGACTGACCGGTAGAAATTCGACGGTAATCAGGCAGGCAACGCAGAAAGCAACCGCGAAGACCGCCGACCAGTTTGGTCGCGCCAGCTCGCGTGCATGGGGTTTGGTTTCATTTGAATGACTCATGAGTGACCTGCGAAGAAAGTGGCTGAAAGCCGCGCAGTGTAACATTTTGTTTGTGACGAATTTAACGTTTTCGCAACTCTCATCGCTTTTCATAAGAGGATGCGTAGCTGCTCGTATGTTTAAAAAAACGATGCTTGCTATCGCTTTAACAAATCTCAGGAGAATTTAATATAGCACTATGTGCTATACTTTTAACGACAGGATGTCAGTAATGCGTATCTTTAAAACCAAATGGTTCGCCAGAGAGGCTAGCTCTCATGGCATTTCCGACGACGAGCTCTATCAGGCAATTCAATCTGCGCTTCAGGGCAAAGTGGTTGATTTAGGAGGAGGGGTTTATAAAAAGCGACTCAACAAGAATCGCGATCGCGCACTCATACTTACCAAAAGCGCAGAGTATTGGTTTTATACCTTTCTATATGCCAAACAGGATATGGCCAATATCAACCATCGCGAATTAATGGGGTTTCGTGAGTTAGCAAAACACTATGCCAATCTCTCTGAAGAGAGAACGACGGCCTTAGTTAAAAGTAAAGAATTAGTGGAGATTTGCGATGACAGCAAAAAATAAATACAAAAGCCCGGCTTTCGAAGCGATCCATAGCGCTGCGTCGGGGCTATTCAGCGTTGGCGCAATCCCACAGGAAACAATGCGCCATTTTGATGAATCTTGTCTCGGTAGCGTAGCCGCACTTCAACCCATTGAAATTAAAGCGCTACGTGAACAACTCAATGTTAGCCAACCCGTGTTCGCTCGTTATCTGAATACCAGCGTGTCTACCGTGCAAAAATGGGAGACTGGCGCTAAACGACCGAGCGGAATGTCATTAAAATTGCTTAGCGTCGTACAAAAACACGGCCTGAAAATCCTACTGTAGTTATCCTGCCGGATGGCGCTTACGCTTATCCGGCCTACAAGTGACGAGTGCGTAAACCGTAGGCCGGATAAGGCGCAGCCGCCATCCGGCACAAAAAGCGATGAACCCCAGGCCGAATAACTATGAGATCAGTGCAGCCAGTGCACGCCGTCTTCCGGGAGAAACAGGTCGTTGTAGCGCTGCTGAAGGTTATGCAAATCGCTCATATCCGGATCCAGCTCGCGCAGAAACCCTTGCGCCAGGCGGATCTGCGCGTCGGTAATCGGCGCCGCTAAACGCGCTTTTTGCATCAGGCGATACCAGTAATGCAGGTTTTTTTCGCTAGCGTCGACAATTGCAACCTGCCAGATCAGCAGCACCTGGGCGGCGTTCTGCAGATGCGCTTCATTCGGCCGCTCCAGGTAACGCAAATACTCATTACCGGCGGTTTTTCCCAGCTGATCGATCATCGATTCCAGCGGGACAGGCGTGATGCCGAGGCGTTCGCTCAGGCGGCGGATCGCGCGGCGTGAATCAGAGGTAAGCACCCGAAATCCCACAACAAACACCACTACCAGGGTGGCCAGTCCTATCCAGATCATGCATCCTCTCATCCAATCGCAGCCTGACTATCATAATGGGAATTTGCCTGCTGTCGACTGTCGGACCTGGCATAATGCGCAAGAAATAAAAAAGCCCGGCGCGAAGGCCGGGCAAGGTTACCAAATACCTGGTGAATCAGGCGGTCTGCAAAATACGGTTCTTTTTCTCGCGGCGAATTTTACGCTCTTCAAAGATAGCCACGATGGCCATCAGGCAGATACAGCCGACGGCGGCGGCGTCCAGCGCCGCAAAGGTGCCGGCCCAGCCGGTCAGGCCGAAGACCGGGGTGCCGTCGGCGATCATCCCGAGACCCAGTTTGGCGAAGCTATCGCCGATCAGATAGGCGAAGGTGCCCTTGATCCCATCGGCGGCGCCGATCGCTTTTTTCGGTACGAAACCGACGGCGGCGACGCCGATCAACAGCTGCGGACCAAACACCAGGAAGCCCAGCGCAAACAACGAGGCCAGATAGACGTACTGGTTGCTGGCGTGTTGGTAAACCCCGAGGGTGGCGATAATCAGCGCCAGCGCGATGCAGGCCACCAGCGCGCGGCGGCCGTTGGCCAGATCCGACAGCCAGCCCCACAGCAGCGTGCCGACCAGCGCGCCGACCTCAAACAGGGTAAAGCCCTGAATCGCCACCTCTTTCGACAGCTTCAGCTCCTGGAAGGCGTACACGGTGGACCACTGATCGATACCGATACGCACCACGTAGAGGAAGATGTTGGAGAAGCACAGCAGCCAGATCACTTTGTTTTTCAGCACGTACTCAACAAAGATCTGCCACTTGGTCATCGCATTTTCTTCGGTCTCTTTGTCCTCTTCGCTGATCGCTTCGCCAAACAGCTCTTCCGCCGTGCCGAGGCCGTAGGATTCCGGAGAGTCGCTACCGTAGCGCAGGCCGATAAAGCCAACGATCAGCGCAATAATCGACGGGAAGATAAACATGCCGATCACATGGCCGTCGAACAGATAGTTGGCGCCAAACAGCGCCACGCCCGCCGCGCCCGCGCCGCCGAGGTTGTGGGAGATATTCCAGAAGCCGAGGAAAGTGCCGCGTTTGCGTCTGGGCGTCCACTTGGTGATGGTGGAATAGCTGCACGAGCCGCCGGTGCTCTGGAAGAAACCGCTCAGCGCATAGAAGGCGATCATCAGGAACAGGCTGGTAGAACCCGCCCCCATGCTGGCGCTAAAGCCCAGCATACAGATGGCGGAGAGGATCAGCATAAACGGCAGGAACTGCTTGGTGTTTTTGCCGTCGGCATAATAAGAGACCAGCGTCTTGCCCACGCCGTAGGTGATGGAGAAGCCCAGGCCAATCATCCCCAGCTGGGTCATGCTCAACCCGTAGGTGGAGATCATGTCGTTCTGCGCGATGTTAAAGTTCTTGCGGATCAGGTACATGGTCAGGTAGCCGATGAAAACCACCAGATAGGACTGCATGAAAGGTTTGAACCACATTTTGCGCCGCACATCGAGCGGCAGATCCAGGGTCGGCTTGCGCACCTGATTCAGAAAGGCCAGCATGGGTATCTCCTGAGCTGATTTTTTATGCCTGCGTAATAACCAGGCATTGTAAAAACCAGCGCGCCGTCTGGCCTGAGACGGCGTCCAGGTAAAACCGGGAAAATTTCTTAGTTTTGCCCCGTTCGCGGCGAAAGGGTGAGCTACATCACGCTTCGCTGGCGGTACGCGGCGCCTGCGCGTTTAAAAACGGCAGCAGCAGCAGCGCGGAAATGCCGGCGGCAATCGCAATCACCACGAAGAATCCGGTCCAGTGCCAGATATCCATCACCTGCGCCAGCGGCCAGCCGGAAAGCGAGGCGCCAAGATAAGCGAACAGGCCGACAAACCCGGTTGCCGCCCCGGCGGCTTCTTTATGCGAACATTCCGCCGCCGCCATGCCGATCAGCATCTGCGGGCCGAAAACGAAGAAACCGGTAGTGAAGAAGCAGGCCGCCTGCATGACATAGCTGGCGAACGGCATCAGCCACAGGCCGCCAACCGACAGCAAAATTCCGGCGGCGAAAATCAGGTTCATCGGCCCACGGTTGCCGTTAAACAGCTTATCCGAGCCCCACCCCGCCACCAGCGCGCCGATAAAACCGCCCAGCTCAAACATGGTCACCGCCGAGTTAGCGGTCACCAGATCGACGCCTAGCGTCTCCGACATATACAGATTGCCCCAGTCGTTAATCGCCGCCCGCACCACGTACACCAGCACATAGTACAGCGACAGTAGCCAGATGTAGGGATTGGCCAGCACGTAGCGGGTCAGGATCGCTTTACGAGACATCCCAGCGCCTTCCTGCTGCTGGGCGATTTCCAGCGCATCGTGACGCCAGTCGCCCACGGCGGGTAACCCCACCGCCTGCGGGCGATCGCGCAGCCGCCAGCACAGATACAGTCCGGCGAGGATCGCCAGACAGCCGGCGATGGTCATCCCGGCACGCCAGCCGTAGTGCAGCGCCGCCGCTCCCACCACCATCGGGATCAGCGCGCCGCCGACGTTATGCGCCGTATTCCATAGCGCCCACCAGCCGCCGCGCTCGGTCCGCGAATACCAGGCCGTCAGCAGTCGGGCGCAGACCGGCGAGCCCCAGCCCTGGAAGAAGGCATTCAGCGCCCACAGCAGCGCGAAAGCCCATAGTGAGGAAGAAAAACCGAACAGAATATTCACCACCCCGGTGGCGATAAGCCCCAGCCCCATAAAATAGCGGGCGTCGGAGCGGTCGCTGACGATACCGGAGAAAAATTTCGACAGTCCGTAGGTGATATAGAACAGCGTGGCCAGCAGGCCAATATCGCTGCGGGTCAGGACGTTGCTGGCGAGAATTTCCGGGACCGCGGCGTTAAAGCTTTTGCGGGTGAAATAGAACAGCGCGTAGCCCAGCCAGATGGTCAACAGGATATGGCGACGCCAGTAGCGATAACGCGCATCAAGCTCGCGTTTATCGCTAATCGGCGCAGCGTCCGGCGGGGCTTTTAAAAAGGCGAACATCGGCGATCCTCTCAGGCGTAACGCAGCGGTAGATTGACGCACACCCGGGTACCATGGGTGCAGGAGATCGTCAGTGTGCCGCCCAGGGCGGTCACGCGCTCGCGCATGCCGGTCAGGCCGAACCCCTGCAGATTCGACCCCGGCGGCAGGCCGCAACCGTCATCTTCCAGCACCAGCATTAGTCGCTCATCCTGCTGCCAGCCCTGCAGAGTGACAGCGCTGGCGCTGGCGTGCTTGACGATATTATTCAGCCCCTCCTGGCAAACGCGAAACAGCGTCACGCGCTGGTTCTCGCTCAGTCCCGCCTCGTTAATCCGCCAGTCGAGATGGCTTACAATGCCGCGGTCCTCCAGCTCCATCTCGCGCATCAACGAACGTACCGCCTGCTCCAGCGGCAGGTCGTCGAGCTGACGCGGACGCAGACGGCCTAGCAGTCTACGCACCGAGTCGTAAACTCCCAGCGACAGCTGTTCTATCAGCTGACCGCTCTGGCGCACGCTGGCATTGTCCGGCGCCAGCCGCTGTACGATCCCGGCCTGGGTGCGGATCGCGGTGATGGTCTGGCCGATATCATCATGGAGCTCGCGGGCGACGTCTCGCCGCACGCTCTCTTCGGTCTCCAGCAGGCGTTCAGCCAGCCGACGATTACGCGCCAGCTCGCTTTGTAATGACTGGTTCAGCTCGCGTAACCGCTGGATCCCCGCCCCCAACAGCAGCCCGGTGAGGCTCTGTGCCAGCAGGGAAAGCAATAAATCGACCGGGTGATCGTGCCAGGTCTGGCTGGCAATCAAGGCGATAGCGTTCATCAGGGTGGCGATCAGCGCGCCCTGCCAGCCGTAGTGCCAGGCGAGGGCGATAATCGGCAGCGCCAGACAAAACGGGGTAAAGCGGGAGAGCTCGGCGGGCAGGCCAAGCTGCAGCCACAGGCTAATGGTGAATAACAGCAGATACCAGATCAGATGCCGCCCGCGCCAGTTAACCGGCTGCGCCACCAGCGCCGGCCCCAGCGGCCGCCAGACGGTGCTGGTAAGATAGTGCCAGAAAACCAGGCAGGTCGGCGCCAGCGTCAGGCCGCCGGTCAGCGTCAACAGCAGGGCGTTAAGCCCCTCGTCCCCCTCCGCCAGCCACGGCAGCGATTGCAGCAGCGCGGCGGCCATTAACGCCCCGCCCTGGCGCAGCAGCGTCAGCCAGTCGCGCTGCTGCCGGTAGCGCGAGATCAACGCCACCGGCAGCAGAGTCAGCAGGCTTCCGGTCATCAAAATTATCGGGTGCGCCAGCGCCACCTCCTGCGCCAGCCAGAAGATAAGCAGCCACTCGGTTCCCAGCAGCACTGGCCAGTAGCCGCGGGGGCATTGCAGCATTAACCCCAGCCGCAGGCCAAAGGGAAACAGCAGCACCGCTAAATCCGCGCGTTCCACCAGATGCAGACTGATGCTCCACAGGCAGAACCAGGCGGCCGCGAAGATAAAGGCGCAGCCGATGACCGACAGCAATCGTGAGACGACGGCCTTCATTGCCAGCTATCGAACATGCGGCGCGCCAGCTCAACGTCGTTGCTGACGCCCAGCTTTTCCAGCAGGTTGGCGCGGTGTACGTGGACGGTTTTCGGCGACAGACCGAGCTCGGCGGCAATCTCTTTCACCGCCATGCCCTGCGCCAGCTTTTCCGCCACCTGACGCTCGCGTTTGGTGAGCGGATCCTGGCGCCCGGCGGCCAGCTTCATGGCGATATCCGGCGTGAGATAGCAACCGCCCGCCGCCACCGTGCGTACCGCGGCGATAAGTTCATCGGGGCTGCAGCGTTTCGACAGGAAGCCGCGCGCGCCGGCGTTCAACGCCTGCTCGATCAGCGCCGGGCTATCGTGTACCGACAGCATGATGGTCGCCATCCCCTTCGGCAGCTGGCTGAGCAGCTCCAGCCCGGAAATATCCGGCATTGAGATATCGCAGATACAGACCTGCACGCCGCGCCCCGGTAGCCCCGTCAGCGCCTCGCGGCCGCTACCAAATTCGGCGACAACCTGAAAATCAGCTTCCAGCCCCAGCAGCTGAGCAAAGCCGGAGCGGACAATCAAATGATCGTCAATAAGGGCGATGGTGGTCATGGTGTGTCCTGGTGCCTGAAAACGCCGGATGGCGGCGTAAACGCCTTATCCGGCCTACGGATTCACTGCTTGTAGGCCGGATAAGCGCAGCGTCATCCGGCAAAGGCGCCTACCTTAGCGATAAGCGCGTGGCTGTTCAAGCCTTGAGCGCTATTCGAAGAACACCGCAATTTTGTTAAACATGGTGGGATCGGACTGGTTACGCGCCACTTTGGTGACATCTTCCAGCTTTTCAATCTGGCTAATCATCTGCCCCAGTCGCTGGTCATCATTTACCAGCAGCCAGATGCGGCTGTGTTCGCTGCCCTGAATTGGCAGACAGAGAATGCCTTCGACGTTAAACGCGCGACGGGCAAAAAGCCCGCACACGTGGGTCATGACGCCGGGATGGTTGCGGACGGTGAGTTCCAGAATGACGTTATCACATTGTTTTTGCATGGCTTATTCCCCCACCATTTCAGTATTGGCCGCACCCGGCGGTACCATCGGATACACTTTCTGCTGTGCGTCGATGCGCACGTGGATCAGCGCCGGCCCCGGACGGTCGATAATCGCCTGCAGCGCCGCCTGCGGATCGACTTCATTATTTAAATCACAGGTTTGCAGGCCAAAACCGGCGGCAATCTGCATAAAGTTAATCATCCCCGGATAGGTGGCGGCAAAAACGCCCTGCTGATAGAACAGGCTCTGCTGCTGATGCACCAGCCCCAGCGCTTCGTTGTTCAGCAGAATAATTTTGACATCCAGCTGATTTTCGGCGGCGGTGGCCATCTCCTGAATATTCATCATCAGGC
Organism: Klebsiella sp. 4_1_44FAA; assembly: GCF_000238715.1. Taxonomy (NCBI): domain Bacteria; kingdom Pseudomonadati; phylum Pseudomonadota; class Gammaproteobacteria; order Enterobacterales; family Enterobacteriaceae; genus Klebsiella; species Klebsiella sp. 4_1_44FAA. The sequence continues at coordinate 416,063 of NZ_JH414801.1, forward strand.
TGCCGTCGCCGGAGAAGCAGATAACCTTGCGCTGCGGATTCGCCAGCGCCGCGCCGATGGCCGCCGGCAGGCCGAAGCCCATGGTGCCGAGGCCGCCGGAGGTCAGCCACTGGCGCGGACGATTGAGCGGGTAGGCCTGCGCCGTCCACATCTGGTGCTGGCCAACGTCGGTAGTGATGATCGCTTCATCATCCACGCAGGCGGCCACGGCGTTAATCAGGCCGTAATGGGAGAGCGGGTCGCTTTCCTGCGGGATGGCGCAGGGGAATTCGCGCTGCAACTCGGCCACCAGCTGGCGCCATTCCTCGCGCGGCTGCGCCTCAATCTGCGGGTTCAGCTGAGCTAAGACTTCCGCCACATCGCCCTGAATCGCCACGTGCGGTTGCTTGATTTTGCCCAGTTCGGCGCGGTCGATATCGACGTGGATAATCTTCGCGTTCGGGCAGAACTGCTCGGTCTTGCCAATCGCCCGGTCATCAAAACGGGCGCCTAAAACAATCAGTAAATCCGCCTCCTGCAGAATGAAGTTGGTGCTGCGCGCGCCGTGCATCCCCAGCATGCCCAGCGACAAAGGATGCGCCTTCGGCAGCATGCCCAGCGCCATTAAGGTCATGGTGGTCGGCAGGTTGGCTTTTTCCGCCAGCTCACGGATCGCCTGCGGCGCGTTAATCACCCCGCCGCCCAGATACAGTACCGGGCGTTTCGCCGCGTTGATCATTGCCGCCGCTTCACGCACGCTTTCAGGCGCGAATGCCGGTGCCGGGGCGCGCTCGCCAGGCTCAGGCAGCGCTTCCAGCTCAATGGTCGCCGACTGCACGTCCTTAGGAATGTCTATCCACACCGGCCCGGGACGCCCGGACTGGGCAATACGGAAGGCGTCGCTGATCACCTGCGGCAGCTCGGCAATGTCGCGCACCAGATAGTTATGTTTGGTGATGGGGATAGAGATGCCGTAGGTGTCCACTTCCTGGAAGGCGTCGGTACCGATCATCGAGGCCGGTACCTGGCCGGTGATGCAGACCAGCGGAATCGAATCCAGGCGGGCATCGGCGATCGCCGTCACCAGGTTCGTCGCCCCCGGGCCGCTGCAGGCCATACAGACCGCCGGCTTGCCTTCGGTACGCGCCATCCCCTGGGCGATAAAGCCCGCGCCCTGCTCATGGCGCGCCAGGATGTGGCGGATCTGCGTGCTCTGGCTTAAGGCATCGTAGATAGGCAGGATGGAGCCGCCCGGAATGCCGCTGACCATAGTGATACCCTGGCGCTCCAGTAAATGAACAACCAGCTGCGCGCCGGTAAAGCGCATTGTGTTTGATGTGGTGCCCGAACTTGCCATGCTCCAGTCCTTTTCTTCTGGGCCGACTTTACCGGGGGGCTCGCCAACAAAAAACCCCGCTCGGTTTGCGCCGGCGGGGTTTGGAATTCGTGTTGTTCCGGACCCTACGGCGCATTGCCGACGACGACCACCACAGACACGACGACCACCGCGGCTGGCGCGGTTTTTAGTAGGGTCGAAGCGATCAGGGTTGCGTTCATTAGGGACCTGTTGTGTCGAAAAATAAGCTGAATTTATACAAACACAGGTTTTACGTTTTCACAATGGATTTATTTTCATCCACGAAAATTTGCGCGAAAGATCACAGTTCGGCGCAAAAGGGCAGAAAACAAAAAACCCCGCCGGAGCGAGGTTTTTATCAGCATGGTTACAGGTGGTAGCCGCAAGCACACTGTATTACGTCAACGCCAAAAGTATACGCGATCGCTGCAGTTCGCGCAATTTAAGGTCGGTTTTTCTCTGTCATAGAGTATGGATGAGAGGGGCGGATTTGTCCAAAAAATACTGTTCATCCATACAGTATTTATCTATACTGGGTGTGTTCACTTTGTGCCATTCGGGGGCCGCAAGTTTGACCGGCGCAACGAAGTCCTGGCTGAAACGGGTGGTGCCGTCAGTGCCTTAACCCCGAGAGAGCACACTGTGTTACGTCAACAACGTGCAGTCACTGGCCCGCGCGGCAACACGTGGTTCAGCGCTGCGCACCCCTGTCGTTGCAGGCGGCGGGCCGGGAAGCCGTTCATGGAAAGGACGAACTATCGGCCAGGGCAGACGCCGCCGGCGACAGGCAGGGATAAGCTGGCAACGGGCAGCGGAAAGGTACGTCAGCTTATTGTGCTCCTTAACCACAGGAGACGCGCGTATGGGCGGAATGGATATTATTATTTTGATCCTGAAACTCATGGTTGCTGTGTTGCAACTACTTGATGCAGTCCTGAAACAGTTCCGCTGATTCAGGTTCAAGTCGCACCTGAGGGGGGCGGGAAACCGCCCCCCTGCAGGCGCCCGCCGGGCGTCCCGGGATGACTTGATGGAGGATGCTATGCCACCCCTGTTAATTGCCGCCACGACGCCGGATGCCCCGGGGTTCGCGGCGCTACGAATTGAAAGCCTTGAACAGCATTTCAATATGCTGCGCCGCCTGGCGGAAAACTGGCAGAGCGGCAAAAACCGCTTTAACGCGCCGGGCGAAACGCTGCTGGGCGCCTTCGTCAACCACCAGCTGGTAGGGGTATGCGGCATCAATAGCGATCCCTTCAGTCCGCAGCCGCGGGCCGGGCGCATTCGCCACCTCTACATCAGCGAACGCTATCGTCGCCGGGGCATCGGCCAGCAGCTGCTGGTCTCGGTTATCACCCACTCCAGCGCCTGGTTCGACTTTCTCAACACCCATGCCCCGGCGCAGGCCTGGCCCTTTTATGAAAGGCTTGGTTTTCGCCCGGTGTACGATGAACCGCGGGTGACGCATCGCCTGTTTTGTTCGCTTTAACCCCCGCTGGCAGGCAGCGCGGGCGCGTGTTACATTCCGGTGACCTTCACTGTTGAACCTGTCTGCGATGACCCTCACCGTATTCTGCATTTTGCTGTTCGCCGCCCTGCTGCACGCCAGCTGGAACGCTATCGTCAAAGCCAGCGGCGATAAAATGTACGCGGCGATCGGCGTCAGCGGCTCGGCCGCGCTGATCGCCCTGGTGATGCTCCCCTTTGCCCCGCAGCCCGCGCTGGTCAGCGCCCCCTATCTGCTGGCGTCGTGCGCGTTACAGGTGGTGTATACGGTGCTGGTGGCGAAGACCTACCAGGTATCGGATATGAGCCAGACCTATCCGCTGATGCGCGGCACTGCGCCGCTGCTGGTGGCGGCGATAAGCGTGCTGTTCCTCGGCGATCGTCTGTCGCCGCTGGCCTGGCTGGGTATCGGCGTCATCTGCCTGGCGATTCTGGCGATGGCCTTTAACGGCCGCGCCAGCTCGCGCAAAGGCATCGTGCTGGCGCTGATCAACGCCTGCTTTATCGCCGGTTATACGCTGGTGGACGGCACCGGCGTCCGGCTGGCGGGCTCGGCGCTGGGCTACACCCTGTGGACCTTTTTTATGAACGGCTTCTGCCTGCTGTGCTGGGCGATGGTGGCGCGACGGCGTGAGGCCAGTCGTTATTTACGTCAGCACTGGAAAAAAGGCATCCTCGGCGGGATCGGCACCATGGGCTCCTACGGCCTGGCGCTATGGGCGATGACCCAGGCCCCGCTGGCGGTGGTCGCCGCGCTGCGTGAAACCTCCATTCTCTTCGGCGCGCTGATCGCCTTTATCGTCCTGAAAGAGCAACTGATGCCGCTGCGCATCGTGGCCGCCTGCGGGATTGCCGCCGGGGCGATCCTCCTGCGCCTGGCGTAGCCTGAGATGGCAACATTAGTTGCCGTTCCTGTTTACATAATCTGCCTGGAATTCCCTCAACAATCGGCACTTTGCAGTTGTTCTGTCATTTTAATATGGTAGATTCCTCCATCGTTTACGGGATGTGCCAGTCACATATTCTTCATTTCTCTTTACTCGCAAAGTATTCATCGACATGAAACGGCATAAGAACTTCAATTTGTTGTTGATGCTGGTACTGCTGGTGGCCGTCGGCCAGATGGCGCAGACCATTTATATTCCGGCCATCGCCGACATGGCGGTCGCGCTGAACGTCCGCGAAGGGGCGGTACAAAGCGTGATGGCGGCCTATCTGCTGACCTACGGTATTTCACAGCTGTTCTACGGCCCGCTCTCTGACCGCGTCGGTCGCCGACCGGTGATCCTCGTCGGGATGTCGATTTTTATGCTGGCGACGCTGGTAGCTATTACCACCCATAGCCTGCCAGTGCTGATCGCCGCCAGCGCCATGCAGGGGATGGGCACCGGGGTCGGCGGCGTGATGGCGCGTACCCTGCCCCGCGACCTGTACGAAGGCGCTCAGCTGCGTCATGCCAATAGCCTGTTAAATATGGGTATTCTGGTCAGCCCGCTGATTGCCCCGCTGCTCGGCGGCATCCTCGACACCCTGTGGAGCTGGCGCGCCTGCTACGCTTTCCTGCTGGTCCTGTGCGCCGGGGTGACCTTCAGCATGGCGAAGTGGATGCCGGAAACGCGCCCGGAAGGGGCGCCGCGCACCAAACTTCTGGCCAGCTACAAAACGCTGTTCGGCACCGGCGCCTTTAACTGCTATCTGCTGATGCTGATCGGCGGCCTGGCGGGGATTGCGGTATTCGAAGCCTGCTCCGGAGTGCTGATGGGCGCGGTGCTCGGCCTGAGCAGCATGGCGGTGAGTATTCTGTTTATTCTGCCGATCCCGGCGGCGTTCTTCGGGGCGTGGTTTGCCGGCCGGCCGAACAAGCGTTTCCCGACCCTGATGTGGCAGTCGGTGATCTGCTGCCTGCTGGCAGGTCTGATGATGTGGATCCCAGGGCTGCTGGGCATCATGACCGTCTGGACCCTGCTGGTGCCTGCGGCGCTGTTCTTCTTCGGCGCCGGGATGTTGTTCCCGCTGGCCACCAGCGGCGCGATGGAGCCGTTCCCGTTCCTCGCCGGAACCGCCGGGGCGCTGGTGGGCGGCTTGCAGAATATCGGCTCCGGCGTGCTGGCCTGGCTGTCGGCGATGATGCCGCAAACCGGTCAGGGCAGCCTCGGCCTGCTGATGATGCTGATGGGCCTGTTGATTCTGCTGTGCTGGCTGCCGCTGGCCTCGCGCTTTACCCACCATCAGCAGCCGGTATAAGCGCGGCGGCCGTTCCCCGGATGGCGGCTGACGCCTTATCCGGGCTACCGGACTGGTCGTCTGCCGGCCCGCGCATGCGCAGTGCCGTCATTTTGCCGGGTGGCGGCTCACGCCTTACCCGGCCTGCCCAACAACTCCGAGGGATAGCCCGGCTCTTTTTCAGGTCAGGCTATGCAGCCACTCGATAAAGGCGTCGATTTTCGGCCACTGGCGGCCCGGCAGGGTGGTCACGTAATAATGCTGATGGCATTTCAGCGTCATATCGCCGAACGGCGCGATAAGCTCGCCGCTCTCTAACCGCTTCTGCACCAGCCGTTTACGCCCCATCGCTACCCCGACATGATTCATCGCCGCAATCACCGCTAAATCAGAACGATCGAAGCCAATGCCCGACGATTGCGGCAGTTCAATTCCAAATTGCTGTGCCCAACTGAACCATTCATCGGTGCCGGAATCATTGCTCCATGCCTGGCGATCGTGAAGCAGCGTACAGTGGCGCAGACTGGCAGGATTTGACGTTAACTGCAGCTGGCGGGCGTAATACGGCGTACATACCGGCACGATCGCCTCATCCATCAGAAAATGGTGGCTTAGCTGCGACGACGGCGCGTCATCAAAATAGATTGCCAGATCGATACCCGCCCGCTGCAGGTTGACGTTATCGTTGCCGGTCAGCACGGTCAGCGAGATGGCCGGGTAGCGGCGACTGAAATCCCCCAGCGCCGGCACCAGCCAGCACTGGGCGATAGAGGGCCGCGAGTAGACCGTCAGACTGCCGGAGAGCTCCTGGTTTTTGATGTCCAGAATCTCCTGATTGAGACCATCCAGCGACGCCTTCAGCGCCCAGTAAACGCGCTTCCCTTCACGCGTCAGCTCCACTTTGCGGTGCGAGCGGACAAAGAGCTGGATCCCCAGCTCCTCTTCCAGCTGATTAATCCGGTGACTGACGGCGCTTGGGGTGAGCGCCAGCTCGTCGGCGGCAAGGGCGAACGACTCGTGCCGCGCCGCCACCTCAAACGTCGACAGCCTGGAGAGCTGCCAGCCGTTCAGCAACCGGGTACCTAAGGTTTTTAGCACATCCATTCTGCGCTCCTGGCGATAAAAGGGAGTCTGGATGATAAAAAAATAATGCCGGAACTTCCGCTAAAGGATGATTTAATTTGACCCATAGCATATTTAGAGGTCACTTTTAGAGCTAAATCACCTTTTTGATTCAATCTGGCTCATCTGAAAGGTCATTTATATCGTTTGTCAGCCCATGCCGAGTTTCTGTTCAATAACCACACGTTACTTACGGCGAGGTGGGGTATGGAATCGCAAATTTGGGTTGTGAGCACATTGCTGATTAGCATCGTGTTAATTGTATTAACCATCGTCAAACTGAAGTTTCATCCGTTTCTGGCGCTGCTGCTGGCAAGCTTTTTCGTCGGGGCGATGATGGGAATGGGCCCGCTGGAGATGGTCAACGCCATTGAGAGCGGGATCGGCGGTACGCTGGGCTTCCTGGCGGCGGTGATCGGTCTCGGCACCATTCTCGGCAAGATGATGGAGGTCTCCGGCGCGGCGGAGCGCATCGGCCTGACGCTCCAGCGCTGCCGCTGGCTGTCGGCGGATGTGATTATGGTGCTGGTCGGCCTGATCTGCGGCATTACCCTGTTTGTCGAAGTCGGGGTGGTGCTGCTGATCCCGCTGGCATTCTCCATCGCCAAAAAAACCAATACTTCGCTGCTGAAACTGGCTATTCCGCTGTGTACCGCGCTGATGGCGGTGCACTGCGTGGTACCGCCGCATCCGGCCGCGCTGTTCGTGGCGAATAAACTGGGCGCTGATATCGGGACGGTTATCGTCTATGGCCTGCTGGTCGGTCTGATCGCCTCGCTGGTCGGCGGCCCGCTGTTCCTCAGGCTGCTCGGCAACCGCCTGCCGTTTAAACCAGTGCCAGCCGAGTTTTCCAACCTCGACGTTCGCGAAGAATCGACGCTGCCGTCGCTCGGCGCTACGCTGTTTACCGTGCTGTTACCGATTGGCCTGATGCTGGTGAAAACCGTCGCTGAACTGAATATGGCGAAAGGCGGCACGCTGTATACAGTGCTGGAATTTATCGGCAACCCCATCACCGCGATGTTTATCGCCGTCTTTGTCGCCTATTACATGCTCGGCATCCGTCGGCAAATGGGGATGGGCGTTCTGCTGACTCATACCGAAAACGGCTTTGGGTCCATCGCCAACATCCTGCTGATTATCGGCGCCGGCGGCGCATTCAACGCGATTTTGAAATCCAGCGGCCTGGCCGATAGCCTCGCGGTGATCCTGTCGAACCTTGATATGCACCCGATTTTGCTGGCCTGGCTGGTGGCCCTGATCCTTCACGCCGCCGTTGGCTCCGCCACCGTGGCGATGATGGGCGCTACCGCCATCGTTGCCCCGATGCTGCCGCTTTATCTCGGCGTAAGCCCGGAGATCATCGCCATTGCCATCGGTTCCGGCGCCATTGGCTGCACGATCGTCACCGATTCCCTGTTCTGGCTGGTAAAACAGTACTGCGGCGCCAGCCTCAGTGAAACGTTCAAGTACTACACGACAGCGACATTTATCGCGTCGCTACTTGCACTGGCCGCCACCTTCCTGCTTTCTTTCATTATCTGAGCGCAAAGAGACGTATGATGAAACACGCTGACCTGACCACCTTAACCGCGACCTTCCCGCTTGTGCAGGATCTGATCGCCCTGAAAGAAACCACCTGGTTTAACCCGGCAACCACCACCCTGGCGGAGGGGTTGCCTTACGTCGGTCTGACCGCCGACGATGTGCAAGACGCCCATGCCCGCCTTCAGCGCTTCGCGCCCTATCTGGCGGCAGCCTTCCCGGAAACCGCCGCGAGCGGCGGGATTATCGAATCAGAAGTGGTTGCCATTCCGGCAATGAAACGCAGCCTTGAGCAAAAATTCGTCCAGCCAATTAGCGGCGAACTGCTGCTGAAAAAAGACAGCCATCTGCCGATCTCCGGATCAATCAAAGCGCGCGGTGGGATTTATGAAGTGCTGACCCATGCGGAAAAGCTGGCGCTGGAAGCCGGGCTGCTGACGACCGCAGACGATTATCGCAAATTGCTGACGCCGGAGTTTAAACAGTTCTTTAGCCAGTTCAGCATCGCCGTCGGCTCCACCGGCAACCTTGGGATGTCGATCGGCATCATGAGCGCGCGCATTGGTTTTAAAGTCACGGTGCATATGTCCGCCGATGCCAGGGCGTGGAAAAAAGCCAAACTGCGCAGCCACGGCGTAACGGTGGTTGAGTATGAAGAGGACTATGGCGTGGCGGTCGAACAGGGGCGCAAGGCAGCGGAATCCGACCCGAACTGCTTTTTTATCGATGATGAAAACTCGCGCACGCTGTTCCTCGGCTATGCCGTAGCCGGCGAGCGCCTGAAAGCGCAGTTCGCGCAAGCAGGACGCGTGGTCGATGCCGATCATCCGCTGTTCGTCTATCTGCCGTGCGGCGTCGGCGGCGGCCCCGGCGGCGTGGCATTTGGCCTGAAGCTGGCCTTCGGCGACCACGTTCACTGCCTGTTCGCCGAACCGACCCATTCGCCATGCATGCTGCTCGGCGTCTATACCGGGCTCCACGACCAGATAGCGGTGCAGGATTTAGGCATTGATAACCTGACCGCGGCCGACGGTCTGGCGGTCGGCAGGGCGTCCGGGTTCGTTGGCCGGGCAATGGAGCGCCTGCTCGACGGGTTCTATACCCTTGACGACCAGACGATGTATGACATGCTGGGCTGGCTGGCGGCAGCGGAAAATATCCGCCTTGAACCCTCCGCGCTGGCCGGGATGGCCGGAGCGCAGCGGGTCTGCGCCAGCAAAGCGTACCATCAGCTGCAGGGGCTGAGTGAGCAACAGCTGCAGCAGGCCACCCACCTGGTGTGGGCCACCGGCGGCGGCATGGTGCCGGAAGAGGAAATGGCGCAGTACCTGGCGAAGGGGCGCTAATCTTTAGCGCAGCAGCGGCATCAGCGCCTCTGGCGGCCGCTGCTGTCGCCGCAGGTCCCGCATCACTCGCATATAGGGCCCGCTAAAATCGTAGAACTGCCGGTAACCCGCGCACAGCGGGTCTTCCTGTTCGCCACAGCGGCACAGGCGCAGCCACGGGCAGCCGTAGCAGGTGCTGTTGGCCGCCGGCGCGCCTGGCTGGGTCAGCGTCTCGCCGCACCAGGCGCTCAGCGTCTCGCTAAACAGTAAAATATTGATGCGCCCAATATCTTCCCGCACCCAGCGGTGAAAGACTGCGCAGAGAAACTCTCCCCAAAGCGCGGCGTCGCCGGCCGCCAGCTGCGGAATAAAATGGATAGCGGTGAGCCCCTGTTGACGAAGCTGCGCATAGAACGCCTGCGGTTGATGGCAATGATGCGCCTCCACCACGACAGCCTGAAAGGGAGTGTCATGTTGCTGGCCGGGGGCATGAGTGAGAGGCAAATTCGCCGGACATCCTGTCATGACATATCCCTAATGAATAAAACGATCGGTTGAAGGTGAGTAACAGCAAACAGGAATGCCAGAGAAAGTACTGCGAGTGCGATCAAAAATTTGTCACGAACCGCCCGCGGCTGTAAAAAATCGCTATCGTCGACATCCATCAGATGACGACGGCGGGTATAGCCCCAGAGGATCACCGCCACAATCGCCAGTACGCCGATCGACAGCCAGAACGGCAGGCCGGCGCGGTGCCAGCTGTGCTTAATCGCCAGCGCCATCAGCGCGCCGTAGCCCAACAGGGTGCGAAACCAGGCCAGCGAGGTGCGCTCTGGCTGAAGACCGGGATCGCTTTCCCGCCGCGCCCGGCGTTTATCCGCCATACACCACCAGCAGCATCACCGCGGCCACCACCGCCAGCAGCAGAATGCTAATCACCAGCAGCGTGCGGGTATAGGGAAGGTCCTGCTTGAGGCGCATCGCCTTCTCGTTATTCAGCCAGCGCAGATAGCCATAGATGGCCATGCCGCCGGCAAAGAGACACAGCAGCAGGGCGAGAATTTCACGGATCAGCGGCGTGGCAAAGTCCGGCGCTAACTGGTCAAGGCCGACGCCGGCGGCGAGAAAACCGAGCGCCGTGCGGATCCATGCCAGAAAGGTGCGTTCGTTAGCCAGCGAAAAGCGGTAATCCGGCGCTTCGCCGAGGCGGGAGATTTTCATTACAGTTCCTTGTTCATCGCGCTGCAGGCTTCAGCATAGCGTAAATCAGGAACCGGGGAGAAGAACCGGCGCCCCGCAGGGCGCCGGTATTACAACGGGGATTAATGCAGCTCAGGCCAGTAATCTTTGTTGGCGGCAATGAGGTCGTCGAGGATCGCTTTCGCCACCGAGGCGCTCGGCACGGTTTTCGACAGGGTAATCGCCTGCCACAGCTTGTGGTAAGAGCGCTGTTCCCAGGCATCGACCACCAGTTTTTCCACTGCCACCTGCTGGCTCATCAGCCCTTTCTGGAAATGCGGGATGTCGCCGACCGTCAGCGGCTCCGGTCCGTTGTGGCCTACCAGACAAGGGATCTCCACCATCGCGTCGGCGTCAAAGTTATGGATCGCGCCATTGTTCGGCACAATCAGCAGCATCCTTTCCTGCGTGTTAAAGGCGATAGCCGTCGCCAGATCGACGATATAGGAGGCATGCTCGTCAATCTCCAGATCGCCGGCGGTGGATTTCCCGGCGGCGATGATCGCCCGGCAGGCGCTGAAGACGTTTTTCTCCCGATGATCCATCACCTCATTGGCGCGGGTGCGTTCCGGGTTGGAGTGGGCTACCACATAGTCCGGGAACAGATAATATTTCAGGTAGGTATTCGGCATGGTCTGCGGATCCAGCGCCTGCACATCTTTCGCTTTGGCAAAGGTGTCGTTCCAGCTGGCCTCGGTGTGCGGATCGTTCGAGGGCGGCACATAGCCGTATTTCGCCACATATTCGCGCAGTTTCGGCATCAAATCATTGCCGTCGAGGTCCTCAATCGAGGTCCACCAGCCAAAATGGTTGAGGCCGTAGTAGCGCACGCGCATCTGTTTACGGTCTTTGAGGCCGATAATCTGCGCCATCCGCCCTTCAATGCCGATCGGCATATCGCAGATGTTGAGGATTTTGGCGTTCGGCCGCAGACGACGAGTGGCTTCCGCCACAATCGCCGCCGGGTTGGAGTAGTTAAGCATCCAGGCGTTCGGCGAATATTTTTCCATATAATCCACCAGCTCCAGCACGCCGCCGATAGAGCGCATACCGTAGGCGATCCCGCCCGGTCCGCAGGTCTCCTGGCCCAGCACGCCGTGGCGTAGCGGGATTTTCTCATCCTGTTCACGCATCGGATATTTCCCGACGCGGATATGCGCCATGACAAAATCAACATCGGTAAACGCCGCCTGCGGATCGGTGGTATAGCTGAACTCAATCTCCGGCGCCTGCTCTTTGAGGATCACTTTGCACGCCTCGGCGATGGTCTCCTGGCGCGCGCCGTCGTTGTCATAAAATTTCAGCGACCGCAGCGGAAAACGATCCTGGTTTGCCAGCAGCATCAGGACAATGCCCGGGGTGAAGGTGCTGCCACCGCCTGCGATAACAACTGAGAATTTTTTCATGATACTGCCTCCGTCATGGTGGTATGTTCGGTCGAAAGAGAATCTTTCATCAGGTTTTCCAGCTGGTCGCGCACCTGGGGAACGTGCAGGCCGACGATGACCTGAATCCCGTTGCCGCGGCGTACTACCCCGTGGGCGCCCAGCGCTTTAAAGACGTCGTCACTTTGCGTTTTCGCCATATCGACCAACGCGATGCGCAGTCGGGTGGCGCAGTTGTTGATGCTTTCAATGTTGTCGGCGCCGCCGAGGGCCTGCAGGAAGCCAGCGGCCTGACCCAGCCGGGTCTCTGGCGCGGCGGCGGCCGTGGTTTTACCTCGTGCCGCCTGGTAATCTGCCTTGCTGTAGAGCTTGATTTCGCTCTCTTCCCTGCCAGGCGTCTTCAGGTTCAGACGCAGGATCAGGGTACGGAAGACTACGAAGTAGAGGGCGGTGAAACAGAGGCCGATGCCTATCTGAATGAACATCATCGAAGCGTGGTGATGGAACATTGGGATCCAGTTTTGCGGCAAGAATTGATCGAGCAGGCCGCCGCCGAAGTTGCCTACTACCCCGCAGATGTACATCACCGTCGCCATAGTCGCCGCCAGCACCGCGTGAACGGCGAACAGCAGCGGCGAGATGAAGAGGAAGGTGAACTCCAGCGGCTCAGTGATCCCGACCAGCATCGCGGTCAGGGTGGCGGGGATCAGCAGGCCGGCGACCTTGACGCGGTTTTCCGGCGCGGCAGTGAAGTAGAGCGCCAGCGCAATCCCCACCGAACCAAACACTTTCGAGTTACCGTGCAGGGCAAAGCCGCCCTCCGGGAACAGCGTCTTCAGCGGTTCCGTACTCTGACTGAACGCCTGCAGATGCTCTGCCCAGTAGACCTGCAGTCCGCCCTCCACCACCGCCGGGCCAAAGATGAACGGGCCATAGACGAAGTGGTGCAGGCCGGTGGGGATCAGGATGCGCTCAAGGAAGATGTAAACCCACACCCCAAGCGCCCCGGCTGAGCGCAGAAAGGCCTGCAGCGATTCAATACCCAGCTGGACCTTTGGCCAGCCGAGCAGGGTCAGCCAGGCGCAAGGGATCATCGCGAGGAAGGCGACAATGACCACAAACGATGAACCCTGAAAGATGCCGAGGAATACCGGCAGGGGTTTATCGAAATAGCGATTGTGCAGGGCCGTCACCAGACCGGAGATGACGATGGCGCCGATAATGCTGGTGTCGAGGGTTTTAATCCCGGCAATCATCGTCAGGCCGCTGCCGGCCGTGGGTTCAGCGGAAAAATCGACGCCGAAGAAGTGGCCCCAGGTCATCCCCATGGCGTTGATAAAGTAGTTCCAGGTGAGAAAGCTCACCAGCACCGCCAGACAGGCCCGGCCCTGGGCCTGTTTCGCCAGGCCGATCGGCAGACCGACGGCGAAAATCAGCGGCATATTACGAAAGACGGTCCAGCCGCCCTCCTCAATGATGTGAACGATCTGGGCAAACAGGCTGTCGGGTGCGGTCAGCGCTTCGCCGACGAACATCGGGTTGCGCAGCATGATGGCGATACCAACCACAATCCCGGCAAAAGGGAACAATAAAACCGGGGTAAACATGGCGCCGCCAAAGCGTTGTATTTGACTGAGCATTGGGAAATCCTCATGTAACAACTCGTAGGGTGAGTGGCCTTCTTTTTCTTGATTACCGGCCTGACTGGAGAATAAAAATTTGCCCGTCCGACAACATGCCGCGCCGTTGCGATTCGTGATCCCATTCATGGTTTTAATTTGGCCAAAGTTGTCTACTTCGATAACAAAAGTTAGACATCGATAAGTCAGGCAGCGAAATTAACTAAATGAATGTGTCTTAATTGATTGTAATTAACCTACTTTTTTAGAAAAAAGAGCACAAAGCGACATCCCCTTTTCCTGCACAAGAGGACTACTGGTGATCTACAAATCCATTGCTGACCGCCTGCGGCTGCGGCTGAATTCCGCCGACTTCGCCATCGGCAGCCCGCTACCAGGAGAGAAAAAACTGGCCGAGGAGTTCGGAGTGGCGCGCATGACTATTCGCAAAGCCATCGATCTGCTGGTGGACTGGGGATTGGTTGTGCGTCGCCACGGCTCGGGAACTTACGTGGCGCGTAAAGACGTCCATCATGAAACCAGCAATCTGACCGGCCTGGCGGAAGTGCTGCGCAAGCAGGGTAAAGAGGTGGTGAGTCAGGTGCTGGCCTTCGAGGTGATGCCCGCCCCGCCGGCCATCGCCAGTCTGCTGCGGATTAAAATTGATGAACGGATCTACTTCTCACGGCGGGTGCGCTACGTCGACGGCAAGCCGCTGATGCTGGAGGATAGCTATATGCCGGTGAAGCTGTTCCGCAACCTGTCGCTGAGTCATCTGGAAGGGTCGAAATTTGATTATATTGAGAAAGAGTGCGGGATCATCATCAGCGGGAACTATGAAACGCTGACGCCAGTGCTGGCGGACAAGCAGCTGGCGCGCTCAATGAACGTCCCGGAGCAGACGCCGCTGCTGCGTATTACCTCCCTTTCCTACAGCGACAGCGGCGAGTTTCTTAACTATTCGGTCATGTTCCGCAACGCCAGCGAGTATCAGGTGGACTATCACCTGCGCCGCGTCCAGGCGCAAAGCCCGCTAGCTTAGCCCCCAGAACAGCACGGCGAGTAGCTGCGGGGTGATAATGCGCAGGAACATCACCAGCGGATAGACGGTGGCGTAAGAGAGCGCCGCTGCGCCGCTGGTGGCGTGCAGGTTGTTGGCGAAGGCCAGCGCCGGCGGGTCAGTCATGGAGCCGGCCAGCATGCCGCACAGCGTCAGATAGTTCATTTTCGCCAGCATGCGCGCGAGGATGCCCACCGTCAGCAGCGGGATGGCGGTGATGAAAATGCCGTAAGCGATCCAGCTCAGACCATCGCCCTGGGTCAGGGTGGCGACAAAGTCACCCCCCGATTTTAGCCCGACCACCGCCAGAAACAGCACTATCCCCAGCTCGCGCAGCGCCAGGTTGGCGCTCGGCGGCATAAACCAGTACAGCTTGCCGATACTGCCGATACGCCCAAGGATCAGCGCCATAATCAGCGGCCCACCGGCCAGTCCCAGCTTCAATGCGGCAGGGAAGCCGGGAATAAACAACGGGATAGATCCCAGCAGTACCCCGAGTCCGATGCCGATAAACACCGGCAGCATCTGGACCTGCTGCAGCTTCTGCTGAGCGTTACCCAGTTCGGCGGCCACGGCGTCAATTGCCTCCGGACGGCCGACCAGGTTGAGGATGTCACCAAACTGCAGGCTGGCGCTGCTGCTGGCTACCAGCTCGACGCCTGCCCGGTTAAGCCGGGAGATCACTACGTCATAGCGCTGTTTGACGTGCAGATCGCGTATTTTCTTCCCCAGCACTTTTTCGTTAGTGACCACCACCCGCTCCACTTTCAGATCGGTGCCGCGCGTCGACAGCGAGGTCGCCACCTCCTGGCCTATCACCAGCTGCGCATTGTGCAAATCCTCAGGTCGCCCCACCAGGTGCAGCAGGTCGCCAGCCTGGATAAGGGTGCCCGGCGCAGGCACCATCAACAGCTCACCGCGTTTCAGCCGCGAACAGACGATGTTGTCGTTGTTGAGCATCGGCACATCCTGAATCGCCATCTGGTTGAGGTTGGGGTTCTCTACCCGCACGTTAATGGTGTGCAAATGAGCGTGGCCGTTGCCGCTGCTCTCCTCAAACCGCTGGGCCTCTTTCTCGATATTGATGCGAAAGAACAGACGCACCAGCCACATGGTCAGCAGAATGCCGCAGATGCCGAACGGATACGCCATCGCGTAGCTCATCCCCATTTGATCGACCACCTCGAACGGTACGCCGAGATCGCGCAGAATTTGCTGCCCGGCCCCCAGCGCCGGCGTGTTGGTCACCGCACCGGAGAAGATACCGAGCACCACCGGGAGAGGAATATTGAACAGCTTATGCAGCACCGCGGTCACCAGGCCGCCGAGGATAACGATAAGGATAGCGAACAGATTGAGCCGCAGGCCTGAGACCCGCAGCGAGGCGAAAAAGCCCGGCCCCACCTGAATACCGATGGTGTAGACGAACAGGATCAAGCCGAATTCCTGAATAAAATGCAGCATCGGGCTGCTGAGGGCGACGCCCGCCTGATCGACAAAGTGGCCGACGATAATGCCGCCAAATAACACGCCGCCAATACCAAAGCCAACGCCGCGGATTTTGACATTGCCGATCCACAACCCAACCACCGCCACCAGCGCCAGCACGCTGACCGTCAATGCTATCTCACTCATGGTACCGTCCCTGTGAATAACATTATTATTAACAGGGATTATGACCGCGGCCAGGCGGATTGTATGCTGCCTGGCGCACAATAATCATGGAGTAAGATACGCTACTCAGGCGCGTTCTTATTTTTCGCTGCGATAGTGAGTTGCTGAATACTTTTCTCCGGGGAAGGAAGTGCTTCAGGCATAGTGCCACCCAGGTCTTTAATAGTCTGGCGTACTTTTTGCCCTACGTCATAATGCGTTTTGTTGGCGAGTTGCTTCGAATCAACCGCGTCCCGACGTAGTTTTTCTTCCGTTTGGGTAGCACGAAACAGGTTGGCCGCGAGCTCAGTCGATCCCATATAGTCGAGTATTTTTTGGCTTTTCTTTAGGCCCTTACGCTCATGGATTGCTTTTTGGTCAAGACCACCATAGAGACCTTTATAACCATGGTTTTGAAAGACAGCAAAATCAAGAGTCGTCTCAACACCAGCACGTTGGGCCGTTTCAACCAGATGTTTATTATGCTCTTTGAGCTCATTGCGCAGGAACAGTCGCTTTTCATCCTCTCGTAGAGACTTAAATATTTGATCATCTTGCAATTCCTGGCGCCGGGTTTGCAAGGCAAAGTACGTTTGCCCCGCAGCAATCACCGGTTTCGACGGATCGCCATTTTGCACTACCAGATAGCAGGCGTAGCGTGAGAGGTGGAAATCTTCAAGATTCCTGCTGGCGCCAGAACCTAATTCGACCATTTTGTTGGTTTCAACAAAATGGTCTGCCGAGGGATGACCACTCGCCTCACATGAAATTATCGCTTTTGCAATGACCTTATAAAAATTCCGCCACTCTTTATAGTCAAGCAGGGGACCAAGGTTGCGGGCAGACCAATACTCCCGCCCCGCCTCATCGCTCTTTCTAATCGCTTCAAATGGCTGCTGTTCGTTCATAACGTATCCTTGTTTGAGTGAGTCCCAAAGTATGATTGTTTTTTAAACTGAAACACCCGTTGCAGCAAGGAAGTTTATTGTGCTCTCGCACACAAAAAAGCCCCGAAAATCGGGGCTTTATAAGTTATTCGCTTAATTAACTATTTAATGCCGGTCGTTCGCTGATGGCGATACGCTGCGGGGCGATCTGCTCAGGCTCATTGCGGGTCAGATCGATATGCAGCAGGCCATTGGTGAAGGTCGCGCCAGAGACCTCCATGTTGTCGGCGAGGGTGAAGCTCAGGCTGAAGGCCTGGCTCACCAACCCCTGGTGCAGCCATGTGGTCTCTTTTTCCGGCTGCTGCGGCGTGCCTTTCACCACCAGACGGGTGCCTTCCAGTTGAATATCCAGATCTTCCTGACGGAAACCGGCCAGCGCAAGGGTAATGCGGTAGTGGTTATCGTCGCTTTTTTCGATGTTATAGGGCGGGAAGCTTTGGCTTTCACCGGCGGTTTGCAGGGCGCTGGCCAGTTTGTCAAAACCGATCCACTGACGCAGCAGGGGGGATAAATCGTAGTTACGCATACTGTTTTCTCCTTCTAAGAAGCGAGTGAATACCTGCGAATTCTGTAAATTCGCATCTGCTCCCTGACGGCGAGCAGGTTGTTACATCAGGCCGCCACGCGGCCTGAAACGGACAATTAGTTGATTTCGATGCGGCGCGGCTTGTTCGCTTCCGGGATCACCCGTTCCAGATCGATATACAGCAGGCCGTTCACCAGATTGGCGCCGCGGACGTGAATGTTTTCCGCCAGCTGGAATTTGCGCTCGAAGTTGCGCTCGGCGATCCCCTGATACAGGTAGGTCCGCTCTTTCTGCTCGGCGGCGTGGGCGCCTTTGACGATCAGCAGATTGTCCTGGGCAGTGATCTCCAGCTCGCTTTCAGCAAAGCCAGCCACCGCGATAGCGATGCGATAGTGGTTTTCGTCTACCAGCTCGACGTTATACGGAGGGTAGCCGCCGTTGCTCTGGCTTTGATTGTTTTCCAGTAGGTTGAACAGGCGGTCGAAACCAATGGCTGAACGATATAGCGGGGAAAGATCGAAGTTACGCATAGTAAATAGCTCCTGAAAATCAGCGAGAATCAAATGACCTTCCATCGTGGACAGGCCGCGGTAATCCGGAATACCCCTCAGGCGTATTCTCAGTGGGTTACACCTATAAAATGGGTTTCTCCCCGTCCTTTTCAAGGGATTGAGGGCAATTTTTTTTGCAGTTTATCGATGATTGC
Organism: Klebsiella sp. 4_1_44FAA; assembly: GCF_000238715.1. Taxonomy (NCBI): domain Bacteria; kingdom Pseudomonadati; phylum Pseudomonadota; class Gammaproteobacteria; order Enterobacterales; family Enterobacteriaceae; genus Klebsiella; species Klebsiella sp. 4_1_44FAA. The sequence continues at coordinate 434,255 of NZ_JH414801.1, forward strand.
TTAGACTGGGTGGAGGAGCACAAAAAGCAAAGTGCGATGCCCGCCACAGTGCGGCGCAATAACACTATGCATTCACGGGATGGCCCGATATAACCGCTGAAAGGTTATCTCAACGCCCGAAACGACAATGGAAGAACAATGAAAAGCAGACGACTGTTAAAGCTGGTCCTGTTCAGCGGGATAATAAGCCTGAGCGGTTGCTCCAGCGTAATGTCACATACCGGTGGCAAAGAGGGAACCTATCCGGGCACGCGATCCAGTGCGCAAACGCTGGGGGACAGCGATACCAACTGGGGTGTGAAATCGCTGGTGGCGCTGGACATGCCGTTCACCGCCGTCATGGATACCCTGCTGCTGCCGTGGGATATGTTCCGCACCGACAGCTCAATCAAATCTCGGGTCGAAAAGAGCGAGAAGGCTACGCTGGCGACCAACTCGGTGATCCCGCCAGCGCCGATGCCTGCCCAGTAAGTTATCGTCCGGTCTGCGTAAGCCACAGCTGACGATAACCGTCCACCTCCTCCATCCAGGCAATCTGTTTACCGTCTGGCGAAAAGACGATCGCGTCCGCCGAGGGCGCATGCGCATGCGCATGCGTATCGGTTAAAAAGGTGATATCTCCCGTACCGGCATGGCAGCAGGCAATCCGATCCTCCAGCGCAAAACCCAGCCACTCTCCCGACGGATGCCAGTTAAACGCCGACTGGATACCCGACGCGTGATGCGTCAACTGCCGCGGCTCGCCCCCCTGCGGGGAAATAAGCCACAGCTGCACTACGCCGGCGTCGTCGCGCATCAGAAAGGCTATCGCCGTCGCCTGGGGATTGGCGCGCACCCAGTGGCGCGGGACGTTCACCAGTCCCGGGTAGCGGCGATGGTGGGTGAAGGTCAAACGACGCTGGCTGACGCCCGCCGGCGGCGCCGGCATTGTGGTTGCGGTACCGGCCAGCGGCGCCCCGCCAGGCTGCTTCCAGCCGGCTTCATCCTGCGGCAGATCGACAATAAACAGCTCAGGCACTTTATCGCCATTTTCCGCCAGCGTATCGCCAATAAACGCCAGAGTATGGTTCCCGACCCAGCCCTCCTCATAGGCGCGATTAATCTCATCGCTGCCCGGCGCGGGTGCCGGCGTCGTGCGGCTTACCAGCACGCACCAGTGGCTGCCGCCATATTCGCGCGGATGCTGTCCCTGCGGCGTCACCGGTCCATAGGGCGCCGCCACGCCGACGTTGCGCAGATCCAGCGCCGGATCGCGCTCGTGCAGCACGTGATCGTTGTAGGTAAAACTGACAAACTGACCGTTGGGGCTATAGACATGGACGTGGCTGCCGCCGCGCAGCGCGCCGGGCGTGTAGGGGGGGGTAATGTCCATGGCGTCCAGATTCTCGACAGCCCCCTGAAAGGCCACCACCCCGCGGCGATGATGAAAATCATACTGCCACTGCGCATCCGGCCGCTCGGGGCCATGAATAAACACATAGCGCTCCTGGGTTGGATGCACGGTTACCACGCCCACGTGCGCGCCCTGCGTGGCACGATAAATGGTCTCCACAGTACCGCTGTTTACGTTCACTCGCTCAATGGTTTCGCCGGTAAACGATGCGCCGGACGGACGAACGTCGAATACCAGCCACTGGCTGTCGGGAGTCCAGGTATTAATATTGGTAAGCTGGTGATGACGGGGAGCAAAAGTGACTTGTTTCATGACGATACCCTGATGCGAGACTTACGCATCAGGGTAGCGTATCGCAAAAAATTAGCCTACACGTTTCACATCGCCGACCAGCAGGATATAAGACAGCGCGCCTATTAACGCCACCACGGAGATATAAACCAGCGCCGGGCCAAAGCCGTAATCCTGCGCCAGATAGCCAATCACCAGCGGGACGGTGATGCCGCCCAGGCCGCCAACAAAGTTAAACACCCCGCCGGTCAGGCCGATCAGGCGCATCGGCGCCAGGGAGGAGACCAGCGACCAGGTGATAGACGCAAAACCGTTACCGAAGAACGCCAGCGCCATCAGCGCCATGATCCAGATGGGGTCGTTGGTGTAGTTTGCCCCCATGATGCAGGTGGAGATCAACAGTCCACAGATGATCGGCGTTTTGCGCGCCACGCCCAGCGAGTAGCCTTTTTTCACCAGCTTATCCGCCAGCCAACCAGACAGCAGGACGCCAAAAAACGCGGCGAGGAAGGGCACCGTGGTCATAAAGCCGGCCTTCAGCGCGGTGATGCCTTTTTCCTGGGTTAAGTAGTTCGGAAACCAGGTCAGGAAGAACCACAGCGTCGAGGTTACCGCGAACTGTCCAAGGTAAACGCCAACCAGCTTGCGGTGAAAAACCAGCTTCCAGTCCGCTTTCGATAACGGTTGACGCGCCTCTTTCTTCAGCGGCGCATCGCCATCCACCAGGCCGCCGCCGTCGCGGATATAGTCGAGTTCGGCTTTACTGATGCTTTTAGTCAGGCGTGGCGGTTGATAAACCTTGAACCAGATCAGCGACCAGATAATGCCGATACCGCCGGTAACGATAAACACCCAGTGCCAGCTCAATAGCTCCTGGATCCAGATCAGCAGCGGCGTGAGGAAAGCCAAGACCCACAAATTGCCCCGAGGTATAAAACCCGACGGCGGAAGCGCGCTCGTGCTCCGGGAACCAGCTGGTCACCATGCGGTTGTTGGTCGGGAAGGCTGGCGCTTCGAAGATGCCGGTAATGGCGCGTAAACCGATAAGCGACATTAAACCGGTGGCGAAGCCTTGTAGCAACGTCGCCACCGACCAGCCAAATATAGCGATAAAGTAGGTAAGCCTGGATCCCACGCGGTCAAGGAACCAACCGCCAGGGATCTGGCAGAGGGTATACAGCCAGGCAAAGGCGGAAAATACGTAGCCCATTTCCGCTTTGCTAATACCAAACTCCTCCTGAATATGCGCCGAGGCGACGGCGAGGTTGGCACGGTCTACATAACAAATAACCACGGTAATAAAGATCATGATGAGCGTCAGATAACGGCGACGCCCGGTTTTTACAGCGGTAACTGAAATATCCATCGCAATCTGTCTCCAGATTTTGGGCATAGCGAAGCCGCTCACCATGCCCGGTAATTTACAGAGGGTGTTTTTGTTTTTTATTAATAACTATGTTGCGATGCGCTAAATAATTCGTGCTGGGGAAAGGCGGCAAATTTTCGCATCCCTGGGAGCATACAATAGTATGTGATCAGGGTAAGAAAATGCAGCCAACGCATCACCAGTGCGAAGTATGACGCGCATTTACCATTCGGCGACAGATCCATCCTCATACCGCCACAACGGATTTCGCCAGTCCGGCGCGTTTTTACTTAACTCAATCACGCGGGCCTCATCAATTTCCACGCCCAGCCCCGGCTTCATCAGAGGTTTAAAGAAGCCGCCTTCCATATTGAAATCTTCTTTGTTTTTCACAAAATCAAGCAGTTCGGCGCCTTTGTTGTAATGGATCCCCATGCTCTGCTCCTGGAAGACCGCGTTATGCGAAACGAAATCAACGTGCAGACAGGCTGCCAGCGCGATCGGCCCCAGCGGACAGTGCGGCGCCAGCCCAACGTCATAGGCTTCCGCCATGCCGGCAATTTTATAGCATTCGGTAATACCGCCTGCGTGCGACAGATCGGGTTGTAAAATAGCCACCCCGCCCGCTTCCAGGACCCGTTTAAATTCAAAGCGCGAAAACATACGTTCGCCGGCGGCAATGGGAATATGGGTTTGCGCCGCCAGCCGCGGATAATATTCCGCCTGCTCGGCTAATACCGGCTCCTCAATAAATAATGGGCGATATGGCTCCAGCTCTTTAATTAATACCTTAGCCATCGGCGCGCTAACGCGGCCGTGAAAATCGAGACCAAACTCAATTTCATTGCCAAACGCTTCACGGATTTGCGCCACGGTATTCACCGCGGCATCAACCGCGCGGGAATTATCAATGATACCCATCTCTTCGCAGCCGTTTAATTTAAAGGTGTCGAAACCAATGCCGCGCAGCTTCTTAATCCCGTCAATCACTTCGGCGGGACGGTCGCCGCCCACCCAGCTATAGGCTTTAATTTTGTCGCGCACCAGCCCGCCCATCAGTTGCCACACCGGGGCATTCAGGACCTTACCTTTAATATCCCATAGCGCCTGATCAATACCGGCGATGGCGCTCATCATAATCGGGCCGCCGCGATAAAAGCCGCCGCGGTACATTACCTGCCACAGGTCATTAATCCGCGCCGGATCCTGACCAATCAGGTAATCGCCAAATTCATGAACGGCTGCCTCCACCGTACGGGCGCGCCCTTCAATCACCGGTTCGCCCCAGCCGACGATGCCTTCATCGGTTTCAATCTTCAGGAACATCCAACGCGGAGGTAAACGGTACGTGGTGATATTGGTTATTTTCATTTCACTGCCTCTCGATACGCTTTTACGAATGCGGCTGCCTGCTGCGCGGTACGTTCAACCGACTGGCCGGCACGATAGAGATCGCTACCCAATCCTGCCCCAACACAGCCGGCATTAATCCACTGCGCCAGGTTTTCCGGCGTCACGCCGCCAACGGCAAAGACCGGAACCTCGGGCGGCAGCACGGCTTTCAACGCTTTGATGTAATCCGGGCCAAAAGCCGATGACGGGAAAATTTTTAGCGCCTGCGCACCGGCATCCAAGGCGCTGAAGGCTTCGCTGGCGGTGGCGCAGCCTGGACACACGGTCATGCCGTAACCCACCGCTCGCCGGATCACTTCCGGTTGAATGTTTGGCGTCACAATCAGCCGACAGCCCATGGCCGCCAGCCTGTCGACCTGCTCCGGTTGCAGCACGGTGCCCGCGCCGATAAGCGCCTGCTCGCCGTAAGCGTCGACGACCTGCGGAATACTTTTCTCCCACTGCGGCGAGTTCAGCGGGATTTCAACCGCGTCGAAACCGGCCTCGATAACGGCGCCAACGTGAGCCAGCGCCTCGTCTGGCGTAATACCGCGCAGGATAGCGATAAGTGGAAGGTTAGTTTGCCACTGCATAAGCGATGCTCCTTATTCCTGTCTGAAATGCCGTATCGCCCGCAACCGCGCTGACTTCGCGGCCAATGGCGGCGAATGCCTGCTGATAGCGGGATGTTAACGATGACCCAGCGACGAGACTGATCGCCTGCTGTCCGGCGAATGTGTCGCTGAGGGTGGCAACTTCAGCGCCAATCAGCAGGCCGGAAAGAAATTCGCTAACCTGCTCGCGAGGCAGCGCGCCCAGCACGTGCGAAGCGCGAACTTCAAACAGCTGCGGCAGGACGGCGGGGTTGTTGATACCGCGCTGCAGACCTGCCGCGAATGCGGCAGCGGACGTTTCCTGCGGCGGTAAGCCGGCGCCCACCAGCGAGTGCTGAAGCAACAGATGATGCAATTCACCGGTCAAAACGGTACGAAAATCGTGAATTTGCCGGCGATCGGCCAGTACCCACTTGCAGTGGGTTCCCGGCATCACGTAGACAGACGAAGGGGCTAAGGCGCGAGCGCCCAGCAGCTGCGTTTCTTCCCCACGCATGACGTTATGGTTATCGTCACGGGAAACGCAAAGTCCGGGAATTATCCAGATATTATCGCCAACGGCAGTTAACTGCTGGCCAATATCCGAGAAAGCGGCAGGAAGCGGCAAATAAGGGGCGATTTTCCAGCCCACGTTGCTGCCGACCATCCCTGCCATCACCACCGGCGTGGCGCCATCGCGCCAGTGCTGGGTGATTTCCGCTAACACCGCAGCGGGAGAGCGACCATTCAGGCGCGTTACGCCTGCTTCAGATTGCCTGCTTTCCAGGCATTCTTCGCCCTGATAAAGCCAGGCGCGTAAATTCGTCGATCCCCAATCTATTGCGATGTAGCGAGCCGTCATGTGATTTCCTTAAGCCTTCGTGTCGAGCTGGCGATCATCGTCAACGCCGCCTGCTCCGCCGCGTCGCTATCCTGATGCCGAATGGCGTCAAATAGCGCTTTATGTTCCTGGAGGGTTTTCGGCATGTTGCCTTCATCGCCCATCCAGGTCCGTTCAAATACCGCCCGCTGCAGCGAACTGATCGCCACGCTAAGCTGCTGTAAAACCGGGTTATGTACTGACTGCAGCACCGCCTCGTGGTAGCGAATATCCGCTTCGTTAAAGGCATCCCGGTTTTGGTTGTTGGCGATCATGTCATTGAGCGCCGACTCGATTTCCGCTAGATCGCTTGAGGTGGCGCGTTCCGCCGCCCAACGCGCGATGGCGGGTTCAACCAGGTTGCGCACTTCACTCATCGCGCTGATAAGACGCGGGTCATAGTCATTTTCCAGTACCCACTGCAGCACCTCGGTGTCGAGGTAGTTCCACTGGTTTCTGGGAGCGACAAACGCGCCGCGATAGCGCTTCATTTCAATCAGCCGCTTCGCCATCAGGGAACGAAACACTTCACGAATGATGTTGCGCGAGGTTTCAAACTCCTCACAGAGTTCCGCTTCGGCCGGAAGCGCCGAACCCGGGACGTATTTACCGCTGACGATCTGTTTGCCCAGCGAGATCACAATGCGATCGGTCTTATTGAGAGTCATGGAGAGTCCTTGTGCTCTATGTGTACTGCTCTACTTTACCGTCGCTGCTGAATTTCGCCTCATGTTTGTACTACTAACATGATGCTGTACGTTATCAACATGAGCGTAATGTAGTACAACATTATTGTGTTGTACTACAATTTGGATCACAAAAAGAACAATTCATGAAAACTAAAGCGCAGCGGCCCTGACAAGAGGCGATAAGAGAGAAAATTAAGGGGAGGAGGCGTTAAAACGCTTCGCCGACCTGGAAGTAAAAGCCGCTGCTGCCATTGCCGATACCGTAGTCGAGGCGAACATTAACGCGAGGTTTGAATTCAAAGCGGTAGCCAACGCCCGCCGAAGGCAGCCAGCGGCCATTATTCAGCGACGACAGTGAGGGCCCCATGGTTCCCGCCCCGGCCCAGGCGACAATCCCGTGCCGCCAGGTGAGCTGCCGGCGATATTCCAGCTGACCGCTGACGACGTTTTTATCCCGGTAGCGCCCCTGGTAGTAGCCGCGCATCCGTTCATCGCTGCCGAGCAGCGGCATCATGCTCCACGGTACCTCGCCCTGGGTGAAGGCGCCATCGGCCTCCCAGGCGAGCACGCTTTTCTCGCTCAGGGCATGATAATGGCTATAGTGCAGCTGAAATTCCTCAAAGCGGGTATCGCTACCTAATCCGGGCGCATAGTGGGTATAGCGGAGGTTGGCATACTGACCCCGGCGCGGGTTAGGGACAAAGTCGCGATCGTCCCAGTTGATATCGATGCTGGCGCCGGAGCTGAATACCGACGGCCCCTGCGGAGTGTTTTCTATCTTCGGCCGATCGTCATGGTCCATCTCATCGGCATTCTGCGCCGCCAGCGACCATCCCGCCCCGAGATAAACATGATCGATAAGCTGCCGATAAAGTGTGGGTCGCAGGGTCAGTACCTGGGCGGTATACTTCTCTTTTTCATTGTCTTTATCTCCGGCATGAAAACCCTGCCCCCAATAATAAGTGGGCGTATTGGCTATCGACCCGTCGACAAAAACGCGCCACAGATCACGATCGAAAAAGGTGTAGTTTTTCACGTTGAGGCCAAAGGCGCCGGTAGAGCTGGCGTAGCCGCTGAGCGTCAGGGTCGAGTTCTGGCTGGTGGTATCCTGCGGGTCGGGACGATACAGGCCGACGACAGCGGTGCCAATGCCCAACCCTAGTTCCGGCGTATAGAACGGACCGGGCATCACGCCCCAGTCGATGCCTTTGCTGGCGTCGAACTTATCGCTGGCGCCGAGATGCTGCAGCCAGCCGTCGATTTTCTCGCGGCTGAGCGCCTCGGCCTGGCTGCCTGTCGGGCAGACCATCAGCAGCAGAAAAGTGATAAACAGTCGGCTCAAAAGCGATACTCGCCGGCAATAAAGAAACTGTTACGTTCGGCAAAGCCAAACTCGGTAGTAATATTAAAATTCTGCGTCAGCTCGTATTGCGCGCCCACCAGAACGTTCCATGGCGACTGCAGATGCTGCTTCACATCGAAGCGACCGTTATTGTCCTGGTTGGCCAGATTAACCATATTCTGCAGCATCGGCGACGGCATCGAGAGATCGCTGAGGCTGCCTTTAAACTCCTGCTGCACATCCTGATACATGCTGCCAACCCACAGATTTAGCTTTCCGGCGGGGAGATGCAGCGCATCGACCGATGGCGTACTGAAACGATAGCCAACGCGCGGCGAAAAGGTAAGCGCATCGATGCTGCCGTCGAGGATATCAAAGCGCGTTTGCGTGTAGTTGGCGTCCAGCACGGTAAACCAATTGCCGACGCCGCCCACCAGGGTGGTGCCCATCCCGTAGGTAGTACCTTTAAAATCGAGACGAAAGTCGAGATCCTGCATCCCCGGCAGGGGCACCACTTTACCGTTCGGTCCCTTCAGGCCGACAGCTATCTGCGAAATTGAATGCCCTTCGGTGTGCCCCACCAGGCCATAAACGTTCATAAACGGCAGCAGCCAGGCATCCAGCTTGAGCGTCTCGGTTTTGCTGCTTTCCCGCGTATGACCGACGCCAATCTGGAAAGCGTTATCCAGCGAGACCGGCCCATTAGCGAAAATGTTATTCACGGCGTGCTTGCAGACAGGATCCTTACCGCAATCGATATTGCGGCCATCCAGCGACAGCCCGGTGAAGTTTATGCTGTCGACATTAATATTCTGCCGCATATCCATATAGTTAATGCTGACGCCAAACGGCAGCGGCAGGACGTAGCCGCGCTTTCTGGCCTCATCGCCTAGCAAAGGGAGTAGCGAGGACGATGCTGCGGCCGCAGGCTGGCGACTTTCTGGCGCCGGCAGATCCGCGGGCTCTGCGCCGTGATAGGCATACGCCGGTTCGAGCGGCGCCGTTGGTTCCGCGGCCGCGCAAATCTGAACAGAGGCGAATGGCAGCGTAACCAACATCAAACGGTGGTATATATTCATGAAAAGTATGATGTTAGTTCTGAGTTGCTAAAAAGAGGGCGGGTAGCTTATAGAATCCCCTGCAAGGATTGAGGGATTTAAATGCGGATTAACATCTGTTCATGAAAAAAGAGAAGACAGACCCGGCGAACGCCGGGCCGGAAAGAAGTTTACGCTAAAACGTATTTTTCAATGGCGAAGGCAACGCCATCTTCAAGGTTCGATTTGGTGATGAAGTTCGCCGCTTCTTTGACCGCAGGAATGGCGTTATCCATTGCCACGCCGACGCCGGCAAATTCAATCATCGCGATATCATTTTCCTGATCGCCAATCGCCATAATCTCTTCCGGCTTGATGCCCAGCGCATCGGCCAGCGACTTCACGCCAGTGCCTTTATTGACGCGTTTATCCAGTATTTCGAGGAAGTAAGGCGCACTTTTCAGCACGGTGTACTTCTCTTTCACTTCCGCTGGAATACGGGCGATGGCCTGGTCGAGGATTGCCGGCTCATCAATCATCATCACTTTCAGCAGCTGGATCTCAGGATCCATTTTCTCCGCTTCGCAGAACACCAGCGGAATGGTTGCCACATAGGATTCGTGGACGGTGTAGTAGCTGATATCGCGGTTCGCGGTATACAGCGTATTGCGATCCAGCGCATGGAAGTGGGAGCCGACCTCGCGGGAGAGCTGCTCAAGGAAGCGATAGTCGTCATAGCTCAGCGCGGTTTGCGCGACGGTGCTTCCGTCACCAGCCTTCTGCACCAGCGCGCCATTGTAGGTAATGCAGTAATCACCCGGCTGCTCCATATGCAGCTCTTTCAAATAGCTGTGGACGCCAGCGTAAGGGCGACCGGTGGTCAGCACCACGTTAACACCGCGCTCGCGCGCCGCGGCGATGGCGGCTTTCACCGCTGGAGAGATGGTATGGTCGGGCAGCAGCAGCGTGCCGTCCATATCGATTGCAATCAGTTTAATAGCCATAGGGTCCCCGGGTAAGATGAGTCTCCCCTCATGCTAACGCGATTCCGCTCAAAAAACAGTAAAAGTGTCGGCCAGAAAGGGGGATGGAACCGCAGCAGCGGATTCCTCTTTTAGCGGCAAAAGAAAAGCCCGATCGCGCGATGCGACCGGGCTTATACATCCTGTTGCCCCGGTAAAACTCGTTACCGGGAAACATGCGGCTTAAATATCGATATTCGCCGCTTTCAGGGCATTCTCTTCGATAAACGCGCGACGCGGCTCAACGGCATCACCCATCAGGGTGGTGAACAGCTGATCGGCAGCGATGGCATCCTTGACGGTCACGCGCAACATGCGACGGCTGTCCGGATCCATGGTGGTTTCCCACAGCTGATCCGGGTTCATCTCGCCCAGACCTTTATAGCGCTGGATGGAGAGACCGCGACGGGACTCTTTCACCAGCCAGTCCAGGGCCTGCTCGAAGCTGGCTACCGGCTGACGACGTTCGCCGCGCTCGATGTAAGCATCTTCTTCCATCAGGCCGCGCAGTTTCTCGCCCAGGGCACAAATACGACGATATTCCGGCCCCATAATGAACTCGTTATCCAGCGGATAGTCGGTATCCACGCCGTGGGTACGTACGCGAATAACCGGCTCAAAATGCTGCAGTTCTTTGTTCTCGTGGAGATCGAATTTCCACTGGCTGCCGTGCTGTTCTTTCTCGTTCAGCTCGGAGACCAGGGTGTTCACCCAGCGGGTCACCTTCTGCTCGTCCGCCAGGTCGGCCTCGGTCAGGGTCGGCTGATAGATAAGCTCTTTCAGCAGCGCTTTCGGGAAGCGGCGCTCCATGCGGCCAATCATTTTCTGGGTGGCATTGAACTCGGCAACCAGTTTTTCCAGCGGTTCGCCCGCCAGCGCCGGCGCATTGGCGTTGGTGTGCAGGGTCGCACCGTCGAGCGCGATGGAGATCTGATACTGATCCATCGCTTCGTCGTCTTTAATGTACTGTTCCTGCTTGCCTTTCTTCACTTTGTACAGCGGCGGCTGGGCAATGTAGACGTGGCCGCGCTCGACGATCTCCGGCATCTGACGATAGAAGAAGGTCAACAGCAGGGTACGAATGTGCGAGCCGTCGACGTCCGCATCGGTCATGATGATGATGCTGTGGTAGCGCAGTTTATCCGGATTGTACTCATCGCGACCGATACCGCAGCCCAGCGCGGTGATCAGCGTCGCCACTTCCTGGGAAGAGAGCATTTTATCGAAGCGGGCTTTCTCAACGTTAAGGATTTTACCCTTCAGCGGCAGGATCGCCTGGTTCTTGCGGTTACGACCCTGTTTAGCAGAGCCGCCCGCGGAGTCCCCTTCCACCAGGTACAGTTCGGACAGCGCCGGGTCGCGCTCCTGGCAATCCGCCAGTTTGCCCGGCAGGCCTGCCAGATCCAGCGCGCCTTTACGACGAGTCATCTCACGAGCGCGACGTGCGGCCTCACGGGCGCGCGCGGCGTCAATAATTTTGCCGACCACGATTTTCGCATCGGATGGATTTTCCAGCAGGTATTCGCTCAGCAGTTCGTTCATCTGCTGCTCCACCGCCGATTTCACCTCGGAGGAGACCAGCTTGTCTTTGGTCTGCGAGGAGAATTTCGGATCCGGCACCTTCACGGATACCACGGCAATCAGGCCTTCACGCGCATCGTCGCCGGTGGCGCTGACTTTCGCTTTTTTGCTGTAGCCCTCTTTGTCCATATAGGCGTTAAGGGTACGGGTCATCGCCGCGCGGAAGCCGGCGAGGTGAGTACCGCCGTCACGCTGCGGAATGTTGTTGGTAAAGCAGTAGATGTTTTCCTGGAAGCCGTCGTTCCACTGCAGGGCCACTTCCACGCCGATACCGTCTTTTTCGGTGGAGAAATAGAAAATATTCGGGTGGATCGGCGTTTTGTTCTTGTTGAGATACTCAACGAACGCCTTGATGCCGCCTTCGTAGTGGAAATGGTCTTCTTTGCCATCGCGCTTATCGCGCAGGCGGATAGAGACGCCGGAGTTCAGGAACGACAGCTCGCGCAGGCGTTTCGCCAGGATGTCATATTCAAATTCGGTGACATTGGTGAAGGTTTCCAGGCTTGGCCAGAAACGCACCATGGTGCCGGTTTTGTCGGTTTCGCCAGTCACGGCCAGCGGTGCCTGCGGCACACCGTGTTCGTACATCTGCTTGTGAACTTTGTTATCGCGCTGGATAACCAGCTCCAGCTTCTGCGACAGGGCGTTAACCACCGAGACGCCTACGCCGTGCAGACCGCCGGAAACTTTATAGGAGTTATCATCGAATTTACCGCCAGCGTGCAGGACGGTCATGATAACTTCCGCTGCGGAGACGCCCTCTTCCGGGTGAATGCCGGTCGGGATGCCGCGGCCGTCATCCTGGACGGAGACGGAGTTATCGCTGTGGATGGTGACAACGATATCTTTGCAGTAACCCGCGAGCGCTTCGTCGATAGCGTTATCCACAACCTCGAATACCATGTGGTGCAGACCGGTGCCGTCATCCGTGTCGCCGATATACATACCCGGGCGCTTACGCACCGCATCCAGCCCTTTCAGGACTTTGATACTGGAGGAGTCATAAGAATTCGACATCAACGTTTCTCGCTCATTTAATCTTGGGTTAATCCGTTATTTTACCTTTTTCCACGCGGAACATCTTCGAATTTTTGTCCGACATGTCCATAACGTGTTCAGCGCTGATCGCGCTGACGAAAACCTGCGACTGCGTCGCTTTCAGGCGGCTGGATAACAGACCGCGGCGAGCATCATCAAGTTCCGAGGCAAAATCATCTATCAGGTACAGGCAGCGCCGCCCGCTGACGCGGGTGAGGAACTCTCCTTGCGCCAGACGCAGGGCGCACATCAGCAGCTTAAGCTGCCCGCGCGACAAGGTATCTTCCACCGGCGCACCGTCGGCGCGAATGCGAAAATCCGCTTTATGCGGGCCGTGGGCGGTGTAGGTTAACATTCTGTCGCGCTCGAAATTCCGCTCCAGCACCTCCGCGTAGTCGGTCTCTTTTTCCCAGCCGCGCTGGAAAGAGAAGGTAAGCGTGAATTCCGGTAAAAATTGCTGACAGGTATCCGCCATGTCTTCGACGATAGCGGCGCTGTATTCGGCACGCCAGCGGCTGATCTGCTCCGCCAGCGGGATTAATTCCAGATCCCAAGGCCGCAGCTGGGCATAGCGGCTGACCTGACGCAGCGCGGCGTTGCGCTGCTTGACCAGGCGCTTCAGATTGCTCCAGGCGGTGAAGAATCCGGCTTCGTTATGAAAGCATCCCCAGTCAAGGAATGCTCTTCTGTATTTGGGGCCGCCGTTGAGTAAAGTAAACCCCTCCGGCGTAATCAGCTGCATCGGCATCAGGTGCGCCAGCTCCGCCACTTTGTGGCCGTCGGTGCCGTCGATACGCACCTTGCTGTCGCCCTGTTTGTCTTTGGTCAGGCCGATGGCGGTTTCCCGCTCTTCGCCCTGTAAACGCCCATGCAGAACAAACGCATCCTGCTCGTGGCGGATCACTCGGCCAATTTGCAAACTGCGAAATGCCCGGCCGTGGCCAAGCGTGTAGATAGCTTCCAGCACGCTGGTTTTGCCGCTGCCGTTCGCGCCAACCAGGAAGTTAAAGCCGGGAGATAAAGCGAGATCCGCGCTTTCAATATTGCGGAAGTCTTTGATGAGCAAGCGCGTCAGTGACATATCAGCGTTCTTTGGGCCAGGGCGTTATCGGCGCAGCCAGTTTCAACGCGGACTGCGCGCAGACCCTGGAGCGTACACAAAGTACGTGACAGGGGCGAGCACAGCCCAGGTTGAAAATGGCAAGTAAGATAGCCCGATATTTTCCACTACAATCTCATAGGCATGACGACATAGGCTGCGGATTGAGAGGCCGCATCCTCAATCTGCACGCTCGACACCGAATCCGTCAGCAGAATGCGTACATTCTCGCACTTCAGCGCATTCAGCACATCCAGCACATAGCTAACGTTGAAGCCAATCTCCATCTCCGTTCCGGCGTAGGTCACATCCAGAATCTCTTCCGCTTCTTCCTGTTCCGGGTTATTGGCGGTGATTTTCAGCTGGTTTTCGCTAACGTACAGCCGCACGCCGCGGAATTTTTCGTTGGAGAGAATCGCCGCGCGCGCAAAAGCCTGCTTCAGAATATCGCAGCCCGCTTCGAGGTGTTTATCCGGATTTTTCGGCAATACGCGGCGATAATCCGGGAAACGGCCATCAACCAGCTTAGAGGTGAAGATAAAATCGCCAACGTGGGCACGGATATTGTTGCTGCCAATCTGCACGCGCAGCGGGGTATCGCCGCCGTCGAGCATCCGCATCAGCTCAATCACCCCTTTACGCGGCACGATCACCGAATGGTTCGGCAGCGACGCTTCCAGCGGCATCGAACAGACCGCCAGGCGGTGACCATCGGTGGCCACCGTGCGCAGTTCGCTGCCTTCGGTTTCAAACAGCATGCCGTTTAAGTAGTAACGAACATCCTGGTGCGCCATCGAGAACTGGGTGGCTTCGATCAGACGCTTCATGGTCGCCTGCGGCAGGGTAAACTCCACTTCACTCTGCCAGTCATCCAGATTCGGGAAATCGGCGGCGGGCAGGGTCGACAGCGAGAAGCGGCTGCGGCCGGAACGCACCAGCATGCGATCGCCTTCCAACTGAACCGCGATCTCTGCGCCTTCCGGCAGGCCGCGGCAGATATCAAAGAATTTGCGTGCCGGAACGGTCGTTGCGCCCGCTTCGTGCGGCTGAACCAGCGCCACGCGCGCCACCATCTCCATTTCAAGATCGGTACCGGTCAGCGACAGCGCGCCGTCCGCGACCTGAAGCAGCAGGTTACCGAGAATGGGCAGCGTCGGACGACCACCTAACGGACCGCTCACCTGTTGCAGCGGTTTTAATAAATGTTCACGTTCTACGGTAAATTTCATAGCGTCACGAGGATAATGTTCTGATTAAATTGGAAAAATCTTCTTTAATGTCGTGGCTTTCTTCACGCAGCTGCTCAATCTTGCGGCAGGCGTGCAGCACGGTGGTATGGTCGCGACCGCCAAACGCATCGCCGATTTCCGGCAGGCTGTGGTTGGTCAGCTCTTTGGCCAGCGCCATCGCCATCTGGCGAGGACGCGCCACCGAACGGGAGCGGCGTTTGGACAGCAGATCCGCTACCTTAATCTTGTAGTACTCCGCCACCGTCTTTTGAATATTGTCGATGGTGACCAGTTTTTCCTGCAGCGCCAGCAGATCGCGCAGCGCTTCGCGCACGAAATCGATGGTGATCGCCCGGCCGGTGAAGTTGGCGTTGGCGATAACGCGGTTCAGCGCCCCCTCCAGCTCACGCACGTTCGAGCGCAGACGCTTGGCAATAAAGAACGCCACTTCGCCCGGCAGGCGGATGTCGTTCTCGTCGGCTTTTTTCATCAGGATCGCGACGCGGGTTTCCAGCTCCGGCGGCTCGATCGCCACCGTCAGCCCCCAGCCGAAGCGGGATTTTAGACGATCCTCAACGCCGTTGATCTCTTTTGGATAACGATCCGATGTCAGGATGATCTGCTGATTACCTTCCAGAAGCGCATTGAAGGTGTGGAAAAACTCTTCCTGGGATCGTTCTTTATTGGCAAAGAACTGAATGTCATCGATCAGCAGGGCGTCAACGGAGCGGTAGTAACGCTTAAACTCTTCGATGGCGTTGTTCTGCAGCGCTTTAACCATGTCCTGAACGAAACGCTCAGAGTGCATATAGACCACTTTCGCGTTCGGCTTACGCGCCACAATGCCGTTGCCCACCGCGTGCAGCAGGTGAGTTTTACCCAGACCCGTCCCGCCATAGAGGAACAGGGGGTTGTAGGCGCCGCCCGGGTTATCCGCCACCTGACGCGCCGCCGCGCGGGCCAGCTGGTTAGATTTACCTTCGACGAAGTTATCAAACGTGTGTTTCACGTTAACGTTAGAGCGGTAGGTCGGCTCCGCCGGCGCCGGGACATTATCCCAGCCAGGGCGCACGATCGTCGGCGCCGCGCGCGCGGTCTGCACCTGCGCCGCCGGAATGGCCGCCGCAGCCGGGCTTACCGCCCCTTTCTGCAGCGAGCTGGCGGGCTTAGCGCCCACCTCAAAACGCAGCTGCGGGGCGTCCGCACCGCAAAAATCATTGAGGAGTCCATTGATATTATTGAGGTATTTGTCCCTTACCCAGTCGAGCACAAAACGGTTTGGCGCATACAGTGCCAGCGTGTTATCGCTCAGTTCCGCCTGCAATGGGCGGATCCACATGCTGAATTCTGTGGCTGGTAACTCATCCTGCAATCGGGCAAGACACTGCTGCCAAAGCGAAAGTGACACGGCGGACTCCACTCGAACATAAAATCGATATCAAAGAAAAACTGAAACAATCGTGATTGTTGGCACACGTCGACAAGACCCTGCATTAGCCGAAAAGCCCCTGCACAAAAGGGGTGACGTGCGAACCGCTATCTGCGGTTATTACCCGCTGCGGATCCGGGGATCGCGATCGGGACCGGGGATCATAGCCTAAACTGAGAAAGAGATCTTGTGTTTCTCAACAGATTCTTCCCGATTTATCCACAGGAAGGATCGAAACCGGGTAAGTGTAATCGATCCTGCGGGGAGTGAAGCACGATTTCCGCCGCATATTGGAAAAATTAATGAGCTATGCCGCTTTTGGGCGGAAACGATCTAATAAAGATCCTTGTGGATCCTTGCGCTTTACTGGCCAGGCCGTATAATCCCCCACCCGGCGCGTAATGCCCGTTTTCGTCACGCGTCTCAGCTTATTTTTTGTGCGATGAGGTGCGAGAAATAAGGAAAGAGAATTGACTCCGGAGTGTACAATTATTACAATCCGGCCTCTTTAATCACCCACGCTGAGGCGTAAGTCGTTCGAAGTTCGTTCGGGTCTACGCAAAAGTCAGTGAATTTATTCAAGTTTAGGTAGAAATCGCCATGAAACGCACTTTTCAACCGTCTGTACTGAAGCGCAACCGTTCTCACGGCTTCCGTGCTCGTATGGCTACTAAAAATGGTCGTCAGGTTCTGGCACGTCGTCGTGCTAAAGGCCGCGCTCGTCTGACCGTTTCCAAGTAATAAAGCTAACCCTGCGTGGTTAAGCTCGCATTTCCCAGGGAGTTACGCTTGTTAACTCCCAGTCATTTCACTTTCGTCTTCCAGCAGCCACAACGGGCTGGCACGCCGCAAATCACCATCCTCGGCCGCCTGAATTCGCTGGGGCATCCCCGCATCGGTCTCACCGTCGCCAAGAAAAACGTGAAACGCGCACATGAACGCAATCGGATTAAACGTCTGACGCGTGAAAGTTTTCGTTTGCGTCAACATGAACTCCCGCCAATGGATTTCGTGGTGGTGGCGAAAAGAGGGGTTGCCGACCTCGATAACCGTGCTCTCTCGGAAGCGTTGGAAAAATTATGGCGCCGCCATTGTCGCCTGGCTCGCGGGTCCTGATCGGCCTGATTCGAGTTTATCAGCGCCTGATTAGTCCGCTACTCGGGCCGCATTGTCGTTTCACCCCAACCTGTTCTCAATACGGAATTGAGGCCTTACGCAGGTTTGGAGTGATAAAAGGCAGTTGGTTGACGATGAAACGCGTATTAAAATGCCACCCTTTACACCCTGGTGGTGACGATCCCGTCCCGCCTGGACCATTTGATACCAGAGAACACTAACGATGGATTCGCAACGCAATCTTCTTATCATCGCTTTGTTGTTCGTGTCTTTCATGATCTGGCAAGCCTGGGAGCAGGACAAAAATCCGCAGCCCCAGCAGCAGACCACGCAGACTACGACCACAGCAGCGGGTAGCGCCGCCGACCAGGGCGTACCGGCCAGTGGCCAGGGGAAACTGATTACGGTTAAAACCGACGTGCTTGAGCTGACTATCAACACCAACGGTGGCGATATTGAGCAGGCGCTGCTTCTGGCGTATCCAAAAACGCTGAAATCGACCGAACCGTTCCAGTTACTGGAAACCACGCCGCAGTTTGTCTACCAGGCGCAGAGCGGCTTAACCGGCCGTGACGGTCCGGATAACCCGGCAAACGGCCCGCGTCCGCTGTACAACGTCGATAAAGAGGCGTTTGTGTTGGCCGATGGCCAGGATGAGCTCGTTATCCCGCTGACCTACACTGACAAAGCCGGCAACGTCTTCACCAAAACCTTCACCCTGAAGCGCGGTGGCTATGCGGTGAACGTGGGTTACAGCGTGCAGAATGCCAGCGAGAAGCCTCTGGAAGTCTCGACCTTCGGTCAGCTGAAGCAGACCGCTGCGCTGCCGACCAGTCGCGATACGCAGACCGGAGGCCTGTCCACGATGCATACTTTCCGTGGCGCCGCGTTCTCCACTGCGGATTCGAAATACGAGAAATATAAATTCGATACCATTCTGGATAACGAAAACCTGAACGTCAGCACCAAAAACGGTTGGGTTGCCATGCTGCAGCAGTACTTCACCACCGCATGGGTGCCGCGGAATAACGGGACGAATAACTTCTACACCGCCAACCTCGGCAACGGCGTTGTCGCTATTGGCTACAAATCGCAGCCGGTACTGGTGCAGCCAGGCCAGACCGACAAACTGCAGAGCACGCTGTGGGTCGGCCCGGCTATTCAGGACAAAATGGCTGCCGTTGCGCCGCACCTGGATCTGACCGTCGACTACGGCTGGCTGTGGTTCATCTCCCAACCGCTGTTCAAGCTGCTGAAATTCATCCACAGCTTCCTCGGCAACTGGGGCTTCTCGATCATCGTTATCACCTTTATCGTTCGTGGCATCATGTACCCGCTGACCAAAGCGCAGTACACCTCCATGGCGAAGATGCGCATGCTGCAGCCGAAGATTCAGGCCATGCGTGAGCGTCTGGGCGACGATAAACAACGTCAAAGCCAGGAGATGATGGCGCTGTATAAAGCGGAAAAAGTAAACCCGCTGGGCGGCTGCTTCCCGCTGATTATTCAGATGCCGATCTTCCTTGCGCTGTATTACATGCTGAGCGCCTCGGTTGAACTGCGTCATGCGCCGTTTATCCTGTGGATCCACGACCTGTCTGCTCAGGACCCGTACTACATCCTGCCGATCATCATGGGCGCGACCATGTTCTTCATCCAGAAGATGTCGCCGACCACCGTGACCGACCCGATGCAGCAGAAGATCATGACCTTTATGCCGGTCATCTTCACGGTGTTCTTCCTGTGGTTCCCGTCTGGCCTGGTGGTGTACTACATCGTCAGCAACCTGGTCACCATTATTCAGCAGCAGCTGATTTACCGTGGTCTGGAGAAACGTGGCCTGCATAGCCGCGAGAAGAAGAAATCCTGATACTCTTCATTCTTCAAGCCGCAGATGCGTTGGCTTCATTAGTTCGCCCCAGTCACTTACTACAGTAAGCTCCCGGGGCCTCACTAACTTGCCGCCTTTCTGCAACTTGAATTATTTCGAGTATCTACGGTAGCGTTAATGCCAGAGAAGGCGGTCAATGGACCGCCTTTTTTACATCTACATAGAGAGTCACCATGAGCCATAACGACACTATCGTCGCCCAGGCAACCCCTCCGGGACGCGGGGGTGTGGGCATCCTGCGTATCTCCGGCCTTAAGGCGCGCGACGTCGCGCAGGCGGTGCTGGGCAAGCTGCCGAAGCCGCGCTATGCCGACTACCTGCCGTTCAACGACGTTGACGGTACCCCGCTGGATCAGGGGATTGCGCTGTGGTTCCCCGGGCCGAACTCCTTTACCGGGGAAGATGTGCTTGAGCTGCAGGGCCACGGCGGCCCGGTCATTCTCGACCTGCTGCTTAAACGTATTCTGACCCTGCCGGGCCTGCGCATCGCCAGGCCGGGTGAGTTTTCCGAGCGCGCGTTCCTCAACGACAAGCTCGATCTGGCGCAGGCAGAGGCCATCGCCGACCTTATCGACGCCAGTTCAGAGCAGGCGGCGCGCTCGGCGCTGAATTCGCTGCAGGGGGCGTTCTCCGCGCGGGTGAATCATCTTGTGGAAGCGCTCACTCACCTGCGCATCTACGTGGAAGCGGCCATTGACTTCCCGGATGAAGAAATTGATTTCCTCTCCGATGGCAAAATTGAAGCCCAGCTGAACGAGGTGATGGCCGATCTCGACGCCGTCCGCGCGGAAGCTCGTCAGGGCAGCCTGCTGCGCGAAGGGATGAAAGTGGTGATCGCCGGGCGGCCAAATGCCGGTAAATCAAGCCTGCTGAACGCCCTGGCGGGCCGCGAAGCGGCGATCGTCACCGATATCGCCGGTACCACCCGCGACGTGCTACGCGAGCATATCCATATCGACGGCATGCCGCTGCATATCATCGATACCGCAGGCCTGCGCGATGCTAATGACGAAGTGGAACGTATCGGCATCGAGCGCGCCTGGCAGGAGATTGCCCAGGCCGATCGGGTGCTGTTTATGGTCGATGGCACCACCACCAGCGCCGTTGACCCGGCGGAGATCTGGCCAGACTTTATCGAGCGCCTGCCCGCTAAATTGCCGATTACCGTGGTGCGCAATAAAGCCGATGTCACCGGCGAAGCGCTCGGTATCAGCGAAGTAAATGGCCACTCACTTATTCGCCTGTCGGCACGTACCGGCGACGGCGTGGAGGTGCTACGTAACCACCTCAAGCAGAGCATGGGCTTCGATACCAATATGGAAGGCGGCTTCCTCGCCCGCCGCCGTCACCTGCAGGCCCTGGAAGAGGCGGCGAACCATCTGCAGCAAGGCAAAGCCCAGCTGCTGGGCGCCTGGGCCGGCGAGCTGCTGGCGGAAGAGCTGCGCCTCGCGCAGCAGGCGCTGAGCGAGATCACCGGGGAGTTCACTTCCGACGATCTGCTGGGCCGCATCTTCTCCAGCTTCTGTATCGGTAAGTAACCGTCAGTCCGTAAACGTTCACTAACCCGTATTAACGCCGCGTTAATGCGGGTTTTTTCTTGCCCTTTGCAACGCAACGTTCTCTACTTTTATCTCCCCCTCTGCCGCGAGACTAAAACATGACCGTTGAATATACCGTGATCGAGAAGGTGCCCTCCGCCGAAGCGTTTTGCCACCTGCGGGTAGCCGCCGGCATGTCGCCGCGCCCCCTGGAAGGCGCCAGAGCCGGACTGCCGCATAGCTGTTATGGCGTACATATCCTCTGGCAGGAGACGCCGATCGCGATGGGACGCATCGTCGGCGACGGCGCGATTAATTTCGATATTGTCGACGTCGCCGTCGATCCGGCTCACCAGGGAAAAGGCCTTGGCCGGCTGGTGATGGAGAAGCTGGTCGCCTGGCTGGACGCTAACGCCTTTGATGGCGCCTACGTTACGCTGGTGGCGGATGTGCCGGAACTGTACGCGAAGTTCGGCTTCGAAAGCGTTCGCCCGGAGAGCGAGGGGATGGCCCGCGTCTGGCGAACCCGCAGTCGTTAGCTCGCATTTCCTGCCAGGAAAAGAGCGTTGTCCAAATGGCAACTCGTCTTACGGCGCGTTCCTCACTATGCTGAACGCCATTCACATCGCGAGGATCCCATGACACGCTTTCTTCTCTGCAGCTTTGCCCTGGTTCTGCTCTACCCCTCCGGCATCGATATGTATCTGGTCGGCCTGCCGCGTATTGCTCAGGACCTGGGGGCCAGCGAGGCGCAATTACATATCGCCTTCTCGGTCTATCTGGCCGGTATGGCCTCCGCGATGCTGTTTGCTGGCCGCATCGCCGACCGCTCGGGGCGTAAGCCTGTCGCTATTGTAGGTGCAGCGATCTTTGTTATCGCCTCCCTGCTCTGCGCCCAGGCGCATACCAGCAGCCACTTCCTCATCGGACGCTTTATCCAGGGGATCGGCGCCGGCAGCTGCTACGTGGTGGCTTTCGCTATCCTGCGCGATACGCTGGACGACCGTCGCCGCGCCAAGGTGCTGTCGTTGCTCAACGGCATCACCTGCATTATCCCCGTCCTGGCGCCGGTGCTTGGCCACCTGATTATGCTGAAATATCCGTGGCAGAGCCTGTTCTACACGATGACCGGCATGGGCGTCATGGTCGCTGTGCTGTCGGTCTTTATCCTGCGTGAAACGCGGCCGACGGCGCCTCCGCAGGCAGCGTCACCGCAGCATGACGCTGGCGAATCGCTGTTGAACCGCTTTTTCCTCAGCCGCTTACTCATTACCACCCTCAGCGTGACGGTGATCCTGACCTACGTTAACGTCTCGCCGGTACTAATGATGGAAGAGATGGGGTTCGACCGGGGAACTTACTCAATGGCGATGGCTCTGATGGCGATGATCAGCATGGCGGTCTCCTTCTCAACGCCGTTCGCCCTGTCGCTGTTTAATCCCCGCACCTTAATGCTGACCTCACAGGTGCTGTTTCTGGCTGCAGGCGTGACGCTGAGCCTCGCCACTCGCCAGGCCGTCACCCTGATCGGGCTGGGCATGATTTGCGCCGGCTTCTCCGTTGGGTTCGGCGTCGCGATGAGCCAGGCGCTGGGGCCGTTCACGCTGCGCGCGGGCGTCGCCAGCTCGGTCCTCGGCATCGCGCAGGTGTGCGGTTCATCGCTGTGGATTTGGCTCGCCGCCATCATCGGACTCAGCGCAATGAATATGCTGATCGGGATACTCATTGCCTGTAGCATAGTGAGCCTTGTTTTGTTACTGGTCGTCACCCCGCCGCGGGTTGCGCAATACGATGAAGAAGCCGCTGTCGAGTCTTGATCTTAATTTACTCCTCTGCCTGCAGCTCCTGACCCAGGAGCTCAGCGTTACCCGTACGGCGAAGCGGATGAACGTTTCGCCGTCAGCGGTGAGCAAGTCGCTGGCCAAACTGCGCGCCTGGTTTGACGATCCGCTGTTTGTGAAAACCCCGCTGGGCCTGGCGCCCACGCCGCTGGTCAGCAGCATGGAGCAGGATCTGGCGGACTGGATGCAGATGGGCAACCAAATCCTCGATAAACCGCACCATACCATGCCCAGCGGCCTCAAATTCGAACTGGCGGCGGAAGCGCCGCTGCTGATGATCCTGTTTAACACCCTCTCTCAGCGCATCTATCAGCGCTATCCGCAGGCATTGATTCGTTTGCGCAACTGGGACTACGACTCCCTGGACGCCATCATCCGCGGTGAGGTGGATATCGGCTTCTGCGGACGCGAAAGCCATCCGCAGTCGCGTGAGCTGCTGAGCCTGCTGCCGTGGTATATCGATTTTGATGTGCTGTTCACCGACCTGCCGCAGGTCTGGCTGCGCGCCGATCATCCGGCGCTCAGGGAAGAGTGGGATCTGGCGGCATTCTTACGCTATCCGCATATCACTATCTGCTGGGAACAACGCGATACCTGGGCCCTGGACGACGTGCTGCAGGAGCTGGGGTATAAGCGTAACGTGGCGCTGACCGTGCCGGGGTTTGAGCAATCACTTTTTATGGCCGCTCAGCCGCAGCACACCATGCTGGCCACCGCGCCGCGCTACTGTCAGCACTATAATCAGCAGCACCAGCTGCCGCTCGTCTCCCGGCCGCTCCCCCTGGAGGCGCAGCATCTGGAAAAGCTGCGCGTTCCCTTCACCCTGCTATGGCATAAGCGCAACAGCTACAACCCGAAGCTTGTCTGGCTTAGAGATACGCTGAAAGCGCTCTATTCCGGTACGCTTTAAGCCTTGTTTCGTGCCCATAACACCTTATTTGCGCAAGAATTTGTAAAATTCAAACAAATTCCCTTTTCAATGGGGGATTTCGGCATTAAAACCTGTTAATACCAGGCGATAATAGCGCCCGCAGTTTTATCCAGACCATTACTCACGGAGCGACGTATGGCAACGCATTTTGCAAGAGGGATACTCAGTACCGGGGAGCCGCTATCGACACGTTTGTCAGCGGCCTGTCATCAATCCGCACGTCTTCTCCCGACATATCGCCAGGCTCGCTTTTGCGCGTCGCGCTCGCTGCTTGCCGAGCTGCTGTTTATGCTTTACGGCATCAGCGAGCTGCCTGAAATCATCAACGAAGCCAATGGCCGACCGGTTTTTAGCGATCGCCAACTCCCCCGCTTTTCGATCGCTTATACTGGCAATATCGTTGGTGTTGCCCTCACCACCGAGGGGGATTGAGGCCTCGACATGGAACTGCAGCGCACTGTCCGCAGCCACGACGCCGACCGGCACAATTTCAGCAACAATGAGAATCTGTGGATTAACATACAGCATGATCCGGACGAAGCGCGCAGCCAGCTGGTAGCGCTGCGCCGCAGCGTGCTAAAGCTGACCGGCGAAGCATCAACGCAGCTGCAGCTGCTGCCCGGCTCTGGCCGCCTGCGCACCGCCGGCAGTCAGCCAATCGAAGCGGTATGTGACGCCGAATCGCTGCTGGTATGGTCCATTGCCGCAACCCCGAACATCGGCTCGCTGAAGGTCTGGGAATATGATGCTAAGGGAGGTGACTGGCGCAGCCTGGCGGATGCGCAGCAGCGCGCACGCGAACCGTCAGCCCGCCTGATGCGCTTTACCAGCTTACCCATGGAAAAAACCTTATCCCTCAATTGACCGGTCTTGCCGGCATCATGATCCAAAGGAGCAATCATGTCAGATACCTTGAAAGTGGTTACGTTACTCGGCAGCCTGCGTAAAGGGTCGTTTAATGGAATGGTCGCGCGCACCCTGCCCGGCATCGCGCCAGCGGGCATGGATATCTCCGCGCTGCCGTCGATCGGTGATATCCCGCTGTACGATGCTGATATGCAGGAGGAAGAAGGTTTTCCGCAGCGCGTGCAGGAGATTGCGCAACAGATCCGCGAGGCGGATGGGGTAGTGATAGTCACTCCAGAATATAACTATTCCGTGCCTGGCGGCCTGAAAAACGCCATCGACTGGCTGTCACGCCTGCCCGAGCAGCCGCTGTCCGGCAAACCGGTACTGATTCAGACCAGCTCAATGGGCGCCATCGGCGGTGCGCGCTGCCAGTATCATCTGCGGCAGATTCTGGTCTTCCTTGATGCGATGGTAATGAATAAACCGGAATTTATGGGCGGCGTCATCCAGAACAAAGTGGATCCGCAGGCGGGTGAAGTGGTCGATCAAAGCACACTCGACCATCTGCGCGGCCAGCTGACCGCCTTTGGCGACTATATTCGGCGGGTTAAAGCATAAAAAAAGCCCGGCAGCGATGCCGGGCTTTTTCATCATGCGTGCGGATTAATGTGCATCGATAAAGACAATTTTCAGCACGAACAGCAGCGAAACGATAATCACACACGGGCTGAGCTCGCGCAGCCGGCCGGTACCGATCTTCATCACGCAGTAAGAGATAAAGCCCAGGGCGATACCTTCGGTGATCGAGAAGCTAAACGGCATCATCACTGCGGTGATGAACGCAGGCACCGCCTCGGTCAGGTCGCTCCACTTCACGCGCGCGAGGCTGGAGGTCATCAGCACGCCAACGTATATCAGCGCGCCCGCGGCGGCATAGCCAGGAACCATCCCCGCCAGCGGAGAGAGGAAAATAACCAGCAAGAACAGGATACCAACGACAACGGCGGTCAGGCCGGTACGCCCGCCCACGGAAACGCCGGAAGAAGATTCGATATAGGCCGTCACCGACGAGGTACCGATGAAGGAGCCCGCCACCGACGAGACGCTATCGACAAACAGCGCTTGCTTCATGCGCGGGAATTTACCGTTGGCATCCGCGAGACCCGCTTTATCCGTCACGCCAATCAGCGTCCCGGAGGAGTCAAACAGGTTGACCAGCATAAAGGAGAAGATCACGCCGGCCAGGCCCAGGTTCAGGGAGCCCGCCAGATCGACCTGACCAATCACCGAAGCCACGCTCGGCGGCGCCGAGACGATCCCGGTGTAATGCACGTCGCCCAGCATCCACCCCAGCAGGGTGGTCACAACGATAGAGACCAGTACCGCGGCGTGAATGTTGCGCGACGCCAGAATCGCGATGATAAAGAAGCCCAGCACGCCCAGCAGTACGCTGTGGGAAGTCAAATGACCAATGCTGACCAGCGTTTCCGGATTGGCGACAATCACCCCGGCGTTTTTCAGGCCCATCATGCCGATAAACAGGCCGATACCGCTGGTGATACCTACACGCAGGCTAAGCGGAATATTGGCGATCATCCAGTAACGTACGCGGAAGATGGTCAGCAGCAGCAGGCCCACGGCGCCCCAGAAGATGGCGCCCATGCCCACCTGCCACGGCAGCCCCATCGCCTGCACCACCACAAAGGCGAAAAAGGCGTTCAGGCCCATCGCCGGCGCCAGGGCGACCGGCAGGTTCGCGAACAGACCCATCAGGATACTGCCGAAAGCGGCAATCAGACAGGTGGTCACAAACACGGCGCTGGTATCCATGCCCGCTACGCCAAGAATTTGTGGGTTAACAAAAACGATATACACCATCGTCAGGAACGTGGTGAAACCGGCGATGGCTTCGGTGCGCACCGTGGTGCCGTGCTCGCGCAGCTTAAATACGCGCTCCAGCAGACCCTCGCCAGAAGACTGGCTGGTTTGTTGTTGACTCATTATCGGTTTCCGAACGTAAGGAGGGAAAATTCGAGGCTATCCTATACCAAATTACGGCACCAGGCGCGGTTGTATGGTAATTTTTTTCATTTATTTTGCTTATACGGCAACGATTGCGTCGCGGCATTGAGCATTACGAAAACGTTAAACTTGTTAATATGGAAAGGCTATGACTCAACCAGAAGCAGTATTTTTTGACTGTGACGGCACGCTGGTCGACAGCGAGGTGATTTGCTCCCGCGCCTACGTTCACATGTTTCAGGAATTCGGCATTACGCTGGACCTCGCCGAGATTTTTAAGCGCTTCAAAGGTGTGAAGCTGTACGAAATTATCGACACCATCAACGCTGAGTATGGCGTTAACCTGCAAAAGGCCACCCTGGAGCCGATTTACCGGGCGGAGGTCGCTCGCCTGTTCGATAGCGAGCTGGAGGTGATTCCCGGAGCCCAGGCGCTGCTGGATGCGGTAAGCGTCCCGATGTGCGTGGTTTCCAATGGCCCAGTCAGTAAGATGCAGCACTCGCTCGGACGCACCGGCCTGCTGCGCCATTTCACTGACCGCTTGTACAGCGGCTACGATATTCAGCGCTGGAAGCCCGACCCGGCGCTGATGTTTCATGCGGCAGAGGCCATGCAGGTAAAAGCCGAAAACTGTATTCTGGTGGATGACTCCAGCGCCGGCGCTCAGTCGGGGATTGCCGCCGGCATGGAAGTGTTTTATTTCTGCGCCGATCCGCACAACCAGCCGATCGATCATCCCAAAGTGACGACCTTTACCGATCTGGCAGAGCTGCCGGCATTGTGGCAGGCGCGCGGCTGGGATATCACGCGTTAAGGGCCTGGTGAGCGGCACGTTGGCATCGATGACCCCCCGCTATGCGTCTGCGTAAGCGGGGAATAGAACTAGCGGCTTTTTATTGCTGCAACTCCGCCGCCGCCGCTTTATCGGCAATAATCACCAGTGAAGGGTGCAATTTGAGCACTGAAGCCGGCACCTGCACGCTGACCGGACCTTCCACCACTTGCTTTAACGCGTGCGCTTTTGCCGCACCGCTGACAATTAGCAATAAATTTTTCGCCGCCATCACGCTTCTCGGCCCCATGGTGACATAGCTGTCTGGTACTGCCGAGATATCCCCGCCCATCTCGCTGTTAGCGATAAGAGCAATCATTTCCCCATGAATCGGCACTTCGACCGTCTGATCATGAAAGCGGGTGGTATTCGGCAGGTTGCCGCAAAAATGGCCGTCGGCCCCCAGCCCCAGCACCATCAGATCCAGACCGCCAGCCTCTTCCAGCTGGCGATCGTGCTGAGCGGCGTTGTCCAGCGTCAGCTTGTGAATGTTCTCTTCTTTGATCTGCGCCGGGGTAAAAAACAGCTGGCGCAAATTAGATATCGTGACGCCTTCTCGCGACTGGCCGCGAAAAGGGATCTCATCGAAGTTGTAATAGTGCACCCGATCATAGAATGCTTTGCCTTTCACGGCGGCGGTCAAATGCTCATACATCCGCTTTGGCGTGCTCCCCGCCGTCACCGCCAGATTCACCCGCCGCGGCGCCGTGATATAGCCCAGAACATGATGGCTGGCGACCAGGCTCATCTCTTCATAATCTTCGGTCACAATCATTTTCATCTTGTCGTCCTTCACAAGCACAAAACGGGGGCTGAAGGCCCCCTAAAGGTTATTTAAACAGTTTTTGCACAAACTCGGCGTAGGCCGGGCGCCAGACGTCCATTTCATGGTTCAGGCCGGGATACTGGTGGTAATCAAATTTAATCTGCTGTTTTTCCAGCTCGCTTTTCAGACCAGCAATGTCTTTACCGGTCACAGAATCTTTTTCCCCGACGACCACGGTAAAGTTACGCAGCTGCTTATTGATCGCGTCAGGCTGCTTCAGCTGCGCTTCCACGCTGGCATTCGGCACCGTGGTAGTCGTAACGCCGCTAAAGGTGGCGAGCCAGCCAAAGCTCTCCAGATGATTCATTCCGGAAACCAGCGCCTGATAACCGCCCTGCGAGAGGCCCGCCAGCGCCCGACCGTCGGTATCTTTACGCACGTTAAATCGGGCATCTATCAGCGGAATAATATCCTGCATGAGCTCTTTATCCGCCGCCTGCGCATTAAGTGGATAGAAGGTTTTGCGCCGCTCCTGCGGCGGGAAGTTTTCCGCGACCGCTTCCGGGATATCGGTTTCGGTATCCGGGACCACCACCAGCATCGGCTTAATCTTGCCCTCCGCCAGCAGGTTATCCATGATTTGCGGGATCCGCCCCTGATCGATGGCCGACAGGCCGCTGTCGCCAAAGCCATGATAGAAATAGAGCACCGGCAGAGGATCGCCGGTTCCGCTATAGCCCGGCGGCGTCCAGACATAGAGACGACGTTCGGCGTTCAGAGCCTTCGAGTGATAGGTGAGGGTGCGCAGATCGCCATGCGCAACCTCCCGATCGTCAAGAATACTGCCCGGCACCAGAATCAAACTGGTGTTCACCTGGCGCTGCGGCTTCTGATAGCGGCTGCCGGTATCTACCGAGCGGAAGCCATCCACATCGAAATAGTATTCATAGAGATTGGGCTTCATCGGCTCGCTTTTCCATGTCCAGACTCCGTCCGCTGCTTTGGTCATGTCGTGCGAGACAAAGGAGTCCGGCGTGGCGCCAGTCACTATCGAGACCCGCCGGGCATCAGGGGCAAACAAGCGGTAAGTGATACTCTTATCCGCGTTAACCTGGGTGATAAAGTGGCTCACCGGCAGGCTTGGGTCCGGCATCGCGGGTAATGGCGCCGCCTGGAGGGTAAACGCCGCGCCCGCCAGCGCCAGGGCGAAATAAATTGCATGTCGTTTCATCGTTGTTCCTCTTTCGTTGTGTCCGTTCAGTTATCGTCTCACCACCAGATTTCCGCCTGCGCCCCCACGGCAAACTGATCGTTCTTCCCGTCTTCAAAAATGCTGGTTGTATTATTCGCGGCCTTATCCAGGTCAATATCCTTCGCTTTAATATAGGTGGCATAGAAACGAATTTCCGGGCGCGAGGTCAGCATACTGGTATTGACTTTGAAGGTATGGAACAGCGTGGTCTTGTAGCCGGACTCGTTATATTTCTTGCCGGTAACATCTTTGTTTTGCTGTTTGAAGTACCCCAGCTCGACGCCGGTCTGGTTATATTTATCCCAGATATAAGCCGGTCGCAGAACCGTACGGATAGATTCAAAATCGGAGTGGGCCCCGGTTTCGTAGCTATAGACGTCGTTACCAAAAGAGTAGACGATGGCATTCGCCATAATAACGTCATCGCGTAAATAGGTTTCCCCCTGCGAGGTTAAGCGCACGGCGGTGCCATTGGTATGATCGCCATAATAGCGGCCATTAAAGGTGGTATAGGGGCTGGATCCGGCATAGCGTGAGAAGCTGCTGGCAATAGAGTTATTGGCCAGTAAGAAAGAGAATTCGTTAAAGCCGCCGTTAGCAAATTTCTGCGTTAACGAGGTACCAGCCATCCAGGTATCTTTCCACGGATAATAACCTTCATTGCCCTCTTTATATTTCTCTGATGAACTTTGGTTGGCGGCGACATAGCGTCCGCTAACCATCAGGCTGGCTTTATCCCACAGCGGAATCTCTTTGTAGCGAACGTCCAGGGTGTTGGTGTTAATTTGCTGCTTATTGCTTAAAGAACGGTCATAATCATCGACATCTTCGCGAATCAACGCGATATCGAATTTCCCGGCGCCCACCTGCCAGTTTTCCAGCCCTACGCCGGCCGCCGCATCGGTTCTCTGCGTTTTCCAGTCCAGCATCTGGATTTCAATTTTTGGCGCCCCGTGTTTGCCGACCCAGAAATCGGCTTCCGGCGCAAACGGCAGGAACCCTTTGGTGTTAACATACATATCCGAGAATTGAATGTAGTTTTCGCCGCCGGCATTGTCACCAAACCAGCCAGTGGAATACTGCTGGCCGACGTTCCCGTCGAGCATCACGATGGCGTCGACGCGTTTATCGCCTTCCTGAAACACCCGCTGCTTCAGCTGCAGATCGAACCAGCCGGAATATTCATTACCCAGGCGGCCAAGCGAACCGATCGCCCATGATTTTGGCGAGCCGTGCGAGGCGGTCCCCCAGCCGGAACGGAAGTAGCCGTTATAGCTAAAGCCAATTTCATCTTTCACGAACTTGCTAAAGTCTTTCAGCGTCATCGCGCTGTAGGCTGGCGCGCCATCGGTGACAGGTTGTTGATTTTTAACCAGCACCGCATCCGGTTTAACCGCCGTTTTCGGCCCGGCGGTCGCCCCCCGGTCTTGCGCTTCTGACCTTCCGCAGGAGGAGACCATGAGGCCCAAATCTGGTCTCTTTTTCTTTCCTGGTCCTGATATTTTTTGAGCTCTTTTTGCGCGTCTTTGAGCGCTTTTTCCAGCAGCTCAAGCCGTTGTTCCACCGTCAACTGGCTCGCTAGCAGATTAGTTGAATAACAAAGTGGCGCCAGCAAGACTATCGCCGAAGCGATCCTGTTTTTTCTCATCATAATATTCCCTTATATAATCATTGGCGTAAATAAAACACGACAACAACCCTATTCCGTGCCGGTGCTAATAGCCGTATCCATACCGTTTGACGTCGCGGCGGCTGTTATTTTTGCGGTTAGACAAAAACAAAAAAACCTGAAGAAGACCATCTGCCTTGGCAGATAATCCTCTTCAGGTTTTGCCCGCGCATCGCGGTAGCAACCCTCATTCAGCCATTATTGGCCCGCATAAAACAAAAAACCTGATATCGCCCCCAGGAGCAATATCAGGTTTTGCCTGCTGTCGCAGTCACAATCCGTTTAAACCATCCTGAGCGTTAAAACTCAGTGAGTGGCAGCTGATTGTTACGCGATAAAATGAATAACTCAAACGGGCAGATTGTTAATTGTGACGATAATCTCAGCAATCTCGCAGCCGCGGGGTAAAACATATCTAATTCTGATAAATCCATTTACCAGAATTAGACAGAATGATTATTACTCTTTCGGATCTTTGCCAGCGAGCAGTTTATCCAGCTCATCGCCGCCAACGTGACGGAAATCCTGACCTTTGACGAAGTAGAAAATATATTCGCAGATATTCTGGCAGCGGTCGCCGATACGCTCGATGGAGCGCGCGCAGAACAGCGCGGTCAGGACGCTGGGAATAGTGCGCGAGTCTTCCATCATGTAGGTCATCAGCTGACGCACGATGCCTTCATACTCCTGGTCGACTTTCTTATCTTCGCGATAGATACGTACCGCTTCGTCGAGATCCATACGCGCAAACGCATCCAGTACGTCATGCAGCATCTGCACCGTGTGGCGGCCCAGCGATTCGAGGCTCACCAGCAGCGGCTGGTGCTGCTGGGAAAACTTCTCCAGCGCGGTGCGGCAGATTTTATCCGCCACGTCGCCAATGCGTTCCAGCTCAGCGATAGTCTTGATGATCGCCATCACCAGGCGCAGGTCGCTGGCGGTCGGCTGGCGCTTGGCGATGATGCGCACGCACGCTTCATCGATAGCCACTTCCATCATGTTGACCTGCTTGTCGCCGTCGATGACG
This sequence comes from Klebsiella sp. 4_1_44FAA, assembly GCF_000238715.1. Classification (NCBI taxonomy): domain Bacteria; kingdom Pseudomonadati; phylum Pseudomonadota; class Gammaproteobacteria; order Enterobacterales; family Enterobacteriaceae; genus Klebsiella; species Klebsiella sp. 4_1_44FAA. The sequence continues at coordinate 466,370 of NZ_JH414801.1, forward strand.
CGTTTCGCCAGATCGCTGTCCTGGTTATGCATGGCGGTGATGGCATCAGAGAGCTGCTGTTCCACCAGCCCACCCATGGTCATCACCTGGGTGCGGATATACTCCAGTTCAGCGTTGAACTGGCCGGAAATATGTTTGTTAAGATTTAGGTTGTCCATGGTGTCTCCTGATTGCCCAACTGGTGAGAGCCTGAAAGCACAAGGGCAAATCAACCGTAGCGGCCAGTAATATAATCTTCAGTTTGTTTCTTCGCGGGCTTAGTGAACAGGTCATCCGTGTTGCTGAACTCAATCAGCTCGCCAAGATACATAAATGCCGTATGGTCGGAGCAACGCGCAGCCTGCTGCATGTTGTGAGTCACGATAACGACGGTGTAGTCCTGTTTCAGCTCGGTGATCAGCTCTTCGATACGCCCGGTGGAGATCGGGTCCAGCGCGGAGCACGGCTCATCAAGCAGCAGCACTTCCGGGCGGATCGCGATACCGCGGGCAATGCACAGACGCTGCTGCTGACCACCGGAGAGAGAATATCCGCTCTGGTGCAGTTTATCTTTGGTTTCGTTCCATAATGCGGCTTTGGTCAGCGCCCACTGCACGCGCTCGTCCATATCGGCACGGGACAGCTTTTCAAACAGGCGCACGCCGAAGGCGATATTGTCGTATATGGACATCGGGAACGGCGTTGGTTTCTGGAACACCATGCCAACCTTAGCGCGCAGCAGGGCGATATCCTGGGTGTTAGTCAGAATGTTGTCGCCATCCAGCAGGATCTCACCTTCCGCGCGCTGCTCCGGATACAGTTCAAACATCTTGTTGAACGTGCGCAGCAGGGTGGATTTACCACAGCCTGACGGACCGATAAACGCCGTCACCTGGTTTTTGGTGATATCCAGGTTGATGTTCTTCAGGGCATGGAATTTGCCGTAGTAGAAGTTCAGGTTACGAACTGAAATCTTACCCGGAGCTGTATTCACCATACTCATCTCAATCTCTTCCTCATTCAGCGCAGCAGTTGCTGCGCCGCAAAAAATTAACCGTGTTTCTTCTTGGCGAAGATAACGCGCGCCAGGATGTTCAGCAGCAAGACGCACAGGGTGATAATCAATACCCCGGCCCATGCCAGTTGCTGCCACTCCGCAAACGGACTCATGGCAAATTTGAAAATGGTCACCGGCAGGTTAGCAATCGGCTGCATCATGTCGGTGCTCCAGAACTGGTTGGACAACGCGGTGAACAGCAGCGGCGCCGTTTCCCCGGCGATACGGGCGATAGCCAGCAGGATCCCGGTCATAATCCCTGAGACGGAGGCTTTCAGGGTGATCGCCGAGATCATCTTCCACTTCGGCGTCCCCAGCACATAGGCCGCTTCACGCAGGCTATCCGGCACCAGCTTCAGCATGTTTTCGGTGGTACGAATAACGATAGGCACCTGCAGCAGCGCCAGCGCGATAACGCCCGCCCAGCCCGAGAAGTGTTGCATCTGCGCCACCACGATGGTGTAGACGAACAGACCCACCACGATAGACGGCGCGGAAAGCAGAATGTCGTTGATAAAGCGGATGATTTCCGCCAGCACCGACTTGCGGCCATACTCCGCCAGATAAATTCCGGCGAGGATACCCAGCGGCGTACCAAATACGGTTGCCCACAGGATCAGCAGGCCGCTGCCGGCGAGGGCGTTAGCCAGTCCACCGCCCGCCGTATTCGGCGGCGGCGTCATTTCGGTGAACAGCGCCAGACTCATGCCGTCGAAACCGCGGGTTATCGTCGCCATCAGGATCCAGATAAGCCAGAACAAACCAAACGCCATGGTCGCCATCGACAGCGCCAGAGCGATACGGTTCTTCATGCGGCGTTTGGCCTGCATCTTGCGACGGGACTCCGCCAGTTCGGCGGTAGTTTGCAATTCAATGGTCGCCATTAGCGTGCCCCCTCATTCTTCGCGAGGCGCATAATCATAAACTTCGACGCGGCCAGAACGATAAAGGTGATAACGAACAGGATCAGGCCCAGCTCCATCAGCGCCGCCACGTGCAGGCCGGTTTCCGCTTCGGCGAACTCATTAGCCAGCGCGGAGGTAATACTGTTCCCCGGCATATACAACGAGATGCTGTCGAGCTGGTAGGTGTTGCCGATGATAAAGGTGACCGCCATGGTTTCACCCAGCGCGCGGCCCAGACCGAGCATCACCCCGCCGATCACCCCATTCTTGGTGAACGGTAAGACAATGCGCCAGATCACCTCCCAGGTGGTGCAGCCGATGCCATAGGCCGACTCTTTCATCATCACCGGGGTCTGTTCGAAAACATCGCGCATGACCGCGGCGATGTAAGGGATGATCATGATGGCCAGAATGACGCCAGCGGCGAGAATACCGATACCAAACGCCGGGCCGGCAAACAGCGCACCGACGAACGGGATGGTCGACAGAACGTTGCCGACCGGCTCCTGGAAGTAAGTCGCAAACAGCGGGGCGAAAATAAACAGGCCCCACATGCCGTACACGATGCTCGGGATTGCCGCCAGCAGCTCAATCGCAATGCCCAGCGGACGCTTGAGCCAGGCGGGGGACAATTCTGTCAGAAACAGCGCGATGCCGAAGCTCACCGGAACGGCGATCAGCAGCGCGATAAAAGAGGTGACCAGGGTTCCGTAAATCGGGACCAGCGCGCCGAAGATCTCGTTAGGCGCATCCCACTCTTTGGTCCACAAAAAGGCAAAGCCAAACTTTTGAATGCTCGGCCAGGAAGAGATGATCAGGGAAACGATGATGCCGCCCAGCATCAATAGCACAATCAGCGCAGCCAGTTTTACCAGCGCACTGAAAATCATGTCACCCTTTTTCCCCGGAGGGGTAAATGCAGGCTTGGTTGCAGCCATAGATTACTCTTTACGTATTAAAACTTGTTCGAATAAATGCCCGGTGGCGTTGGCTCCCGGGCCTACAGTCTGAACCGTAGGGCGGGCAGCGCCTGAACGCCCCCGCCATCTTCGTCAAAAATCTACTGTTAGTACAGCGCTTTACCGCTGCTGTCTTTGACGTTGGTTTTCCATGCCGCGCGAACCTGCTCTACCACGCTTTCCGGCAGCGTCGCGTAATCCAGCGCATTCGCTTCTTTCCCGCCGTTTTTATACGCCCAGTCGAAGAACTTCAGCACTTCAGCGGTCTGTTCCGGCTTGTTGGTCGCCTTATGCACCAGGATGAAGGTGGTTGAGGTGATCGGCCATGCATTTTCGCCTTTCTGGTTGGTCAGGTCCTGAGCGAAAGACTTGCTCCAGTCAACGCCTTTTGCGGCGTTAGCGAAATTGTCTTCAGTCGGGCTAACCGGCTTGCCGTCGGCAGAGACCAGTTTGGTGTAGGCCAGGTTGTTTTGCTTAGCGTAAGCGTATTCGACGTAACCAATCGAGCCCGGCAGACGCTGAACAAAGGCGGCGATACCATCGTTGCCTTTACCGCCCAGACCGGTTGGCCAGTTTACGGTAGAGCCGGCGCCGATTTTCGATTTCCACTCTTCATTCACTTTGGACAGGTAGCTGGTGAAAACGAAGGAGGTACCTGAACCATCGGCGCGGCGGACCACGGCGATGTTCTGCGACGGCAGCTTCAGGCCCGGGTTGAGCTTAGCGATCGCTTCGTCATCCCATTTTTTAATTTTACCCAGGTAGATATCACCGAGGGTTTTGCCATCCAGCACCAGCTCGCCGGATTTCACGCCAGGCAGGTTAACCGCCAGTACCACGCCGCCAATCACGGTGGGGAACTGGAACAGACCTTCCTGGGTCAGTTTGTCATCAGCCAGCGGAGCATCAGAAGCACCGAAATCAACGGTGTTGGCAATAATCTGCTTAACGCCACCAGAGGAACCAATACCCTGGTAGTTCACTTTATTGCCGGTTTCTTTCTGATAGGTATCAGCCCATTTGGCATACACCGGCGCAGGGAAAGTTGCGCCTGCGCCAGTCAGGCTTGCTGCTGCGAAGGCAGAGAAAGCGCTCATCGATAAGGTCGCGGCGACAACTGTTGCGACGGTGGTACGCATAACGTTCATAATGTCTCCTGCTGGGATTCGTAAATCATTGTTTCGAGGCTATGGTGAGCAAAATAGGTCAAAGAGGTGACAGTAAAATGTACGAATTATGACAGTTTTATGACAGGCCGGGAGAGTGGATTTTACGCCAAATAATACGCTTATAACTCAGATGGTTATCTTTAATCATGACCGTGCAATGACAAAATAATTTTCTTTTTATGACGGCGAAATCGGACCGTAAAACGATCGTTTGTCATCTACCGCCAGCCAAAATATTGCGCACGTAATCGATGGAAAACAGCAGGTGCAAATAAAAAGGGCCGCCGTCGGCAGCCCTTTGCAGGATAGGATGCTTTACTCAACCGTTACCGATTTCGCCAGGTTACGCGGCTGGTCAACGTCAGTGCCTTTGATCAGCGCGACGTGATAAGCCAACAGCTGCAGCGGAACCGTATAGAAGATAGGGGCGATGGTCTCTTCCACATGCGGCATCTCAATGATGTGCATGTTATCGCTACCGTTGAAGCCGGCTTCACCGTCGGCGAAGACGTATAGTTCACCGCCGCGGGCACGAACCTCTTCGATGTTGGATTTCAGTTTTTCCAGCAGTTCGTTGTTCGGCGCCACCACAATCACCGGCATTTCCGCATCAATCAGCGCCAGTGGGCCGTGCTTAAGCTCGCCCGCCGCATAGGCTTCCGCGTGAATGTAGGAGATCTCTTTCAGCTTCAGCGCCCCTTCCATAGCGATCGGATACTGATCGCCACGGCCAAGGAACAGCGCATGGTGCTTATCAGAGAAGCGCTCTGCCAGCTGCTCAATACGCTTGTCCTGGGAGAGCATCTGCTCGATACGGTTCGGCAGAGCCTGAAGGCCGTGCACGATATCATGCTCGATAGACGCATCCTGACCTTTCAGTCGCGCCAGTTTCGCCACCAGCATCAACAGCACGGTTAGCTGAGTGGTAAAGGCTTTGGTCGAGGCCACGCCGATTTCCGTTCCGGCTTTGGTCATCAGCGCCAGATCGGACTCGCGCACCAGCGACGAGCCCGGCACGTTGCAGATGGCCAGCGAGCCGAGATAGCCCAGCTCTTTCGACAGACGCAGCGCCGCCAGGGTATCGGCGGTTTCACCGGACTGGGAGAGGGTGATCATCAGGCTATTGCGACGCACTGCGGACTTGCGATAGCGGAATTCGGAGGCGATTTCCACATCGCACGGGACGCCGGCTAACGCTTCGAACCAGTAGCGGGAGACCATCCCGGAGTTATAGGAAGTCCCGCAGGCAACTATCTGAATATGTTCAACCTGAGCCAGCATTTCATTGGCGTTCGGCCCCAGTTCGCTGAGATCCACTTCGCCATGGCTGATGCGCCCGGTCAGGGTGTTCTTAATCGCGTTCGGCTGCTCGAAAATCTCTTTCTGCATATAGTGGCGGTAGATACCTTTATCGCCAGCGTCATACTGCAGATTGGATTCGATCTCCTGGCGCTTCACTTGCGCAGCGGACTTATCAAAAATCACCACCGAACGGCGAGTCACTTCCGCGATATCGCCTTCTTCGAGGAAGATGAAGCGGCGGGTAACCGGCAGCAATGCCAGCTGGTCGGAGGCGATAAAGTTTTCACCCATCCCCAGGCCAATTACCAGCGGGCTACCGGAGCGGGCCGCCAGCAGAGTTCCCGGGTCACGGGTATCCATGATCACCGTACCGTAGGCGCCGCGCAGCTGCGGGATAGCGCGCAGGACGGCTTCACGCAAGGTACCGCCTTGTTCCAGCTCCCAGTGCACCAGATGGGCAATAACTTCGGTATCGGTCTCGGTGACGAAGACATAGCCGCGAGACTGCAGCAGGGCGCGCAGCGGCTCATGGTTTTCGATGATCCCGTTATGGACCACCACAATGTGTTCAGAAACATGCGGATGCGCATTGCTCTCAGACGGTTCGCCGTGCGTCGCCCAACGAGTATGGGCGATCCCGGTACCACCGTGTAACGGTTGCTCTTCTACCGCCTGAGCCAGCATCTGAACTTTACCCAAGCGACGCACGCGGGTCATATGACCTTCGCTGTCGACCACTGCCAGACCGGCAGAGTCATAGCCACGGTATTCCAGACGACGTAAACCTTCGAGAAGGATTTCAGCAATATCACGCTGCGCGACTGCGCCAACAATTCCACACATAGTTAAATTTCCTGATAATGGCGATATGCCATGCGTTGTCGCTGACCTGTATTTGCCCGTTTTTCGGGCGCCCCGAGCCTTGTAGAGAGTGGGGTTATTGTTATGGTACTGCCTGCGGACGGGGATCTATGTTGACCCTCTCATCCTGGTTCGCCGGGAAAATTTCCCCGGCGATAATCCAAATTATTTCTTCTTCACCGGACGCTGCCAGCCCTGTTTGTGGACCTGCGGTACGCGGCTCAACACCAGTTCGTTATCGGCGATATTGCGCGTGACGGTGGTGCCGGCGGCGATCGTGACGCCGTTGCCTACCGTGACCGGGGCCACCAGCTGGGTATCCGAGCCGACAAAGACATCATCGCCAATAATCGTTTTATGCTTGTTCGCACCATCGTAGTTGCAGGTGATGGTGCCCGCGCCGATATTGACGTTATCGCCAATCTCCGCATCGCCCAGATAGGTCAGATGACCCGCCTTGGAGCCTTTCCCGAGACGCGCTTTTTTCATTTCCACGAAGTTACCAACGTGGGCGCCTTCCAGCAGTTCGGCGCCCGGGCGCAGACGGGCAAATGGACCGATGGTGCAGGCCGCCTGCAGCTGGGCATCTTCCACCACGCTGTAGGGGCTAATTTCGCAGTCATCGCCGATGGTGCTGTTTTTTGATCACGCAGCCGGCGCCGATTTTCACTCGATCGCCCAGCACCACGTTGCCTTCCAGAATAACGTTAGTATCGATCTCTACATCGCGCCCATGCTGCAGCGTACCGCGCAGATCGAAACGCGCCGGATCGCGCAGCATCACGCCCGCCAGCAGCAGCTTTTCCGCCTGCTCCGCCTGGTAGACGCGCTCCAGGCGCGCAAGCTGCAGGCGGTTGTTGACGCCTTCGACTTCGCTCAGGCGCTGCGGATGCACTGCGACGATCTGGTGTCCTTCCTGGTGCGCCATGGCGATGATATCGGTGATGTAGTATTCGCCCTGAGCGTTGTTATTGGTGAGTTTCGCCAGCCAGCGCTTTAGATCCGCTCCGCCGGCGATCAGGATCCCGGTGTTGATTTCCTGGATCTGGCGCTGGGCCTCGCTGGCATCTTTGTGCTCAACGATGCCCGTCACCTGGCCATTTTCACGGGTAATGCGGCCATAGCCGGTTGGGTCATCCAGCTTCACCGTTAACAGACCAATCCCACCCTGTGGTTTCGCGGCGCGCAGGCGCTGTAGCGTCTCAACGGAGATCAGCGGCACGTCGCCATAGAGCATCAGGATGTCTTCATCATCATTGAAGAATGGCGCCGCCTGCTGCATAGCGTGCCCGGTTCCGAGCTGCTCGGCCTGCAGCACCCAGTTCACGTTGTCTTCATGCAGAGTCTGACGCAGCAGATCGCCGCCGTGGCCGTATACCAGGTGTACCGCACATGCGCCTAAATCGTTAGCGGCATCAATGACATGCTGCACCATTGGCTTCCCGGCCAGGGTATGCAGCACCTTAGGAAGATCGGAATACATGCGGGTCCCTTTGCCTGCAGCAAGGATAACCACGCTCATCGCACTATTTGACATACTCATCCTGACGGTAGTTAGAACGAAAAGTAAAAGCCTTTCACGTTGAAATTTCTACATATTTTTCATCATAAAACGAGACGTGGAGAAAACGTCCAGGCTCACTGTTTTACCCCATTTTATGACGCTATTTTTAACCACTGCAAATCAGTTTAACGCTGAAAAAGGAGGGCGGGGTGGAGAATCATTAACTATCTCACTGCTTTTGCTGTTTTTTCGCCACCTGAATAAAGCCGCAGCGGCAGGCGTTTATCAGCACCCACAGCGGGAAGAACCAGGATAAATATTCGCCAGTCGCTGGCGGGGGAGGGCGGTAAAGTGATGGATGCTATCCATAAAAAACGAAAGGCCACCTATCAGGTGACCTTCTTTTCCCGGTTTCACATCGCCAGTGTTGTCGTTTTGATGGGCGATACGTCGTGTCAGCGGGCGAGATAGCGCGGAGCTTAGAAGCTCAGGACGCTAAATTTAGCGATGATTTTATGGAACAGTTTCATGATGATTTCCTGACGCAGGTGCAGTTTATAACGCTCTTTTTTGTGACATACATCACATAAAAAGAGTTTACGCCTCATCATTTAACTAATCAATAACAATTAAGGGTGAATGCTGTTTTCACTTCATCCGCTCGTCAGCAGCGGGCAATAAAAAAAGCCAGCCTGGAACCCAGACTGGCTTTTTACGTTCAAGCCGGTGTTACATCGCTTTTTTGGTCAACTCGATAACGCGCAGTTTAGCGATCGCTTTGGCCAGTTCCGCAGACGCCTGAGCGTAATCCACATCGCCGTGAGAGCTCTTAATGTGCTCTTCCGCTTTGCGTTTCGCTTCCAGCGCTCGCGCTTCGTCGAGGTCCTGACCGCGAATTGCGGTATCCGCCAGGACGGTCACGCTGCCAGGCTGCACTTCAAGAATGCCGCCGGACAGATAGATAAACTCTTCATGACCGTGCTGTTTAACGATGCGAATCATACCAGGCTTAATGGCGGTGAGCAGCGGCGCGTGGCCCGGGTAAATACCCAGTTCACCTTCGCTACCCGTTACCTGGATTTTTTCGACCAGACCAGAGAACATTTGTTGCTCTGCGCTGACGACGTCCAGGTGGTAAGTCATTGCCATATCACCCTCCGATTAAGGCGTTAAAGTTTTTTGGCTTTTTCCACGGCTTCGTCGATGGAACCGACCATGTAGAACGCCTGCTCTGGCAGGTGATCGTATTCGCCTTCCATGATGCCTTTAAAGCCACGGATGGTGTCTTTCAGCGCCACGTATTTGCCCGGAGAACCGGTAAAGACTTCTGCCACGAAGAACGGCTGGGACAGGAAGCGCTGGATCTTACGCGCGCGAGCTACCACCAGTTTGTCTTCTTCAGACAGTTCGTCCATACCGAGGATGGCGATAATGTCTTTCAGTTCCTGATAACGCTGCAGGATGGACTGAACGCCACGCGCGGTGTCGTAGTGTTCCTGACCAACAACCAGCGGATCCAGCTGACGGCTGGTGGAATCCAGCGGGTCAACGGCCGGGTAGATACCCAGGGATGCGATCTGACGGCTCAGTACTACGGTTGCATCTAAGTGAGCAAAGGTAGTGGCTGGGGATGGGTCAGTTAAGTCATCCGCAGGTACGTATACCGCCTGTACGGAGGTGATAGAACCGGTTTTGGTGGAGGTGATACGTTCCTGCAGAACGCCCATCTCTTCCGCCAGGGTCGGCTGATAACCTACCGCTGAAGGCATACGACCCAGCAGCGCGGATACTTCAGTACCGGCCAGGGTGTAACGATAGATGTTATCGACGAACAGCAGTACGTCACGACCTTCGTCACGGAATTTCTCAGCCATGGTCAGGCCGGTCAGCGCAACGCGCAGACGGTTTCCCGGCGGCTCGTTCATCTGGCCGTACACCAGGGATACTTTATCGATAACGTTGGAGTCGGTCATTTCGTGGTAGAAGTCGTTACCCTCACGAGTACGCTCACCTACGCCCGCAAACACAGAGTAACCGGAGTGCTCGATCGCGATGTTACGGATCAGCTCCATCATATTTACAGTTTTACCTACACCCGCACCGCCGAACAGACCAACTTTACCGCCCTTGGCGAACGGACACATCAGGTCGATAACTTTGATACCGGTTTCCAGCAGTTCCTGAGAGCTGGACAGCTCTTCATAGGACGGTGCCGCGCGGTGGATAGCCCAACGCTCTTCTTCGCCGATGTCGCCTTTCATGTCAACCGGTTGACCCAGTACGTTCATGATACGACCCAGCGTTGCTTTACCTACCGGGACTTCGATCGGGTGCTCGAGGTCTTTTACATCCAGACCGCGGCGCAGACCATCAGAAGAACCCATGGCGATGGTACGTACGATACCGCCGCCCAGCTGCTGCTGAACTTCCAGCACCAGAACTTCATTACCATTCTGTACCTCAAGGGCTTCGTACACGCGTGGTACGGCATCCTGAGGGAACTCGACGTCGACCACGGCGCCGATTACCTGGACAATCTTTCCAGTAGCCATCTTAAATCCTCTACGAAATAACCTGGTTAAACCGCGGCGGCCCCCGAGACGATCTCGGTGAGTTCCTGAGTAATGCTGGCCTGACGAGCTTTGTTGTATACCAACTGCAGCTCTTTAATCAGGCTGCCGCCATTATCGGTCGCGGCTTTCATCGCCACCATACGGGCGGCCTGCTCGCTGGCCAGGTTTTCAACCACGCCCTGATAAACCTGAGATTCGACGTAGCGGCGCAGGAGGGTATCCAGCAGCGCTTTCGGATCGGGCTCATACAGGTAATCCCAGGATTTACGTTTCAGATCAGCATCTTCTGATGCCGGTAACGGCAGCAGCTGAGTGATCGTCGGAACCTGAGACATGGTGTTAATAAATTTGTTGCTGACAACGTACAGCTTGTCCAGACGGCCTTCATCATAGGCCTGCAACATCACTTTTACCGGGCCGATCAGTTCGGACAGGGATGGGTTATCCCCCATACCGGTCACCTGTGCAACCACGTTGCCGCCCACGGAGTTAAAGAAAGAAACGCCCTTAGAGCCGATCATTGCGAGGTCGCACTGAACGCCTTTATCGGACCATGCTTTCATTTCCGCCAGCAGTTTCTTGAACAGGTTAATGTTCAAGCCGCCGCACAGACCACGGTCGGTCGACACCACCAGGTAGCCCACGCGCTTAACGTCGCGTTCTTCCAGGTAAGGGTGCTTATATTCCAGATTACCGTTCGCAAGGTGACCAATCACTTTGCGCATAGTATCTGCGTAAGGACGGCTGGCCGCCATGCGCTCCTGCGATTTACGCATTTTGGAAGCGGCGACCATCTCCATCGCTTTAGTGATCTTTTGCGTGTTCTGGACGCTTGCGATCTTACTACGTATCTCTTTTGCGCCGGCCATGAGCTTCTCCTCAATGCCTTGCGGCCTGCCCTAAGACAGACCGCCAGACGTTACCAGGACTGGGTTGCTTTGAAGGAATCGAGGATGCCTTTCAGCTTGCCTTCGATTTCGTCGTTATAGCCACCGGACTGGTTAATCTCTTGCATCAGCGGAGCGTGATCACGGTCGACGTAAGCCAGCAGAGCGGCTTCGAAGCTACCGATTTTCGCCAGTTCTACATCAGCCAGGTAACCACGTTCTGCTGCGAACAGAACCAGAGACTGCTGCGCGACGGACATAGGCGCATACTGTTTCTGTTTCAGCAGCTCGGTCACTTTCTGACCGTGGTCCAGCTGTTTGCGGGTTGCATCGTCAAGGTCGGATGCAAACTGGGAGAACGCCGCCAGTTCACGATACTGCGCCAACGCGGTACGGATACCACCGGACAGTTTCTTCATGATCTTGGTCTGCGCTGCACCACCAACACGGGATACGGAGATACCCGGGTTAACCGCAGGACGAATACCGGCGTTAAACAGGTTGGTTTCCAGGAAGATCTGACCATCGGTAATAGAGATTACGTTGGTCGGAACGAATGCGGAAACGTCACCCGCCTGCGTTTCGATAATCGGCAGCGCGGTCAGAGAACCGGTTTTCCCTTTCACTTCACCTTTGGTGAAGGCTTCAACGTATTCGGCGTTAACACGCGCAGCACGCTCCAGCAGACGAGAGTGGAGGTAGAATACGTCGCCCGGGAACGCTTCACGTCCAGGCGGACGACGGAGCAGCAGGGAGATCTGGCGATAAGCAACAGCCTGTTTAGACAGATCATCGTAAACGATCAGCGCATCTTCACCGCGGTCGCGGAAGTATTCGCCCATTGCGCAACCAGCGTATGGCGCCAGGTATTGCAGTGCAGCAGATTCAGATGCAGTCGCTACCACTACGATGGTGTTAGCCAGCGCGCCGTGCTCTTCCAGTTTACGCACCACGTTAGAGATGGTGGACGCTTTCTGACCGATAGCGACATAGACGCACTTGATGCCGGAATCACGCTGGTTGATGATGGCATCGATAGCCAGCGCAGTTTTACCGGTCTGACGGTCGCCGATGATCAGTTCACGCTGACCACGACCGATTGGGATCATGGCGTCAACGGATTTGTAACCGGTCTGTACCGGCTGATCGACGGACTGACGTTCGATTACGCCCGGCGCGATCGCTTCAACGGCGGAGAAACCGTCGTTTTCCAGCGGACCTTTACCATCAATTGGCGCGCCCAGGGTGTTAACCACGCGGCCCAGCAGGCCACGGCCTACCGGAACTTCCAGGATACGGCCAGTACATTTCACCTTCATGCCTTCGGCGAGGTCAGCGTACGGACCCATTACCACCGCACCTACGGAGTCGCGCTCCAGGTTCAGTGCGATAGCGTAACGGTTACCCGGCAGGGAGATCATCTCGCCCTGCATACATTCGGCAAGGCCGTGGATGCGGATAACACCGTCACTTACAGAAACAATAGTACCTTCGTTATGAGCTTCGCTCACAACATTGAACTGAGCAATGCGCTGCTTGATCAGTTCGCTGATTTCGGTGGAATTCAGTTGCATGCTCCAGTCCCCTTAAGACTGCAAGACGTCTGCAAGGCGCTCAAGACGGCCGCGTACGCTGCCATCAATGACCATATCACCCGCACGGATGATAATACCTGCCATAACAGACTTATCGATTTTGCAATTCAGCTTAACTTTGCGTGACAGACGTTTTTCCATCGCGCTGACGATCCTGGCAAGCTGTTCATCACTCAGTTGGTTGGCAGATATTACTTCTACCTCTGCGATGGCCTCACTGGCCGCGCGCAGGTGAATGAATTGCTCAAGAACGTCCGGGAGCACCTTCAGACGATTATTTTCCGCCATCACCTTAATCAGGTTCTGGCCATTTTCGTCGAGTTGCTCGCCGCAGATAGCGATAAACGCTTCTGAGAGCGTTTCCGGCGCCAAAGCACCGGAGAGAAGCTCTGCCATTTGGTCGTTTTTGGTCACTTCGGCGGCAAACGCCAGCATATCCTGCCAGCGTTCAACACTGTTGTGTTCGACGGCAAAGTCAAAAGCTGCTTTGGCGTAGGGGCGAGCTACCGTTACAAATTCAGACATCAGCCCCTCCCTCCTTACAGTTCAGCGACAAGTTTATCCACGATGTCGCTGTTAGCAGCTTCATCCACGGAACGTTCGATGATCTTCTCGGCGCCAGCAACAGCCAGGATAGCGACCTGCTTACGCAGCTCCTCGCGTGCACGTTTACGCTCAGCATCAATTTCAGCCTGCGCTTGTGCAACGATTTTGGTGCGTTCCTGTTCTGCTTCAGCTTTAGCTTCGTCCAGAATCTGAGAGCGGCGCTTGTTCGCCTGCTCAATGATTACCTGGGCTTCCGCTTTCGCTTTTTTCAGCTGGTCGGTCGCGTTGGCCTGTGCAAGGTCCAAATCTTTCTTAGCGCGTTCTGCAGAAGCTAAACCGTCAGAAATCTCTTTCTGGCGTTTTTCGATGGCAGCCATTAAAGGCGGCCATACGTATTTCATGCAGAACCATACGAAGATAACAAACGCGATGGCCTGGCCGAGGATTGTTGCGTTCATGTTCACAGCACAATACCTCTTTAATTAACTCTGTGGCTTAGGTTTCTAACAACTTACTACGCGACGGCGAACATCACGTACAGACCCAGACCTACAGCGATCATCGGGATAGCATCCACCAGACCCATAACGATAAAGAACTGAGTACGCAGCAGAGGGATCAGATCCGGCTGACGCGCTGCGCCTTCCAGGAATTTACCTCCGAGGATGCCGATACCGATCGCAGCACCGATTGCCGCCAGACCCATCATCACAGCGGCAGCCATGTACAGCAGATCCATATTCAGGTTTTCCATGACAGTCTCCAGTTTGTTTCAGTTAAAACGTAGTAGTGTTGGTAAAAAATCAATGCTCTTCAGATGCCATCGACAGATAGACAATCGTCAGAACCATGAAGATGAAGGCTTGCAGCGTAATAATCAGGATGTGGAAAATGGCCCAAGGCACATTCAGAACCCACTGTGACCACCACGGCAACAGACCAGCAATCAGAATGAAAATCAGCTCACCGGCATACATGTTGCCGAACAGTCGCAGACCGAGAGAGACCGGTTTGGACAGCAGGCTTACCCCTTCAAGGATTAAGTTGACAGGAATGAACGCCCAGTGATTGAACGGCTGCATGGTCAGTTCTTTAACGAACCCACCAACGCCTTTCATTTTGATGCTGTAGAAAATAATCAGGATGAACACGCCAAGCGCCATCGACAGGGTGATGTTCACGTCGGCAGACGGAACCACGCGCAGTGCAGGCAGGCCGAGTATGTGCTCACCGATCCAAGGTAAGAAATCGATAGGCAAGAGGTCCATCAGGTTCATCAGGAAGACCCAGACGAACACGGTCAGCGCCAGCGGCGCGATAACCTTGCTCTTGCCATGGTACATGTCTTTGACGCTGCCATGGACGAAGCCGATGATCATTTCGATGAAGGTTTGGAATTTCCCTGGTACGCCGCTGGTCGCTTTCTTAGCAACGCTACGGAACATGGCAAGGAACAGCAGACCGAGAACCACCGAGAAGAACATGGAGTCAATGTTGAGCGTCCAGAAGGTGGCTGTGTGGTTGTGCGGATCCACCAGCGAGAATGTACGCAGGTCCAACTGAAGGTTGTTCAGATGGTGTCCTATGTAATCCTGCGGCGTCATATTTTCTGAAGCCATGATGCCTTTACCCTTTGTTGTTAATTACAGCTGGCGCCAGAACTTGTACCACCAGCACCAAAACCCACGTCACGATCAGTGGCAAAAATACCACTTTTAAAACGGCCAGCGCCACCGCCAGAAGGGCGAAGGTCAGCAACACCTTGAAGGCTTCACCGAAGGCGAAGGTCCAGGCCACACGGCCTTTTGCTGGTGTATGCGCCTGATGACGCCAGGCAAAAATTATAAACATCAGATTTGGCAAGACCACTGCCAAACCGCCGCATACAGCGGAAATGCCCCAGAAGGGGTCTTTGAGGCTGAACAGCAGTCCACTTGCCATTACTGCCAGTAACTGAATAAACAGAAGCTTGCGAGCAACGTTTCGACTCAAGAGCGACACTGACATCACGTTTTTACTCCTGCTCCCTTTGAGGTATGTCGCGTGTCGTATAAAACGTCCTTTAAGACGAAGAGTCAAGCATCAAAAAGCGGACAAATTATACGGTGACGCCCCGTGATTTCAAACAATAAGTAGCAAAATAGTGAATAAATGTTTAATTATTTTCCAACGGACAACTTTCCGTGCATTTCAGCGTTCTGTGAGCGGTCATACAAAACTGCAAATAACGAGGAAACACGGCAATTAAAGCGTGCATCAGATCACATAATAAACATTTCAAGCGCCCTTTAATGAATCAAGGACATAAAACACTATTTTTCATGCTTTTGATATTCAAGATAAAAAGTGAGGACATTATCTAAAACAACCTCACATACAATAAAAACCTTTTATTGACATTTATAATAAAAATTTAACATCACTATGCTGTTCATCATTGTCGATTTTTAGCACCCTGATATTTTCAAAGTTGACTATTTTGTCAGTGAATCACTTACGCTAAGTTAACTGCAAGAAAAGCCATAGTAAAAACAAGGTTAAATGCAGCCCGTTAATATCGGGGGACGTCCTTTATTTTTGTAACATGCGCGGGCCACATTTTTTCCACATTTTTTGATAAAAATTAACTCGATTTTGGCTTAATCACCACCAGGTGCCGCTCCCCTTCCAACCGAGGAACATGCAGCTCAATCACCTCGACAATGTCATACCCCTCCGGCAGACTTTCCATTTCTTCTTTTTGCGCTAACCCTTTGAGCGCATAGAAGTGACCATTCGCTGCCGGCAGATGATGGCACCAGCTCACCATATCATTAAGCGATGCGAAAGCGCGGCTTATCACGCCATCAAACGGCGGCTCGGCCGGGAAGGCTTCCACGCGGCTCTGCACCGGGGTGACGTTATCCAGCTTCAGCTCGTGCTGCACCTGACGCAGGAAGCGCACGCGCTTGCCAAGGCTGTCCAGCAGGGTGAAATGTGACTCCGGACATACGATGGCCAACGGGATCCCCGGCAACCCCGGGCCCGTACCAACATCGATAAAGCGCGAGCCCTGCAGATAAGGCGCCACGATGATGCTGTCGAGAATATGACGCACCAGCATCTCATTCGGATCGCGAACGGAGGTCAGGTTATAGGCTTTGTTCCACTTATCGAGCAGTCCGACGTAAGCCACCAGCTGATTTTTCTGGTGATCGGTGAGCGAAATACCCGCTTCATCCAGCAGACGAGAAAGTTTGTTGAGCACGGTAAGTACCTTCAAAAAATAATGAGCCCGGAGGCGCTAACGCTTACCGGGCTATGAATGATAAAGGCGAACGCTGATTATGCAACTGGGAAATCAGCGCGGCAGGCAGCCGCAATCAGGCGCTGCGGCGCAGCATCCCCTGCTTTTTCAGCCAAACCAGCAAAATAGAGATCGCCGCCGGGGTGATCCCGGAGATACGTGACGCCTGCCCTATCGACGACGGTTTATGGTCGTTCAGTTTGGCAATCACCTCGTTAGACAGCCCAGTGACCTGGCGGTAGTCGAGGGTCGCTGGCAGCAAGGTATTCTCATTGCGCTGTTGTTTCTCAATCTCATCCTGCTGGCGCGCGATATAGCCCTCATACTTCACCTGGATCTCTACCTGTTCAGCCGCCTGACGATCTTCCAGTCCCGGGGTGAATGGCGAGAGTTGAACCAGCTGTTCGTAGGTCATTTCCGGACGACGCAGCAGATCTTCGCCGCTGGCTTCACGCGACAACGGCGCGGTCAGGTGAGCGTTCACTTCGTTGGCGCTCTCTGCCTGCGGATTCACCCAGGTGGATTTCAGACGCTGGCGTTCACGTTCGATGCTTTCCAGCTTCTCGTTGTAGCGCGCCCAGCGTTCGTCATCTACCAGACCCAGCTCGCGCCCCTGTTCGGTCAAACGCAAATCGGCGTTGTCTTCGCGCAGCATCAGACGATATTCAGCGCGGGAAGTAAACATGCGGTATGGTTCTTTGGTACCCAGGGTGCAGAGGTCATCTACCAGCACGCCGAGGTAAGCCTGATCGCGGCGCGGCGCCCAGCCCTCTTTTTCCGCAGAGAAGCGGGCGGCGTTAAGTCCGGCCAGCAGCCCCTGAGCCGCCGCCTCTTCATAACCGGTGGTACCGTTGATTTGGCCGGCGAAGAACAGACCCTGAATAAATTTGCTCTCAAGCGTTGGCTTCAGATCGCGCGGGTCGAAGAAATCGTACTCAATAGCGTAGCCTGGACGGACGATCCGCGCATTCTCCATCCCCTGCATCGAGCGGACGATTTGCATTTGCACATCAAACGGTAGGCTGGTGGATATACCGTTCGGATAAATTTCGTTTGAGGTCAGTCCTTCCGGCTCGAGAAAGATCTGATGCTGGTTGCGATCGGCAAAGCGCATGACTTTGTCTTCGATCGACGGGCAATAGCGAGGTCCGATCCCTTCGATCACTCCGGCGTACATAGGACTGCGATCGAGGTTATTGCGGATCACATCGTGGGTTTTCTCGTTAGTGTGGGTGATATAGCACGGTACCTGGCGCGGATGCTGATCCGCGGATCCCATGAACGAGAAGACCGGCATCGGGTTATCGCCATGCTGCTGCGCCAGCACGCTGAAATCGATGGTGCGCGCGTCAATACGCGGCGGAGTACCGGTTTTCAGACGACTTACGCGCAGAGGCAATTCACGCAGACGACGAGACAGCGGGATAGACGGCGGATCGCCGGCGCGGCCGCCGCTGTAGTTGTCCAGACCAATATGGATTTTGCCGTCAAGGAAGGTCCCGACGGTCAGCACTACCGCTTTAGCGCGGAATTTGAGGCCCATCTGGGTGACGGCGCCCACGACGCGATCGTTTTCGACAATCAGATCTTCAACCGCCTGCTGGAAGATCATCAGGTTCGGCTGGTTCTCCAGCGCGGTACGTACTGCCTGACGATAAAGCACGCGGTCAGCCTGGGCGCGGGTGGCGCGCACTGCCGGTCCTTTGCTGGCGTTTAGTATCCTAAACTGAATACCCGCCTGATCGATCGCTTTGGCCATCAAACCGCCGAGCGCATCCACTTCTTTTACCAGGTGTCCTTTCCCAATGCCGCCAATCGCCGGGTTGCAACTCATTTGCCCCAGCGTGTCGATATTGTGTGTCAAAAGCAGGGTTTGTTGACCCATACGCGCTGCGGCCATTGCGGCCTCAGTGCCTGCATGACCCCCGCCAATGATAATGACGTCAAAAGGATCCTGATAAAACATGGTGGTCTGCCTCGCATAAAGCGGTATGAAAATGGATTGAAGCCCGGGCCGTGGATTCTACTCAACTTTCGTCTTTCGAGAAAGACTCCGGGATCCTGAGTATTAAAAAGAAGATCTTTATATAGAGATCTGTTCTATTGTGATCTCTTATTAGGATCGACTCTCTTTGTGGATAAGTCGGATCCGCGAAGTAAGATCAAAAGCTTAAGAAGGATCACTATCTGTGAATGATCGGTGATCCTGGTCCGTATAAGCTGGGATCAGAATGAAGGGTTATGCACAGCTCAAAAACCATACTACGGTTATTCTTTGGATAACTACCGGTTGATCCAAGCTTTTAAGCATGGTTATCCACAGAAGATCGGACGATCTTTACAATTCTCAGAGCAAATTTTTCCAGGATCCCAGCCAGATTTCCGCTGGATCCTCCGGAATTTCGTGTTCAAGGACGTTGATCTTCAGCGTCTCACCGATCTGTTTTGCCCCGCAGGCCTTCAGCGCCGCTTCTAATTTATCGATCGCGCCGCAAAAGGTGTCGTATTCGCGGCTGCCGATCCCTATAGCGCCAAAGCGCACGGCGGAAAGATCGGCCTGCTTCTCCTGCAGCGCGTCATAGAAGGGAACCAGGTTGTCGGGAATGTCGCCGGCGCCATGGGTGGAAGAGATAATTAACCAGATCCCTTGCGCCTGCAGATCGTCCACCAGCGGACCGTGCTGGATTTCAGTGCTATAGCCGGCTTCTTCCAGCTTTTCCGCCAGATGCTCTGCTACATATTCCGCACTGCCCAGGGTGCTGCCGCTGATAAGTGTAATGTCTGCCATAGATCGCCGATCGCCCGCTCAACTGTTCAGAGTGGCGTATTGTACGCTGTGAGCGAGCTGGGATCTACCTGTGGAAAAATGTGGGATTAAAAAAAGCGATCAGGGCTTGATGGTGCGCATGATCGGGTTCTGCAGCACGATCAGAGTTTCAGTGGACTGAATTTCATCGATTGTTTGGATCTTGTTGATAAGTACCTGCTGCAGAGCATCGATGGATTTACACATCACCTTAATAAAGATGCTGTAGTGGCCGGTGGTGTAGTAAGCCTCGGTGACCTCCTCCAGACTTTCCAGGCGGGCGAGGGCGGAGGGATAGTCTTTGGCGCTTTTTAAAATAATGCCGATGAAGCAACCGACGTCGTAGCCCAGCTGCTTGGGGCTGACGTCAATGCGCGCGCCGGTAATGATACCCGCCTGCTTCATCTTTTCGACGCGCACGTGAATGGTGCCCGGGCTGACGCTGAACTGTTTGGCCAGTTCGGCATAGGCGGTACGGGCGTTGGCCATCAGCGCATCAAGAATGCCGCGGTCCAGATTGTCGATCTGATAATTTTCCATATCTTTTTCTTATGAAGTTTGAGGGTTCTTACTATTTTAGCGCTATATTTTAATGAATTAAAAGTTGATGCGCCTTTTTATTGATTGATTATTGTATTGCCGCCCTGTTTTGTTGCTTAATCAATGGCAACAGGACGCAGGAGTCATAAAAATGAAAACCGCATATATCGCAAAACAACGCCAGATCAGTTTCGTTAAATCTCACTTTTCCCGTCAGCTGGAAGAGAAGCTTGGCCTGATTGAAGTCCAGGCGCCAATCTTAAGCCGCGTGGGCGATGGGACGCAGGATAACTTGTCCGGCTGCGAGAAAGCGGTTCAGGTAAAAGTGAAAACACTGCCCGACGCCCAGTTCGAAGTGGTTCATTCGCTGGCGAAGTGGAAGCGTCAAACCCTGGGACAACACGACTTCAGCGCGGGCGAAGGGCTGTACACGCACATGAAAGCCCTTCGCCCCGATGAAGACCGTCTGACGCCTATCCATTCCGTCTATGTTGACCAGTGGGACTGGGAGCGCGTGATGGGGGATGAAGAGCGTCACGTCGGCACCCTGAAGGCAACCGTCGAGGCGATCTACGCCGGGATCAAAGCCACCGAGCTGGCGGTCAGCCAGGAGTTTGGCCTGACGCCATTCCTGCCGGAACAGATCCATTTTGTTCACAGCCAGGAGCTGCTGAGCCGCTATCCGGAGCTTGATGCCAAAGGTCGTGAGCGGGCTATTGCCAAAGAGCTGGGCGCCGTCTTCTTAATTGGTATCGGCGGCAAACTAGCTGATGGCAAGCGCCACGACGTGCGTGCGCCGGATTATGATGACTGGAGTACTGAGGTTTCTGAAGGTTTTGCCGGCCTGAACGGCGATATCCTGGTGTGGAACCCGGTGCTGGAGGATGCGTTCGAGATCTCCTCGATGGGGATCCGCGTTGACGCCGAGGCGCTAAAGCGCCAGCTGGCGCTGACCGGCGATGAAGATCGCCTGAAACTGGAGTGGCACCAGGCGCTGCTGCGCGGCGAGATGCCGCAGACTATCGGCGGCGGCATTGGCCAGTCTCGTTTGACGATGCTGTTGCTGCAGCTTGACCATATTGGTCAGGTGCAGTGCGGCGTATGGCCAGCGCAGGTTCGCGAAAGCGTTTCCGCGCTGCTGTAACGATTAGCGCCGCCAGCGTCGCAGCAGGCGGCTACGCAGCCCGGTGTCAAAGCGCCAGATATGATCGAAGATGCGCATGATGCCGGGTTTGCCGTGAACCGACATCGCCACCGCGTGAAAACGGTGCTGATGCTTACGCTGTAACTCCCCCACTTGAGCAATCACCTCATCCGGCAACCGTTGGGCAATAAAGTCGGAGATCACCACGGCATCCGCATCCACCCACTGCGGGTTTTGCAAACGTTCAATAATGGCGCGAAAACAGCTGGCCAGATCGGTGCCGCCGCGAAAACGCTGGCTCAGGAAACGGATCGCCTGCTCCAGTCCGCTCTCGCTGGTCAACTCGTAATGCACCACTTCGCTGGAGAACAGCATAATGAAGCAGCGACGGTTATCGGCCAGCGCGATGCGCATCAGGGCCAGACAAAAGGCCTTAGCGCACTGTTCGTTAAAACCGCCCATCGATCCTGACGTATCGACGCAGACAATGAACGGCCCGCGCGGTTGCTCATCAAAATCCTGCCGCGTTACCGGGCGTTCGGTAATTTTCTCGCGCCAGGCATCGCCGTGTAGCCGGTAGGTGAGCAGCTGTTTCTCCACCAGCTTGCGATAAAATTCAAACTCCAGCTCCGTGATGCCAAGCGTCGCCAGCTCCGGCGGCAGCAGGCGTAGAATGTCGTCGCTCTGCTGGAGGCCGTCGACCTGTTCAGGCACCGTTGCCGGCTCGCGTACCAGGCTGCGGAAGGTTTCCATCGGCGCATCTTTCTTCGGCACGGATTTCGCTTCCCTTGAACGCCCCAGCTGTTCCGCCAGTTGCAGTAGCTCCGGTTGCTGGTTAAGAAAATCGCCATAGCGCACGATCAGCTGGTAGTCGCCTCGTTTTAGTTCGCCGGCGCTCATATCCCACAGGCGTCCGGCGGCGGTATCATTTTCCGCCAGCACCGGATCGAGCTGACCGCTGAGCGTCATTCGTTCCTGGACCTCACTGAGCAACTGGTCGCGCTCCTCGTCCAGCAGCTGCTGGTTAAGGCTGGTGGCTTGCACCACCAGGCTCAGGCGCCAGCGCTGTAAAAACAGCGTATGCAGCGCCGGGGTAAAGGTGGCATTGTCATCCACCAGCTTCTGCGCCTGGGCGGAAAAAGGGGACTGGAGCTGGTGCAGTTTGCCGAGAATTTGCGGGAGCTGGACGATAAACTGCGAGGTAGAGAGCAGCTGAGCCTGCTGATAGGTTTGCACTTCGGCGTCCAGATCCGGCGGGATGTTAACTTCTTTTAAGCGGGCGCGAACGGCTTCCCGCCAGCGCGGAATATCCGCCGCGATGATGTTTTTCAGGCGGGGAAATTTTTCAAAGAACACCGCCAGCTGAGGAGAGGCCAACAGCGCCAGCAGCATCTCCTCGATCATTCCCTCTTCGCTGACTGCCAGCATGACATTCAGCATATCGAGCGTCATGGCTGCTTCGCCTGTTTAATCTGCGCGCCGACGTCCTGCAGGCTGGCTTCGATTCTTCCCAGCCATTCGACCGGGATAAACAGGCACTTTTGCTGCTCGCTGAAGCGGTTGTGTTGCTGGTGCCACTCATCATCCAGCGCTTCCAGCTGCTGGCGAATTTCCGCCGGCATATTCTCCTGCGCTGCGCTGCCGGGCAGCGCGAGGCGTGAGCCCTGCAGGCTCACATCGCGGACGACCAGATGCTGGCTGGTGTCGACATCCATATTGAGTAGTTGGGCAAAGCCGATCCCGTTGAGCTTACCGCGGATCTCGCCGCCCTTTTCCAGCCAGTTGGCTAACGCCTCGCGTTCAAAAGTAATGTGGATCACTTCCATATCGTGAAGTTTGAGCGGCTGCTGCAGCAGCAGCGTCAGGGTGGTCCCCTGGATCTCAGCCGGCAGTTCATAGTGCGGTTTGCGGCTAAACATCCCGCCAAGGCGGGTGACCTTCAGCGCCGTTTTGTCGCTTTGCTGTTGTTGGATCTGAATGCGTCGCTGCACAATCGCCCCCAACCGCGTCAGCATCGCCTGCTGTTGCCAGGCGTGACAGGTCATGAGCGTTTCCAGCTGCTGCGACATCAGGTTCATACTTTCGACATTGTGCCACAGACAATCTTTCAGCAGGATAAGGTCAATCGGCGCGATGCTGTCGCGGCCGCTGAAGAAGGCGCTGGCCTGCAGCAGGCGAATAGCCTTTTTCCAGCGGCGATCCGAGACGTAGGGGGCATTTGGCAGGGCGTCCAGCTGCTGGCGGAGCTGGAATATCAGCTCAAACACCGCGTCCGGCAGTTTAATATTGCCGATCTGCTGCTGCCATTGGGTAAATTCCTCGTCGCTCACCTGCAGCGCGCTGGGCACTGGATTGCTGTTTTCATCCTGCTGGCTGACCAGCATCGAACGGAAATTACCTTTATCCTGCACTTTATCAAGCCATAGACGGATCAGCATTCGGTCATACAGCGCTTCCAGGCTGCTGTCGGCTTCCGGGAGTTCGTTCGACGCGGCCACCAGCAGGCGCATTGGGATTTTCTCTTCATGCGCGCCATTGCGGAAGTGACGTTCGTTAATCGCCGTCAGTAGGGTGTTGAGGATAGCCGGACCTGCTTTCCATATTTCATCGAGAAACACGATTTCCGCTTCCGGCAGGTAGCCGGCGGTTAAACGTTCGTAACGGCCTTCATCTTTCAGCGCCTGAATGGACAGTGGCCCAAATACCTCTTCCGGGGTGGAGAAGCGGGTCATCAGGTATTCAAAAGCGCGCGCCTGCTGGAAGGCGAATTTGAGGCGGCGGGCAATCAGGCTTTTGGCGATCCCCGGTGGACCAAGCAAAAAAACGCTCTCGCCGCTGAGCGCCGCCAGCAGGCAGAGGCGTATCGCGTGGCTGCGTTCAAAGAGTCCTTTTTCGAGTGCCGCGCTGAGCCGGGAAATTCTTTCAGCCAGTAAATGTGTTTGAGCCATAATTGAGTTGCGTGCTTTGTCATGTATCGTTATTGGGACGAGTATAGATGTCAGAGCCGGGGCGGTAATAGCCTGAAGAATCGATTTATTTTTTTTGAGCCAGGTTAATATGGTGTCTGTTAGGGGTACGATTTCACAAATAATCGTGCATACTGTGCGCTTTTTGTGGGCCAAGGGACTAGGCACACATTTGTTTTATAAACGAAAAGACTAGTCTATGAGCACTGATAATAAACAATCGTTGCCGGCGTTAACGCTGGCGGCCATCGGCGTGGTGTACGGCGATATCGGTACCAGTCCACTGTATACCCTGCGCGAATGCCTGTCAGGTCAGTTTGGCTTTGGCGTAGAGCGCGATGCCGTTTTTGGCTTTTTGTCGCTGATTTTCTGGCTGTTAATCTTTACCGTATCGATTAAATACATCACCTTCGTGATGCGGGCGGATAACGCCGGGGAAGGCGGGATCTTAACGCTGATGTCGCTGGCCGGACGTAATACTTCGGCCAGAATGACCTCCGTGCTGGTGATCCTCGGCCTTATCGGCGGCAGTTTCTTCTATGGCGAAGTGGTGATTACCCCGGCGATTTCGGTAATGTCGGCGATAGAGGGGTTAGAAATTATCGCCCCGCAGCTGGATACCTGGATTGTCCCTATCTCCATTATCGTGCTCACCCTGCTGTTTGTGATCCAGAAGCACGGGACTGGCATGGTCGGCAAGCTGTTTGCGCCGATTATGCTGATCTGGTTCCTGTTGCTGGCGGTGCTGGGCGCGCGAAGCATTTACGCTAATCCGGAAGTTCTGCAGGCGCTGAACCCCTACTGGGCTGTGCACTTCTTCCTGCAATACAAGACCGTTTCCTTTATTGCGCTTGGCGCGGTGGTGCTGTCGATTACCGGGGTGGAAGCGCTGTACGCCGATATGGGCCATTTCGGCAAACTGCCGATCCGCGTTGCCTGGTTCTCCGTCGTGCTGCCCTCGTTGGTGCTGAACTATTTTGGCCAGGGCGCGCTGCTGCTGAAGCACCCGGAAGCGATTAAAAACCCGTTCTTCCTGCTGGCGCCTGAGTGGGCGCTGATCCCGATGCTGATTATCGCCACGCTGGCGACGGTTATCGCCTCCCAGGCAGTGATTTCCGGGGTCTTCTCCCTGACCCGTCAGGCAGTGCGTCTGGGCTATCTGTCGCCGATGCGCATTATCCATACCTCGGAAATGGAGTCCGGGCAGATTTACATTCCGTTCATTAACTGGCTGCTGTACGTTTCTGTGGTCATCGTTATCGTCAGCTTTGAGCATTCGTCTAACCTGGCGGCGGCGTATGGTATCGCCGTAACGGGCACCATGGTGCTGACCTCCATTCTGTCGGCGACCGTGGCACGCAAAAACTGGCACTGGAACAAGCTGTTTGTCGGTCTGATGCTGGTGGCCTTCCTGTGCATTGATATTCCGCTGTTCTCGGCGAACCTCGATAAGATTGTCTCCGGCGGCTGGCTACCGTTGTCCCTGGGGATGGTGATGTTTACGGTGATGACGACCTGGAAGAGCGAGCGTTTCCGCCTGCTGCGCCGGATGCACGAGCATGGCAACTCGCTGGAAGCGATGATCTCTTCGCTGGAGAAGTCACCGCCAGTGCGTGTGCCGGGTACTGCGGTGTATATGTCCCGCGCCCTGAACGTGATCCCGTTTGCCCTGCTGCATAACCTGAAGCACAACAAGGTGCTGCATGAGCGAGTGATCCTCCTGACCCTGCGTACCGAAGATGCGCCTTACGTGCATAACGTTCGCCGGGTGCAGATTGAGCAGCTGTCACCGTCCTTCTGGCGGGTGGTGGCCAGCTACGGCTGGCGGGAAACGCCTAATGTTGAAGAGGTGTTCCACCGCTGTGGCCTGGAAGGACTCAGCTGCCGGATGATGGAGACCTCGTTCTTTATGTCGCATGAGTCGCTGATTATCGGCAAACGGCCATGGTATCTGCGCCTGCGCGGCAAGCTTTATCTGCTGCTGCAGCGTAACGCCCTGCGGGCGCCGGATCAGTTTGAGATCCCGCCAAACCGGGTTATCGAGCTCGGTACCCAGGTCGAAATCTGATGTCAAAAAAGCCCTTCCATTGCGAAGGGCTTTTTGTTTCTCACTCCGGTTGTTATGTCCTGTCGCTGCCTCGCGAAACGTTTCGATGGCGATCACATTTCTC
Organism: Klebsiella sp. 4_1_44FAA; assembly: GCF_000238715.1. Taxonomy (NCBI): domain Bacteria; kingdom Pseudomonadati; phylum Pseudomonadota; class Gammaproteobacteria; order Enterobacterales; family Enterobacteriaceae; genus Klebsiella; species Klebsiella sp. 4_1_44FAA. The sequence continues at coordinate 492,620 of NZ_JH414801.1, forward strand.
TCTTCTGGTGATGGTTTTCTGCTCACGCATTGATAATAATTATTTTAGCGAAACGTTTCGCTAGTGGAGCAAAAGAGAAAAAATGAAAAAAGGCACCGTACTTAACGCTGATATTTCCGCGGTCATTTCCCGCCTGGGCCACACCGATACGCTGGTGGTCTGCGATGCCGGATTACCGGTTCCCCGCAGCAGCACGCGCATTGATATGGCGCTGACTCAGGGCGTACCTTCATTTATGCAGGTGCTGGAAGTGGTGACGACGGAAATGCAGGTTGAAGCGGCTGTCATCGCGGAAGAGATTAAAACCCATAATCCGCAACTCCACGCGACGTTGCTCACTCACCTCGAGCAGCTGCAGCAGCACCAGGGAACTACCATTGAAATTCGTTACACCAGCCATGAGCAGTTCAAAAAACAAACCGCAGACAGTCAGGCGGTAATTCGCAGCGGGGAGTGTTCCCCGTTTGCGAATATCATTCTCTGTGCCGGCGTCACGTTCTGAGGTCGCCGTCATGGAAGCCTTATTGCAACTGAAAGGGATCGACAAAGCGTTCCCTGGCGTCAAGGCGCTCTCCGGCGCGGCGCTGAATGTCTATGCCGGCCGGGTGATGGCGCTGGTAGGGGAAAATGGCGCCGGCAAGTCCACTATGATGAAGGTGTTGACCGGGATCTACACCCGTGATGCCGGCTCTTTGCTGTGGTTAGGCAAAGAGACGACCTTTAACGGCCCAAAATCCTCCCAGGAAGCCGGGATCGGCATTATCCATCAGGAACTGAACCTGATCCCTCAGTTGACGATCGCCGAGAACATCTTCCTTGGCCGCGAGTTCGTTAACCGTTTTGGCAAAATCGACTGGAAGCAGATGTATGCCGAAGCCGACAAGCTGTTGGCAAAGCTGAATCTCCGCTTTACCAGCCAGAAACTGGTGGGCGATCTATCGATTGGCGATCAGCAAATGGTGGAGATCGCCAAAGTGCTGAGCTTCGAATCGAAAGTCATCATTATGGATGAACCGACCGATGCGCTGACCGATACCGAAACCGAATCGCTGTTCCGCGTCATCCGCGAACTGAAGTCGCAGGGGCGCGGTATCGTCTATATCTCCCACCGTATGAAAGAGATCTTCGAGATTTGCGACGACGTGACGGTCTTTCGTGACGGGCAGTTTATCGCCGAGCGCGAGGTCTCGTCGCTGGATGAGGACCGACTTATCGAGATGATGGTCGGCCGTAAGCTGGAAGACCAATATCCCCACCTCGATAAGGCGCCCGGCGCGGTGCGCCTGAAGGTCGACAACCTCTGCGGCCCGGGGGTGGATAACGTGACCTTTACCCTGCGCCAGGGGGAGATCCTCGGCGTTGCCGGGCTGATGGGCGCCGGGCGGACCGAACTGATGAAAGTGCTGTACGGCGCGCTGCCGCGCAGCAGCGGTTCCGTGACGCTCGATGGCCGCGAAGTGGTGACCCGTTCGCCGCAGGATGGTCTGGCGAACGGCATTGTCTATATCTCCGAAGACCGTAAGCGCGATGGTCTGGTTCTCGGGATGTCGGTAAAAGAAAACATGTCCCTGACGGCGTTGCGCTATTTCAGCCGGGCGGGCGGTAGTCTTAAGCATAAAGATGAACAGCAGGCGGTAAGTGATTTCATCCGCCTGTTTAACGTGAAAACGCCGTCCATGGAGCAGGCGATCGGCCTGCTCTCCGGCGGCAACCAGCAAAAGGTCGCCATCGCCCGCGGGCTGATGACCCGGCCGAAGGTGCTGATCCTCGATGAACCGACCCGCGGCGTCGACGTCGGGGCGAAGAAAGAGATCTACCAGCTCATCAACCAGTTCAAAGCCGACGGCCTGAGCATCATTCTGGTCTCCTCCGAGATGCCGGAAGTGTTGGGCATGAGCGATCGCATCATAGTGATGCATGAAGGGCATCTCGGCGGTGAATTCACACGCGAGCAGGCCACCCAGGAAGTATTGATGGCTGCCGCTGTGGGCAAGCTTAACCGTGTGAATCAGGAGTAAGAAAGATGACAACCCAGGCTGTTTCTGGTCGCCGCTATTTCACAAAAGCGTGGCTGATGGAGCAAAAATCGCTGATTGCCCTGCTGGTGCTGATCGCGGTGGTATCGACCATGAGCCCCAACTTTTTTACCGTCAATAACCTGTTCAATATTCTGCAGCAAACCTCCGTTAACGCCATTATGGCGGTAGGGATGACGCTGGTCATACTGACCTCGGGGATCGATCTGTCCGTCGGCTCCCTGCTGGCGCTCACCGGTGCGGTGGCAGCGTCAATCGTTGGCATTGAGGTTAATGCGCTGGTGGCGGTCGCGGCTGCCCTCGCATTAGGTGCGGCGATCGGCGCAGTCACCGGGGTGATTGTAGCGAGAGGCCGCGTGCAGGCCTTCATCGCCACCCTGGTGATGATGCTGCTGCTGCGCGGCGTAACCATGGTGTACACCAACGGCAGCCCGATCAATACCGGCTTTAGCGATAATGCCGATCTGTTCGGCTGGTTTGGCATCGGGCGTCCGCTGGGGATCCCGACGCCGGTATGGATCATGGCGATTGTCTTCCTGGCGGCCTGGTACATGCTGCACCATACTCGCCTGGGCCGTTATATTTATGCCCTGGGCGGTAATGAAGCGGCGACGCGTCTGTCCGGGATTAGCGTCAATAAAGTTAAAATTATCGTTTACGCCTTGTGCGGAATGCTGGCTTCGCTGGCCGGGATCATCGAAGTGGCGCGTCTCTCCTCCGCGCAGCCGACAGCGGGGACGGGCTATGAGCTGGACGCCATTGCGGCGGTGGTGCTCGGCGGCACCAGCCTCGCTGGTGGCAAAGGACGCATTGTCGGCACGCTGATTGGTGCGCTGATCCTTGGCTTCCTGAATAATGGTCTTAATCTTTTAGGCGTTTCTTCCTATTACCAGATGATCGTTAAAGCGGTGGTGATTTTGCTGGCGGTACTGGTAGATAACAAAAAGCAGTAACTGAGAACTCTACAGGACATCTTAACTATGAATATGAAAAAACTGGCGACCCTGGTCTCTGCTGTTGCGCTAAGTGCGACCGTTAGCGCGAACGCGATGGCCAAAGACACCATCGCTCTGGTTATCTCTACCCTCAACAACCCGTTCTTCGTGTCGCTGAAAGACGGCGCGCAAAAAGAAGCTGACAAGCTGGGCTACAACCTGGTGGTGCTGGATTCCCAGAACAACCCGGCGAAAGAGCTGGCGAACGTCCAGGATTTAACGGTGCGCGGTACCAAGCTGCTGCTGATCAACCCCACCGACTCTGATGCCGTCGGCAACGCCGTGAAGATGGCGAACCAGGCGAAAATCCCGGTCATCACTCTCGACCGTCAGGCGACAAAAGGCGATGTTGTGAGCCATATCGCCTCTGACAACGTGCAGGGTGGGAAAATGGCTGGCGATTACATCGCGAAAAAAGTGGGTGAAAGTGCAAAAGTCATTGAGCTGCAGGGCATTGCCGGAACTTCTGCGGCGCGCGAGCGTGGCGAAGGCTTTAAACAGGCCGTGGCGGCGCACAAATTCAACGTCCTGGCCAGCCAGCCGGCCGATTTCGACCGCACCAAAGGCCTGAACGTGATGCAGAACCTGCTGACCGCACATCCTGACGTCCAGGCTGTGTTCGCGCAAAATGATGAAATGGCGCTGGGCGCCCTGCGCGCGCTGCAGACCGCAGGCAAGTCCGATGTGATGGTGGTTGGATTTGACGGCACTCCGGATGGCGAAAAAGCAGTAAACAGTGGCAAACTGGCGGCGACCGTCGCACAGTTGCCGGAGCAGATCGGCGCGAAAGGCGTTGAGACTGCTGATAAGGTACTGAAGGGCGAAAAAGTGGAAGCTAACTACCCGGTTGAGCTGAAGCTGGTCGTTAAGCAGTAATATGCGATTCGGACTGGCAACGGTCCGAGGGACAATATAAAAAAGAAAAGCAGGGCATGCGCCACCGGATCCCGGTGGCGCGCTTTCCCGGGAACAGAAATGATGAAAACTGCAGGCAAACTTGTCGTCCTTGGCAGTATCAATGCCGATCACATTCTTAACCTTGACGCTTTCCCGACGCCGGGCGAAACCGTCACCGGCCACCATTATCAGGTGGCGTTCGGTGGAAAAGGGGCCAACCAGGCGGTGGCCGCCGGGCGCAGCGGAGCGGATATCGCGTTTATCGCCTGCACCGGCGATGACGATATCGGTGAACGCATCCGTCGTCAGCTGGCGAGCGATAAAATCGACGTGGCGCCCGTGCGCGCGGTTGCCGGGGAAGCGACCGGGGTGGCATTAATTTTCGTTAACGCCGAAGGTGAGAATGTCATCGGTATTCATGCCGGCGCCAATGCGGCGCTTTCCGTCTCCCAGGTTGAGGCGGAAAAAGAGCGTATCGCCAGCGCACAGGCGTTGTTGATGCAGCTGGAGTCGCCGCTGGAGAGCGTCATAGCGGCGGCGAAAATCGCCCATCACCATCACACCACCGTGGTGCTGAACCCCGCGCCAGCGCGTGAGCTACCGGATGAACTGCTGGCGCTGGTGGATATTATTACCCCTAACGAAACCGAAGCGGAAAAGCTGACCGGTATTCGCGTTGAGAGTGACGAAGATGCGGCAAAAGCCGCCAACGTGCTGCATGCCAAAGGCATTGGTACGGTGATGATCACCCTCGGCAGCCGCGGCGTCTGGCTCAGTGCCGAAGGCGAAAGCCGCCGGATCCCTGGGTTTCGCGTACAGGCCATTGATACTATCGCGGCCGGTGATACCTTTAACGGCGCGCTGGTGACCGCACTGCTGGAAGGGACCGCCCTGCCGGAGGCGATTCGCTTTGCGCATGCCGCAGCGGCGATCGCCGTAACCCGCAAAGGCGCTCAGCCGTCCGTGCCTTGGCGCACAGAGATCGATGAATTTTTAGCGCAACAGGGGTAATGCTTGGCTACGATGAAAGATGTGGCCCGCATCGCGGGCGTTTCCACATCGACGGTGTCACACGTCATCAATAAGGACCGCTTTGTCAGCGAGGCGATTACCGCCAAAGTTGACGCTGCGATCAAAAGCCTCAACTACGCCCCCTCTGCGCTGGCGCGTAGCCTCAAGCTCAATCAAACCCGTACCATCGGCATGCTGATCACCGCCAGTACCAATCCGTTTTATTCGGAGCTGGTGCGGGGCGTGGAGCGTAGCTGCTTTGAGCGGGGTTATAGCCTCGTGCTCTGCAATACCGAAGGTGATGAGCAGCGAATGAATCGTAATCTGGAGACGCTAATGCAAAAACGCGTCGATGGATTACTCCTGCTGTGCACGGAGACTCATCAGCCCTCCCCGGAAATCATGCAGCGCTATCCGTCGGTACCGACGGTTATGATGGACTGGGCCCCCTTTGATGGCGATAGCGATCTGATTCAGGATAACTCGCTGCTCGGCGGCGATATGGCGACCCAGTATCTGATTGACCAGGGGCATTCACGCATTGCCTGTATTGCCGGCCCGCTGGATAAAACCCCGGCGCGCCTGCGTCTTGAAGGCTATCATGCCGCGATGGCGCGCTGCGGCCTGCCGGTTGCCGAAGGATATGTGGTGACCAGTGATTTTGAGTTTGGCGGCGGGTTTAGCGCGATGCAGCAGCTGCTGGCGTTGCCGCAGCGTCCGCAGGCGGTGTTTGTCGGTAACGATGCGATGGCGGTTGGCGCTTATCAGGCGTTATACCAGGCCGGGCTGCAGATTCCGCAGGATATGGCGCTGGTGGGCTACGATGATATTGAGCTGGCACGTTATATGACGCCGCCATTGACCACCATTCACCAGCCAAAGGATGAGCTGGGGGAACTGGCCATCGACGTACTGATCCATCGCATGGCCGATCCGCAGCAAAAACAGCAGCGCGTTCAGTTAACGCCGGAGCTGGTGGTGCGCGGTTCCGCTTAGCGTTTATGCCGCTCGCTAATCAGGTTGCGGCCATCCTTCGCTCTTAACAGCATAAACATCAGCGCCGATATAATGGTTATCACGCCCATGGTTATAAAGGTGTAGTGAAACTGCTGTACCGTGCTTGCATTATCAAAACCTTCATAGAAGCGTAGCACCGCAGCGCTGATGGCCACCCCGAGACTAATTGAAAGCTGCTGGGTGACGGCCAGCAGGCTGTTGCCGCTGCTGGCATTATCATCGGTCAGATCGGCCAGGGTAATGGTATTCATGGCGGTAAACTGCGTGGACATCGCCATCCCCAGCACGAACAGCGGCAGAAGAAGCATCCACAGCGGCATCTCTGGCGACTGCAGCGAGAACTGGGCGATCATAAGGCCAATAAACACGGTGATCCCCACCAGGGTCTTACGATAGCCAAACCAGCGCAGCACCTGGGTAACGGTGGATTTCGCAATAATCGAGCCGATAGCGGTGGGGGCGATCATACAGCCGGCGATAATGGCCGGATAGCCGAAACCAACCTGTAGCATCAGCGGCATCAGAAACGGTACGCAGCCGGTACCCAACCGCGTGGCGAGGTTGCCGGCAATGCCGACCGAGAACGTATGGGTCTTAAATAAAGAGAGCGAGATAAGCGGCGTCGGATGGCGACGCGCGTGACGCACATAGGCCACGAGCAGTAACAGACTGACGGCAATCACGGCCAGCGCCTGCCATGTCGCCACGATTTTTTCCCCAAACAGTTCAATACCGCTGGAAAATAACACCAGACTTAAGCCAAATAACAGAAAACCGCCTATATCGAAGCGTCGGCGCGGCGTTGTGAAATTTGGCATGTATTTACGGGCGTACAGAATGCCAATTACGCCGATCGGAATGTTTATCAGGAAAATCCAATGCCAGCTGGCCCAGGTCACAAATACCCCGCCGAGTACCGGGCCCAGAATCGGCCCCACCAATCCCGGCATGGTGACAAAGTTCAGGACCGGCAACAGTTCGCTGCGGGGGTAGGCACGCAGCAGGGCCAGCCTCGCCACCGGCATCATCATCGCCCCACCGATCCCCTGAATTACGCGAAAAATGACCAGTTCCGTTAAGGAACTGGAGAGGGCGCAGGCGAGGGAACCGAGGGTGAACAGGCTAACGGCGATGATAAAGACCCGGCGCGTGCCGAAGCGATCGGCCAGCCAGCCGCTGACCGGGATCAGCATCGCCACCGTCAGCGTATAGCTGATAATGGCCGACTGCATCGCTAAGGGAGAACGATTAAGACTGTGGGCGATAGCCGGGAGGGCGGTGTTAAGAATGGTGGCATCCAGCGCCTGCATAAAGAAGGCCATCGCCGCGATCCACGGCAGGCCAGCCATGCTGCGCCCTTTTTTTCCGCTCATGCCAAATCCTTGTTATTGATTTACGTGGTGTGGGGCGTTCAACAATGCCTGGCAGGCGAGCAACGCCCCCGGCGCATCACTGTTAAGAATGGCATCGACAATCGCCTGGTGGAGATCGAGCTTCACCACTTCATTTTGCGTAATCGACGTGAAGTAGGTGTGGTAGACCGAATGAAACAGCGAGGCGAAAGAGCTGAGGAAAGGATTACCGCTCATTTCATAGATATGTTCATGCCAGGCCATATCGACTTCTATCCAGCGTTCGCGCTGAAAATGGCGTTTCAGAGCAATCATCTCTTCCATTAATGTATTGAGCTGTGCTTTTTGCCCGGCGGTGCCGTTGGCGGCGGCGAGAAAGCAGGCCTGTGGCTCCAGGCTGCTGCGCATGACGAGAAAGTGGCTTACCACCTCTTCGAAGTTATCTTCTGTTAGCCACCAGGAGAGCAGTTCCTTATCAAGGAAATTCCAGCTGCTGCGCGGCATCACCCGGGTGCCAATGCGAGGGCGGGGCAGCAGCATGCCTTTTGCAGTAAGCGTCTTCACCGCTTCGCGGACGGCGGTACGGCTTACGCCGAACTGCTCCCCCAACTCCATTTCGCCGGGAAGAATGCTTTCCGGCTGATATTCGCCAGTCAGTATTTTTTGGGCGAGCTTTTCGGCCAGTACCCAGGAAATGTTCTTTTGTGCCGCCAGTTGCTGTGCGCTTAAAGACATAAATGCCGTTCCTTTCTTTCCTCTACTCTAACAGTATGCCACCAGGCGCCCCGTTTCGTCGGTTAAAACGGCAAAACGGCGGTTTTTTGCGACATTCCTCGCCGCATTGTTGAAAAAAGAGACGGTTGAAAACTTTTTTTGCATTTCCCCTTGTCACCTCAGAATTACTCCCTATAATGCGCCTCCACTGACACGGAACAACGGCAAACAAGCCGCCGGGTCAGCGGGGTTCCGGTGAGAACCTCGCAGAGAAAAGCAAAAATAAATGCTTGACTCTGCAGCGGGAAGGCGTAATATGCACACCCCGCGCCGCAGCGAAAACGAAGCGGCACTGCTCTTTAACAATTTATCAGACAATCTGTGTGGGCACTCAAAGTGACATGGATTCTTAACGTCCTCGGACGAAAAA
>NZ_JH414802.1:0-47070 GCF_000238715.1 Klebsiella sp. 4_1_44FAA
GCGGCGTAAGAAAATCAGCGCGCTTATCCCTCCCCGAAAAGGTGCGGGTTACTGGCCCGGTGAATATGCAGACCGTAACCGTGCAGTGGCTAATCAGCGAATGACCGGGAGTAATGCGCGGTGGAAATGGACAACAGATTACAACCGTCGCTCGATAGCGGAAACGGCGATGTACCGGGTAAAACAGCTGTTCGGGGGTTCACTGACGCTGCGTGACTACGATGGTCAGGTTGCGGAGGCTATGGCCCTGGTACGAGCGCTGAACAAAATGACGAAAGCAGGTATGCCTGAAAGCGTGCGTATTACCTGAAAACACAACCCGCTACGGGGGAGACTTACCCGAAATCTGATTTATTCAACAAAGCCCTGTCCGGCATATCTTACTGCTGTTGCATTTTCTGACCGAACGCGTCACGGGATGCCAGATGAAATGCTCATTTGATAGCGCGCCGCCTGCAGTGTGTATCAACCGGGCTTGATCAGCCACAGACGTGATTATCAAAAAGATGCCAGCTTCGTTTTCCGCACTCAAATGGCGAGTGCCATCGCGACCATAAACAGAACCGCCAGCTGAAGTTGAATGGTGTACTGAAGCCCAACGCAGCCGGCTTCCATGTTGACAGGCTCTGCCTCACCTCCCCCTTCCCTTGTATCTGGTGATTAGCTACCACCAGGGAGCACCTGACTACAACATATCGCAATTCCGTTCATCGCCGAAAAAGCATAAATGCTCTCTCGGGCATTTATGCTTTTATATCGCGGTCAGAAAGATTTGTTATGTTTCATCTATGAATGATACTCGAGCCACTATTCATCCAGCTGAACTGCTTATACTTTTACAGATGAATACAACACACAGTGGAAATCGTTGATTGCCACAATTTGAATATCCGGATTATTCAGTGCTGCGCGCAGTACATTGCGTCCGATCCGGCCAAAACCGTTAATACCGACCTTTACCATAATTAACTCCTTATCGATTATCGCTGGAGTCAGAGTAGGACGGACGGGTTATGGCGTAAATGACAAAAAAGGATCACTTTACGCCATTTTGCGACAGTGAAATCGTTGACGATATTCACCTGGAGTGAGGTTAAGCTGTTTCTCAAACAAGCGTCGCAGGTTAATACTGCTGCCAAATCCCGTTTGCTCGGCGATACGATCCAGCGTCTCGTGAGTCTGCTCCAAACGCTGCCGCGCGGCGGCCAGGCGGGCTTCCGCGACGTACCGCGCTGGCGAAGCGCCGGTTTCCCGGGTAAAGACGCGGGTGAAATTTCGCGGACTCATGGCGACTTTTTCCGCCAGCTTATCTACGCTGAGGTCGGCGGTGAGGTTTTCGAGCAACCACGCCAGCAGATCGTTAATCGGGCCCTGGGTGGCGGTCTGCTGAAGGTTATAGCGGCTAAACTGCAGCTGGCCTCCCGGGCGACGCAGATACATGACGAAGTCCTGGGCGATATCGCGCGCCAGGCTGAAGCCATAGTCTTCTTCAACCAGCGCCAGCGTAAGATCAAAGCCGGAACTGACCCCGCCAGAGGTCCAGATATGTTCGTCCTGAATATAGAGCGGCCCGCCCTCGACGCGGATCTGCGGGAATTCCGCCTGCATGGTTTCCAGCAGCTTCCAGTGGGTAGTGGCCCGTCTGCCGTCCAGCAGTCCGGTTTGCGCCAGCAGCATCGCACCGCCGCAAATGGAGACTATGCGGCGGGCATGGGGAGCGGCAAGGCGCAACCAGTCAACCACTGCCATCCCCTCCTGCGAGTTTTGACCTCTGCCGGTAATCATGATGGTATCGAGGGGCTCGCGAGGGTCAATCTCATGCAGACGATGGTCGGCCAGCAGATTTAAACCTGACTGACCATGGATAACCTGATGCGGTTGAGTTGTCGCTAGCTTGACCTGGTAGCAGATTTCCCGGGCACCTCCCGGGTGCAGGCGGTTGGCCTGCATCAGAATGTCAGCAATACCGGCGGATTCAAACAGCATGCCGCCATCGGGTACAATAATAAGTATCTTTTTCATGTCCTGAAAAGTAATCTTTTTACAGAATAAGTCAACAAAAGGATGTAAAAACCTGAAGGCTCGGAAAGAGTGGTTTCATACGTGCCTTCAGTTTCAGGGAGATGAACGTTAAACAGGTAGATTTTGCCTCACAGTACAGGCAGCATCACTTTGACAGGACATCACGAAGGTAGAATCTCAATCGTGGCTGCCCTGGCGCGTATCCCTGTCATTGCGGAAACATAGCTGCTGCCGGAGTACTTTTTCAGGTAAGCCTGATCAATTTTACTTTCAAGCTCAGGGTCCGAGGGTTTTGCGAACAGTACGTCGAATTCCTGTCCGATAGCCAGTATCTTACCTGCCTGCTGGGACAATGCAGCCTGATACCATTTTGAACGGATACCACTATAGGCTCGGACGAAAAGTCGGTTGTCCACCTTCACTTCCCATATCCATGTCGGCGTACCGGTCGTATTCATATCGGGATGATACGGTGCGATTTTCAGGTCGTCGGCCGCATCTATTCTTGTTAATACTTCAGGGTTCCAGTACATATACCTCTCCTCTTTCATATGCGGTTGCTTTTTTCTGTCGCAGGATTAACTCGATAATATTCGGAAATTAATATCGCATCAGGAATTAGTGCCAGCTTTATCAGTAACAATAGAATACCCAACACCCCATGCTAAGAGAGCAGTATCTGTCGTTTGTCCCACAGACACTGCATCTGAAAACACCGGACGGTGCTATGGCTTATTTATTAAGATTTTTGTTGAAAAATGCAGTGATGTTATCGAACGGGATCTTGTCCATACGATCATATAAATCAACATGGGTAGCATTTTTTACAATCAGCAGCTCTTTTGGCTGATTTGCCGCTTCATAAGCCGTTTTGGAGAAGTAAAGCGAATGCGCCTTTTCACCATGGATGAACAGGATCGGGCGCGGAGAAATTTCCTTAATATAGGTCATGAGCGGGAAATTCATAAAGGCCATCGGCGTTGTCACGGACCATGAATTGCCAGAGTTGACGGCTCGGGGATGATAGCCGCGTTTAGTCATGTAGTAGTCCGCATAGTCCACGAGGAACTGTGCTTCACCGCCCTTCAGTTTATTATAGGCTGGCTGGTATGCCGGTTTGCCGTTTGCTGCATCTTCCCAGCGTTGAAGACTCATCTTCTCCAGCGCCTGCTCGCGTTGCTCCGGTGTTACGCTGTCATTGTAGCCTTTTGACATTACGCGGCTCATATCATACATGGTGCTGGCAACGACCGCTTTTACGCGCTTATCCACGGCAACAGCGTTCAGGGCAATCCCCCCCATGCCGCAGATACCGATGACACCGATACGTTCACGATCCACATAAGGTTGTAGTCCCATAAAATCGACTGCAGCCATAAAGTCTTCGGTATTGATATCGGGTGAAGCAATATTGCGGGGTTCACCACTGCTTTCACCGGTATAAGACGGATCAAATGCCAGCGTCACGAATCCGCGCTCTGCTAAAGTCTGAGCATAGAGACCCGAGGCCTGCTCTTTTACCGCGCCAAAAGGCCCGGAAATAACAAGCGCAGCAAGCTTCTTGTTCCCGCGATCTTTTGGAAGATACACATCTGCGGCCAGCGTAATGCCGTAACGGTTTTTAAAAGTAACTTTTTGATGATCCACTTTTTCGCTCCTTGGGAAAGTTTTATCCCACGTCTGAACCAGACGGCCTGAAGAATCTGCTGTGCCTGGTGCAGGCTGGGCCACCGCAACTTCTGTTGAAATCAGAGCCATCGCCCCGGCAAGGAGTGCGCCATTAAAAAAGCGCGTCGAAGATATTAGCGTCATGATATTAAAACCTTTCATTGGATATTGAGGGACCTATTTCAGACAACATGCATGAGTATTTCAGTTACAACTTTCGGCCGGTAATCACTGGCGATACCAAACGCTTTGACATTGATCTGGACGTTCTCAACGATAGCGGGCAGATCTGCTTCCTTGATGTTCGGCTGTTCAAGACGTGTTGGCGTACCAATTTCTTCAAACCACTTCTCAAGCGCAGCGATGCCGTCGTGGCAGTTAAAAAATGGCTTAAACCTGAACGGGTTAAATTTGCTCGCGGTGAACCCTGATTTCAGGACACTGCCTCATTTCAGAGTTATTATTTTGAATGTCTTTAATAAAAGGTGTTATTAAAATACTCTGCATTATTTGCCTGATCCTCTGAACCTAATCTCAAAGCGTGTATTTCAGTTTTCATAGCTGCTAAGTTGATAACCTCAAAAGAGGTCAAAAGTGTGGGGCATTACAGAATGATTCCTGACAAATCGGTTGAAATACTGCTGGGTGAGCTATCGAGGGATATTGCACAGCGCACACCCGGCACCGGCGATTTCCCTACCGCCGTAGAAGGGCTCGAATTGTTTCGCCGAAACGAACCCGCTCCCCCGGTAAGCTGCCTGGTCCCTCCCAGTATCGTTCTGGTGGCCGATGGCGCGAAGATCATGTGGGTTGGGGGTGAACCTTATGAATATAATGCGGAAAAATTCCTGATTACCTCTCTTGACCTGCCGGCCAGTTCGGAAATATTGCAGGCTTCGACATCCCAGCCCTGCGTCGGCGTAGCCTATAAGCTTGACCAGCGCGTGCTAATGGAATTAATTGCCCAGGGAAGCCTGCCGCCGGTCAAAAAACGAGACGCGGGAACGAGTGTCGGGATAGGTACTATTACCGATGCTTTGCTGGAGCCTTTCTGCCGTCTGCTTTCTTTGCTTGACGAACCTGAAGCCATTCCTGTTCTCGGGCCGCTGATCCAAAGAGAGATACACTACCGGCTTTTGATGAGCGATCAGTCCGATCATCTCAGACAGATTGCAGCAGTCGACGGCCATGGCTACCGTATCGGTAAAGCTATCGACTGGTTAAAGACCAATATTGCATCACCTTTACGCGTCGAGGAACTGGCAAGTCGTGTGCAAATGAGCACGCCCTCTTTCCACCACCATTTCAGGCAGCTTGCGGGGATGAGCCCGCTACGGTATCAGAAATGGCTGCGCCTCAATGAAGCCAGGCGACTGATGCTGAATGAACATTACGATGTCACCACAGCAGCCTATGCGGTCGGTTACGAAAGCCTGTCCCATTTCAGCCGGGAATATACGCGGATGTTCGGGGAATCGCCCAAGAGGGATATTACTGAACTGAGAAAGTCAGCGGGTAAGCTTTAATCAATTCTGGACCGCCTGTACCATGCCTGGTCTTCGATATCCCCCCGGCACGTGAGTCTAATACCCAAAACTTTACCCCGCCCTGATGGACGGGATTTTACGACGCGCTGGTTAGTGACAACGTCACAGCAGCGCGCTAAAGATACTCCTCTTCATCCAGCGAGATCACCTGAATGCCGGCATTACGATACGCATGAACATCATCAGGCAGACGATCCACCACCACCGTGTCAATTCGATCTGCGGCGGTAAATTGGGCAAGCGAGGTGTTATTCAGCTTGCTATAGTCGCAGACAATAATCACCTGACTGGCGTGTTCCACCATGCCGCGTTTCGTTTCTGCCAGCATGATATCGGCCACGCAGGCGCCGTGTTTCAGCGACAGCGAATTGGTGCCCATAAATGCTTTATCGACGTTTAGCGTGTCGAGAATGGAACGTCCGTTGATCGCCACCACGCAGTGGTATCCCTTCTTAACGATCCCCCCGAGCAGAATCGTTTGAATCGAGGGACTGGCCTCAAGCTCCCGGGCGATTTGGTAATCATTGGTAACCACCGTGACGTTCTGTCTGTCACGAATATTGCGCGCGATATGTAGCGTCGTGGTACCGGTATCCAGCACGATTATATCGCCATCCTCAACCAGCGCCGCCGCGCGCTGGCCGATCCGTTCTTTCGCGCTGAGATTGACAATTTCGCGGGCGTCCGATGCTTGTTCGAAGCTCGCTCGGGTACGAAGAACGGCTCCGCCATGCGTTCGGGTCAGCAACCCCTCCTCTTCCAGCTGGCGGAGATCGGCACGAATGGTAGCGCCAGATACATTAAAGACGTCACACATCTCAGAAACAGCAACTTTGCGTTTTTCCCTGAGAATACCGAGTAACTTCTCCTGTCTTTCTTCTGCAAACATTCTGCCTCTCTCTTTTTTACAGCTCGTTACGCGCGTCGCGGCGCTGGCTTACCTTTGCGTATCAGTCGGGCCCCACGCTGAGCGCATCCAGCCTGTCGTATAAGGCGGCGGATTGCCGGTACAGCGTATCAAAAAGCTCGCTGCAGGCGTGGTAATAATCCCGCAGACGGGGATCCGGTGAGATCAGTTTGTCGAACTGCACCGTTTGCCGCACGCCGCTGGCAAAATCGGCGTACAACCCTACCCCAACCCCGGCGATAATACCGCATCCGGTGACGCCATTCTCCTGATTACGCGTAGATAATATCGGCAGATTGTACGCTGCGGCTTTGATTTCAAGCCACAGCGAGCTGCGCGCGCCGCCACCGGAAGCGATCATTTGTTGCGGATACTGCCCGCACTTCTGCAGCTGCCGAAGATTGCGCCAGGATGCAAAGGCCACCCCTTCCAGAACTGCGCGGAATAAATGACCGCGGCGATGCTTGCGCTGCAGGCCAAAAAACTGTGCCCGCGAGTTCGTGTGTTCGGCCAGACGTTCTCCCGTCAGATAGGGAAGAAACAGCAGCCCTTCTGCCCCCGCCGGCACCGCCGCCGCTTCCTGTAAAAGCTGTGGATGCGTAATCTGGTTATCGGCAAGTGCCAGCCGCGCCCAGCGAACGGCATCGCCGCCGGCGTCGAGGATCGTAAATCCGCCCCAGGCCGCGTTGGCAAGATGTAGATTATTAACCAGCGGATGGTGTAACGGCCGCGGCGACACCACCGTCATCAGCGTCGACGTGCCGGTCGAATCGGACGCCATCCCCGGTTCATACACACCCGAGCCCAGCAGAGAGGCCGCCATATCCGACGTCCCGGCAACCACCGGGATACCCGCCGGCAGGCCCGTCAGGTCGGCTGCGCGCTGCGTCACCTGGCCGATTATGTCGCTGGAAAGTTTAAGCTCCGGGAGCTGATCGACCCGCAGACCAAACGTTTCGCAGGCTTGCGAAGACCAGCTACGGGTTTCGCTGTCCATCAGGAAATAGCACGACGCTTCGCTATAATCGGTCGCCATGGCACCGGTCAGCATGAAATTAATATAGTCCTTCGGCATTAATACTTTGGCGAGCTGCGACCAGCGATCCGGATGATTTTCGCGCCACCAGGCTAACTTGAAAGCGGGCCATGCTGCCGCAGGCGGATTATTCAAATGCGCCAGCCACTTTTCCCAACCTTCGCGCGCGTTAAAGGCGTCAACTTGCGGCTGGCTGCGCTTATCATTCCACAGCAACGCCCTATCCTCCACCAGCTCGCCACGGTCGTCCAGAAGGACGGTGCCATGCATCTGTCCGCAAGCACCAATAACCGCAATTTGCGCTGCCGTTTCAGGATAGCGGTAAAGCACCTCGCGTATACAGTCGCAGGCGGCCTGCCACCATAAAGACGGGGCCTGTTCTGACCAACCTGCACGCGGCGTGGTTTGCTCATACTCTCTTTGCGCAAAGCCGATCATCGCGCCGTCAATGCGCACAATAGCGGCGCGGGTACTGCCAGTGCCAACATCAATCGTGAGTATTTTATCTTTCATCACTAACTCCGGTGACGTCTTAAGGCGGGCCACCAGGCCCGCGGTCTCTCAGTTTAATCGGCGTTCAGCTCGGGAAAACGTTCCGGGTGCTGCTCCAGTTCAGCCAGCACCTTGGTTACCGCGCCATGGCTCATGCCAAAGCGGCGCACGCCAAGCTGGTACAGCGCACGCACCGTGGCCAGATCGCGAATGCCCCCGGCGCCTTTGATATCGATTCGGCCTTTAAGCTGGTCGGCGATGATCCTGACTTTTTCCACCGTGGCGCCGGTGGGCGCCCAGCCGGTAGAGGTTTTGACCCACTTCATCCCCACCTCTACGGCAATTTCGCACACGCGACGAATCTGCTCCTCATTAAGATAGTGCGTTTCAAGGATCACTTTGGCCGGTACCGGGGCGGCGGCTTCCACCACGCGGCGCAAATCTTCGCGCACATAGTCATAATCGCCGGAGAGCACTTTGCCGATATTCACGACCATATCCACTTCCCGAGCGCCGTCGGCAATCAGCTGCCGCACTTCCTGAACCTTGGTATCGGTGGTATGCCCACCGCCGGGAAAGCCGACCGGACCGCCAATCATCACCTCTCCCGTACCCTGCTGCGGCAGCAACGTACTGAGAAAGCGCGTCCAGCAAGGCAGTACGTGGACGGAAATAATGTTGTATCTGGCAGCCAGCTCGGCGCAGGCGCGAACATCCGCTTCGGTACTGGTGGCCTGAACTGCGCTCAGATCAACTAAACGTGCAAAACGACGGGTTGTTTCATTCATGGTCTTATCCTGTCCTTTGTTTTTAATTGCTTTCATTTAATGCTGATATTTGGCTTAAATCCATTTAAAAACGCATTAAATGAAAATAACGTGATCAAATTAGCATTTTTTATTTTCATTTGTTTTTAATTAGCAGCAGGAAATAAGCGTTAACCTTGCAGAGCAGGCGTAATCGGGCATAAATGGGCGCAAAAGCAATCTTGCATTTATTTTTGTTTGTTTTTGTTTATGCCTGAATCACGGGCGAAATAGCGCAAACCGCTGACGGAAGTGAAGCGAAATGCGTGCGCTATCACAGTGTTCGGCTGCGGATAGCTTGCCTTCGTGGGACATTCCCGAGGTCTCAACGCTCTGCGCAAGGGAAAGGTAATCTGATTATGTACTTCAGGAGAGAGCTATGTTGCCGCTGGAACGTCATCGTTTGATTGTTGAACTGCTGGGCCAACACGGCGTCATGCGGGTGAATGAGATTGCGCAAGCGACTCGGGTCTCCAGGGAAACGATTCGCCGCGATCTGAGCGAGCTGGAACGCAAAGGGATCTTAACCCGAAGCCACGGTGGAGCGCTGGCGGCGGAAAATCCGCTGCCGGCGACCCGGGCGGCGGCATCCGCCCTGCCAGTTGAAGATAGCCAGGGAAGCTTTCAGCACAGAACGCTGCTGCACAGCGAAGGCAAAATGCGCGTGGCCCGTAAAGCACTGCAGTTTCTCCAACCGGGACAGACCATTGTCCTGGACGGGAGTAGCACCAGCTGGTTTTTGGCCCGGCAGATGCCGGAGATGGCGTTGACGGTGATTACGCCCTCCATTCGCATCTTACAAACTCTGATGAGCCGACGCTCGTTGCATCTCGTCGGGCTGGGGGGCGATTTCTCCCCGACCGAAGAGTCGTTCTTCGGGGAAACCGCCTCACGAACGCTACGCGAATATGCCATTGATACGCTCTTTTTCTCCTGCCAGGGGCTGGAGCGCGATAGCGGCTTGTATGCGGGTACGCAAGCCCACGCCGCCCTGCTGAAACAGATGCTGCTGGCCGCCCGTCAGACTGTGGCTTTGGTCGACGGCAGCAAGCTGGGGCGAACAGGCGTCGCGCGTATCGGCGGACTGGGCGAGCTGGACTGTCTGGTGACTGAAAGGTTTGTCGATCCGCTGCTGGAAAAAGAGATGACCTGGCATAACGTCAGCCTGCAAATCGCCTGAGTACGCCGTCATGACGTGACGGTTAATACGCGCAATGTCGAAACGCTGCTTACCGCGGCAGGGCCAGACTTTGCCTGAATTCAGCCACCACCGGAATAAATGAGGCCTTATGCGTTATTACCTTTCTCCCTCGCTGATGTGTATGGACATGATGAAGCTGACGGAACAGCTGCGCTTTCTAAACAGCAAAGCCGACAGGCTGCATGTCGACATCATGGACGGCCACTATGTCAAAAATCTGGCGTTGTCGGCCAGCTTTGTGGCGCAGATCCGTCCCTACACCTCGCTTCCTATCGATGTCCATCTGATGGTCGAAGCGCCCGCTTCGTTTATACCGGCGCTGTTAGACGCCGGCGCAGACGCCTTCTCACTGCATCCGGAGACCATCTGCCGCGAAGCGTTCCGGGTTATCAATATGCTTCGTCAGGCGGGGAAAGAGGTGGGAATGGTGCTCAATCCCGCCACACCGGTTGAGAGCATCCAGCACTATCTGCATCTGCTCGATAAGGTGACGGTGATGACCGTCGACCCAGGCTATGCCGGTCAGCCGTTTATTCCTGAAATGCTCGCCAAAATTACGCAGCTTCATCAGCTCAAAGAGACCGGCAGCCTCCGCTTCTTGCTGGAAGTCGATGGCTCCTGTAACCGCAACACCTACCGCGCGCTGCTGGGCGCCGGGGCGCAGATATTGGTGATGGGCAGCAGCGGTTTATTCCGCGCTGATATGCCGCTCGAGCTGGCCTGGGAAACCATGTCCCGCGAACTGTCCGCCGCGCTGCACTCCCCCGAGCTGGTATAGAGGAGCGAATGATGTCAGGAAAAGTCTGTGTTTTTGGTTCATTCAATTTCGACATGGTCGCCAGGGTGGATCACTTTCCGGTACCAGGTGAGTCGTTAGTGGCCTGCGGAAGTATGACCAGCGCCGGAGGTAAAGGGGCGAACCAGGCCACCGCCGCGCTAAAAGCGGGAGCAAATGTCCACTATATCGGCAAGATTGGCAATGACACCTTCGGCCATTTTGCCCGCCGTCATCTGAAAGGCGTGGGCTTCAATGCTGTGACGCTGCTGGTCGCCGAAGAGATCCCCACCGGCAATGCGCTGATTTATGTCGCCGGTAACGATGCCGAAAACATGATTGCCGTCGATCCCGGCGCGAATATGACGGTGACCGATGATGAAATCGCCGGCTGCATTCCCGCTATCGGCTGCGCGGATGTGGTTCTGGTTCAGCTGGAGAACAATCTTTTTGCTATTGAACAGGTCATAGACGCCGGCAAACAAGCCGGGGCCCTGGTAATACTCAATCCCGCGCCCTGGCAGCCCGTTGAGCACGCCCTTCTACGCAAAGTGGATTTACTTACACCGAACGCCACGGAGGCCGGGTTAATGACCGGACGCCGGGTTGACAGTCTGACGGCCGCGGCTGAGGCCGCCGACGTGTTACATGCTCAGGGCGCGCGCAACGTCATTATCACTCTCGGCGCCAGCGGCGCCCTGCTGAGCGAGCATGGGGTGAAATCCCCTATTCCCTGCTTTCCTTCTCACCCCCGAGACACTACCGGTGCGGGCGATGCCTTCAACGGCGCGCTGGCGGCGCGGCTGGCCTGCGGGGAACCGCTACAGGCCGCAGCCCGATTCGCGGCGGCCTATGCCGCCGTCAGTGTCGAAAAGCAAGGCGCCTCATCTTTACCTGAGTACCTGGAGGCACAGGAACGGCTTCTCCGTGCCGCCGCTGATTATGAAATGGCATAAACCCTACTGTATAAAAAACATTAAGAGGATAGCTCAATGAGTACGCTAATCACGGATAAGGTCGATAACGCAGCGGTCCAAAAAGAAAAACTGGACACCAGTGCGTATTTACCCCATACCCCCTGGCTGCAATTTTTACTGGTCTGTTGCCTGTTTGCGCTATGGGGGATGGCGGGCAACCTGAATGATATTTTGATCGCCCAGTTTAAAAAGGGCTTCGATTTAACGGATACCCAGACAGCGCTGGTGCAGTCGATTTTTTTCCTCGGCTACTTTTTTGTCGCCCTGCCCGCGGCGGCGCTGATTAAGCGTTTCTCCTATAAAGCGGCGATTATTATTGGGCTGTGCCTGTACGCCCTCGGCTGCTTCCTGTTCGTTCCGGCCGCACAGATCATGACCTACGGCGCATTCCTCGCCTGCCTCGGAGTGATCGCCTGCGGACTCTCTTTTCTGGAAACGTCGGCAAACACCTACTCCAGCCTGCTGGGTCCGATTCAATCCTCCACCCAGCGTATTAACTTTTCGCAGATCTTCAACTCGCTGGGCGTGATCTCCGGCGTATTAATTGGCCAGCTGATGGTCTTTGGCGAAAACGATCCGAGTCATGAACAACTGCTGGCGATGCCCGCCGCCGCTGCAGACGTTGCACGCCATCAGATGGTTGGTCAGGTGGTCGGGCCCTATCTGATTATCGGCTCCGTACTGGTGGTGCTGGCGCTGGTGTTCGTGTTTATTAAATTCCCGTCGTGCAAGGGCGCGCCCGCTCAACAACAGCAACTCCCGACGGAAAGCATGGGGCCAACGCTGAAACGCCTGTTTGCTATCCCGCGCTTTCGCCTCGGGATCCTGTCGCAGTTTTTGTACGTCGGCGCCCAGGTTGGCGTATGGAGCTTCACGATTCGCTTTGTGCAGCTCGTGCAGCAAGGCACCAGCGAGCACTCCGCGACTTACTGGCTGCTGGCTTCTCTGGTGATTTACGCCGTGGGAAAAACCGTGGCCACCTGGTTGATGAACCGTCTGAATCCGGCGATGCTGCTTGGAACGTTTGCCCTGGCCGCCACCGCCCTGTTACTGATTGCCGTTTTCAGCGGTTCAATGCTGGCGGTCTATGCGCTCATTCTGGTCAGCTTCTGTATGGCGCCATGCTGGCCGACGAACTTTGGTCTGGTGATCAAAGGGATGGGGAAAGATACCCAGACCGCAGGCTCGATCGTGGTGATGTCGATTATCGGCGGGGCCGTAATTCCTCTGGTGATGGGCATTATCTCGGATATGAACGGCGGCAATATGCAAATCGCCTTTATCGCTCCGCTCCTGTGCTTTGTGTATGTCGCTTTCTACGGCTTCTGGTGCGTGCGTAAGGGGGTATAACATGCGCGAACTTATCAACACGATTGCTCATATTGGCTATCAGGTCAGTGACTTAACGCGTTCGCTTGCCTTCTATGAACCGCTGGGCTTTCAGCGCCAGCAGCGGTTTAGCAAGCCATCGCCACAGGGCACTATTGAAGTTGCGTTCCTGGAAATGGCGGGCGCCGTCCTCGAGCTGTATCAGCTTCCCGCTGGAACGCCCTTTGACGCCCCTCGCTGCGGTATCGATCATCTGGCGCTGGAAGTCAGCGACCTGGATGCGGTGCAGCAGCGGCTGGCGGCGCTCGGTTATCAGCTCGATGAAGGGCCGATAGAAGAAGACAACGTGCGCTTCCTGCTTATTCGCGGCCCCGATGGCGAACGGCTCGAGTTCGATGCCTGTAAACGCTAAGCGGCAGGGCTGACCCCTTCACTCTTTTAGGCCCGGTTAACACGGGTCTATAAGATACGTCCTCTGGCTTTATTCACGTCGGTTTGATTCGCGGATATCTCTCCCCCACCCGGTCTCTCCTGCCCATTGTGCAATGTTACAAAATTGCTTCTGTTTTGTTGATTTCTATTGTGAGCCATTCGGCAATTTCCTCTCCTGAATTTCCCCAGACTACTCCTACTCAATACGCGATATCAGGAGAGACACATGAACAGCACCTCCGCCGACTTCCAGAATCTGTACCAGGCCCTGAGCCACAGCGCCGCCCGCAGCCCGGATGCCCTGGCGCTGGCGTTTGAGGATCGGCGCTATCTGTACCGCGATTTTCATCTGCGGGTACAGCGGGCGATGGCGCAGCTTGATCGCGGCTGGTCGCTGCGCAAAGGCGACCGTATTCTGCTGGCCTGGGGCAATCACCCCGCTTTTTGCGAAGTCCTTTTTGCCGCGCTGGGTTTGGGCATCGAAGTGGTGCCTTTCAGCACCAAGCTTAAGCAGGCCGAAAGCGAGGCGCTGGTAGGCCATATCGCTCCCCGGGTTGTCCTGTTCGATGCGACAGTACAGGACTGGCTGAAAAACACCCCTGACGCGCGTGCGGTTTCTCTCAGCGAATGGCAGGCGCTCTGCCTTCCCGAACCGCTGACCCGCCCGCCGGTCCCGGTTAACCGCGACGATACGGCGGTGATGATGTTCACCTCCGGCACCACCGGAGAGCCTAAAGGGGCGATTATCACCCACAATAACCTGCTCTGCGCGATTGACGCCTATACGCAAAAACTGAATCTCACCGCCGCGGATAGCACCATCCTGGCGGTGCCTATCTATCACATCACCGGCCTGTCGGCGCTGCTGGCGCTGTTTATTAGCCTCGGCGCGAGCATCTGGCTGCAGCATCGGTTCAATGCCCCGCAGGTGATCACCACCCTGCGCGAGCAGAACATTACCTTTCTGCACGGCTCGCCCACCATTTTTATCCTTCTTTGCCAGGCTGCGCGTGAGCAGAGCGTCAACCATCCCAGCGATTTTCCGGCATTGCGCACGATTGCCTGCGGCGCTGGCCACCTGAGCGATGGACTGATCAAGGAGTTAAAAACCCTGTTCCCGCATACCGCGATTCAGCCAATCTACGGCCTCACCGAAACGACCTCGCCTGCGACGATTTTTCCGGGCGACGTCTGGGGCAGCGATAAATGCGGCAGTTCAGGTCAGGCGATCCCGGGTCTCGCCATTACCATCCGCAACGATCGCCAGCAGCCCCTCCCCGCCGGGCAAATCGGCCATATCTGGCTAAAAGGCGATGTGGTGATCCGCGAATACTGGCAGCACAGCGAGCGACGCCCGAGCTGCGATGCGCAGGGCTGGTTTTGTACCGGCGATCTGGGCTATCTCGACGACGAAGGCTGGCTGTACATCAAAGACCGCAGCAAGGACATGATCAATCGCGGCGGCGAGAAAATTTACTCACTGGAGCTGGAAAACATTCTCTCTACCTATCGGGGAGTACGGGAAGTTGCCGTCATCCCGACCCCCAGCCCGGTCTACGGCGAAGAGCCCGTGGCGTTTATCGTGCCGGATGGCCAGCATCACCTGACCAGCGAAGAGATCCTCGACTGGCTGAAGGTCAAAATCGCCCGCTTTAAGCTACCGGCGCGCATTATTTTCACCCGTGCTTTACCGCGTACCCACAACGGCAAAGTGAGCAAACAGCAGCTCAAAACGCGTCTCGCAGAATCCATCATCACGCTATCAACGGAGGATAAAAAGTGAGCAGCAAATTTATCGACGCCCATGAGGCGGCGCGGTGGGTCGCCAGCGGCGACACCGTCTGCACCGTCGGGATGACGCTTATCGGCGCGGCGGAGTCCATTTTAAGCGCCATCGAAGCGCGCTTTCTGACCGCGGGCGAACCGCGTGACCTGACGCTACTGCATGCCGCGGGGCAAAGCGATCGCCAGCGCGGTATCCAGCACTTTGCCCATCCGGGTATGGTGACCCGCCTTATCGGTTCGCACTGGGGCCTGGCGCCGCGCTGGATGGCGATGATCAACAACAACGAAGTGGAAGCCTGGTGCCTGCCGCAGGGGCAGATCGTTCATCTCTATAGCGCGATGGCCGCCGGACTGCCGGGGCGGCTTTCCCCCGTCGGTCTCGGTACCTTTGTCGATCCGCGCATAGAGGGCGGAAGGATGAACGCCCGCACCCGCGAACGACCCAATCTGATCGAGCACGTCACGTTTCGCGGCGACGAATATCTGTTTTATCCGGCTCTTCCTCTGGACGTGGTCATTGTGCGCGGCACCCATGCTGATGAAGACGGCAACCTCACGACCGATGAAGAGGTGATGAAGCTGGAAGTCCTGCACGCCGTTCTCGCCGCCAGACGCTACGGGGCGAAGGTGCTGGCGCAGGTGAAATATCGCGTAGCGAAAGGCTCGCTGCATCCGAAAAGCATCACCGTTCCCGGCAACCTGATCGACGCCATCGTGGTATGCGAAGAGCCGCAGACGGATCACCGGCAGACTTCAAGCTGGGCCTTCGACCCAGCGCTGTGCGGCGATATCCAGCTGCCCGCCGCGCAAAATGCGCCGCTGCCGCTGGATCTGCGCAAGCTTATCGGGCGGATTGCCTGCCGCTATCTGACCCCCGGCTGCGTCATCAATCTCGGCACCGGTATTCCCAATGACGTGATTGGCGCCATCATTCACGAGGAACAGCTCGGCGAGCAGGTCACCATCACCGTCGAGTCAGGGATCTACGGTGGGCAGCAGGCGGGTGGCGTGGATTTTGGTATCGGCCGTAATCTGAGCGCGATGATTAGCCACCAGGATCAAATGCTCTACTACAACGGCGCAGGGGTCGACATCACCTTTATGGGCGCCGGCGAGATGGACCCGCACGGGCACGTCAATGCCACACGGCTCGGCGCATCCTGCCCCGGCGCGGGCGGTTTTATCGATATCACCCAGAATGCCCGCCACGTCGTGTTCTGCTCCTCTTTTACCGCCAAAGGGCTGGAGATCGCCTGTGAACACGGGGCGCTGCATATCCGCCGCGAAGGCGAGGTGCGTAAATTCGTCGCCGGGGTAAACCAGATTTCTTACAACGGCGAACTGGCCCGCGCCAAAGGACAAACCATGCATTACGTCACCGAACGGGCGGTTTTCGAACTGCGCCCGGAAGGACCGGTGCTGACGGAAATCGCCCCCGGCATCGATCTTGAGCGCGACATCCTGGCGCATATGGATTTTCATCCGGCGATCGCCGCGGATCTTCAGGTTATGGACAGCCGATTGTTCGCCCCGCCGCCCTGCGGTCTCGCGGAACATCTGTCCCGGAATTCATCCTCTGACTCATAAGGAACGTTGCTATGAAACTTGCCAGTAAAACCGCCATTGTCACCGGCGCCGCACGCGGTATCGGCTTTGGCATTGCCCAGGTGCTTGCGCGGGAAGGCGCGCGAGTGATTATCGCCGATCGTGATGCACACGGCGAAGCCGCCGCCGCTTCCCTGCGCGAATCGGGCGCACAGGCGCTGTTTATCAGCTGCAATATCGCTGAAAAAACGCAGGTCGAAGCCCTGTTTTCCCAGGCCGAAGAGGCGTTTGGCCCGGTAGACATTCTGGTGAATAACGCCGGAATCAACCGCGACGCCATGCTGCATAAATTAACGGAAGCGGACTGGGACACGGTTATCGACGTTAACCTGAAAGGCACTTTCCTCTGTATGCAGCAGGCCGCTATCCGCATGCGCGAGCGCGGTGCGGGCCGCATTATCAATATCGCTTCCGCCAGCTGGCTTGGCAACGTCGGGCAAACCAACTATTCGGCGTCAAAAGCCGGCGTGGTGGGAATGACCAAAACCGCCTGCCGCGAACTGGCGAAAAAAGGTGTCACGGTGAATGCCATCTGCCCGGGCTTTATCGACACCGACATGACGCGCGGCGTACCGGAAAACGTCTGGCAAATCATGATCAGCAAAATCCCCGCGGGTTATGCCGGCGAGGCGAAAGACGTCGGCGAGTGCGTGGCGTTTCTGGCGTCCGATGGCGCGCGCTATATCAATGGTGAAGTGATTAACGTCGGCGGCGGCATGGTGCTGTAAGGAGAAAAACAATGACCCAGGCTAATGATATTGTGATTGTCAGCGGCGTCCGTACCGCTATTGGCACGTTTAACGGCAGTCTTAAACATACCCATCAGCATGACCTTGGGGCCGCCGTCATTCGCGAAGCGATCGCCCGCGCCGGGATTGCGCCGCAGGATATCGACGAAACGATCGTCGGCAACGTCGGGCAAATCGCCGAAAGCGGTTTTATCGCCCGCATCTGTCAGCTGCGCGCGGGGATCCCGCAGGAGAGCACCGCCTATTCCGTTAACCGCCAGTGCGGCTCCGGACTTCAGGCCCTGGCGGACGGCATGATGCAGCTGCAAAGCGGCCAGGCCGAGGTGGTCGTCGCCTGCGGCACTGAAAATATGACCCAGCTGCCCTACTACCTGCGTAAAGCGCGCGATGGCTATCGCATGGGCCACGGCGAGCTGGAAGATGGCCTGATCTCCATTCTCACCTGGCCGGAAGGCCCTTATCACAACGGCATCACCGCGGAAAACGTCGCGCAACGCTTCGGTATTACCCGCGAAGCGATGGACGATTTCGCCTGGTCGAGCCAGCAGAAGGCGCTGAAGGCGATCGCGGAGGGTCGCTTTCGCGAGCAGATCCTGGCCCTTGAGGTGCCGGACGGCAAAAAAGCGACCCGCCTGTTTGCGACCGATGAACACCCGCGCGACACCCCGCGTGAAAAGCTCGCCACGCTGCGTCCGGCTTTTAAAGCCGACGGCGTGGTGACGGCGGCCAACTCATCGGGCATTAACGACGGCGCGGCGGCGCTGGTGATGATGACCCGCCAGCAGGCGGAAAAACGCGGCTTAACCCCGCGCATGCGCATTCGCGGCTGGGCGGTCGCCGGCTGCGGAGCTGAGATTATGGGGTTTGGTCCCTCTCCCGCTACCCGACGCCTGATGGACCGTCTCAATATAGATGTGCAGTCCATTGATTTAATTGAACTCAACGAGGCCTTCGCCGCTCAGGCGCTGGCGGTGATGAACGATCTGCGTCTCGACCCGGCCCGCGTTAACGTCAACGGCGGCGCGATCGCCCTCGGCCACCCGGTAGGCGCCAGCGGTGCGATTCTGCCGGTCAAACTGATGTATGAAATGGCGCGCAGCGGCGCACGCACTGGTCTGGTCACCATGTGCATCGGCGGCGGCCAGGGGATTTCTATGCTGTTCGAGCGCGAAGGCGCTTAGCAAAAGACGGCCCGAAGTGGGGCTTCGGGCCGGGCGTCGTTCGGGTCAGCACCCGGCGACAACCTGTGAGCTGACGAACGGGATCGTCTCGATCCCGGCAAGGCTTCTGACCACGAATACGGGGAAATAATAACCATGTCCGCAATAAATGAAAAGGCGGTAAACGGGACGCAGCTGCAACGCACCCATAAAAAAATCTACCGCCATTTGATGCCGCTGCTTATCGTGGCGTACATCATCAGCTTTATTGATCGTACCAATATTGGCATGGCGAAAGCGACCATGTCGGTGGATATCGGCCTTTCCGCAACCGCATTCGGCCTCGGGGCCGGGTTGTTTTTTCTCACCTACGCAGTGCTGGAGATCCCCAGTAACCTGTTTCTCACCCGGATTGGCGCACGGCGCTGGATAGCTCGCATCATGATTACCTGGGGCATCCTCTCCTGCGGTATGGCGTTTGTCACCGGGCCTACGTCCTTTTACGTGATGCGCCTTCTGCTCGGCGCCGCCGAAGCGGGACTCTATCCGGGCATTATTTACTACCTCACCCTCTGGTTTGGCCGCGAAGAGCGCGCAAAAGCCACCGGCCTGTTCCTGCTGGGGGTCTGTCTGGCCAATATTATCGGCGCGCCGCTGGGCGGATTGTTATTAAGCCTTGATGGCATGTCCGGCTGGCACGGCTGGCAGTGGATGTTCTTTATCGAAGGGCTGCCTGCGATAGCGCTGGCGTTCGTCGTCTGGCGCAGACTGCCGGATAAACCAGCCGACGCCCGCTGGCTGGACAGCGACGATGTGCAAGCCATTAACGCGGTACTGGCGAAAGAAGCCGAGGAAACGCGCCATACGCCGAGCCGTTTCTCCCTGAAAACCGCGCTGTCCACCCGAGTGTTTTTGTTGCTGGTGCTGATTTACTTTACCCACCAGTTTTCGGTTTACGGCCTGAGTTATTTCCTGCCGGGGATCATCGGTAGCTGGGGCCAGCTTACTCCGCTGCAGATTGGTCTGCTGACCGCCATCCCGTGGATTGCCGCCGCCGCGGGTGGGATCCTGCTGCCGCGATTCGCCCGCACGGAACAGCGTTCCCGCAGCATGCTGATGGCCGGATATCTGGTCATGGCGACCGGCATGGCGATTGGCGCCATTGCCGGCCACGGTGTGGCGCTGCTTGGCTTCTCGCTGGCCGCTTTCATGTTCTTCGCTATGCAATCCATCATCTTTAACTGGCTCCCGTCCATCATGAGCGGGCATATGCTGGCGGGCAGCTTCGGCCTGCTCAACTGCCTCGGGCTGTGCGGGGGCTTTCTCGGGCCGTTTATTCTCGGCGCGTTTGAGGACCGCACCGGTGCGGCAACGTCCGGCTTATGGTTCGCTGTCGCGCTACTGATTATCGGCGCGCTGGTGTCCCTGTTTCTCAAAAGTTCCTCATCCCCAGGCTCCGTATCGGCGAAACAGGCCCACGGCGAAAAAGTGTAATCAGGAGGCCATTATGCGCATTGAAGTGTTACTGGATTTAAAAACCCGACTCGGCGAAAGCCCGGTCTGGGATGTCGAACAGCAGCGTCTTTGGTGGGTGGACAGCCTCGACGGGCGCCTGTTCGCCTGCAACGCGCAGGGCGGCGCGATCAAGAGCTGGGACGTGCGACAGAAAATTGGCTCTTTCGCCCTGCGCCAGAACGGCGAAGGCGCGGTGGTGGCGCTGCAGAATGGCGTTCATCTGCTCGACTTCGCCAGCGGCGAGCTGACGCTGTTGCACCATCCGGAAGCGGACCGACCCTTTAACCGGCTCAACGACGGCAAAGTCGATCGTCAGGGACGCTTTCTGTTCGGGTCAATGGATATGCGCGAAGAGGAACCGAGCGGCGCGCTATATCGCCTGGACGCCGATCTGTCCCTGCACGTGCTGAAGAAAGACATTATCGTCTCTAACGCCCCCTGCTGGAGCCCCTCCGGCGAGACCTTCTATTTTGCCGATACCTGGACGGGCGAAATCTGCGCCTGGGACTACAACACCGCGACCGGCGATCTTTCCGGTGAACGGGTCTTTTGCCATGTCGATCGCAGCGAAGGCGGCGCGGCGGACGGCGCCACCGTGGACAGCGAAGGCTATCTGTGGAACGCGCTGGTCTACGCGGGCAAGCTGGTGCGCTATACCCCAGAGGGCAAGGTCGATCGCATCATTGAGATGCCGGTGAAAAAAGTGACCAGCGTGATGTTCGGCGGCGAAAACCTTGATGTGCTGTACGTCACCTCCATGGCGCAGCCGCCCCTGCCGCGCTTCCCGGAAGATAATCAGCTGCGCGGCAGCCTGTTCGCCATTTACGACCTGGGCGTGACCGGCGTAGCGGAACGGCGCTTCGCCGGCTAAACGAACCACCGGCTCGCCGCGATAACAATAATACCCGGCGAACTGACTCTGACCCTGACACCAGGCGGCGCGCATCATGCTGTCGCGACGCCGCGGAGTAAACACGACTATGACAACAATCAATCACACACCTGCCGGCGAACAACGTGGCAAAAAGCGGCTGATACATCGCTTCTCCTGGGTTTCGCTACTGGTTTGCTGGCTAATCTGGGTGCTTAACGCCTACGATCGCGAGATGATCCTGCGCCTTGGCCCGGTCATCTCTAAGGAGTTCTCGCTCTCGCCGGAACAGTGGGGCAATATCGTCGCCCTGATCATGGTAGCCCTTGCGGTGCTGGATATTCCCGGCTCCATCTGGAGCGATCGCTACGGGTCTGGCTGGAAACGAGCCCGCTTTCAGGTACCGCTGGTGCTGGGCTATACCGCGCTGTCTTTTATTTCCGGGATTAAAGCGATCAGCCACGGGCTGACGGCCTTTGTGCTGCTGCGCGTGGGCGTCAACCTTGGGGCCGGCTGGGGCGAACCCGTCGGCGTCAGCAACACCGCGGAGTGGTGGCCGAAAGAGAAGCGCGGTTTTGCGCTGGGGGTGCATCATACCGGCTATCCGATTGGCGCGCTGCTGAGCGGCGTGGTGGCAAGCCTGGTGCTTGCCACGTTTGGCGAAGGCAGCTGGCGCTACTGCTTCCTGCTGGCGCTGCTCGTCGCCATCCCGCTAATGATCTTCTGGGCAAAATATTCTACCGCCGACCGCATCAACACGCTTTATCAGCATATCGACAGCCAGGGGTTGACGCGCCCGGCGACGCAGGAAAGCAGCCATGTCGCCAAAGGCGAAGGGATGAAGACCTTTTTACGCACCCTGCGCAACCGCAATATTTCGCTGACGGCGGGCAATACCCTGCTGACGCAAATCGTCTATATGGGCATTAACGTTGTACTGCCCCCGTATCTTTATCACGTCTCCGGCCTGTCGCTGGCGGCGTCCGCCGGGCTGAGTATTATCTTCACGCTTACCGGTACCCTGGGTCAGGTAATCTGGCCCTGGCTGTCGGATAGCTTTGGCCGTAAACGAACCCTGATCGTCTGCGGTCTGTGGATGAGTATCGGCATTGCGCTGTTCTATTTCGCCACCAATATGCCGCGCCTTATCGCCATTCAGCTATTTTTTGGCCTGGTGGCCAATGCCGTGTGGCCTATCTACTACGCCATGGCGTCGGACTCCGCCGAAGAACGCGCCACCTCTACCGCTAACGGAATTATCACCACGGCGATGTTTATCGGCGGCGGCATTTCGCCATTGCTTATGGGCTGGCTCATTCAGTTTGGCGGCGGCTGGGAAAATCCAGCGGGTTATATCTACGCCTTCTTTACCATGGCGGGATGTGCGCTGCTGGGGATGTTATTACAGCTCATGACCACCGATAAAACGCCGCGCAAAGCGCATTAACGCAGGAGAACGTATGAAGATTGTTATCGCGCTGGATTCGTTTAAAGGTAGCTGTAGCGCGCAGGCCGCTTGCGCAGCGGTAGCCCAGGGATTGCGCCGGGTTGACCAGACGCTGGAGCTGGTCGAAATGCCCGTGTCCGACGGCGGAGAGGGACTGCTGTCGACTCTGGCGGATAGTCCGTTGCTTGAGGGGGCGGTGTGGCAACAGCAGCGCTGTACCTCGCCTTATGGCCTCTCCCTGCAGGCGGATTTCCTGATCCTGCCCGGCGAGCGGGCCATTATCGAGATGGCGCAAAGCTGTGGGCTTGAACTCACGCCGCCAGCGCAGCGGGATGTGCGTCAGGCCAGCAGCTACGGGCTGGGCGAACAGGTAAAGGCGGCGCTGGACGCCGGGTGTCGGCATTTGATTATCGGCCTGGGCGGCAGCGCGACCAACGATGGCGGCATCGGTTTTGCCCAGGCGCTCGGCGCGCGCTTCTGGCGTAAGGACGGCACCCTGCTGCCGGCTCCCGCGGCAGGTCAGGACCTGGCGCATATTCAGCGCATCGATTTGAGCGGTCTGGACCCGCGTCTACAGCAAAGCGAAATACAGGCCTCCTGCGATGTCACTAACCCTCTGCTTGGCGAGCATGGCGCCACCTGGGTGTATGGGGCGCAGAAAGGCGCGGACGAGGCGGCGCTCTGCGAACTGGAGGCGGGAATGGCGCATTATAGCCAGCTGCTTACGCAAACCCTCGGATTCGACGTCAGCGGACGGCCCGGCGCCGGGGCCGCGGGCGGTATGGGGGCTGCGCTTATCGCCTATACCGGCGCCACGCTGCGTCCGGGCATTGACCTGGTGCTGGAGCTGCTTAACGCCGACGGCCATCTTCGCGATGCTGCGCTGACGATCGTGGGTGAAGGCTGGCTCGATCGGCAGAGCGCCTTTGGTAAGGCCCCGGTGGGCGTGGCAGGCAAAGCCGCACGCCATGGCGTGCCGGTTGTGGCCCTTTGCGGCGGGCGTGATGAAAGCAGCCGGCAACTATATCAACACCATATTGACGCAATGTGGTCTATTTGCCAGCGCCCTATGGCGCTGGCAGAGTCGATGAACACATGCGAACCGCTCCTCGCCGACGCCGCGGAGAATGTTCTACGAACCTTTCTGAGCGGGTGGCGCGGAGAGGCACATAAGCGGATAACTGTATGATTATTACAACAGCGCTGGCTAATGAAATTGTCGCCCGGGCAATGGCGATAATTCATCATAACGTGAATGTGATTGACCATCATGGACAGATCATTGCCTCAGGTGAGCGGCATCGTATCGGCGAACAGCATGAAGTCGCCCGGGAGGTAATACGCACCGGGAAACGCATTTGTATTAACAACGCCGCGGAAGCCGCGCGTTTTCACAACGTGCATCCTGGTATTAATCATCCCATTATCTATGACGATCGCGTGGTGATGGTGGTAGGCATCAGCGGCGATCCCGCGGCGATAAGCCGCTATGCTGAACTGGCGGTGCTCACCGCCGAACTGCTGGTCCGCCAGGCCATAGAGATGCGGGAAACCAACTGGCGGCAACGTCTGCGTGACACCTTGTTTTGTCAGTATCTTGAACAAGGGGCTACACCCGCCGGGCAAGAAGCGCTTCATCGCCTGCTGGAACTTGGTTTCGATTTTGATACACTGCGGGTTCCGATCGTAGTGACCGTGCAGGTCGAACAGCATCAGTTAAGCGACATACTGAGTACGCTGTTGCGGGAATTCTCGCAGCTCTCCGGCGTAAGTGACGTTATTTTGCTGGGCAGCCATGAAATATTGATCCTCAACGCGCTAAGCGAAGCCCAGGAAACCCTGCTGCGGGGCATTGAGTTTGTACTGAGTAATCATATAAGCCATTACCATATCGGGATTGGCGTGCAGGCGGACAGCGCCCCGGACATTCGCGAGGCCATTCGGTTCGCCCGCTCGGTGATCGAAGTGGGTAGCAAAGTGCAGCCGCAGCGGCAGATCTACTACTTTCGCGAAATGGCAATGCTCTGCCTGTTCAGGGTGCTGGAAGACAGCTATATGGTCAATTTTTTTATCAATAACGTACGCCAGCTGCTTGAGCATGATTCCGGCGAAGTGCTGCTGGATACCCTGAGCAGCTTTATTGCCAATAATGCCGAACCGGGCAAAACGTCGCTGCTGTTGGGGATTCATCGTAATACGCTCACCTATCGGCTGCAGCAAATTAAAAAGCATATACAGCTCGATCCGATGGTCTTCACCGACCTGACGCAGCTGGCGGTGTCGGTACACTGTTATCGCCGGCTGAATCCGCGCCAGAGCGAATGGATTGATAGCTTAAGCTAACGTACGGTAGATTCGAATTGATGCCCCATCCGCCAGGATAAGTGGCCACCATGGCCACTTCTTTCCTGGCGTGGGTAGGAAATTACGCTTTTGACGACGGCGACAGCCACTGATATACCGCAGACAAATCCTCTCCGGCATATCCCGCGTCCGCCGCCTGCTGCCACAGTTCGGCGATGTTTTCCAGCCCCGGCATGGTGTGCGGCTCGGCCAGGGAAAGCGCCAGCCGGGCATCTTTCAGGGCATGCGCCAGCTGCATCTGCGGGGTAAACTGCTCGCTGGCGATGGCGTCCAGTTTCACTTTGACATAGGGCGCCGCCAGCGGGCCGCCTTCCAGGGCGCTCCACAGCTGGTCGGGGGTGAAGCCCAGCGTCTTCGCCAGCTGGGCGCTCTCCGCGATGCCCTGCATCATCGAAATCAGCCAGGCATTGAGGACCAGCTTCATTTTGTGGCTATTGCCCGCCTCGCCAAACCACTGCGTCCCGCGGGAGATAGCCGCAAACACCGGTTCGGCAGCGGCGCCCTTTTCCCGATCTCCGCTGGCGAGCACCAGGATCTGTGCCTTCTCCGCTGGGGCTTTGGTCCCCGACACCGGGGCATCGATATAGGTCATCGCTGGCTGAAGTTCCCGCAACAACGCGATGGCCTGCCGGGTCTCCGGCAGGCCAATGGTGCCCATCTGGCAATAGATCGCCTGCGGCTGACAGGCGGGCGCGATTTGCGCCAGTACCTCGAGGGTGGCCTCGCCGTCGGCGAGCATACTGATGATCACCTCGGCATCGGCCACCGCCTGCTGCGGCGTGGCGTGCAGAGATAACCCATGCGCCTGTAAATCTTCGCCGCGGGCTGGCGAACGGTTCCAGCCGGCAACGGTAAAGCCGTTTTTCAGCAGGTTACTGGCAAAAGCGTGTCCCATGGCGCCGAGTCCCAGCACCGCGACCTTTGGTAATGTACTCATCTTGTCTGTCCTGATTCGCGTCTTAATAAAAGCGGACCTCTACTATCGCATCTCTGGCACGGATGTCAGTAGCAATAACGGGCATGAAAAGTGACACTGTCACTGATATTCTCAAGGCTGACGAAGCCATTCCAGTAAGCGGCACATCGCTGGCGACAGGCTGGCGTCATCCTGGTAGCACAGGCACAAACGGCGCTGCGCCCAGCGGTCCTGTAACCCGATGACGGCAAACGAATAGCGCTGCCGGTAACGCTCGGCAATAACGCGCGGCAGGATCGCCCCGCCGGCGCCGTGCGCCACCATCTCGCAAAGCCCTGCAAAATGGCTCATCCTGACCCGAACGTTTAGCGCCTGGCCGAGTTCAGCTGCGTGCTGTTCGATATGCTGCTGTAGCGCACTGGTCTGATAGAGGGCGACCAACGGCTCGTTGAGCACCGCCGCAAACGCCACTTCCTCTTTTTCGGCCAGAGGGTGAGCTGGCGGCACGATCAGCACCAGCGGGTCGTCAGCGACGGGATCGAGGCGCAGCGGCCCGGGGTCGACCGCATCGGACACCACTCCGGCCTGCGCCACGCCCGCCAGGATACAGCTGACGATATCCGCGCTGGTGCGTTCTTCGGTTTCGATCTGCACCGCCGGGTGCGCTGCCATCCAGGCGGCGAGCTTCCCCGGCAGAAAGGCCGACATCGCCGAGGTGTTGGCGAACAGGCGCAGCGTCCCCCGCTGACCGCAGGCGAAGGCGTGCATCGCCTGGCGCAGACGCTGCTGCTGCGCAAGAAGCGGGCGGGCATGGCGCGCCAGT
Source organism: Klebsiella sp. 4_1_44FAA (assembly GCF_000238715.1). Classification (NCBI taxonomy): domain Bacteria; kingdom Pseudomonadati; phylum Pseudomonadota; class Gammaproteobacteria; order Enterobacterales; family Enterobacteriaceae; genus Klebsiella; species Klebsiella sp. 4_1_44FAA. The sequence continues at coordinate 26,428 of NZ_JH414802.1, forward strand.
ACCTCCCCGGCCTCTGTCATCGTCACCCCGCGGGCATGACGGTGCAACAGCGGCACGCCGATCTCGGCCTCCATCTTGCGCAGCCTCTCACTGGCGGACGCCAGGGCCAGATGGGCATTCGCCGCTCCGCCGGTGATACTGCCGGTATCCACGATGGCGATAAATAGCCGCAGATCGGCCAGATCCAGTCGCATCAGGCCCTCCTTTCCCTTCGGTTTTTCCGTAGTCTATGGCCAACATACCGCATTGTGGCCCTCACGACCAGCTGTTTCAATGCCCCTTTCTACCCTGAAAAGTGAGCCATAATGTTCGATTTACACACGATCTCTTTCCTGTTGATCTTTATTGCCGCCGGGCTGGGCAAAGGGGTGACCGGCATGGGATTGCCCACCGTGGCGATGGGCCTGCTTGGCCTGCTGATGCCGCCGCAGGCCGCAGCGGCGCTGCTGGTGCTTCCCTCGCTGCTCACCAATCTCTGGCAGTTACTGGCAGGCCCGGCGCTGGCGCAGATTGTACGCCGTCTCTGGCTTATGATGACCGGGATTATTATTGGCACGTTGGCCGGGTCCTCACTGCTGATCGGCCTCAATCCTCGGTGGTCGGCGCTGGCGCTTGGCGCCGCATTGATAGTCTATGCCGGGTATGCGCTCTGCAGTCCGGTGTTTCAGGTTTCCGGCCGCGTGGAGAAGTGGCTGTCGCCGCTCATGGGCGGGCTGACCGGCGTTATCACCGGGGCGACCGGGGTATTTGTTATTCCGGCCGTTCCCTGGCTACAGGCGCTGGGCTTTCGTCGCGACGAGCTGGTGCAGGCCCTGGGGTTGTCGTTCACCCTTTCCACTCTGGCGTTGGCGGCTGGCCTCGCCCTGCACGATGGCTGGCATGATGATGCATGGCTATTGTCGGCGCTGGCGCTGTTGCCGGCGCTGCTCGGCATGTGGCTGGGACAGCGGATCCGCTCGCGTCTCAGCCCGCAGCGCTTTCGTCAGGGCTTTCTGTTGTTCCTGCTGGCGCTGGGGATAGAGCTGATCGCCCGGGGATGGCTGGTCTGAATCCTCTAGCGGCGGGTAATGTGCTTCACATTGTACTTACTGGTGTTCTGGTAGATCTCTGAGAAATCGACGATCGCCCGGTTCTGGGCGTAGCTGATCGACTGCACCCGCAGCAGGAGGCTGTTTGGCGCCACCTGCAGCAGCTCCGCCTGCTCACGGGTCGCCAGCACCGGGGTATAGCTGCGGTGGCTCTCGATGATGGTGATATGGCACTCTTTTTTAAAATAGTTGAACTTAGACTGCTCGAGGTTACCCACGCTGAGCCAGGGGAAGGTGGCGAAGGGGATATAGCTGTTTTCCACCAGGATTGGGACCTCATCGATCAGCCGCAGCCGTCTGACGTAATACACTTTCTCCCCCGGCTGGATCTTTAACTGCTGGGCAATGGCTGGCGGGGCATCAAGCAGCGTAAATTCAATAACTTTGTTACGGTAGTTGGTGACGCCCACCACCTGCATCTGGTAGTTAAAGCCCTCCAGTTCCCCGCCATGATAGTTACTTTTACGCACAATGCAGGTTCCGCTGCCGTGCCGCCGCGCGATCAGCTTTTCTTCCTCCAGTAGCGCCAGCGCTTTGCGCAGCGTCATCACCGAGACCTTCAGCTCCGCGGCGAGCGCTTTTTCGCTGGGCAGCATATCGCCGACGGCATAGTCGTCGCTGTTGATGCGGGCCTTCAGTTCAGTGGCAATCTTTTTATAAATCACTTTTAGATGTCTCGATGGAGTGGCGCCAGTCAACGGTATACATGAATAACTTCATGTAATTAAATGATTATTTTTATCTTTCAGCGAAAAAATCAACAATGACACATCTATAAATCACGCCATATTTATATATCTGTCCAGCAACAATATATATGACTTTCGTCACAGATGGCCCTTTTCCTGCTCGGGTTCCCGGTGGTCTGCTCCTAGTCTGATAAGCCTATTCATCAGGTGATGACAGCGGTCTGCAAAGACGAGAGGACAACCATGATTGGAGTGAAAAAGCTTCAGGACTTTTCCAAGGCGATGATCGGGCCGGTGCTGTATCTGCCAGCTATCGGCCTGTTGATCGCCCTGTTCAGCATGACGACCAACCGGCTGTGGGTGGATGAAAGCAGCGGGCTCTACCTGGTGGGGAAATTTGTCTCCAGTATGCTCTGGGCGCTGATGAACCAGCTTGGGTTTCTGTTCTGCCTGGGGCTGGCCAGCGGCCTCGCGAAAACCCGCAAGGCTGAAGCGACCTTCGTGGCGGCGATGACCTGGCTTATCTACCTGGCGGCGAACAACAGCTGGCTGACCCTGACCCATCGCCTGGCGACCGGGGCCACTAACGCGCAACTGTACGGCAGCGGACAAACCTTTATCTTCGGTTTTCAGGTTATCGATATGGGCGTGTTCCTCGGTATCATCCTCGGCTGCGCCGTCGCCTTTGTCCACAATCGTGTGGTCGGTATTGAGTTTCGCGGCGCGCTGTCGATCTACGGCAACAGCAAGCTGGTGCTGCTCGTGATGCTGCCGCTGGTTGGCCTGTTCGCCATCGCCACCGTCTATCTCTGGCCGATGGTGGAGCTGGGCATCTCAGCGTTAACCGGCTTTATGAAATCCTTTGGCGCCATCGGGGTCTTCCTGTACGGCTTTCTCAACCGGTTCCTGATCCCGACCGGGCTGCATCATCTGATCTGGTCGCCGTTTGTGTTTACTTCTATCGGTGGTCAGTTGCTGGTTGATGGTCAGACGGTAATGGGTGCCAAGCCCATTTTTCTTGCCGAAATCGCCCGCCATCCCATTGGCGCGCTGAGTGATTCCGCCCGTTTTCTCACCTATGGCATGGTGAAGATCTTTGGCACCGCCGGTATGGCGCTCGCCTTCTACCGCACAGCGAAACCGGAGAATAAGCAGCGGCTGAAAGTCACGCTGATCCCCTTGATTGTTACCTCCGTCCTGGTGGGGATCACCGAACCTTTTGAATTTCTCTTTATCTTCACCGCCCCGCTGCTGTGGCTTATCTACTCCCTGCTGGACGGTTTTTTCCAGATGCTGGCCTGGCTGCTTCACGTCAGGGTCTGCGCCACCAACGGCCTTATCGATTTCGTCGTCTATAACCTCCCGGCAGGCGCCAGCGTGACGCGCTGGCCGCTGTTTGTCGCCGTCGGCCTGCTGGAAACCGCGACCATGTACCTGGTCGGCACCTTCTGTATTACCCGTCTGCGGCTGCTCACCCCGGGGCGCGAAACCGCAGCCGACGATGAACATTCGCAACAGGCTAATCGCGAGCATCGGGATAAAGGCGCGCTGGTGATTGCCGGGCTGGGCGGTAAAGAGAATGTCTGTGCGGTGGGCAACTGTTTTACCCGTCTGCGGGTTGATGTGCGGGACCCCGCCCTTATCCAGCAGACGCTGTTGAAAGAGAGCGGCGGGAGCAGCGTGCTGATTAAAGGAAACCATGTCCAGGTTATCTATGGCCTGGGAGTTAACAAAATTCGAACGGCGGTCAACGCCAGTCTGGGTGTTATTGAATAACGAGGTGGTAAATGAAAGATAATTTTGTGGTCACCATTGCCGGCGGCGGCAGTACTTATACCCCTGGGATTGTGATGATGTTACTGGAAAATATGTCGCGCTTTCCCCTGCGGGAGATCCGTCTGTACGACAACCATCACCAGCGTCAGAAGACTATCGGCGACGCCTGCGCCATCCTGGTGGCTGAACGCTTCCCACAGGTGAAGTTCAGCTATACCACCGATCCGCAGGCGGCCTTTACCGACGTCGATTTCGTGATGGCGCATATTCGCGTTGGCCTGTATGAGATGCGGGAAAAGGATGAAAAGATCCCGCTGAAATATGGCGTGCCGGGCCAGGAGACCTGTGGTCCGGGTGGGATTGCCTACGGTATGCGCTCGATTGCCGGGGTGCTGGAGCTGGTCGATTATATGCAGCAGTACGCACCAGGGGCCTGGATGCTCAACTACTCCAACCCGGCGGCTATCGTCGCGGAAGCGACCCGTCGCCTGCGGCCCGACGCGCGCATCATCAACATCTGCGATATGCCGGTGGCTATCGAGGGTCTGTTCGCCGACATCCTCGGCCTGCCGTCGCGCAAAGCGCTGAACGTTCGTTACTATGGCCTGAACCACTTCGGCTGGTGGACCAGCATCACCGATAAAGCCGGTAACGATTTGATGCCGGCGCTGAAGCGTCACGTGGCGGAGCAGGGATACAGCAGCCCAAAAGAAGACTTTCAGCATAAGGCGCCGAGTTGGATCGAGACCTTTAAAAAGGTGAAGGATGTGTTTGCCCTCGATCCGACGACGCTGCCTAACACCTATCTGAAATACTATCTTTACCCGGACTATGAAGTGGCGCATTCCGACCCGGAGTTTACGCGGGCCAACGAGGTGATGGCCGGACGCGAAAAAGAGGTCTTTGATATGGCCCGGGAGATCACCCGTCGCGGCACGGCGGAAGGCGCGCATTTCCATGCCGGGGCCCATGCCACCTTTATCGTCGACCTCGCCTGCGCCATCGCCTTTAACACCCAGGAGCGGATGCTGTTGATCGTCGAGAACAACGGAGCCATCGCCAACTTCGATGAGACGGCGATGGTTGAAGTCCCCTGCCTGGTGGGCGTCAACGGTCCGGAACCGCTGGCGATGGGGAAAATCCCGTCATTCCAGAAAGGGTTGATGGAGCAGCAGGTGGCGGTTGAGAAACTGGTGGTTGACGCCTGGATTGAGGGCAGTTACCAGAAACTGTGGCAGGCCATCGCCCTGTCGAAAACGGTGCCCAGCGCTTCGGTGGCGAAAGCTATCCTCGATGAACTGATCGTCGCCAACGAAGGCTACTGGCCCGCTCTGCACTGATCTTTTTCGTGATGGGTAAGATGCAGAGAATCCACCTTCTCTGCATCTTTACCCGGTGTTTCCCCCGGTGATGCATTCATCCTTAACCTCCGCCCCCGTGGGCAAAGCGAATCGCTCATTTCCCCCTTCAGACCGGAGGTAAAAGGCCTCTATCTTCATTTTGCCCCGATCGTGACAATGAAATATAAATTCTATTCTTCAATATTATGGCGTAAAAATGTGATCTGCGTAGTATTCTTCGATTTACATTAACCCACTGAAAAAAACATCGTTATTACCTCACTGTAAATTTAACCTGCTTTTCATGGGGATATACTCTCTTTAGCCTTTGTGATTGGCTTCATGCATTTACCATTCTGCAACACTGATTTGAAATTAAATTTTCATAATGTGATCTTGTTGCATGTTCATTCCATTTCTTTGTGCCATATTCTTACCACGGTAAATCGCCGGAGCGACAGCAACGTGCCACACCAGAGCGCTGTTCATCGGCAAATGTCGTCGCGACTGACGCACTAAAGACCGCTAACCCGCAAAGGAGAACGGATATCGACTACATCCATGTCAACACCAAGCCGTAAACCTCTTTGACCGCCATTGCTTAGCGTACCCTGCCTTGTGCTGAGCAATTACACAAAGAAGAAAATCATTTAATTCAGTTAGATACGACAACACAGGCGTGATAAATCCTGACTGGGGAGATGTATTTTTATCTTGTGTCGTTCAACAAAATAAAGGGACTACCATGTCATTTATAACAAACCTGAACCAGCAACAGAGAAAACGACTTCATCAGATCACCTTAGTGGCCACCTTCGGCGGCCTGCTTTTCGGTTACGACACCGGCGTTATCAACGGCGCCTTTTCCTCACTGAAGCAGTACATGGCGCTGACCCCAACCACCGAAGGGCTGGTAATGAGCGTTCTGCTGGTCGGCGCCGCGCTGGGCAGCGTGTTTGGCGGCAAATTTGCCGATTACTTCGGCCGGCGTAAATATTTACTCTTTCTCTCCTTTGTTTTTCTCATCGGCGCGTTGCTTTCCGCCGCGGCCCCCGATATCACTACCCTGCTGATTGCCCGCGCCCTGCTGGGCTATGCCGTCGGCGGCGCTTCGGTCACCGCCCCCACTTTTATTTCAGAAGTGGCGCCTACCGAGATGCGCGGCAAGCTGACCGGCCTGAATGAAGTCGCCATCGTCATTGGCCAGCTGGCGGCGTTTGCCATCAACGCGATCATTGGCATCATCTGGGGCCATCTGCCGGACGTCTGGCGCTATATGCTGCTGGTACAAGCGATTCCGGCCATCTGCCTGTTCGTTGGCATGTGGCGCGCGCCGGAAAGCCCGCGCTGGCTGATCAGCAAAAATCGTCATGATGAAGCGCTGCATATCCTCAAACAAATCCGCCCGGCGGAACGCGCGCAGAAGGAGTACGATGACATCTCTACCCTGATCAAAATTGAAGCTGGTAATAAGTACAGCGCCCAGAGCACCTTTGCGACGATTGTCAAAACACCCTGGATCCTCAAAATTTTGCTGGTCGGCATTACCTGGGCCGCACTGCAGCAAACCACCGGCGTTAACGTCATTATGTATTACGGTACGGAAATCCTGAGTGCCGCCGGTTTTTCCGAACGAACCTCGCTGATCTGCAACGTGCTGAACGGTGTTTTCTCCGTGGGCGGTATGCTGATCGGGGTGCTGTTCCTTGTCGACCGCTTCAAACGTAAGACAATCATCATCTACGGTTTCGCCATTATGGCAACCCTGCATCTGATTATCGCCGCTGTCGATTACACCCTGGTGGGTGACCTGAAAGCTACCTCCATCTGGCTGCTGGGCGCGCTGTTCGTCGGCGTGATGCAGGGCTCCATGGGCTTTATTACCTGGGTGGTATTAGCCGAACTGTTCCCGCTGAAATTCCGCGGACTGTCGATGGGGATCTCGGTATTTTTCATGTGGATCATGAACGCGGTGGTCAGCTATCTGTTCCCGCTGCTGCAGGCAAAACTGGGCCTTGGGCCAGTCTTCTTTATCTTCGCCGCCATTAACTATTTAGCCATTCTTTTCGTGGTCTTTGCCCTGCCCGAGACCTCCAATAAATCGCTTGAGCAGTTAGAAGCAGAGCTGTCAGCAAACCATGAAGAAAAAAAATCCACTCGTCTCACCAGGGAGGTTGGTTATGATCGATAACATCACGCTGGATAATCTGCATATTGGCTGCAAAGCCAGTAATAAAGCGGAAGTCATCGCCATGATCGGCGCGGAGTTTAAAGCCAAAGGCTATGTCAATCAGGAATGTGTCCACTTTCTGCTGGAGCGTGAACATCAGGTCTCGACCTTTTTAGGCAATGGCATCACCCTGCCGCATTTACCGAAATCCGCGACGGATATCATCCTTAAAACCGGGATTGAGATCTATCAGTTTCCTGATGGCGTAATCTGGGATCGGAGCAATGTAATGTTTATTGCCATCGGCGTGATCGCGAAAGAGAAAGAGCATATTGACGTACTCAAGGAAATTGCCTCGATATTTAGCGATGAGCTGATCGCTAATGCACTGTCATTAATCTCTGACAAACATGATTTCCTGAAAATTCTGCAGCATAACGCCTTGCCCCATTAAGTATGACACCGACCGGAGCTCTGGCCCCGGTCGGATTTTCACCCCTCGCCCAGCAAACATGGCGAATAATCTGATTCTCCCCGTTATAACCTCAATGGCAATAATAACCAGAGAAACCAACGTATTGCTACTTGCTTGAAGTACGCACATTAGCGCAGGCATCTCATAACTAAAACCCCATTAAAACAATGAGTTAAATATTCTTCAGGGCTACTGACCCTCAGGTTTATTGCTCGCGCTGTTAGCACCGTACGCCAGTGATTCCTGCGGTATTCCATTAGTTTTGATTTATATCAATACCTGTTCGATCGTTAAAATGCATTTTACAGCGCGATTATTTTAGCAGGGTGAATACGACATTGGTTTTACGATTGGGATATTTATTTAGCCGACCCGCAAGTCTGTGGGGATGGCTGATGTGTAATGCGTTTAACGGTATTGCGATTGTCCTCTGCTTTCGTGGCATAAGCATCGTCACCGGTTTCAGCGAGGCGATCTGGCAGGTCATCATCACGCTGGCTATTATCATATCAACCTGGTACAGCGCTAACTATTTTGCTGCGCTGGAAGCTCGACGCGATAAACGACGCTATCTGCTGCTGGCCTGGGTGGTCATGACCATTCTGTTGAATTTTATTCACCTTGGCGGTGGTTAACGCCATTTATTAAAGGATCATACCATGACGCTGGCGATGCTGTTGGTGCTTATCAGCCACCATAAAGGGCTGACGCTCTTGCTGATCGTAATTATTGCGCTGCTGTTTATTGCGCTCACTCCGCTGGTCAAAAAACTGTTGAGTCACCTTCACCATCGTTCCTGAATTTTCTTTTATGACCGCCTACAGGGGGCCTTCTCTTCGTCATCTCCGTTTATCCCGTCACCCGCTCCCCCAGCATACAGTTTGTGGCAACGCCAGAAAAAGAAATGAGAACCATTATCATAAAAGCTGTGCTAACGTGTCAGCCCAACAATAACGCCAGAAGCAACAAAACAGGGGGACAGACGAGGTGAAGTTGAGTTCAGGGAGCATCACAACAGGTCGTACGAGCGGGCTGCTGACGCTGGCGATTGGCGCACTCTTCTACAGCAGCGGCAGTATTGCCCGGCCGGATCTTCAGCCGCTGGGGCCGAACATTGCGGATAAAGGGTCGGCGTTTTACCACTTTACGCAACGCCAGTATGACTCTGCCGATGGCGAACGTCACTACCGGGTATGGACCGCAGTGCCGGACAAAACCCCGCCCGCCGCCGGCTATCCGGTACTGTATATGTTGGATGGCAACGCGGTGATGGATAAACTCGACGACGCGTTTCTGCAGCAGCTCTTCGCCGGCTCCCCGCCGGTGATCGTCGCTATCGGCTACCAGACCGCGCTGCCCTTTGATACCGCAGCCCGCGCCTGGGATTACACCCCACCGCTAAAGACGCATGAGCCTCGCGCCGGGAAACCCGCGCTACCGCCGCGTAAAACCGGCGGCAATGATGCTTTTCGCCAGCTGCTGACCGAAACGATGGTTCCCCAGACGGAAGCTAACCTGAAAATAGATCCCCACCAGCGCGCTATCTGGGGCCACTCCTACGGCGGATTGTTTGTGCTCGACGCGTGGAGGAAGGCTTCGCCGTTCGGGATCTACTATTCCGCCAGCCCGTCGCTAGGTCAGGCCCTGCAATCGCCTTTGCAGGCAAGCCAAAGTCTTGATGCCGTCCGCTTTCGCGGGAAATCGCTGTACCTACTCGAGGGTGATGGAAAAGCCCGTGGAGAGCCGTCCGGGCACGAGGCCTCGCTTGAGGTGTTGCGTCAAACCCAACAGCAGCTGGCCAGTAAAGGGTTGACCGTAGCCTTCTGGCGCTACCCCGGCCTGACGCACGGTCAGATGTTCGAGGTCTCGCTGCGTTCGGCGCTGCTGCATCTTTCCGGGCAGGCAGCGCTTGCGCATCAATAACGCCCTTACGCCCACCAGCGGAGGGTGGGCGCATCAGCGCCGGTCGGGCAGGTGTTTGATATCGACCGGCTCGCCGAACAGAAATCCCTGCATCTCGTCACATCCCTCCTCTTCGAGAATCTGCAGTTGTCCAGCCGTTTCCACCCCCTCGGCGATAAGCGGCGTATTGATCGAATTGCCCAGCGAAATAATGGCTCGCACGAATGAGCGTACCTGAGGGTTGCTCTCCACATCTGTCATAAAGCTGCGGTCGAGTTTGATGACGTCGAAATGAAAATCGCGCAGCATGCTCAGGGAGGAGTAACCGGTGCCAAAGTCATCCAGCGCAATACTGATCCCCATTTTTTGCAGATGATGCAGAACGCTGAACGCCAGCTGTTTATTGATCACAAACGCCGTTTCGGTGACCTCAAACTCCAGCAGACTGACCGGGTAGGCGGTACGCATCAGGATCTCGCGGACTTTTTCGATAAAGCTACGATGGCGCAACTGCACCGGAGAGATATTGACCGAAACTTTTCTGTTCAAACCATTTTCCAGCGATTCGTTACACACCTGCTCGAGCACCCAGTAACCTAAGGGCACGATGGCGCCGCTCTCTTCGGCGATGGGAATAAACACGTCCGGCGGGATCGTCCCCAGCTGCGGATGCTGCCAGCGCAGCAGCGCCTCGTAACCGGTGATGCTACGATCTTTGATGTTGCGGATAGCCTGATAGTGGAGCGAAAACTCCCCGGCGTGAATACCGCGCCGGATATCGGCGGCCATCATATTACGCTGCCGCGTCTTGTCATCCATTTCACGTTCATACCAGCAAATCTTATGGTCGAGGCTGCTTTTTGCCCGATACATAGCCAGATCGGAATTGCTCAGTATCGTATTAATATCCGTGCCGTCCTCCGGGTAGACTGAGATGCCAATGCTGGCGGAGAGAACCACTTCCGTCGCGGCAAACGTCTGCTTACCGCTGAAGCAGTGCCACAGGCGCGCAGCAAAGGCATCCACTTCCCCCTCATCGGAAAAAGGTTTAACGGCCACAAACTCATCGCCGCCGAAGCGGGCGACCATCTCCTCCTTCTGCAGCGTTTTGAGCACGGCGCCCGCCACGCGCTGCAGCTGCTGGTCACCAATCAGATGGCCCTGCAGATCGTTAATCTCTTTAAATTTGTCTAAATCGATCGTGAAAATGGCAAAGCGGCGGGCATCATTTCCAGTGATCAGCTTCTCCACCCGTTCAAAAAACTCCACCCGATTGGGTAAACCGGTTAACGCATCGTAGCGCGCCATCCAGGCGATGCGGTCGTTAATCGCCTTCTGTTCACTAATGTCGCGGGTAATTTTGGCAAAACCCAGCAGGGTGTTCTGCTCATCGCGGATGGTATCGATCATGACATGCGCCCAGAATCGGGACCCGTCTTTGCGATACCGCCAGCCTTCCCCTTCAAACTGCCCGCTACGCAGGGCGATTTCCAGGTTTTTTGCGGGTACACCGGAGAGTTGCTCAGCTTCGCTATAGAAGAGACCGAAGTAGCGACCGATGATCTCGTCGCTCAGGTACCCTTTTGCCCGGCGGGCGCCCTCATTCCAGCTAATGACCGTGCCGTCGGCGCTCAGCATATAGATGGCATAATCTTTAACGCTTTCAATAAAGTGGCGATAGGCAATATCCGTCAGGTGATCGTTACTCATGGTACAGCGCTCTCTGTGGCTCGGTCGTGGCAAAACGCATTAGATATAGCAGAATTACGCCTATTAAGAATACAAGGAGATAGCCTTTTGTTGGCCTCTTTCTGACCCGGACACCGCAGAAGGCGCGGCGGACGCTCTCGTTAAGCGTAGTGGACCAGGCCGTCCGAAGGAGTGATATTCCCCGCGATTTTTGCACTTAGGTCGCCCACTAATAGTTACTTTTATTGATTAAAAAGTTTGATTGAAAGAATAAATAAAAGGAGTAATGTTAATAATACTTTCTATGGAGGTTAAATATGTTGCGTGATTATTTAAAAGTGGAAAAAGAAGACCAGCTTGTTGAACAACAGAGTCGGCATGACAATAGCCAGCATTATTCTTCGGTGACCGAATGGGTTATTTTAAGTAAAGATGGCCAGCGCAAAGGCCGGGTATCCCTGTTCGACCGCTTCACCACCCGCCGCTCCTGGAGCGACAGTTTCCGCATTACGCAGTTCGATAATGCGGGTAAAGTGGTGGTGGATAAACTCACTGACGCGCTGTAAATCCTTCGGATTCCCGGCCTGACGGGAGAATATTAATACGCAAAATTAACACCTGCATAAAATATATTGATGCGTCGCCATCATGTTATTTTCTTTCTGCATACCGATAATCTAATGGGTAATTTTCGCCATGGTGCACAGCGCGAATTTTTAACCCGAAAAAATGCTGAATATAAGCCCGCTGGTCGGGCTTTTTTGCATGGTGCTCGCCATCCACGCCACAAAATGCCAAGGACATCCCGCGCTGGATTGTATACGATGTATATACGAATCATTACGGTATATATCTATGGGAATCGTCAAAATCTCCGATCTGCTGCACGATGATATTCGTGATGCCAGCAAAGCCATGTCCCGCTCCGTCAATGCCCAGGCGGAATACTGGATCCGTCTGGGCATGATGAGCGAACTCTACCCTGAGCTTAACCACCAGCAGATCAAACTGCTGATGCTGAAATCCGGCTCTGACCGTCTGCTGGAGGTGATCAATGCCATCAATAATCATTAAAACCGCCGACGAACTCGCCCGGCAGCGCCATGCCGGCCAGCTGCTGGCGTCGGTGTTTGATATGCTGGATACTTTTATCGTTCCCGGCGTAACGACGATGGCGATTAACGATCGAGTGGAAGATTTTATCGTCAACCAGCTGCACGCCCGCCCGGCCAGCAAGGGGCAATACGATTTTCCCTATGTGTTGAACACTTCCATTAACGATGTGGTGTGCCACGGGATCCCCAAAGCGACCGAACATCTGCGCTCCGGGATGATTGTTAACGTCGATATCACCCTCGAGAAAGCGGGCATGATTGCCGACTCCAGTAAGATGTACCTGATAGGCGATGTCTCCCCGCTGGCCCGCCGGCTGGTAAAGACTACCTATGAAGCGATGTGGAAAGGTATTGAGGTGGTGAAGCCTGGCGCGACGCTGGGCGATATTGGCCACGCTATTCAGCGCTGGGTGGAGGAACATGGCTATAGCGTGGTCAGAGAATATTGCGGTCACGGCGTCGGTCAGGAAATGCATGAGGAACCGCAGGTGCTGCATTACGGCCGCCCCGGAGAAGGCGCCGTGCTGCAGGAAGGCATGGTGTTCACCATTGAGCCGATGGTCAACCAGGGCGACAGCCGTATCAAAACCAAAAAAGATGGCTGGACGGTGGTTACCCGCGATAAAAAACTCTCCGCGCAATGGGAGCACACCGTGGCCGTCACCGCCAACGGTTTTGAGGTGCTGACGTTACGCGACGATGAACAGTCGCGGATCCGCTGAGTTGCTTCCCTTTCTCTATGACGGTGGGCCGCTTTCCGATCCCGGAGCTCGCTTGGGCGCCAGACGACACCTGATTCTGCCGCCGGGCGGCGGCAATAATTGTTTTCATGAATGATTTTCTGCGCGCGCGTCTGCCCGCTGGTTATGGCTGATGCGCGCATAAACCGCACAACGGTTTATCCTTTACCTCCTTGCATCAGCTTACTCTTCATTGCCTTTATCCCGCCTTAGCGATAGCGAATAATGACATCTGCTTCACTATGCTGCGCATTTCGCCAGTGAATACTGACCTCACCACGATTGTCCGGCATGGCGTAGCGAGGACGGTTGTTTGTCAAGGCGACCTGTTCCGGTGAATGGTGCTGGCACGAGACATCGATACGATCGTGCCGGGGGGCGATAACACAGGCCGGATTGATGACCCGTCCTGAAAAATGAACCTGGCCGGAAAGCGCAGCAGACGACGCCAGCGGCGCCAGGCGCAGACATAGCAGAGCGAGACGGAATGGAGACATAGCAATCTTCCTTGATAACGGGTGACACTGCGCGGCACAGCATCGTTTCTGTGCCCTACAACCTGCGGCTTCCTGCCGTCACTCCACGCTACTGCAAAATAGCGGCAGCGTAAATGATTATTCCGGGCCACCCGGTCAACTGCCGGGAATAACAACAACTTTTTCGTAAAATTTGCTCAGAACAGTTATCTCCCGGAAATAATGCATTATACGTATGGGACTCTTTTCAATATTTAATGAGATTATACTTACACCAAAAAATAAATAATGTTACAGCTTAACACATCTTATCAATGGGCCTTTACGATGTTCTCCGTATAATCCCGCCCCCGACGGTAATATACATTAGCGATGCTTACCGTTTTTTGTGAACAGAAATAAAAAACATGCTTTAAAAATGTTAAATGCTTTTGTTAACTTGTGATTATTTAATAAGGTTTGAGTATGAAAGAAAAAGGCACCCTGCTGGTTGTTGGTTCACTGCTGGCCTTAAGTCTGGCTACTGTGACCACCGCCCGCGCGGCGGGTACACTGAATTTCACCGGTAAAATTATTAACGAGTCCTGCCAGATCGCCAATAACGGTGGCGATGTTAATGTCGATTTTGGCAACGTCGATATGTCGGCGCTGAAATCCCATGAAGCGAAAACCGCAGAAACGCCGTTCACTATCAACCTCACCGGTTGCCCACTGGCGCAGAACATCAGTATCAGCCTGGAAGGTACTCCGGACACCAACGCTAACGGCACCAGCGCCGCCGTGCTGGCGCTCTCCGACGCCGCAGATACCGCCAAAGGGGTGGGCATTGAAGTCTTCTCTTCCCCTGACGGCTCAACGGAAGGCACTCAGCTGACCTTTGACAAGCAGAGCAAAACGGCGGTTTCGCAAGCCGACGAAAACGGTGATATTGCATTTAACTTTATTGCCGATCTGAAGAGCGATTCCTCACAGGATGTCACCGCCGGCAATATTAATGCCACGGCCAATATTGATATTGTGTACGAATAGAATGTCCTGATTGCCACTTTTCCAAGGGCAGCGTCCTCCTGCCCTTATTCTCTTCCTCGTGACCGGATCCTCAATTATGCAGTGTTATAAAGCGGTCTTTTATCCTGAGTCCTTCTCTTTTGCCCGTTCCTGGCGTCTGCCGCCGGGGTTGCCATTGCCGGCACACGTGTCATTTATAATGAACAAAGCCATGAGGCAGACATCACGGTAAAAAACACCAATCCTCACGATCCGGTGCTTATTCAGAGCTGGGTAGACGATCTGGCTGATAATAATAAATCACCGTTTATCGTCACCCCGCCATTGTTCCGTCTGGATGCCGGAGACAGCAACGATCTGCGCGTGTTATTAACCTCGGCGCAACTGCCAAACGATCGGGAAAGTTTGTTCACCCTGAATATCAAAGTGATTCCCGCCAATACCGCGCCGGCTGGCGAGAACATTCTGCAATTTGCTATTAAGAATCAACTGAAGCTCATTTATCGCCCGGCAGGGCTCCCTGGCTCGGCGCTCGACGCGGCGCAGCACCTGCGCTGGCGGGTCAGCGGCAACCACCTGCAGGCGGAGAATGCCTCCCCCTATTATGTGACTATCACCACGCTCACCTGCGCGGGCCAGAACCAGAAAACGCCGCTTGAGCGCAGCGTGATTGCTCCTCACAGCCGTGAAGAGTATTCCCTCCCCGGCGAGGCCTGCGCCCGCGAGGTGAGCTGGCGCATTCTGGATGACTTTGGCGCTGTGCAGACGTTTAGCGCCCCCGTTTCGGCGCACTAAGCGTCTGATGTCGCGATGCGCCACGGCCCGGCTCATACCGTTACCGTCGTCAGCCTCTCCATCCTGCTGGGCGGACAGAGCGCGCTCTTGCACGCCCAGGCGACCTTTAATATGGATCTGCTGGAGAAAAACGACCATTTGCCGGCAGTGGATCTGCAACGCTTCAATCAGCAGGCGGGCCAGCCGCCAGGCGCCTATCCGGTGAGCTGGCAGGTCAACGGCGTCACGCTGGACGCCCGTAAGACCGTCACGTTTCGCCAGAACGATCGCGGACAGCTCACGCCCTGCCTTAAGCCGGAAGATCTGCTGCAGGCCGGAGTTAACCCGGCCGTGCTGTCCCAGGCGCCCGGCGCAACGCCCCGCTCATGCCCCGAACTCAACGCGCTGCTGCCGGGCAGCACGGTCAATTTCGATTTTGCTCATCAGCGGCTGGTAATGACCATTCCTCAGGCGCTGATGACGCACCGGGCGAGGGATAATATTCCCTCTGCGCTGTGGGACGAAGGTATTAGCGCCTTTCAGAGTAACTATCGTTATTCAGGCGCCAGCCAGCGTACCCGCGAGGGCAGCACCGAGCGCGATAACTATCTGATGTTGAAAAGCGGCGTGAACGTCGGCGCCTGGCGCCTGCGCGCCAGCAATAGCCTGACCGCTAACAGCGATGATAAGCCCCAGTGGGCGACCAGCGGCGCCTGGCTTGAGCGCGACCTGACGCGCTGGCAGAGTGAACTGACCCTCGGGGATACCTTCACGTCAGGCGATGTGTTTGACGCGGTACAGTTTCAGGGAATATCCCTCGCCTCCAGCGATGCAATGCTCCCGGACTCGCAGAAAGGTTTTGCCCCGACCATCCGCGGGATTGCCAGAACCAACGCCCAGGTCACGGTTCGGCAAAATGGCTACGTGCTGTATCAAACCTACGTCACCCCCGGCGCGTTCGTGATTGACGATCTTTATCCCACCGCCAGCAGCGGCAATCTTGAGGTTGCCGTCAAAGAGTCGGATGGCGAAATCCGCCGCTTCACCCAGCCGTATGCTTCGGTGACCAGCATGCAGCGCGAAGGCAGCCTGAAATACAACCTGGTCGCCGGGCGCTACCATAGCGACGATGCCAGCCAGCGGCCGTTGATGATGCAGCTGTCGCTGATGCGCGGGTTCGCCCATAACCTGACGCTGTTTGGCGGACTGCAGAGCGCGGCGCAATACCATAACCTCTCGCTCGGCGCAGGACTGGGTTTGGGAGAAGCCGGGGCGCTCTCGCTGCAGCAGTTAAACGCCCGCGACCGGCACCAGCAGGATCCGATCGATGGCCGGGCCTGGCAGCTCCAGTACAGCAAAGGTTTTGATCGTCTTGGCACGCAGTTGACTTTCACCGGCTGGCGTTATTCGCATCAGCGCTATGCCACGCTGAGCGAGGCGTTTTCCAGCCCGGGTAGCGACGACGACCTGCAGGATAGCGACAACAAAAAAGCAACCCTGCAAATCACCGCCAGCCAGAGCCTGCCGTACGATATCACCCTCTATCTGAGCCTCGACCAGGACAGCTACTGGTCAGGGGGCGCCTCACAGCGTACCGCCAATATGGGGATCAGCAGCCAGGTTCACGGTATCGCGTGGTCGCTCAGCTACAGCGACTCCCGCAGCAGCCACGGTGACGAGGAGGATGACGAGCCGCATTCCGACAAAGTGGTGACGTTGTCACTTTCCGTGCCGTTGAGCCACCTGCTGCCGGGGAGCTATGCCGGCTATACCCTGACCTCCTCCCGCCACAGCGTTGGCAGTCAGATGGTCAGCCTCAACGGCACATTGCTGGACAATCACGCGCTTAGCTACGCCGTCAGCCAAACCCGCGATCGGCAAAACGGGTCCAGCGGCAGCCTGACGGCCGGGTACAGCAGTGGAAGGGGCGATCTGAATCTCGGCTACAGCCACGATTCGCAGGCCGCTCGTCTGAACTACGGCGCCAGCGGGGGCATTCTGATTCACCGCCACGGGGTAGTCTTTACGCCGGAAATGAATGGCGCTGTCGTCCTGATTGACGCCGGTGGCGCCGGCGGTGTGACCCTCGCCAACCAGAAAACCATCGCCACCAATGGTGACGGGTACGCCGTGCTGCCCTTCGCCACCGCCTATCACCGCAACGACGTCTCTCTCGACAGCCATTCGCTGCCGGAGAATGTGGATCTGGCCAACAGCACCGTGACGCTGGTCCCTACCAAAGACGCGGTGGTTCTGGCGCGCTTTCACACCCACGTTGGCTATAAGGCGCTGTTTACGCTGCAGTCGCGGGGACAACCGCTGCCCTTTGGCAGCGAAGTACGCGCTAAGGACACCAACAGCATCGTTGCCAGCGAGGGTCAGGTGTACCTGGCCGGCCTGGCGCCAAAAGGCATCCTTTATGCGCAATGGGGGCCGGGCCCTCAGCAGCGCTGTAGCGCCCGCTACGATCTCACCCCGACGCTGGCGCAGACCCCCCATCCACTCATTTTACAGCAGACGTTATCATGTCCTTTTTAACTCTCCTGCGTCGGGTCGCCATGACGCTGTTATTTATTCTGTTACCGGCCGCCAGCGGATGGGCCTGTACGCCAGTGTTTGTCCGCGGCCAGGCCTCCACCCTTCGGCTGAACGTGGGGCAGCTCACGGTTCCGGCTGACGCCAGACCCGGCACCCCGCTGTATCATAAAAGTTTCGCCTGGAACCGCCTTAGCGACGGCGGCGAACAGTGGATCCGCTGCGCGGACGATCCGCACGGGCTATCACCGCTGTTGCTGGACAGTCTGCTGTCCGGGGGAGTGACGCGACCGACGGTTTATCAAACTAACCTCGCCGGCATTGGCGTTCGCGTATCGCTGCGCGCTATCGGCGGCTATGGCGGCTTTCCTGACCGGCCGACGCCCTCGCCGTTTAGCCAACGGGTGGACAATCCCGCCGCCTTGCCCGATGCGGTGTGGAAACTGGGCTATTTCCGCCTGACGATTGAGCTCATTAAAACCGGTCCCGCGGCGACGCCGGGCGAGCTTGAGTATCACAGCGAGCGCTTTTTAATGGCGGAGCATACCCCGCTGGCCGCGTTAGACTTAACCGGCAGGATCAGCACCGCGGGATGTTCAGTGAATGACGCCACGCCAGCCCTGATTAAGCTCCCTGCGGCGATGCTTGACCACTTCGGCGGCGTCGGCAAAACCACCGGCGACACCCCTTTCGCGCTGCAGCTGGATTGCAACAGCGCGGTCACGGTTTCCCTGCGAGTTGACGGCGCGGAGCCCTTCTCCGCCCGGGGGCATGGCGTTCTGCGCAATGACGCCACCGACGATCGGGCGCAGGGTATTGGCGTGCAGTTGCTTTACCATCGTCAGCCGGTCGTACTGAATCATGAGATGACGCTGGGCAGCGCGAGCGCGGGCCGGTTTACCCTGCCGCTCACTGCCCGCTACTACCAGACACGTTCCCGGATCACCGCCGGTCAGGTGTCGGCCGTCGCGACCTATACCTTGCATTATGACTAGGCGATGGCGAACCGACGGATGAAGCGGATGAAGGAATTGCTCTGACCGGCGAATCGTAAGAGAATAGCGCCTACACGCGACGATCTGAGTACACGGGAGTTCATCATCAGCCATTCTCGTCGATTCCCCTTAGCCAGCAAAGTGGCGCTGGCAGGCGCGGCGCTCATCGCCGCTGGCATGCTGTTCAGCTGCACCAGTAAAGCCCCTAAATCCCTTGTCACGCCGCCGAACGCTGCCGCCGTCAAAGCCGGGCAGGCGCACCGGGAGCCGGTGCGCGGCGTGTGGCTCACCACCGTTTCGCGCCTTGACTGGCCGCCGGTCGGGTCGATTATCGCCAGCACGCCGGAGAGCCGCATCACGCAGCAGAAGCTGGCGCTGATCGCTAAACTCGATAACCTGCAGCGCCTGGGGATCAACACCGTCTTTTTCCAGGTGAAACCGGACGGTACGGCGCTCTGGCGGTCGGATATTCTGCCGTGGTCCGATATGCTGACCGGCAAAATCGGCGAATACCCTGGCTACGATCCGCTGCAGTTTATGCTGGATGAAGCGCACAAGCGCGGCATGAAGGTTCACGCGTGGTTTAATCCCTACCGCGTCTCGGTCAACACCAAACCGTCGACGATTGCCGAGCTGAACAACACCCTTACTCAGGTACCGGCCAGCGTGTTCGTCCTGCACCGTAACTGGATCCGCACCGCCAGCGATCGCTTTGTTCTCGACCCGGGCATTCCCGAAGCGCGTGACTGGATCACCAGCATCGTCGCTGAAGTGGTGCAGAACTACCCGATTGACGGCGTGCAGTTCGATGACTATTTCTATACCGAAACCGCCTCTTCCCCGCTTAACGACAACGAGACTTTCCGCCGTTACGGGCAGGGCTATACCTCGAAGGGCGACTGGCGGCGGCATAACACCCAGCAGCTCATAGCCCAGGTTTCCACCACCATCAAAAAGCTCAATCCGAACGTCGAGTTTGGCGTGAGCCCGGCCGGGGTGTGGCGCAACCGCTCCCACGATCCGGCGGGGTCCGATACCCGGGGCGCGGCCGCCTATGATGAATCCTATGCCGATACCCGCAGCTGGGTGCAGCAGGGACTGCTCGACTACATCGCGCCGCAGATCTACTGGCCGTTTGCCCGCGATGCCGCGCGCTATGATGTGCTGGCCAACTGGTGGGCCGAGGTGGTTAAACCGACGCATACCCGGCTGTATATCGGCGTGGCGCTGTACAAGGTGGGTGAACCGTCCAAAAACGAGCCTGACTGGACGGTGGATGGCGGCGTGCCGGAGCTGAAAAAGCAGCTCGATCTCAATGAGACTCTGCCGCAGATCCAGGGCACCATCCTGTTCCGCGAAAACAACCTCAATCAGCCGCAAACCCGGCAGGCGGTTAACTATTTGCGCAGCCGCTGGGGGCAGCCGCAGAGCTAGCCGCCAGCCGGCTCTGCTATAGCGCCTGCAGCCCTTGCTGCAGGCGGGCGTGCAGCTTCAGCATGTTCTCTGTAATGGCCTGCCAGACGTGGCTGGAAAAGTCCGCCGGCAGCGTCCGGCGAGCGCTTTCGATTGCCTGCGGCACATGCCCGGCAAACTCCTGGAGGATCGCCAGCATCTGCTCCCGGGGAAAGTTCACCGCTTTGGCCGTCGCCAGAAAATGACGCGGATAGATGGCGTTAATCTCTGTTTTACGCCCTTTTGTGGCATTGAGCCCCATCGACAGCTTCAGATCGCGCAGATGCAGTCCCGTGCCGCCCAGCACCGGAAACGCCGAAATAATGTCGTAGAACGGTGTTAAGCGGTAGCTGCCGCCGGGCAACAGGTAAATTGAGTAAGTTTTTTGCGTGACCGTCCGTCGCCCCCGTCAGCCACTG
>NZ_JH414802.1:47403-65459 GCF_000238715.1 Klebsiella sp. 4_1_44FAA
GAACTTACTATAAAGTACATAGCGATCTTTCTAGCGCTTCACTCGAGCCCACGCAGAAAGGTACATGATCGCGGCGATACCCGGCCCGCCGTCAGACTCATATTTCATCGCTGAAGGAAGACCAAAAAGCCTGACACAGATCCTCCTGCGGCAGACGCAGCAGCACCCGTCCCTCCTGCGCCCAGCGCCGGTCGAAGCGGGTTACCGCCAGGGCGCGGATCCGCGGGGTGGTGATGATCTCCGCTTCCGGCACCGCCAGGCCCAGTTCTCTGGCCAGCGCCAGGCACAGATACTCATTATCCACGCTTTCGCGCAGATCCAGCGTCGCATTGGGCTGCTTTATCTCGCCGATGGGCAGCTTAATGATATGCGTGGTCGGCGTGGCGCCCTGCGGAATACACCACTGCTCGCCCATCCGCAGCAGCGCCGTTTTCTCCTGGGCGCCGGCCACCGAGATACGGAAATCGTCCTGGCTGGTAATCATCCCGAGGGGGATATCCGACTGGTAAGCGGTCAGCAAAGCGGTGAGCTGCGCCTCGTCCAGCGTCTGCCAGCGTAATCCTTCCAGGTGCGCCTCTTCCCCCGGCGGCAGGAGGGTCACCGCCCCTACGCTATCCCGCCCGACTTCGGCCAGCAGATCGAACGGCTGCTTCGAGCGCGCCTGATAGCGCCTGACGATCCGGTCGCGGACCTGCGGGCTATCGGGCAGCAGGTTATCAAAATAGTGATACACCGCGTCGGCAGTGATATTGCCATACTGCAGCGGCAGTGAGAGGGAGAGCGGTCTGGCGCGCGGGCTGCGCAGCCACTCTTCGTCATAGCGAAAACTGTGCGCCCCGTTAGCCTGGCGGGTTAAGGTTCCCACGCGCACATTGTTCATCCAGGTGGTAAGCGTCGCCATTACCAGTCAAGGTCCGTGTTGTTATCGGGAGCCGGCGCCGTCTCAGCAGCTTTGGCGTTCAGCATCATCACCACCCCCAGCGACTGGAGGATCTTAAACAGCGTGGTTAAGGTGGTTTTGTCGGGGTGATTTTCAAAATTGGACAGCGTGGCCTGCTTAATGCCGATCCGCCTGGCCAGCGCATCCTGGGTCCAGTGGTTCTGCTGGCGCAGCAGCTTCAGGTAATTGGCCAGCTGCACGGGACTGTATATCTGCGGGGAATTCATCGCCTTGTTCCTCACCATCATTTATCCCCCTGTCGGGATAAAATTGGTTTTATACCCTATAGGGGATAATGTCAAGGATATCCCCTGGTGGGGATAGAGAATAATTATCCTTGTGTGGGGATAAAACAGGAAGGATGATCGCCGGAGCCATCTGTACATGCCCGGTGGCGGCTGCGCCTTACCGGGCCTACGGGCTGTCTCTGCCCGCTCCGTAACGATCCAGGCCGGGCAAGCGCAGCGCCGCCCGGCAGCGGGCAGCCAGCTCTGTTGCCGGTTTAATGCCCGGTGGCGGCTGCGCCTTACCGGGCCTACGGGGCTGTCTCTGCCCGCTCCGTAACGCTCCAGACCGGGCAAGCGCAGCGCCGCCCGGCAGCGAGCAGCCGGCTTAGCTGCCGCGGTAGGTCGACCACCCGCCCGGGGCGATGAGAAACGGCAGATGGAAATGGTCCTCTGCCGCCTCGCCGATAACAAAATCAATCTGCGCCCGGGTAAAGACGCTCTCGCGCCCGGCGCGGGCAAACCACGCCCCGGTTTCCGCTGTTAAGCAATAGCGCCCCGCCGGCAGCGGCTCGGCGCTAAAGGTGGCGATACGCCCCTGGGCGTTGGTCACCAGGTTCGCCAGCGTCTCGCCCTCCCGGCTCAGGCTGACCGTTACGCCTTCTGCCGGCGTACCGGTGGAAATATCCAGAATATGGGTGCTCAGGGTGCTCATTCGCCAATCACTCCTTCCAGTCTTAACATCGTAATCTCTCGCAGCTGGGCAAGCGCCTCGGCCACTTCTTCGTCGGCGGTATGCTGCAGCCGGCGCGTCAGCGCCTGCAACATCTCATCGCCGCTGCGCCCTTTGGCGCGGATTAAAAACACCCGGCCAAAGCGGGCTTCGTAGCGGGCATTCCCCTCCCGCAGGGCCTGCGCGAGCCGCTCATTCTCGCTGTCCACCGCCGACTGCTCCTGGCGCGACAGCGCCGCATGCGCCTGGCCGCCGGTCGGCTTTTCACCGATCCGCGGATGGGCGCTGAGCGCCGCGTTCAGCTCATCCTCTCCCCAGTTAGCCATCGCCTTACGGGCGGCCTGCAGCAGCGCATGGCGGCTGGCGAAAGGTCGCAAGCTCACCAGCGTCTCGCCCCAGGCCGGGATCGCCACGCAAGGGGCCAGCAGCCCCGCCGCCTCATCTTTGCTCAGGCTGTTAAACTGACTCAGCGCGATCATCCTGACTCCTTAACGATTTCGTCGCCGCCTGCTCCTGCGGCAGAATAAGGTTCAGCGCTATCGCTACCAGCCCACCGCTGGTGGCCGCCGAACCGAACAGATCGCCGACCATCGGCGGAAAATGGCTGAGAAACGCCGGCACCGACTCCACGCCAAGACCCGCGCCAAACGCCAGCCCCACGATCAGCACATCGCGACGGCTCAGCGGGGTCTGGGTAATAATCCGGATCCCGGCCGCCACCACGCAGCCAAACATCACCATCGTGGCGCCCCCCAGCACCGGCGCCGGGATCTGCCGCAGCAGTTCGCCCACCGGGGGGAACAGCCCGAGCAGGATCAGAATCACGCCAATGTAGCGTCCGACATAGCGGCTGGCCACCCCGGTCATCTGGATCACGCCGTTGTTCTGCGCGAAGGTGGTGTTCGGAAAAGCACAGAGCATGGCCGCCACCATACAGCTGACGCCATCCGCCAGGATACCGCCCTTCAGCCGGTTACGGAAAGCGCGATCGTCAACAGACTGTTGTGAAATCAGCGAGTTGGCCGTCAGATCGCCCACCGCCTCCAGAATACAGACCAGCGACACCAGGGCGACCGGCAGAAATATCGCGCTGTTAAACTGAAAGCCGAACGGAAACAGCGTCGGCAGGCGAAACAGAGTGGCGCCCAGGCTGTGGAGATGGAACTGACCGCTCAGCCCCGCTGCGATGCAGCCCACGGCAATGCCCACCACCACCGAGGAGAGCCGCAGCCAGCGGTTTTTGGCGCAGCTCAGCAGGACGATAACCCCGAGGGTGCCCGCCCCGAGCGCGATGTTGCTCATGCTGGCGAAATCCTCGGCCTTTTCCCCACCGCACCAGTTGATGACGCTGACCTTGATCAGGCTGATGCCGATCAGCGCAATCACGCTGCCGGTAATGATGGGAGTAAAGATTTTCTTCAGCGGTTCGATAAAGCGGCTGACAATCACCGGCACCAGAGCGGCGACAAAGTTAACGCCAAACAGCATCGCCATCATATCCTGCGGCCCGCCGCCCTGCGCTTTTACCCACATCCCTCCGGCCACCGTCACGCCGAGGAAGGCAAAACTGGTGCCCTGCATGCAGATCATCCCGGCGCCGATGCCCCATACCCGATTGGACTGCAGAAAAGTGCCAATGCCCGAGGCCAGCAGCGACATACTGATGAGATACGGCAGCCAGTCGCCAAGCCCGAGGGTAGCGCCGATGATCAGCGGCGGCGTGATGATCCCCACCAGGCCCGCCAGCACATGCTGGAGAGCGCTGAAAAAGGCCGGAAGCGGTGGGATCCGCTGTTCAAGGCCGTAAAGCAGGCCACTGTGATGTTCGTCAGACATAGTGATATCCCGTAGCAAAGAGAAGTGCATGGGCTAGTGCACAAAGCAGGCCAGAGACGACAAAAGGGCACCAATAAATTTATTATCACTCCAAAATCATCAACTTAGATTACGCTCGTGATGCATCACCCCTCTCCGCTGCTGAACCAGGCGTCTGAAACGATAGATTCTTAATGCAACATAAAGAAACTTTTGATTCATAAAAAGGCAACCAATAGCTCATATTGCACCGATGCGGTGCGTCATGAGCCATCGCTGTGCCTCAGGCAGGCGGTTTTCCTCCCTCCGGCGAACTGGTACGCAAATTGCTGTAGTCAGTCACAACATCGGGAGAAGGAGAAAAAAATGAAAGCAATCGTGATTGGCGCCGGCATCGGCGGTTTAAGCGCGGCAGTGGCGCTCAAACAGTCGGGGATCGACTGCGACGTCTATGAAGCGGTGAAAGAGATCAAACCGGTCGGCGCAGCGATTTCCGTGTGGCCCAACGGCGTGAAGTGCATGGCCCACCTCGGCATGGGCGACATCATGGAGACCTTCGGCGGGCCGCTGCGCCGGATGGCGTATCGTGATTTCCGCAGCGGCGAGAACATGACCCAGTTCAGTCTCGCCCCGCTGATCGAACGCACCGGCAGCCGCCCCTGCCCGGTCTCCCGGGCAGAACTGCAGCGGGAAATGCTGGATTACTGGGGACGGGACAGCGTGCAGTTCGGCAAACGCGTCACCCGCTGTGAAGAAGACGCCGACGGCGTGACGGTATGGTTTACCGACGGCAGCAGCGCCAGCGGCGATCTGCTGATTGCCGCCGACGGCAGCCATTCCGCACTGCGTCCGTGGGTGCTGGGCTTTACCCCGCAGCGCCGCTACGCCGGCTACGTCAACTGGAACGGTCTGGTGGAGATAGATGAAGCGCTGGCGCCCGGCGATCAGTGGACCACCTTTGTCGGCGAAGGCAAGCGCGTCTCGCTGATGCCGGTCTCCGCCGGCCGGTTCTACTTTTTCTTTGATGTGCCGCTTCCGGCGGGTCTGGCGGAGGATCGTGACACCCTGCGCGCTGACCTCAGCCGCTACTTTGCCGGCTGGGCGCCGCCGGTGCAGAAGCTGATCGCCGCCCTCGACCCGCAGACTACCAACCGCATTGAAATCCATGATATCGAACCTTTCAGCCGCCTGGTGCGCGGCCGCGTCGCGCTGCTCGGCGATGCCGGACACAGCACCACCCCGGATATTGGCCAGGGAGGCTGCGCGGCGATGGAAGATGCAGTGGTGCTGGGCGCCGTTTTCCGCCAGACCCGAGATATTGCGGCCGCCCTGCGCGAGTATGAAGCCCAGCGCTGCGACCGGGTTCGTGACCTGGTGCTGAAGGCGCGCAAGCGGTGCGATATTACCCACGGGAAGGATATGCAGCTCACCGAAGCCTGGTACCAGGAGCTGCGTGAGGAGACCGGGGAGCGCATTATCAACGGCATGTGCGACACCATCCTCAGCGGGCCGCTGGGCTGACCGTCGCCATGGATTCGATCACCGCACTCAGCGTCTGAATGGCCATTTGCGCGGGCCGCGAAAGCTGACGCGAGGGCGCAGTACACAGCGCCAGGGTCAGCGGTCGCAACAGCGTACTGCGCAGCGGGACAAAGGCCAGCTGTCCACGCTGGACCTCGTCCAGCACGTCGAGCAGGCTAAGGAGCGTCACGCCGCTGCCGCGTAGCACCAACGACTTGATAAGCCGGATATCATTGCAGCTGATGGTATTCTCCGGCGCAAAGTCATGGTGGCGATAGAGGAGCGCCACCCGCTCATGGACGATCAGCGGCGCGCCGGGCACGATATGCCGCTCCAGGCTGAGCTCGCCCAAAGACAGCGCCTTCGCCCCCGCCAGGGGATGGTCCGGACGCATCACAATCCCCACCTCCAGTTCGGCAAAGGCCAGCACGCTGAGTCCAGCCTGCCCCTGCGGATCGAGGATCAGGCCGACGTCCAGGTCCGCCTGACGCACTTTCTGGCTGACGGTGTGGCTGTCAGCCACCTGCAGATCCAGCTCCAGCCACGGCCAGCTGGCGATGATCTCCGCCAGCGCGGCGGCGAAGCCCCCTTCCGCCAGCGCCTGCACCATGCCAACGCTAACGCTTCCGCGCTTCATCCCCTGCAGCTCATCAAATTTCTGTCGGGTCTGACGAAATTCCTTCTGCCAGCGCAGCAGATTGTCATACAGCAGTTCACCGGCGGTGGTCATCCGCAGTCCCTCCGGCAGGCGCTCGAACAGCGGGGTACCGAAGGCCTCCTCGGCCTGCAGGATCTGGCGGTTAATTGCCGAGGCGGAGATATGCAGCTGCTCGGCGGCCCGGCGCAGACTGCCGCAGCGGGCCACGGCGATGAAATAGTGCGCGAAACGGGAAAATGGACTCATGGCGCCCCTGTACTCTTTTTTGCAACAGCAGAGTGAATTAATGGTGATGGATGTGAACACCCTAATATGACAACAATAATCTCACAACAATAAAACAATCACCGATGTGAGCAGGAAGAGAAATCATGAAGACAACCACCCCCACGCCCCCCGCCCATTGCACCTTTGACCCGGAAGACTGGCTGCGGCTGGCCCGCTGCTGGCACCCGGTGGCCCGCGCCTGCGATATTGCCGGCGCCCCGGTGAAAGCCACCTTGTTGGACGAACAGCTGGTTATCTATCGTATTAAAGGCCAGGTGGTAGTCGCCCGCGACGTCTGCCCGCACCGCGGGGTGCCGCTGACCCTGGGATTTCATGAAGAGGAAGGTATCGTCTGCCCCTATCATGGCCTGCGTTTTGGCGAGGATGGCCGCTGCAACCGTATCCCCTCCAGTCCGGGGCAACCCATTCCGGCCAAACTGCATCTCACCAGCTTCGCCGTGGAGGAGCGCTACGGGCTGATCTGGACCTGCCTGGCCTGCGATCCGGACAATCCGCCGCCGTTACCGACCATGCCGCACTGGGACGACGCCGGCTTTCAGCAAATCAACTGCCCGGCCTTCGAGGTAAAGGGATTTGCCGGCCGCCAGGTCGAAGGCTTTCTCGATGTCGCCCACTTCGCGTGGATCCACACCGACACCTTCGCCGATCCGGACAACCAGCAGGTGCCGGACTATACCCCGCAGGAGACGCCGTTCGGCTTTGTTGCCGACTACTGGAGCTCGGTGGGCAATTACCCGGCCAGCTCTGATTTCCGCGCGCCGGAAGGGTTCCAGTGGCTGCGTCACTTTGAAATGCATCTGCCGTTCACCGCTACGCTGACCATCCATTTTCCCGCCGACGCCAGGCTGGTGATCATGAACGCCGCCTCGCCGGTGTCGTCCCGGGTGACGCGGATGTTTGCCCCTATTGCCCGCAACTTCGATCTGCACGTGCCGGTGGAAGACGTACATGCGTTCAACCTGCGGGTATTTGAAGAGGACCGCCTGATGGTCGAGACCCAGCGTCCGGAACGGTTGCCGCTGGATCTGACCCTGGAGGCGCATATTCCGGCGGACCGCAGCTCTATCGCCTACCGGCGCGGGCTGAAGAAGATGGGCTTTGGCGATTTCTTTCTGGTATGAGTGGAGGTCATATGCGCGACATACTCCCGGTGGTGGTCGATGGCCTGTGGCGCCAGGGCGCTAAAAATCTGGCCGTTAGTCTGGTGAGCGCCGAGGGGCAACCGCTGCCGGCGTGGACGCCCGGCGCCCATATCGATCTCCATCTTCCCTGCGGGCTGATCCGTCAGTACTCCCTGACCGGCAGCCCGGCCGAACGGGATCGCTATCTGCTCTGCATCGCCCGCGAGTCGCAGTCTCGCGGTGGCTCCCGTTATATTCATGACACCCTGCGCCCGGGACAGCCATTGATGATCTCTGCCCCGCGCAACCACTTTCCGCTGCACGAGGGCGGCCATGTGGTGCTTCTCGCCGCCGGGATCGGGATTACGCCGCTGCTGGCGATGGCCCACGCCCGGGCGGCGTCCGGCGCCAGCTTTACGCTGCACTATTACGTTAGCCGTGCGCAGGAGGCCGCCTTCGCCACCGAGATCGCCCGCCAGCTAGCGGGTGGAATCTGCCAGATCCACTGCTCAGACGAGGGGCAGAGTCCGCGCCAGCGGCTGGCGCAGGATCTGGGGGCTCCGGACGCCGACACCCGGGTCTACTTTTGCGGTCCGCCCGGATTTATGGCCCGGGTTCGCGATACCGCACGGGCGGCCGGATGGGAGGAGGCGCAATTGCACAGCGAAGCGTTCCAGCCGCCCGCCCCGACGGCGGCGTCGGCGGCGGACGGAACCTTCACCATCACCCTCACCTCCACCGGGGAGCGCTGGCCGGTGCCGGGGGACAAAACCATCGCCCAGGTGCTGCAGGAGCATGGCGTCGCGGTGCCGCTCTCCTGCGAGATGGGGGATCTGCGGCGCCTGCCTGACGCCGGTACGCGAGGGAACCGTCGACCACCGGGATACCGTGCAGTCGGAGGCGGAAAAACAGGCCGCAGAACAGCATATTGCGCTGTGCTGCTCCCGCAGCCTGTCGGCCAATTTAGTTATCGATCTCGCGGGATAAGCGGCCCGTCACCGGCTGGTCGGCGCGGGCGACCGGTTTCACCCGTACGGCGGCGAAGACAATCACCATCGCGCTCAACAGCAGCAGACCGCTGCCGGTGAAGACGCCGCTGGCGCCGTGCAAATCAAACACCGCCCCGCCGCCGGCGGCCCCGGCGCTGATGGCCAGCTGAATAGAGGCGACCAGCAGACCGCCCGCGCTTTCTGCTTCATCCGGCACGGTGGTGGCAAGCCAGGTGGACCAGGCCACCGGCACCAGGCCGAAGGCAAATCCCCACAGGGCGACCAGCAGCCCGGCCAGCACGGTCAGATGGCCAAACGTCACCATCAGCAGCGCCAGAACGCTCATCATCAACGGCACCAGCGCCAGGGTGAGACGCAGGCTACGGCTCAGCAGATAGCTCGCCACCGAAGTGCCGATAAAGTTAGCGATACCGAAGCCGAGCAATATCAGCGAAACCCCTTCGACACTGGCCTGCGCGACGGTCTCAAGGAACGGCCGCAGGTAGGTAAAGAAGGCGAAATGGCCGCTGAAAATCAGGATCGTCGCCAGCATGCCGCCCAGCATACCGGGACGGCGCAGCACCCTGAACAGCGTGGAGAAGGTCCCGACGCTCTCCGGGCGCATGGAGGGCAGCACCCACAACTGCCAGAGCAGCGCCAGCAGGCTGGGTATCGCACAGAGAATAAACACGTTGCGCCAGCCGATCAGCTCCCCGAGGTAGCTGCCGAGCGGCGCGGCCACCACCGTGGCGACAGACACCGCGGAAAAAATGATCGCCAGCGCCTTTGGCACATGGGCCGCCGGCACCAGACGCATCGCCGTGGCGGTGGACATCGCCCAGAAGCCGCCGATGGCGATCCCCAACAGCAGACGGCCCAGCAGGAGAAACGCCAGCGAATCGGCAAAAGCGACCATCAGGCTGGAGACTATCTGCAGTACGGAAAAGAACATCAGCACCCAGCGGCGATCGATATTGCGGGTGGCGGTGGCGATCAGCAGGCCGGTAACTAACGCCACCAGCGCCGTCGCGGTGACCGCCTGTCCGGCCATCCCTTCACTGACGCCGAGGCTGCTGGCCATCGGCGTTAACAGGCTGGCGGGCAGAAACTCGGCCACGATCAGGCCGAACACCCCGAGGGCCAGGGCATAGACGGCGCGCCAGGCAGGTTTGGCGGGTGACAGGCTCGCGTCAGCAGCTATGCAGGAACTCATATACAACTCTCCAGGTTTATTAACATCCTGGTCATCTTAGGGACTTACTTTCGGACGATATATGATGCATACTCTTCAGTTATTGATTATTCGTCCGGAATTGCCATGAGCCAGCCTGCCATCGACCTGACCAGCGAACTGTTGCGCGGTATGCGCCTCTCCGGCGTTAACTACCGGCGCATCGAAACCGCACGCCCGTTCGGCGTCGGCTTTAGCGCCGTGGCGGGTAAAGCCCAGTTCCATTTCATCAGCCGCGGGCCGGTGCTGCTGCGCATGGCCCGCGGGGAACAGTTCACCCTCGAGAGCGGCGATGCGCTGTTTATTCCCAACGGCGACGGGCACGCCCTGCTCTCGGATCCGCAGGCCACGGTGGTCAATGTGGCGCAGCTGCCCAGCGAAACGGTGTGCAGCACGGTAAGTTGTATCAACGCTGGCGACCAGCCTGACTGCCCGGAGCGCGCCGTCATTTTCAGCGGTTGTATGGACTTTGAGCTCGGCGGCATGCAGCCGCTGGTCAAGGCCATGCCCGAGGTGATGCGGGTCAGCAGCCTGCTTAATACCTGGCCGGAGATCCAGCCGCTGCTGGCGGCGATGGAGCGGGAATCCCTCACCCGCCAGGCAGGCTATGCCGGGATCCTCGCCCGGCTGGCGGACGTGGTGGCCGCGCTGATTGTCCGCGGCTGGGTAGCGTGCGGGTGCGGCAACGCCACCGGCTGGGTACAGGTCCTGCGCGATCCCCGGCTGGCGAAAGCGATCTACGCCATGCATCAGCGCCCGGGGGTCAACTGGAAAGTGGAAGATCTGGCGCGGGAGGCGGGTCTTTCACGCTCGCTGTTCGCGGAACGTTTTCTCGCCGCCACCGGCACCACCCCCGCCCGCTATCTCACCGAGCTGCGTATGCGGCTGGCGGTGCAGTACATCACCCATGAAGGCCAGGCGCTGGAAAAAGTCGCCTTCAGCCTCGGGTATCAGTCGCTGGCGGCCTTCAGCCGGGCTTTCAAACGCATCACCGGCCAGCCGCCGGGAGCCCTGCGCGCCACGGCACGCTAGAGTCAGCCTTTATGTAAAGCGATACACGCCGTTGCCGACACGAAAGCGATGCCCCTTAAGCGCCGGGTTGGCGACGCGGAACACCAGTTCGGTCAGCTGGTTGGCAGCCCCTTCACGGAAGATAAATTGCCGGCCGCCCACGTCCAGTCCCTGCTCCCCCAGTGGCGGAAAGCCCAGCAGCGCCTGCCAGCGATCGCGCACAGCCTGCGGATTGACCACCTCGAACACCGCCTGCTCAAGCGTAATGTCGCCCAGCGGATGCGGCACGTCCAGCCTCTGGGCGCGCAGCCGCGTCAGCCGGGTGGCGTCGTCTTCTCCCCACTGCAGCACAAAGGGATAGACCAGCCCGGCAGTGTCGCCATCAATGGTGAAGATCCGCCAGCGGATGATATTGCCCTGCGGATCGTTGCGCTGGCCATCGACAATCGGTGACACTGTCACCCCTGTGCGACGCAACTGGTCATGGGTGGCGTCGATGTCGTCGCTGCGCAGCGCCACCCGAAACAGCGCCTCATTCTCCGGCAGCAGCCGTGCGGCGTCGCGCGAAAGGAGGAATTTGTCCGTCGCAGCGCGCAGTTCATCCGGGTCGGAAATGGCGAGAAATTCGATATAGGTCAGGCCAAAATAGCTCAGCGCATTGCGGGTTCCCCACCCCGGATGCCGCCCACCGGCCACCGCCCGCAGCTGCTGGTCGGCAAAGGTCTGAATGGCCGCTTCCGGCTGATTCACAAACTGTACGGCGTGGTCCCACTGTAAGGTTGCCATGATCTCTCCCGCGGTTGTGCCTGGTCAGGCGTCTGCGGCAAAAGATAGTGCTGGGGTGAAGGGAATGGCAAACAAGAATTAAATATATCGAAAGCAGGATAGGTAATTTATATCAACGCGGTATGTCGCATCTGACGGGCGATGAAACGGCGGGCAAAGAACCGCCCGCCGCGGGGTCAGACCGACCCTTCTTTCTCAATCACCAGAATACGCGCCGCCCCCTGCGGGTGGGCGACATGCTCGCATCCCACCTCAGCGTAGAAGATATCGCCGGCGTTCAGCATGATCACCTGCTCCTCGCCGTCGACCTTCACATGCATCGCCACCTGACCATCCATCACGGCAAACACCTCCTGACCATCATTGATGTGCCAGATATAGGGTTGGTCGGTCCAGTGCAGACGCACGGTGGTGCCGGAAAAATTGGCAATATCCAGCGCGCCCCACGCGCGGTCGGCGGTGAAATCTTTACTGCTCCAGCTCTGCATGATGGTGTCCTGTGGTAAGGGTTATTTTTTCTGCCAGTTTGCCCAGGGGTCCGCTTTCTCCACCGGCGCGTCATCATCAAGGGAGGCGAGATACATAGCCTCCACCTCTTTGCGCGCCCACGGCGTCCGGCGGAGAAATTTGAGGCTGGACTTAATGCTGGGATCGCTTTTAAAGCAGTTAATGTTGACCTGGCGGGCCATTTCCGCCCAACCATAGCGCGCCACCAGGGCATTGAGCAGCGCTTCCAGCGTCACGCCGTGCAGGGGATCTTTCGAGCTGTGCATTACGATACGTCCGTTCCGCATTAAAAAGTGCGCCTACCTTACTGGCTCTCACCGACGGGCGCAACAGGCTTCATTACGCGCTTCGCGCCTATATCTATTTAACGCAAAAGCACTGAACCCCGCGCGGTCATAAATTAGAAAATAACGTTATTGGTTGCTTATTTGGCCTTGAGGCAAGCTGTGTTCAGCCCCGGACAGAGGAAATCACCATGCGCTGCTGTTGTGCCCGAACCCAGAACCTGAATCAACCCATAACTTATTACCCCGTTTTCGGAGAACACAATGAACGCGACCACCCTGCCGATTCTCGATCTGGCCCGCTACGCGGACCCCGCGGATAAAGCGGCCTTCCTGGCCGACCTGCGTCATGCCGCCCGCGACATCGGCTTCTTCTATTTGATCAACCACGGTGTCGACGACGCGCTTCAATATGAAGTTCAGCGCCAGTCCCAGCGCTTTTTTGCTCTCGATGAGGCGCAAAAACAGCAGGTGGCGATGATCCACTCCCCCCATTTTCGCGGCTATAACCGCGCGGCCTCAGAGCTGACGCGCGGCCAGCCTGACTGGCGAGAGCAGTTTGATATCGGCGCCGAACGTCCGGCGCTGACCCTCAGCGACGACGCCCCGCGCTGGCAGCGCCTGCAGGGTCCGAATCTGTGGCCTGCCGCCCTGCCGTCGCTTAAACCGGTATTACTTCACTGGCAACAGCAAATGACCCAGGTGGGCATCCGCCTGCTGCGCGCCTTTGCCGAAGCCCTGCAGCTCCCGGAGAATGCTTTCGATCAGCTCTACGGCGACAAACCCAACGAGCATATCAAACTGATCCGCTACCCCGGCCAGCAGGAGACCCAAAGCAGCCAGGGCGTCGGCGCCCATAAAGATTCGGGGTTTCTCAGCTTCCTGCTGCAGGACGAGCAGAAAGGACTGCAGGTAGAGGTCGCGCCTGGAGAATGGATCGACGCCGTGCCGCTGGCCGGCAGCTTTGTGGTCAATATTGGCGAACTGCTGGAGCTGGCGACCAACGGGTATTTGCGCGCTACCGTCCATCGCGTGGTGTCGCCGCCGGCGCAGCAGCAGCGCCTCTCCATCGCCTTCTTCCTCGGCGCCCAGCTTGACGCGGTGGTGCCGGTTTACACCCTGCCGCCCGAGCTGGCGCGTGAAGCGCGAGGGCCGGACAGCGACCCGCACAATCCGCTGCTGCGCGATGTCGGCTGGAATTATCTCAAGGGCCGTCTGCGTTCCCATCCGGACGTGGCGGAACGCTACTATCAGGACGTGTTTCGCGAACGCGCCGAGCAATTGATCGTTTAACCATAACTAAAAAGGAACACACCATGAAATATGCCGCTTTTAAACTGGCAGGGGTCGCACTGTCTCTTTCTCTGGTATGGACGTCTGCCCAGGCTGCCGCGCTGCGCGTCGCCGCGGACCCGGTTCCCCACGCGGAGATCCTCAACTACATCAAAAAAATCGATCCCAGCCTCGATCTGAAGGTGGTGGAGCTGACCAGCGGGGTCAACGCCAATGAACTGCTGGCCAGTGGCGATGTGGATGCCAACTACTTCCAGCATGTTCCCTATCTGAAGGATCAGGAAAAAGCGCTGGGTAAAACCTTTGCCGTCGCGGCCACCGTGCATATTGAGCCGCTGGGAATTTACTCGCATAAGCATAAAGATTTCTCATCACTGCCGGAAAACGCCACCGTGGCGGTGCCGAATAACACCACCAACCTGAGCCGGGCGCTGTTCCTGCTGCAGGCGCAGAAGCTTATCAAGCTGGACCCTAAATTTACCGACCCGGCCACCACCCTGGCGACGCCGAAGGATATTGTCGAGAACCCGAAACACCTGAAGATTCTGGAGATTGAATCGCCGCAGATCCCGCGCTCCCTCGACGATGTCGACCTGGCGGTGATTAACGGTAACTACGCGCTGGAAGCCGGCCTGGTGCCAGCGAAAGATGCCCTGGGGCTGGAAAGCGCCGAGCATAACCCGTACGCCAATATTCTGGTGACCACCCCAGCCCTGGCGAATGACCCGCGCATTAAGGCGCTGGCGAAAGATCTGACGTCACCGCAGGTGGCGGAGTTTATCCGTAAAACCTACAACGGCTCGGTGATCCCGGTGGCCCCTCAGTCATGATAACCATCGAAGGGCTGAGCAAAACCTACGCCGGAACCGGCCGACCGGCGCTGAACGATATCGCGTTGCAGATACCGAAAGGGGCAATATACGGCATTCTCGGGCGCAGTGGCGCCGGCAAAAGTACGCTCATCCGCTGTCTCAATTTACTGGAGCGGCCCACCTCGGGCCGCATTCTGGTGAACGGACAGGATATTACCCAGTTGAACAAGGCGGCGCTGCGGGATTATCGCCTGCGCACCGGGATGATTTTCCAGCACTTCAATCTGCTGCATGCCCGCACCGTCGCTGACAACGTCGCGGTGCCGCTGGAGATTGCCGGAGTGCCGAGGGCCGCTCGCGAGGCCCGGGTGCGCGAACTGCTGGAGCTGGTGGATCTCAGCGAAAAGGCCGCTGCTTTCCCGTCGCAGCTTTCCGGCGGGCAAAAGCAGCGCGTCGGCATCGCCCGGGCGCTGGCCGCCCGGCCGGAAGTGCTGCTGTGCGATGAGGCGACCAGTGCGCTGGATCCCGAGACCACCGCCTCGGTGCTGGCCCTGCTGGCGGATATTAACCAGCGCCTCAATCTGACCATTGTGCTGATTACGCACCAGCTGGAGGTGGTGAAAACCATCTGTGACCACGCGGCGCTGCTGGAACAGGGCGAGATTGTCGAAAGCGGTAAACTCGCCGACCTGCTGGTGACCCCATGGTCGCGGCTGCGCCAGTCGCTGCTGCACGACCCGCAGGCTGAACAGGAATTTCTTACCCGCCACGGCGTTCAGGGGAGGCCATTATGCGGAGTAGCATGAGCTGGGAAGATTTGTGGCCGTTATTACTCGACGGCACGCTGGATACGCTCTATATGGTGGGCCTGGCGGCCCTGTTTACCGTGCTGATCGGGCTGCCCACCGGCGTGCTGTTGTTTATTTCCCGCGCCAACGGGCTGGCGCCGATGCCGAAACTGAACGCGCTGTTAGGCGCGGTGATCAACATCGGCAGGTCGCTGCCGTTTATCGTACTGCTGATCGCCCTGATCCCCTTTACCCGGCTGATCGTCGGCACCACGCTGGGCAGCACCGCCGCCATCGTGCCGGTAACCATCGGCGCCTTTCCGTTCTTTGCCCGTCTGACGGAAAACGCGCTCGACGAGGTGGACTACGGGAGAATTGAAGCCATTCTGTCGATGGGCGGCAACGTCTGGCACGTGATTTTTAAATCCCTGTTGCCGGAAGCCCTGCCAACGCTGCTGGCCGGGATCACGCTGACCATCGTGATGCTGATTGGTTTCTCCTCCATGGCCGGTGTGATCGGCGGCGGTGGACTCGGCGACCTCGCCATCCGCTACGGCTATCAGCGGTTTAATAATGAAGTCATGTTTGGCACAGTGCTGATCCTGGTGGCGATGGTCCAGGGGGTGCAAATGGCCGGCGATCGGCTGGTGCGCCGCCTGGCCCACCGCCGCTAGCCGTCAGTCATTAGTTCCAGCCGCTCTCTGCCGCCAGCTGACGAACCAGACTGGCGGCGTCACACTCGCGGATCAACCCCACCCCCTGCCCGGCCCAGTGGGCGCCATACTCATGGACGCCCTGGGCTTTCGCGGCGGCGGCCAGCGCTTTGCCGATATCATACGCCAGCGGATAATCCGGCACGGCGCTCGCCGGACAGGCTTCCCCCAGCGCACAGAAGGCATTCGCCAGACAGCGTGCCGGACGCCCGGATATCGCGGAGGTCAGCACCGTACGCCCGTCAAGGCTGTTGTGGATCGCCGCGCGGTAGCCGGCGTCGGCGGCCGATTCCGGACACAGTAAAAACGCCGTACCGAGCTGTACGCCCTGCGCCCCCAACTGCATCACGCTGGCGATCCCCGCTCCGTCCATGATGCCCCCGGCGGCCACCACCGGGATGGTTAGTCGACGCCGCAGAAGTTGCACCAGGGTGAAGGTGCTCAGCTGCGCGTCAGGCGCCTGCGGAGCAAAGATCCCCCGGTGCCCGCCCGCCTCATAGCCCTGAGCGACCACCACGTCGATCCCCTGCTGTTCAATCAGCAGCGCCTCCTGGAGCGAGGTTGCCGTCGCCAGGGTAACGATCCCCTGCCGCCGCAGACGCTGGATCGTCTCACCTTCAGGAAGGCCAAAATGAAAGCTCACCACCGCCGGCGAGATGTCGAGAAGCAACTCCAGCATCGGCGCATGACCGATAAATGTCTGGTAGATCTCGCTTAACGAATCCGGTGGCGTACTGCCATAGCGGGCAAAATGGGGACGTAATGTTGTTGCCCAGTCGGCTTCCCGCCGGGCGTCGCGCCGGGGCGGCGCATGGCAGAACAGATTGACATTGAACGGACGGTCCGTCAGCTGGCGGGTGGCGACTATCATCGCTTCCGCCTTGGCAACGGTTGAAGCGCCCAGCCCCAGCGAGCCCAGCGCACCGGCATTACTTACCGCGGCAGCCAGCGCGGGGGTGGAGACGCCCGCCATCGGGGCCTGAATCAGGGGATAATCAATATCAAGAAGCGAAAGCAGCGGGTTGCTCATGGTTTCCTCATGCATTAACGATGCTGGAGGCTTACCATCTCCTTTAAAGATGGTAAGATCAACATTATTATCGTAATGAGAAGAAAAATATGAACCACAGCACACTCGAGATCTTCATTCAGGTGGCAGACACGCAGAGCGTCACCCAGGCAGCAAAACGGCTGGGCCGCGCACAGTCCAATATCACGACCCGCATTCAGCAGCTGGAAGAGGAGCTTGCCGTTGAGCTCTTCGTTCGCGGCAACAAAAAAATGGTGTTGTCCCCGGCAGGCGTGCAGTTTCTCAGCTATGCCCGGCGGATCCTGAGCCTGGCGGAAGAGGCAAAGCAGGCTCTGCATCCGACAACCCCAGGCGGCAGTCTGCGTCTGGGCGCGATGGAGGCGACCGCCGCCAGCCGGCTGCCGCCGCTGCTTACCCGCTTCCAACAGCAGTGCCCACAGGTGGATATCACCCTCATCACCCAACCGACCCGCCAGTTAACCGAGGGGGTGTTAACCGCCGCCCTTGATGCCGCGCTGGTCTGCCTGCCGCCAGGGGCCGATGGGCAACCTGCCTGTCCCGACGAGCTGGCATTCACCCCGGTGTTTTATGAAACCCTGATGCTGGTCCGTCCGCAGACCCCGGGTCCGCTGCGGTTCGCGGCATTTGCCAGCGGCTGCAGCTACCGCGCGCTGGGAGAACGCTGGCTGGCGGAACAGCAGGCGGCCGTCGAGGTGCATGAGGTCAATTCCTATCACAGCATGCTTGCCTGCGTGGCGTCCGGGCGCTACGCCTGCCTGCTGCCGCAGAGCGTGCTGTCGCTGATGACGCTTCCCGAAAACTGCCTTAGCGAACCGCTGTGCGAGGCGACCACCCAGCTTATCTGGCGCAGCGGCTTGAGCGCCCCCGCCCTGAGCGAGTGGCGCAAGCTGCTGCAAAGCGTGGCGATTGGCTAAGCCTGGCGTTCGGTAAAGACCAGCCCTGCGGCAATCAGCAGCGCCAGCGCCGCGGCACAGAGCGCCGGGTTAAATGAAGCCGCGATCTGATACAGCGCGCCGGCGATAAGCGGCCCGGCAATCTGTCCCACACCGTACAGTGCAGTCATCGCGGCAATCATATTGAAGCTCACCTGATGGCTGAGACTTTTCGCCTTCGGTAGCGCAATGGTTACGGTGCCCATAAAGGTAAAGCCCACCAAAAGCGCGCTTAGCACGCAAAACAGCAATGAAGCGCTGCAGGCTGGAAGGATCACGCCAAGCGCCTGGACGAGCAGGTTGCGGGTCAGCGCTTGCCGGTATCCCCACTTTAGCACCAGCTTATGCCAGATGAGGCA